>NZ_QSOP01000023.1 GCF_003436275.1 Collinsella sp. TM09-10AT
GGTACCGCCTCGCGGTGACATCGTTTTTATGTCAACCTTGGTCTAACAGAGCCTAACAAAAAGGCCCCCGCAAAGCGGAGGCCTTAGGCAAGGCTATGTCGAGATGCAGGATTCGCGCTACTCGCAGAGCGAAAGGGCGGCCTCGTCGGCAACGACAACGCAGTTGGTGTGCAGCTGCAGGATCGAAGCCGGGCACGCGGGCGTAACCGGACCATAGCACATGTCATGCACGGCCTGAGCCTTGGCCTCGCCGTTGGCGACGACTAGGATCATGCGGGCATACATGATGGTCTGGGTACCCATGGTGTAGGCCTGACGGGGAACATCGTCGATGCTGTCGAACAGGCGGCTGTTGGCCTGAATGGTGCTCTCGGTGAGGTCGACGCAGTGCGTGCCCTTGGAGAAGTGGTCATCGGGCTCGTTGAAACCAATGTGGCCGTTGTTGCCAATGCCGAGCAGCTGCAGATCCGGGTAACCGGCGGCGGCGACGATCTTGTCGTACTCAGAGCAGGCAGCGGCGGCGTCGGGGTTGGAACCGTCGGGCACATGCGTGTTGTTCAGGTCGATGTTGATGTGATCGAAGAAGTTCTCACGCATGAAGTAGTGATAGCTCTGGGGATCGTCGTGCGAAAGGCCGCGATACTCGTCCAGGTTGTAAGTGCTGACCTCGGCAAAGTCGACGTCGCCCTTCTCGTACCAAGCAGCGAGCTGCTTGTAGGCACCGATCGGGGTGGAGCCGGTGGCAAGACCCAGCACGCAATCGGGCTTGAGGATAACCTGCGCCGAGATGATATTGGCGGCCTTGCGGCTCATATCCTCGTAGTCTTTAGCTTTAATGATCTTCATTACGCGTCCTTTCTCGTACAAGAGAGGCAAGGCTCCCCTTACAAGCACTTGCCCGCGGCCCGCGTCGGCCGCAACCAACGTGTGCGGCCACCAGGGCGAGGTCGCGTAATGTATGTGTCTCGTGTCTAGCCGCGTCGAGGCCCCTGCCCGTCCACGGTGACCCAAAGCCGTTTAGCTTCGGACAAATCCCATCTTGCCACGGAGGGCGCCCTCTTTCAAGGGCGCCCTCCATAAACGTGTTTGAATTGTAGGCTAATGGCCACGTGCACTTACTAGCGCTCGCGAGCAACGATGAGCTGGTCCATCTCTTCGACATGCGCACCAACGGAGCCCTTGATACTCGAGAACTCAACGGAGTTGCACACCAAGATGGGAACCGTCACATCGTAGCCCTCGGCAGCAATTGCCTCGCGATCGAACTCGATGAGCACGTCACCCTTATGGACGATGTCGCCCACCTGTGCATGCACGCTAAAATGCTTGCCCTCAAGCTGAACAGTGTCCAAGCCAACGTGGATGAGCACGTCTAGGCCATCGACCGTGTTGAGCGCAACGGCGTGACCCGTGGGAAAAATGGCCTCGACCTTGGCGTCTGCCGGCGCAATCACACGCGTGCCGGTAGGCTGAATCGCCACGCCCTGGCCCAAAAGGCCGGTGGCAAATGTCTGGTCATTGACCTCGGACAACGGAATGACGTCGCCCGAGATGGGAGCATCCAGCGTAAGAACTCGTCCACGCATACCAAAAGACCTTAGGACTTTAGTGAACATGCTCCCCCTCGGACATACCAATCAATCAAAATAGCTTTAACAGTTTACCACTTGGCACCCGTTTTTGACCATTAGGGAAGTTCGCGCTTGACAACCTCGACGATGTCGTCGACAACACGCTGAGTGAGCTCGTGCGTCTCCGCCTCGGCCATAACACGGACCAGCGGCTCGGTACCGCTCGGGCGCACCAGAATGCGGCCGCGGCCGTCAAGCTCCTTCTCGGCGGCAGCGACGGCGTCCCAAATGGGCTGGCAATCGTCCAGGCCGGCCTTGTTGTCGGAATGCACGTTGACGAGTACCTGCGGGTACTTCTTCATGATGCCGGCAAGATCGGTGAGGGTACGACCGGTGCGCTTGAGCACGGCCAGCAGCTGCAGAGCCGTCACCAGGCCGTCACCGGTGGTGTTGTGCTCCAGGAAGATGATGTGGCCGGACTGTTCGCCGCCGATGACGGCGCCATCCGCGAGCATGCGCTCCAAAACGTAGCGGTCACCCACGGCGGTCTGAACCATCTCGAAGCCCTGCTCCTTCATAGCGATGGAGAAGCCAAGGTTGCACATGACGGTCGAGACGATCTCGGAGTTGGCGAGCTTGCCGCGGGCGGCGAGGTCAGAACCGCAGATAGCCAGGATGTAGTCACCGTCGATCTCATTGCCCTCGCCGTCGACGAACAGCACGCGGTCGGCGTCGCCGTCGTGGGCCAGGCCGATATCGGCGTGGGTGCGCAGCACGAGCTCGCGCAGGGGCTCAAGGTGAGTGGAGCCGCACTCAACGTTAATGTCGGTGCCGCAGTAATCGGTGTTGATGGCATGGACCGTGGCGCCCAGGCGCTGCAGCGCAGCGGGCGTGGTCTGGCAGGAAGCACCGTGACCGCAGTCGACGGCAACAACCAGGCCATCGAGCTTAAGGCCGTCGAGCGTGCTGATGGCATGATCGACATAGGCCTTGCGGGCGTCTTTCATCTTGATGATGTGACCCACACAGGCGCCGGTCGGCAGCGTGTCGGCAGCCATGGCCTCCTCGGACATGACCCAGGCGCTGATCTCTTCCTCGACAGCATCGGGGAGCTTCATGCCCTTGCGGCTAAAGAACTTGATGCCGTTGAACTCCGGCGGATTATGCGAAGCGGAGATGACGATGCCGCCGTCGAGCTCGTTTTGGACGGTGAGCAGCGCCACGGCCGGCGTAGGGATAACGCCGCAGCAATGCGGACGGCCGCCCTCTGCCATAATGCCAGCGGTCAGAGCACTCTCGAGCATGGTACCCGAAAGGCGCGTGTCGCGGCCGATGCAGATGTCCGGGCCAAGGAACTTGGTCGCCGCGCGGCCCAGGCGAAACGCGAGGTCGCACGAGAGGTCGGCATTGGCGACGCCACGGACGCCGTCGGTACCGAAGATGTTCTGGGGCATAGGATCGCTCCTTCCCTAGCAGGCGATATACAACCGCCCGCCCTAGTCGAAAAAGAAAAGCGGGACCCGCCGAGGAATCGGCAGGCCCCGCTTGTACATTGTATCTCGAAAGGAGATAAAACCTTAGCGCTTGGAGAACTGGGGAGCGCGGCGGGCCTTCTTGAGGCCGTACTTCTTGCGCTCGACCACGCGAGCATCGCGCGTAAGGAAACCGGCCTTCTTGAGGTCAGCACGGTAGTCGCCAGCGTTCAGAAGAGCGCGAGCGATGCCCAGACGCAGAGCGCCGGACTGACCGGAGATGCCGCCGCCATCGCACAGAGCGATAACGTCGAACTGACCGGCGGTGTCGGTCACCTTGAAGGGAGCAAGGGCGTTCTCAACGAGCTGATGACGGCCGAAATACTGCTCGGCGTCACGCTTGTTGATGGTCACCTTGCCGGTGCCGGGGACGAGACGGACGCGGGCGACGGCGTTCTTACGACGGCCGGTACCCTGGTAGACAACGGTGTTCTCAGCCATCTTTAAGCCTCCAGCTCAATCTTCGTGGGGTTCTGGGCAGCATGCGGATGCTCGGCACCAGCGTAGACCTTAAGCTTGGTCATCTGGGCACGGCCGAGGGTGGTCTTGGGCAGCATACCGCGAACGGCGCGCTCGATGACCTTCTCCGGGTGCTTCTCCATAGCCTGGCGGAAGCTCTCAGCCTTGAGGCCGCCGTTGTAGCCGCTGTGGCGATAATAGGTCTTCGTGTCGGCCTTGTTACCGGTAAGCTGGACCTTATCGGCGTTGATGACGACAACGAAGTCGCCGCAGTCGCTGTTGGGCGTGAACTGGGGCTTGTTCTTACCGCGCAGGATCATTGCGATCTGGGTGGCAAGACGGCCCAGGACAGCACCATCGGCGTCGACGAGAACCCAGTTGCGCTGGACCTCGCCCTGCTTGGCGTAGTGAGTCGATTTCGAAATCACTTAGACTCCTCCATGTACAGTACGTGTTGTTACAGAGATTCACGGGGCTCTGCAAGTAACCCGTCCATATTACCCCGCTCGCCGTACGAGTCAACAGGTATTTTGGCTCCGACCAGAGTTTCTGCACATGTCATCCACGAGCCGTGATTTTTCCAACTCTTTAGCTGTTGTCATTTTTTGAGGGTTCGCCGTCGCTAGCGCTCAACGAACTCTTGGATTTCCGCGAGCAGGCGCTTTGCCTCCTGACGGCCCTGGATATACAGGTCCAAAAGCTTTGCCGGATCGTGCTCGACATGGCCGACCTCGACCGGCTTTTGCGGAGCGATGACCAGCGCGCGGCCCTCGCGCTCATACTTCCACAGGTGCATGCGCTGGAGGTTATAGCGGTCGTGGCGCGTCTCGATAGCCTCGAGCAGGTAGGGGTAGTCGGCATAGCGGGCGCGCGCGGCAGGCATAAACTCGTAGGGCTTTTTCTCGTACGAGCGGTCCTGGGTGACGATGACGACCGCACGGTCGAAGCCCGCCTCCTCGAGCACATGCTCGATAGGAACCGAATCGGCCACGCCGCCGTCGACGTATTTGTGCCCGTCGATCTCGACCGGCGGCGTCACCAGCGGCAGCGAGGTGGAGGCGCGCACAGCATCGAGGTCGAGCACGGCGCTTTTGACCGGCAGGTAGGCAGCGGTTCCAAACAGCATGTCCGTCGCGACGGCGTACATCTCGATGGGGCTCGCGTCGAACGCCTCGTTGTCAAAGGGATCCAGGCGGTCCTGGATATCGTTGAAGATAAAGTCGTAACCCACGATGGAGCCCGTGGATGCGAAGGATGCGGCACCCATGTAGCGGTTGTCATTGCAGAAGGTCAGGTTGATGCGATTGACGCGACCGATCTGGTGTGACTTGTAGTTGACGCCGTTGAGCGCACCGGCCGATACGCCATATACCGCCGGAATTTCGACACCGGCCTCCATGAGAACGTCGAGCACGCCGGCGGTAAACTGCCCACGAAAACTGCCACCCTCCAAGACGAGCGCGACCTTGCCGGCGTTCTTTGCCTTATCTTCTGCAGTCATATTGACCTCCTGCGATTGCGTTTTGGCTTTCTTCTACCCAGTTTTGGAATGGAGGGCGCGCAGGTTTTTCGAGGCGGCAGGTGCAGCGGAAAGTGCGTCCCAGTTTGAGGCGGGATTACGGGATGCGCTTTCCGCTTGGACCGCCGTTGGGAAAGCGCGACCCGTTCTGAGCGCGGATTCCGGGATATACTTTCCGCTAGCCATTCATTTGGAAATTGCATCCCATTCCGAATGAAGATTCCGGGATGCAGTTTCCGCTTGAGGCGTCATCCGGAAACTGCACCCCAGTCTGAGCCGGAATTCCGGGATGGATTTTCCGCCTGGGCCGCCGTTAGGAAAGCGTGTCCCACCCTGCGTTGCCGTAGCGTTTGCTTAACGTCCGCGCCCTAAACAGAGTTCGATTCTCCGCGGATGAAGGGGATCTGTCGGCGCGGGGCACAGCCAGCAGAAATGCCGTCGGCAGCACATCTGTTTTGGCTGGGGCTTTGCGCGGAGAATCCGCGTATTTGCTTCGCAAATCCGCACCGGCTTCGGCCACCTGCCGGCGTCCTCGCCCGCGGGCTAAAAACGCTTACGCGTTTTCTTTACGCCCGCGCCCTGCACAGAGTTCGATTCTCCGCGGTGCGGACAAGAAATAAAAAGGCAGGTAGATATGAGTATCTACCTGCCTGTTACTTATGGTGGAGGCGCGGAGAATCGAACTCCGGTCCACGAAAGCCCCCTGATTGGCATCTCCAAGCTCAGTCGCTGGTTTAGTCTCGGACGCTTTGCGCGCAGCGACACGCTCGCGGTGTCCTAACCGGTTCGGTCTTAGCCTGCGCCATACCGATTACGTGCGCAGGAGCATTCCCCTAACATGACGTCGCGCCGGTGTCGGGGAAATCACCGGGTTGACGCGCCGCTATAAACTAAGCAGCGAGAGCCATAGGCTCAAAAGAAGAGTTGTTGTCAATTCAATTTGACGGTACCCCTGTTTAACGAGGCGAGGAGACCTCGGCTTGCTTCCTCTCTCAGAGCTATCGTGTCGAAACCAGTCGCCCCCGAATGTCGGGAAAGTCTGGATGGTATCGGGCCTGCAAACACCCGATAACCGTCGACTTTTCAAGGAACATGCGGGGCAAGCCCCGCTTGTGGAGTGTTATCTTACCACGTTCTGAAAGCGGACAGCTGTTCTATGCACGAGCTGTGAAGACCCCAATGTGCGCCACACTTCGCACTTTTGCTACCGATCGCGTCACGTATATTTTCGCCAAGCAAAATTGACCCGTCGAAAGGACCGTTATGGATACCAAGCAGCAACTCGTCAATGCCCTCGCAGGCCTAGGCGCAACCATTACCGAAGCTATGGATGTCATCGAGGGCTTTGTCCCCTGCGGACATCCCGCCCTCACGGTATCGAACGCACTCGTCGCGCTGGACGCTGACGATGATGCAGCTCTCACTCAGCAGCTTGAGACCGTCGAGGGCTTTATCGACCACGTGAGTGAGAACCGCGGCGTGGCTGCCTACCACGGTATCGAGGTCGAGCTCGCGGGCCCCAAGGCCGATCTGTTCGCAGCAATCCGCGAGGTAGGCGCCCTTATGCAGACCGCAGGCGTCAAGAACACCCAGGTCAACGAGTGGGTCTACCGAAGCCTGGCAGCACTCGATAGCTCCGACGAAAAGGCAGCCGAGCAGCTCGCAGAAAGTCCCGCCATTAAGGCCGAGCTTTTGTAAATAGCAGACGCGGGCCCCTTGGCGCATCGTCGTCCAAGAGGCCCGCAAACAGTTTGCGTCAACCGATAGCCGCGCGGCCGCGTTCGGCCAAAGCCAGAATCGGCATCATTTGGCGCGGGGTCTTTGCTGCAAGATCGGCATGTTCGAGCAGCTTGCGATCGTTGGTCACCAAGTAATCGACCTGCGCGCGCTTGCACGCGGCGAGCACCAAGTTGTCCTCGTAATCGCGATGGAGCGCTACGTATTTGTCGGCCAGCCAAAGGTCCGACGCATCTGCACCCACGGCCGTGGCGTTTTCGGTCATATTCCGAACAAACGCCAGCGCCGCATCGCCAATCGCGCGGGCAGAAGCCTCGTCGAGCGCTCCCCCGCTGGCAAGAACGCTACGCTTCAGTTCGTGCTGGACAACGTACAGCACGTCCTTGGCGATATGTACCGGAAAGAGCAACGTTGCGCCCGATTCCGTCGCCCGCCCAATAAACGCACGCGCGGCAAGCGACTCGGCATGGTCGACGCAAAACGAATCAACCCATACGTTGGCATCCACCATTATTTTGAGGGAAGCCCTGCTCACAGGATCATCCCCTTTTGGCGATAGCGCTCGTCCATGGCTTCGGAATAGATTGTGTCCCAATCGCGATCGTCGGATACGGGCGACGTAGCGATGCCCAGATCCGCGTAAAGCTGATCCGCCACCGCCCATGATGCGGCGAACGGTGCATCGGGCGCGACGGTCTGCTGCCGGTCGTCGACGGCCGCAAGCACTTCCTCGCACTGCCCGCCACCCTGCGCGACCTTGGCCACCACCTTTTTGATGAGCTCGGGCAGTGACCCGCCCGAAAGCCGCAGTACCTCCTCGGCACGATTCTTGACCTGGCGATCTACGCGAACATTCACCTGCGCCATGCCGCTAACAGCACCCACGGCGATCCCGCTCCCTTCAATTGCTAGCTCTGCTAGCCACACTATATAGAGAAGCTAGCACATGGTCAAACGCAAAAGGCCTGCGCCCGGACGACACCGATGCCGTCTGGGCGCAGGCCAGATAACGTGGGCGAACACGTCTGCTAACGCAGGTAAGCCTTCGCGTTGCTCAGGCTGTAGGCAATCGTTGAGCCGTTGTGCAGCAGTGACGACGTCTGCGGAGTGATCATGCCGGTAATGCCCAGCGCCAGGAGCGCCGAGTTGGTGAGCATCACCTTGGAATACGAACTCGTCAGACGATCGATAAGCCCCTGACTCATACGGCGCAGGCGCACGATCGCGGCAAGATCCGTATCGGTCAGGATGATGTCGGCAACCTCCTTGGCGATGTCGCTTCCGCCACCCATCGCCAAGCCCACGTCGGCCAAACCG
The DNA here is from genome assembly GCF_003436275.1 of Collinsella sp. TM09-10AT. GTDB lineage: Bacteria > Actinomycetota > Coriobacteriia > Coriobacteriales > Coriobacteriaceae > Collinsella. Next base: position 8,136 of record NZ_QSOP01000023.1, read on the forward strand.
AGCGCCGGCGAATCGTTGACACCGTCGCCCACCATGGCAACGTGGCGCCCCTCGCGCTTAATCCGCTCCACATAGGCGTACTTGTCCTCGGGCAGCAGTTCGGCCTTAAACTCGTCGACGCCCGCCTCGCGCGCGATGCGCTCGGCCGTGCGCTCGGAGTCGCCCGTAAGCATAACGACATGCTTGACGCCCAGCGCATGCAGGTCGGCGATGGCCTCACGGACCCCGGGCTTGAGCGGATCCTCGATACCGAGCACGCCGACGACCTTGCCATCGACCGCCAGATACAGCGGTGACAGGCCCTGCATCTGAGACTCAATGCGCTCCTTAATGTCGGAATCGAGCTGCGCGCTCTCGTCCTCAAACACAAAGTGTGCCGAGCCGATAATCGCGCGACGCCCTTCAATGGACGAAGCGATGCCGTGCGCCACGATGTACTCGACGGCAGCATGGCGCTCGCGGTGCTCGAGCCCGCGCTCGCGTGCCGCATTGACCACGGCACGCGCCACCGGATGCGGAAAATGCTCCTCCAAGCAAGCGGAAAGGCGCAGGACCTCGTCCTCGCTCCAGCCATCGGTGGTGAGCACGCAGGCAAGACGCGGCTGCGCCTCGGTAAGCGTGCCGGTCTTGTCAAACACAATGGTGTCGGCCTTGGCAAACGACTCAAAGTACTTCGCGCCCTTGACCATGACGCCCATCTTGGCAGCATCGCTCATAGCGGTCATGACGGCAACGGAACCCGTGAGCTTGAGTGCGCACGAGTAGTCGACCATCAGTGCCGCCGAGGTCTTGATGAGGCTGCGGGTAGTAAGCGCAACCAGGCCCGCGAGCAAGAAGTTCCACGGGACGATCTTGTTGGCAAGGTCCTCCATATGCGACTGGCCCTCGGACTTGAGCGAGTCGGCCGTCTGCACGAGCGAGACGATTGAGCGCAGTTTGGTTTGCGCCGTATTGGCGCGCACGCGCACCAAGATGCTGCCGTCTTCCACGACGGTGCCGGCGAACACGTCGTCGCCTGCGCTACGCTCGACGGCCAGCGGCTCGCCGGTCAGGGTCGCTTGGTTGACCATAGCGCTCCCCTGCTCGACAACACCGTCGATGCAAATGGACATGCCAGTGCGCACGGCTACCAAGTCGCCGGGCTCGAGCTCGGTGGCGGCAACGCTTACCTCGGTGTCACCGACCACTTTTTGTGCCTTATCGGGCACGTCGAGCAGCGAGTTGATGAGCTCGTTTTCGCTCATGGCGCGCGTGTAGTCCTCGAGCAATTCGCCCACGTTGAGCAGGAACATCGTCTGGCCGGCGGTATCGACGTCGCGTTTGACAAACGAGATACCAATGGCCGAAGCATCGAGCACGGGAACGGTCAGGCGCGGCTGCGCGAGCTCACGGAGGGCGGCGCGCAAAAATGCCATGTAACCGGCCACGACAAACACAGCACGCAGAGGCGTCGGCAAGAACCAGCGGCGCGCGTAGTGGGCGCCGATAAGTGTGGCAAGATCCATGACGAGCTTGTGCTTGCGTGGCTCAAGCTGCATCACGTAACCCGTCTTTGCGTCGGCGATGGCCTGAGCGTCGAGCGCACCGACGGCGGCCAGCACGGCATCGCGGCGCGACTCGTCGTATTCGAGTGCCATCTGGCCAATGCGGCCGTAGACGCGCACCTTGTGCACGCCGTCGATGTCGCCGCCAAGCTTAAGAAGTGCATCGAGATCGCTCTCTGGCACAGGACCCGCCAATTGAAGACGGGTCCTGCCGGGGATCTCGCTAATAATCGAGAATCTCATAGTTTGTGCCTGGGAGCGTTACTCGGCTGCCTCGTCAGCAGCGGCCTCGCTCTGGGTGATGTAAGCAGCCTCGGCAACCATGTCGTCGACATTAGCCTTGGCCTGCTCGACCATGTCCTGGTAGCCGTTCTTGATGCGCATGCCGCACGCGATACCCTGCACGCAGGCGTTCTTTACCGGAGCGCTGGTAAGCAGCTTGATGCCGGCCGTGCCAAGCAGAAAACCGCCACCGACAAGCAGGGTATTGAACGTCGACTTCTTCATGTTGCTTCTCCTTTTTGCCGCATTGGACGCGGCATGGTGCTTCAGCACCCGAGTAAACAAGTTTGCTCGAGCACGCTTTTGAAATATCTCAATTTTATCTAACTATCTAGGTCAGCCATGGCTAACCTTTTGAAAATTAACGATGCGGAGTAACCGATTGTCAATGTGAGAAAGGGACTGTCCCTTTGCCCCTTCTTACAACTGCCAGGTAGCTGCTTCCTTTTGCAGCGCCACCATGCGGGCGAATTCTCCACCTGCCGCCTTGAGCTGCGCCGGAGTGCCCTGCTCGGCAACCACACCATCCTTGAGTACAACGATCTTATCGGCATTTTCCACCGTGCGCATACGGTGGGCAATAACGATAACCGTCTTACCTGCAAGCAGACGGGAGAGCGCCTGCTGAACCACGGTCTCGTTCTCCACATCCAAGCTCGCCGTCGCCTCGTCCAACAGCACGATAGGCGCGTCTTTGAGCAGCGCACGGGCGATAGAGATGCGCTGGCGCTCACCGCCGGACAGCTTGGAGCCGTTCTCGCCGATCATGGTGTCATAGCCCTGCGGCATGCGGCTCACAAACTCGTCGCAGTTGGCGGCACGCGCGGCAGCAAGCACTTCCTCATCGGTGGCATCGCGACGACCAAGACGGATGTTTCCCATCACCGTGTCGTCAAAGAGCAGCACGTCTTGGAACACAATGGCGTAGTCGCGCAGCAGCGCCTCGGGATCCACGCTCGCAACATCCACGCCGCCCACGGTGACCGTGCCTTCGGTGGCGTCCCAAAAGCGCGCGGCCAGGCGGCTCACCGTGGACTTACCGGAGCCCGAAGGACCGACCAGTGCCGTGACCTCGCCTTCCTTGGCGGTAAAGCTCACATCGGTAAGAACTTTCTCGCCGGCGCGGCCGTCCTCGCCCGCACCATAGCCAAATGCCACGTGATCGAACACCACATCGTGGCCTACGGGCTCAAACTGCTCGCTGCCCCGCGCCACGGGCTCTTCCATGATGGAACGCATGCGCTTGGCCGACGACTCGGCGGCAAACAGCTCGGACATCAGCATCAGCGCCTGATCAAAGGGCGCATAGATGCGGCTCACCATAAGCAGGAAGGCAAACATCATCAAAAAGTCGACCTGGCCGGAGGCGACCATCGCAGCGCCCGTGACCAACGTGGTGGCAATCCCCAGGCGCAGGATGGCAAAGGCGGAGTTGACCAAAAGCCCATTGGCGAGCTCGCCCTTGGTGGTCTCGCGCTCCTCGGCATCGATCACGGCGTTGAGCCCCTCAAGATAATGAGTCTCCTGGTTAGTGGCGCGGATCTCGCGCACGCAGTCGAGCGTCTCCTGGATCGCCTCGGTAACCTTGACCTTCTCGGCACGCACATGGTCGAACACCGGGGTCATGGGGCCGCGTGTCAGATACAGCACGGCAAAGGCCACGGGCACGCTCCAAAACGCCGCGATCGCCAGCTGCCAGCAAAAGAACAGCGACGCCACGAACACAATAGCGCTTGCGATGATGGCACCCCAAAGCTCTCCCAGCACGTGGCTGTAGGCGTGCTCCATGGCCTGGACGTCGCCCATGATGGTCTCGGTTAAATCGGCCAGATCACGACGGCCAAAAAACGACAGCGGCAGCTTGCGCAAGCGCTCGGCAATCTCCATACGCTGCTTGCCGCACTCCTCGTAAAAGATGCAGTAGGTGTAGTAATACTGCTGCCAGTTAGAGGCAAAGAGCAACACGAAAAAGACCAGGAGGCCGCCCACAATCGGCAGGGCATCCGGCAGGTCGGCACCGGTGGCGAGATGTTCGACAAAACCAGCCATGACCAGGAACAAAAAGCCCATGCCGGCCATGGTCACAAGATTGGTGAGCGTGGTCCAGAAAATGCCGCGTTTTACGCCGGCGACACCTTTATCGGATAGGAAATACTTCTTTTGGAATGAGGCGAACATTTAGGCCTCGCCTCCCTTCGCGACGGCGACATCCGCGGTCGCTGCAGTGATTTTCCAGCTCGCGGCCTGTTCGTATTCGGCCCACATCTTGGCGTACAGGCCTTTTTGGGACAGCAGCTCGGCATGGGTGCCAGTCTCCTGCACGCTACCTTGGTTGAGCACCACGATCTTGTCGGCCCCCACCACGGTCGAAAGCCGGTGCGCGATCATAATGACTGTGCGACCCGCCGCCAGTTTGCTAAAGGCGCGCTGGATGAGCGCCTCGTTCTCGGGGTCGGCAAAGGCTGTGGCCTCGTCGAGCACCACGATGGGCGCGTCCTTAAGGATTGCGCGGGCGAGCGCCACGCGCTGGACCTCGCCGCCCGAAAGGTACGCCCCGCCGGCGCCGAGCATGGTGTCGATGCCCTGCGGGAGCTTGGCCACGATATCGTCGCACTGGGCCGCGGAGAGGGCCGCGCGCACTTCGTCGTCAGTGGCCGTAGGCTTGGAGGCGCGCACGTTATCGGCAAGTGTTTGGCGGAACAGCTGGTTGGTCTGAAACACAAAGGCGACCTGGTCCATGAGCTCGTGCGGATCCATGTCGCGAACGTCTACGCCGCCCACGAGCACACGACCCAAGGAAACATCCCAAAAACGCGGGATCAGGCTTGCGCAGGTCGACTTACCGCCGCCCGAGGGACCAACCAACGCAAGGGTGCTACCTGCGGGAACGCTAAAGCTCACATGATCGACGGCAGGCACCTCGGCGCCCTCGTAGGTAAAGCTCACGTCCTCAAAGCGTACATCGCTGCCAGCGGGGTGCTTGGGTTGAGCGGGCACGGAGAGCTGCTTGGAATCCATAACGCTTCGGATGCGAGCCAGCGAATCAGCACTCATCTGAGACGCCTCGCCCACAAACATAAGCTTGGTCATGGCCGTCGGCACCACGGCCGAAAAGATCGCGTAAAACGTAAAATTGACCATAAAGTGCGCGAAGTCCGTCTCGCCCGGCGCCAGCAGCAGCGCCACAGGCAAAAGAAATGCCACAAGGCCGTTGAGCGCAGTAAGGTTGAGCACCTGCGGACCCCGGCAAAACGTACCCGCATAGTTTTGCGCCATATCGGCGTATTCGGCGATCGCATCGTGGAACGCCTTAAAGGAGTAGACCGTCTGCTGGAATACCTTGACCACGGGGATGCCGCGTACGTATTCGGTGCCGGTCTTGTTCATCTTGACCAGCGCGCCCATGTAAGCCTTCATAAACTCGGCGCCCTTGCCGCTCATCATGGTGGCCATGGCGCAAAACGAAACGACGACCGAGATTAAGCATGCCGCGCCCAAACGCCAATCGAGGGCAAATAGCAGCACAAGCAGGCCCACGACCATGGCGGTGGCACCGGCGATATCGGGCAGCATGTGCGCGAGCAGCGTCTCGGTGGAGGCGGCACAGCCGTCTACGATACGGCGCAGCTCACCGGTGGCGTGCGTGTCAAAGTAGCCGAGCGGCAGCTTAAGCAGATGCTCGCTCGTAGCCTTGCGGATATTGGATGCGCAGCGAAACGCGGACAGGTGCGTGCACATGAGTCCCACGAAATAGACCACGATGCTTGCCAGGGCAAAACCAACAGCCCACCAACCATACATCGCGATGTCGGCGGCCTCGCTCCAGTTGGGCGCCACGGCAATCAGGTCTCGCGCAACAAGCCAGATGCACACGTACGGGCCAAAGCTCAACAGCTGCGAGAACGCCGAGAGGGCCATGCCCAAATACGTTAGGAATTTACGGTCACCGGCATATGCAAGTAGCTCGCCGATGCCGCCGCCTTCCTTTTTTGATCCCTTTGCCATGAGATTCCTTTCTAACGGCTTGAGAGTTAACCGTAAGAAACTTATCATGGGCGTGTTAGCCAAGACACACAATCGAGGCAGGCGTGGACGTTTCTGCAAAGGAAGGGGACGCTTTTGAAAATGCGGCGGGCAGCAACCGATATAACCGAGCTCTACGCACCGCAGTTTGAGCAGTTTGGTCTGCAGCTTTCCGGCAAGGGCGCCGTCTTTACCGGTGAGGTGACAAACGATCGGGCGCACGGACGCGCATGGATCATGCCCCTCTCCCCTGCCTGCATCGTCATGGAGCATTACATTACCCCGATGCACGATATGTACCTGGCCGAATACACACCCGAACCGTACGCGTGCGTGAGCGAGGTCAGCGCGCCCACGCTCATGTGCATGCCCGAAGCCGGCATAACGCCTGCGAACCTTAAACCCCTGCATGGACCGTGGCCAAACAATGCTGTGTGCAGCTTTATCCAAGATAACTGTGGCGAGGAGTTAAGCCCACTGTTTGCAGGGCGGCTCTATCACTCGCGCTCGGTGCTCTTTTTGCCTGGATATTTTGACGAACTGGAGTACCGCTATCCCACCGAGTTCGCAGGGGTCTTTGAGGCGTTTGCCGAGCCATGGCACGAGGAGGCGACGTCTGCCATCTGCCACACGTTGCGCAGGATTAACGAGGACCGCGCCCGCACCGTAGGCGGACACGTCTATATGCAAGGCATCGTGGAGACCATGGTCGCGGAGCTCGCCTGTTCGCGCGCGGCCCACAAGCAGGCGCGGCAGGCGGCAGACACACGCGTCAGCATAACCATTGCCGAAGAAGCAACGGCAATGATTGAGCGCGCGCTCGACAAGGGCAAACGTGTGGGTATCAACGAGGTGGCCGAGAGGCTCTACACAAGCCGCTCCAAGCTATGCGCCACCTTTAAGGCCCAAACTAGCGAGTCCCTGGGCGCCTACATTCGCAGACGCCGTATGGAGCGAGCACAGGACCTTTTGGCCGATAGCGCGCTCACGATAGCGCAGGTGGCAGAGCGTCTAGGCTACCCTCAGCAGGCTGCCTTCGCCCAAGCCTTCAAGCAACACACCGGCACCACCCCCACCGCTTGGCGCTCCCAACATATATAAAGAATGAAGGCGCCAACGGCGCCCTCATTCACCAAATTCAATCCAGCCCACCTGACCCGAACGGCCGAGTCGTCTGATCGTGGAAGCCCCGAGTCGCCGGGGTGTTTGCTCCAAATGAGTTCCGCATGCAAAGAAGGCCACTAAATGTGGCCTTCGTCTTGCATAGGACTGTTTGAAATTTGGAGGAAATACCCCGGCGACTCGGGGCTTCCCCGGCCTCGCAGCTACGAGAGCGACGTTCTCAGCAACTCGTTGAAGAGCTTCGGGTTGCCCTTGCCGCGGCTCGCCTTCATGCACTGGCCTACCAAAAAGCCGATGACCTTCTGGTTGCCGTCACGATACTGCTGCGCCTGATCGGCACAGTTTGCCAGCACCTCGTCCACGATCGGCTGCAGTGCGCCGGCATCGCTCACCTGACGCATGCCGCGCTCGTCGACGATCTTGTTGGGGTCGTCGCCGGTCTGGGCCATCGCCTCAAAGACCTCGTGCGCCTGGTTGGAGCTGATGGCATCGGTCGCCAGCAGCTTGGCGAGTGCCGCCACCTGAGCCGGCGCGATGCCGGACTCGGCGAGCGACACGCCTGCGCCCTTAAGGTAGGCGATCATCTCGTTGACCAGCAGGTTTGCGACCGTCTGGGCCTCCTTGCCGGCCATACCGGCAGCGGCGGCCTCAAAGAAGTCGGCAAACTCAGGGTCGCCGGCGATCTGCTCGGCGTCAGCCGTCTTAATGCCAAAGTCGGCCTCAAAACGGACGCGCTTGGCATCGGGCAGCTCGGGAATCTCGCCACGGCAGCGGTCGATGAACTCGTCGTCCAGATCGAACGGCGCCAGGTCGGGATCGGGGAACAGACGATAGTCGTCTGCCGTTTCCTTCACACGCATGACCACGGTGCGCTTGCGGCTGGGCTCCCAGTGGCGGGTCTCCTGATAGATGATGCCGCCCTCCTCGAGCACCTCGGCCTGGCGGCAAATCTCGTAGGCAAGGCCGTCGTGCAGACTCTTAAACGAGTTGAGGTTCTTGAGCTCGGTCTTGGTGCCCAACTTGGTCTCGCCACGGCGACGCAGCGACACGTTGCCGTCGCAGCGCATGGAGCCCTTCTCCATGGAGCAGTCCGAAATGCCCAGCGTCACAAAGATGCGACGGAGCTTCTCCATAAACAGGCGAGCCTCCTCGGGCGTGCGCAGGTCGGGCTCGGTGACGAGCTCGATCAGCGGCGTGCCGCAGCGGTTGTAGTCGACGAGCGACTCGGCCGCGGCGGTAATGCGGCCCTCGGCGCCGCCCACGTGAACCATCTTGGCGGCGTCCTCCTCCATGTGGATGCGCAGGATGCGGATGGGCACCGTGTAGGAACCGTCCTCGCGACGCTCGGGCATCTGCAGGTTGGACGCATCGTAGCTGGCCAGATGACCGGCGCGCTGATTGCCCTCGCGCATGGTCGACGTCATGGACGTGGACAGACCCTCGGCGTTGGCCGAGGCGCTCGCCAGGCTCTGGGCCTCGGCCTCGCCAAATGCGCAGTCGGGGCGCTCGGCGGCACCGCGACCGGTCACGTCCAGGTCCAGGTGACCGTACATGGCAAAGGCGACCGGACCCTGCGTGGTCTGAAAGTTCTTGGCCATATCGGGATAGAAGTAGTGCTTGCGGTAGAACATCGAGTGGCGCTGGATCTCGCAGTTGGTGGCGAGACCGGCCTTGACGATACTCTCGATGGCGCGCTTGTTGGGCACCGGCAGGGCGCCGGGCAGGCCCAGGCACACCGGGCACACGTTGGCGTTGGGCTCGTCATCGTGGCTGAGCTTGCAGTTGCAGAACATCTTGGTATCGAGTGCGGTGAGCTCGGTATGGATCTCCAGGCCGATCACGGCCTCCCAATCCTGCAGGACCTCGGAAAGCTCCTTCATTACAGCTCGCCTCCCTTCCCGGCAAAATCGGGCGCGACGGAAAGCGCGGGCGCACCCGTGGCGGCATCGGCAAAGCCGCGCTCCAGGGCGCGGGCAAACGTGAGCAGCTGACGGTCCTTAAAGGCCGGACCAACCAGTTGGGCAGAAACAGGCAGCTTGCTGTCCTCGCCCAGGCCCAGCGGCACCGAGATACCGCCGTTGCCGCAAATGTTGAGCGAGATGGTGTACAGATCGGAGAGGTACATCTGCGTGGGGTCGCTGATCTCGCCAAACTTAAAGGCCGTGCGCGGCGAGGCGGGCATGAGGATGGTGTCCACCTTGGCATACGCGGCGTCGTAGTCCCGCGTGATGAGCGTACGGGCCTTTTGCGCGGCGTAGTAGTACTTGTCGTACACGCCCGAGCTCAGCAGGTAGGCGCCGAGCATCTGACGGCGCTTGGCCTCGGCGCCAAAGCCGTGGGCGCGCGAAAGCGAGCTCTGGTCGGACAGGTTGGCGCAGCCCTCCTCCTGATAGCCGTAGCGAATGCCGTCAAAGCGAGCCAGGTTGGAGAACGCCTCGGCCGGACCGATGACGTAGTAGGCAGCGATGGCGGCATCCAGGTGAGGCAGGTCGACCTCGACCAGCTCGGCGCCCTGGTTCTGCAGCTCCTGGGCGGCGCGCTGAACAGCGGCCTTGACCTCGGGCGTCAGACCCTCGGCCTCCATAAACGCGGGGATGATGCCCACGCGCTTGCCCTCGATGTTGTCGTTGAGGTGCTCGGTAAAGTCGACGGCGCAATCCTGGTTGGTGCAGTCGTACGGATCGTGGCCCGCACCGGTAAGCGCGTTCATGGCCAGTGCGACATCCTCGACCGTGCGGCCAAAGGGGCCCACCTGGTCGAGCGACGAGCCAAAGGCGACCACGCCGTAACGGCTCACGGCGCCATACGTGGGCTTAAAGCCCACCACGCCGCACAGCGACGCCGGCTGGCGAATGGAGCCGCCGGTATCCGAGCCCAGCGAGAGCGCGACCTCGCCCGCGGCGACGGCAGCAGCAGAGCCGCCCGAAGAGCCGCCGGGCACGCGCTCGGTATCCCAGGGATTGTTGGTACGGTGGAACGCCGAGCTCTCGGTAGAGCTACCAAAGGCAAACTCATCCATGTTGGCCTTGCCCATGGGCAGGCAGCCGGCATCGAGCATGCGCTGGACGCAGGTGGCGGTGTAGACGCTCTGGTAGTCCCCGAGCATGCGGGAAGCGCAGGTGGTGCGCGTGCCCACGAGGTTCATGTTGTCCTTGATGGCCAGCGGCACGCCCGCGAGCGGGGGCAGCGGCTTGCCTGCGGCGCGGTCGGCATCCACGCGCGCGGCGGCCTCGAGCGCAAGCTCGGGCGCCACCTGCAGGAATGCCTGGACCCCGCCCTCGCGCGCCTCGATGGCCGCAAGGGAGGTCTGGGCCACCTCGGTAGCGGTAAAGTCGCCGGCGGCAACGCCCGCGGCAATCTGGGCGGCGGTAAGGGAATCGAAGCTTAGCGCCATTACTCGCTCTCCCCCTCTCCCAAAATGGACGGCACGCGGAAGTAGCGGTCGCGCGCGCTGCCGGCGTTTTCGAGCGCAACGTCGAGCGGCAGGTCGCGCTCGGGCTCGCGCAGGTCGTCGCCCATCACGTTGGACAGGCTTCCGATGGGATGGAACGTGGGCTCCACGTCGGGCAAGTCATATTGCAAGACGGGCTCGAGCATCTGGACGGCGTCGTTCATGTAGGACGTCATCTGGGTGAGCTCGTCATCGGTCAGTGCGATCTTTGCGTACTCGGCGATGCCGCGCACGTCTTTCTCGCTGAGTGCCATAGGCGCTCCCTTCCGCATAACAGATAAACCGCTCTAGTATACAAGGCAACGCCGCTTGGAGCAGATGCTTTACCCAAATGCAGCGAAAACGTAACGAGGGCGGCGGTTGGCAGGCGGCGGGCTGACGGTTCTGCAGCGAAACCGTCCCGCCCGCAACGAAAAGCATCACAACATTCGACGCTTTTCGCCAAAATCGCGATTTTCATCGAATGTTGTGATGGTTTGGAAATCCCGACCACCACAAAGGTGCCTGTCCCCATTGTGGTGGTTCTGGAGAATGTCTTATGCCGAGGCCTTGGCCTTGCGGCGCTTGCGGACCGCGTGGATCACGATGTCCAGTAGCAACAGCACAATGGCCACGACCACGATGAGCACGGCAAACTCGCGCTTGCCCCAGTGGCGGCCGGCCAGCGACTTTTGCTTGTCGACGTCCTTCTTGTTGTACTTGGTGCGCACGCAATGCACCAGCAGGCGATGGTCGTTCACGCCATAGGGCGTGCAGGTGACGAGCGTCACTTTGTCGGCGCCGGGCTCGATGGTCAGCGACTCCATCTCCTCGGGCAGCACGACCTCGGAGTCCACCATCTTATAGGCGAGCGTCTTGTTCATGGTGTGCAGCAGCACCAGGTCGCCGGGCTCCAGCGAATGGATGTCGTCGAACATGCTCAGGTTGCGCATGCCCGAGTGCGCGGTGAGCACGCAATGCGTCGAGGTGCCGCCCACCGGCAGGCTCGTGCCCTCCAGGTGGCCGACGCCCGCCATAAGGACTTCCTCGCTCGTGCCGTGGTAAATGGGCATGCTCACATCGATGGAGGGAATCTCGACCCAGCTCATCATGGGGTAGCGGTCAAAGATGAGCTGCTGAGCGTAGGGCTCGATCTGGTCGGCGGGGAGCTCGGTGGCCTCGCCCGCCAGCTGCTCGTTATAGGAGCGCGCCTGCAGCAAGATGCGCTCGCGCTCCTCGGCAGACAGCGCGTCCACGGTGCTGGACACCGTGCTGATCTGGTTGAACACGCCCGAGGCTTCGAGCCGGTCCAAGATCCACGGCCAGGTCATAAGGCCCACGCCAATAAGGATGATGACGATGGTGATGAGCCGGTCGGCCCAGCGCGGCAGTCGCTTGCGACGGCGCTTGGGCTTTGGTTGAGGTTTGGGCTGAGGGCTTGAGCCGCCGTTGTCCGCGGCGTTATTGCTCTTCATATGTTTGGCGCCCTGCACCATCGCCGGTCACTCCTCTACAACTCAAGTTGTCTAAACAAATAATAGCCGATTAGCAGGCTCCCCCGCCCGACAACACAGCTAGACCGCACCGTCCAGTCGAGGATAAGCCAGCATTTGAGTTTTCAAAATGTCCCGAATCGGCGGGGCGATTCGGGATACAATGTCAATTGAAAACGACGCATCCCGCGTAAGTGTACGAGAGCGCGGGCGGCCTAGTTTTCAGTTTTTGTTAAATGCCCGGGATCCGACCCCCGGGCATTCTTATTTGCGCTTTCGGCGCAAATGCCGTCCACCGTCCGCACCGCGCGTGCGCCTACGGACCTTAAACCGAACTTCATACGAGTCAAGAAACGCGATGACGAACGAGCCCACCGCCGCGAGGGCGGCGAGCGCGTTAAGGAATTTCAGCATATGGTGACCTCCGATCGAGTCGTCGGCCGCCCGCGCACGGAATGCGTCGCAAGGATATTTTACTGCGAGTGTATGCACCCACGCCTGGTAAACGCGATTTTGACAAACATTTGTTCGATAGTTACACGCACGGTTCCTCGCCCAGCGGAGCCTGGCCGCATTGTCCGGGTTTGCCCGACGTGTTTGCGTTTTCAAAATGTCCCGGATCGGCGGAGCGATTCGGGATACAATGTCTGTAGGAGACGATGCACCCCGCGTAAGTGATCGAAAGCGCGGGCGACCAGTTTCCGGTGTTGTTAAATGCCCGGGCCTCTAACCCCGGGCATTCTTATTTGCGCTTGCGGCGCAAATGCCTTCTACCGTCCGCACCGCGCGTGCGCCTACGGACCTTAAACCGAACCTCATACGAGTCAAGAAATGCGATGACGAACGAGCTGCATCGGACGATGAAGGCTGGCTGCGTTATCCCAAAAAAACGGGGCAGACTCCAGTGCGGAGTCTGCCCCGTAAAGAGAATGGCAAAGCAAGAACGTCGATGGACGAGAAAAGTGTCCGCAAGTCTCATGGCCATCACATCCCACCTGCCAAAGGGATGGGTGGGTGAGCGTTACTCCTGCTCGGACTCCTCGGCCTGCTTACGGCTGCGGATGAGGTGCGCCACACCGATGCACAGAACCGCGCCACCAGCGATCCAAGTGAAGGTCACGCCGTTGAGACCGGTCAGCGGGAGGCCAACCTGCTTGGTATCGCCAACGGTGATGTTGAAGGTACCATCGGCATTCTTCTCCGATCCGTCCTTCTTCGTCAGCTTGTTGTCGCCAGAATTTCCGTCGGTGAGGCCAGAGATGACGTTGTCGTTCTGACCCTTGTTATTAAGCCTTCCCTCAAGCTTTGTCAGCTTGTAGCCCTGGCCCTCCTCATCATTAATTGTCGGATCAATCGTAAATTCGAAAGACGAAACCGCGGTATAGCCATTGGGGGCGTTTTTCTCGGTCACAGTATAGGTACCAGCATCAAGACCGGTAAGCTGAATGAGGCCCTTCTCGTTCGTCGTTAAAACAACCTCGTCATCACTCAACGTACCGTTCTTCGCGACGTATTTCACCCCGTTATTCTCATCACCTGTGGTCGTGATGGTAAATTGCGCGCCCTCGAGAGCTGCTTCGGTGCCCAAGTCAACCTTATTAATCTGAAGGCCGTAGGTATAGTCCACGACGGTGTCGGGCGCCGAGGTGCCAGTGCCTGCGACCATGGGGTTGTTAGAATACTCGAGCGTAACAGTATTGGGGTTGCCCTCCAGCCCGTTGTTGGCCCCTGCAATAACCGCCTTTGCGTTGAGCTTTGCCTGGTAGAAGACAACAATCTTGGTGTTGGCATCGATCGTAAGCGGTTCGTCATCTTTCGCGGTGGCCGACTTCAGACCCTTTTCGCCCTTACTAAAATCGACTACCAGGTCACGCCTGGAATCAGAGGGTTTAGTCACACCGTAGCTAGCCGGAGCAATCTCGGTATATGCATCACCGTTCAGTGCATAAACGCTAAGCGAGCCATCGACGTAGTCAAGACCCTTCTCCAGCGTATCCTTAAACTTATAGGAATAAGAGTCATAGCTGGCGTAGTTATCTGCGATCGTACCGGTTAGCTTATAGTTCACTACCTGACCGATCTGGGAGTCGGCCGCATCCTTCCAATTGGCCTCGTCCTCCCCAGTAATGGCAGTGCCCGTCACCTTAGAATCGTCGAGGACCTTTTTCTCAACCGTTGGGATGTTGGTCTTCTCATAAACGGTCACGGCACTACCACCCACGACTGCAAAGATGGGAGACGTGCCGGTGTTCTTATTGCTGGCCACCAGGCTACTATCGTCGGTCACAAACAAGTAATAACCAGATCCGGCGGTAGCATTCCAAGGCTGTCCAGCTGAAATACCAGAAGCGGTCGGAGTCTCATTCTTTACGGCATTCGCGACTGCGTAGAGAACATTATCAGTAGCGACTCGCGTCCCCTTAGTAGTTCCGTCAGCTGAACCCGCAATCGGACCACCCGCGTTCGCCATAAGGAATTCGGCGACATCCTGAGCCGTGGGCTTCGTGGGAAGTTTAGTCACACTGGGTGCATTGTAGCCGCTCCAGCCCTCGATGGCACTAATCACTTCGTTGCCAAGATCGGAGTTAGTCCACTCGATGTTCTGAGCAATCTTGCCCTCCGTCTTGTCGGTCACCGTTGCCTTGAAGATCTGATACGCCTTGAACTTGGTGCTCTCGTTACCATTGACCTGGTTGATCGTGATGCTGCCCGTCGCACCATCCTCAGCAAACGCCATGGTCACCGGGGCCATGACGCCGCCGAAGCTCAGCGCTGCTGTGAGGCCGGCGGTTACTGCCAGGCGTGCGATGTTCTTGCTCATGCTCATCTTCTTTTCCTCCGTTTTCCGTTTGATTCTCATTCGATCGGTCATCATCTGTCTGTGTCTTAGCATCTGCTTCGCTACGTCTCGCCCCGCTCTCTGTGGGGCTGCCAGCTACTCTTTATGGCTGCCACCTCCCCGCTTGACCAGGAGCGCGACCACGATGAGCGCGGCTCCGGCGACCGCTGCGGCGGCCGCGGCGTACATTGCCATATCGCCAGTCGAGGGCATAAAGCCTCCGGTGGTAATGCTAGGGGGTGTGCCGGTGGGTGTGTTGATGAGCGACGCCTCCAAGCTGCCCGTCGACCCGTCCGCGCTGTCGGCGCGCAGGGGCGACTCGGCCGTGATGGTGAGCTTGGGCTTGGCGGCGGCCACCTGGTCGACGTCCAGGCCCTCGGCCTTGACCGTCACGGAGCGCGTGCCCTCAAAGGCGGTGTAGCCCTTGGGTGCCTTGAGCTCGCGGACCTCCAGCTTGCCCGAGTCCACGCCCGAGACGGTCACGCGGCCGTCCTCGCCCGTGGTGACGGTGGCCTTGCCCTCCGCATCCCACGTGCCGTCGGCCGCTAGCGTGCGGCCGCGGTCGTCGGCGATGCTCAGGACCGCCCCGGCAAGCGGCTTGTCGCCGTCGCTGCCGCGCTTGGTGAGCGCAAGATCCCAGGTGTAGGCGCACGCATCGTCGCTCGGCGTGCGGGTGAAGCCGGCGTCGCCGGACTGGTCGGCAAAGGGAGAGCGCGGGTAGCGCAGGTAGACCTCGTTGGGGTTGCCCTTCGCGATGCCGTGGTTGCATGCGCTGCTGAGCGGCGCATTGTACACGGCGACCACGCGGGCGCCCGCGATGAAGGCGTCGGCCCCGCCGAGCGCGGCGATCAGGTCGCCGGTGCGCACGGTGAAGGTCTTGCCGTCGGCCGCTACCTTGGTGGCGCACTGGGCCGTGATGTCAGTCCAACCCTTCGCGGGCTCGGTGCCGGCGCGGCCGTCCTTGTCGGTCTGGACCGCACCAAAGCCGCCGTCCGCGCCCGCCGCCACGTACACGCGCATGCTCGCGGCCACCTTGGAGGGGTCGAGCCCCGCGCTCATGGTGTCGACGAACCGCACCGCGTAGGTGTCGTAGGCCGTGAGCCCCGCCGGGACCGTGGCAGAGAGGCGCCAGTACAGGTCGTCGGCGACCGTGGCGTCGGCGGCCTTCTGCCATGCGGCGGTGCTGTCCTCCAGCACGTGCTTGGCCACCTTGGGGGTCGCGGCCTTGGGCTTGACGGTGACGGCGCTGCCGCCCACCAGGGCCATGATCGGCGCGGTGCCGGCCTCGCCCTGGGCGATGGCGTCGTCGTCGGCGACGATGAGCCAGTAGCCGCAGGGCAGCTCGGCCGCCGTGCCCGCGTTGAGGGCCGCGAGCTCGGCGCCAGAGCTCTGGAGGGAACGAGCGAGCTGCGCGCTCAGCGCGCTCGTAAGGTGGGAATCGGTGTTGAGCCACTCGGCAGCTTCCTGCGCGGTGGTCTGGGAATTGGGCATGCCGGCGCTGTGCAGCACAGGCAGCGCGGCGTCGCGCACGGCGTCGCTTGCCCAGGCGAGGTCGGTGGCGATCTTGGCGTCGCTGTCGCCGTCGACGACGTTGGCGCTAAAGATCTGGTAGGCGTCGTAGCTGCGCGCCACGGTGCCGCTCACCGTGATGGAACCGGTCGAGGTCGGCGCGGCCTGCGCGGATGCGGGGAACACAACCGCGCAGGTGCCGATCAGGAGGGTAAGCAGCGCAAACAAGATCGGGAAGGAGCAAACTTTCTTATTCACGACGCTTACCTCCCTTCGCATTCGCCTTGCGACGAATGTGCATCCAGGCCGCAGCAGCGCAAAGCACCACCGCGCCGGCAAGGTACGTCAGAGTGACGCCCGACATACCAGAAAGGGGCAAAGAGGTGGAGTAGGTGTTGGTGAAGGTGGGGGTGGAGGTGTCGGTGAGGTTCTGTTCTTCGGCACCGACGTCTGCTTTCCAGTTGCCATCGGAGTCAACGGTTCCCTTCATGTAGGTCACCTTACAGCTAATGTCCCTTTTGGAATTGTCCGTTGCAACAACCGTGAACTTGTAGACCGAATTATCGAACTTGTAATGCGAGAAAATCGAGCTATCGTCCTTCTCGCGCACATAGTACGTGAAGGTCTTGGAAGCACCGCGGCCCGGAACATCAGAATCACTCTGCTTCAGACTGGCAAGATTGTACTTAATCTCGTCGAAGCCCAGGGTCTGGGATTTGTCGCCGTCGGCAGTGGTGGTAATCACGCCGTCGGGGTCGGTCTTAACCGTCTCGGCTTCTTTGAAGCCCGTGTTATCCGCAAACTCGAGCGTAAACTCCTTCATCTCGCCACCCTTAACGACCTTAGTCGCCTTAGGAGTCCAAGAACCGCTGGAGGTGTACGGAGTGTACTTGTTGGTGAAAGTTGCACCACTGGTAAGCTTAACGATAACAGCGTTTTCGCCTTCAGCTGCTGCGATAGCTGCTGGTTCTGTTTCTGGCGTTCTTGCGCCAGCGCCGTCATTTTCTACCTTTGTTACCGAAACGCTATCGACTTTGTAATACGTGTATATAATGTCAAGCACGTTGTGCGACTTTTTCTCATCCCTCACAACCTCAGGATCAATTTTGTAGATCGTTTTGTCGTAAGTCACGTTCTTGTCCGTGCCCGGAACCTCTACCAAGTAGTAGACAAGATCGTCATCGGCATAAACTTCACCTAGATCAAAGGTGAGATTTCCGTTCTTATCGTTCTTCACCGTATCGACCACCGAGCAGCCATTGAGCTGAAGATCACCATTGGAGTCAAAGCTCGGAATCGTATATGAGATCTCGCCTGGTTTGTTAATAATCTTGTTCTGCCTGAGAAGCTGGAAATCGAAGTCATTTCCTTTAAGCGCGCCGTCCTCAAGCACCTTGGTACCGTTGAGCTTCATCTTGGGGTAAACCTTGACTTCTCGAGTGGAGCCGGCGACAACGTCGCCGTTGGTCATGATGCCGCCACCGTGGATGTTGGATCTGTTGCCCGTGATGAAGAGGGAAGCAGCCGCGGTAGCAGCATCCATATCAACCTTAATCGGCTCAGATTTAAGGCCAATCATGTACTTAGCCTGAGCGCCCTCGTACTTGCCAATAGACGTTGGTGTTTTGTCGATCGTGCCCGACCAGTTGGCGGCTCCACCACCAAGCATCTGGCCGGTTACGGCTGCGATATACGGTTTGGTTTCCGAATTGGCAGAATCGTGAATTAAGAAAAGGTCCTCATGGCCGGCCTTTATAAAAGCTTCGGTTATTTCGCCGCCCGTGTCATTCTCCTTATCGTAATTCCAGTCCTCGCTCTTCCCATTAGTGCCGCCCGACCGCTTATTACCATTTTCGTCAAAATTACCGAAAATCGCGATGCCATTGGTATCGGTAATGGCAGTCTTGCCAGTCGGGCAAGCGGCAAACCCGCCGCCAAAGCCATTGGCATGATTGTTGGTAATCAGGGCGTTGTATATCTTGAGACGCGCCGAACTAACGCCTTGGTCACTGTTGCCTCCCTGGACAAACACGCCGCCGCCACCCCAGTCATTGGGGGTATTAGTCGTATTGTTGGTGATGTAGGCTTTCGTGCCACTCACATTAAATTCGCCAACTGTAGGCGCAGCGATACGGATACCGCCGCCCTCCGAGTTTTGCGCCACATTGCTAGCGATGATTCCACCCGAAAACTTAAATGAGGAGAGGGCCTGATTCCAAGCGCCAGCATAAATACCGCCACCGGCCTCGGCAGAATAGTTACCGGTGATGTAGCCACCGTTAATTGTTAGACTGCCGTTATTGTAAGCAGCAATACCACCGCCGCCGTGACATCCGTTGCCAATATGCTTCGTGTTGCCTTCATTGTCGCTGTAGAACTGATAGTTGTTGTTGGTGATGTAACCACCTGAAATGACTACAGTTGAACTAACAGCACAAACACCGGCGCCGTAGCCTGATCGATCTTTGAACGTACCGTTACCGGAAATCGTGCCGCCGGTCATATTAATTGTGGATCCGTTAGCGTACACGCCGCCGCCATTGAGGGCATAGTTGCCCGCGATTACGCCACCGGTCAGGTTAAGAGTGGAGGCACCGCCGCTCGCATTGGATACCATAACGCCTGCGCCGGAACCCGAGCCAGAAGCGCCGCACACATAGCCACCGCTCATGTTGACGGTAGAGCCGTTCTCGGCATAGATGAGGTTGCCGACGCGACCGTTTTGTTCTTGCGTGATCGCGCCGCTCTCAAGGTTGAATCTGCCGCCATTGAAAAGGTTGACGAGCCTTAACCCAGTAGCTTCGGTATCGCTGCAAGCCACAATGGCACCCTTGATACCAGCCTCATACGCTTTAAGAGTTTCGTTTGTAACGGTTCCGCTTGCGACCGATTCTGTTACGTAATAGGTAAGCTTGGTCGGGATGTTAGAATCGCCGTATTCTATTGAAGCGAGATTGCCACATTTGTTTTCTTGATTAGCCGTGATCTCTGTTGCGGCAGCTTGCTGGCCGTCCTTGACGGTCAGCGTCGCACCGCCGGTGATATTGAACAGAGGCTGATTTGAACTCTTATGCTTAATCTTATGGCCGTTTAGATCCAGCGTGATTTTGCTGCCGTCCTTGCTAAGCGTGATTGTCTCGCCGGTCTCGACATCATTCATAAGCTTGAAGCTAGCAACACCGCTTGCATTCGCCAACTTGGTTTTTAAATCGCCAACGTTTTTTATCTCGTCGGGCGCCGCTTCGGTTTGCTCGCCTTCCGTGGCCGCCATCACAGCGTTGCCATCTGCCGGCTCGTTATCTTCGACCTGCAGCTTACCCTCAGGTTGATCCCCAGACTGACCCTGCTCAACGTCATTTGTAGGATTGGTCTCGCCACCCTCTGCATCGTCACTATTCTGGTTTTCGGTATCCCCGTTGTTGGTGCTGCCTACATCAGTAGACTCACTTGAGGAACCCCCCCCCATCACAGTTTCCTCGGTAGAAACCATCTGGGCGTCGTTGGCAATGGCCTGCGAGATCGGGGGCATGACGAGCGACAGTACCAGGCTCAACACGGAGGCTCCGCACAAAACGCCTGCCAGTACACGGCGCGTCGCTTTATTACTCTGCTTAGATTTGTCCGAATTCGCTTTCATCGATGTCTCCTCCCCAAGAGACCGCGATCTTGCTCTTTCACCATCAAACGTATCTGCGCAATCTGTAATTGCGCTCGTTTAGTAATGCAATTATAACGATTGTTTAAACATCTGAGCAAATAAAACCGATAGTTTTGTAGTGAGTTCTCAATTCTCTTGACAATTGCTCGGATTTGCCTTCGTTTATTCGCTATCTATTTTTTGTTTCTGCTGGTAATTTAGTTGCGTATTATTTTTTAATGGCATTAGATTTATTTGCACAACATTTTGCTCAAGAGCAAACATCCTGTGAACGGTCGAAAATCGACCGTGAGCGGTAGGTCATTAACCGTGATGAATATCCTACCAAATTGATGAGAATATCTTAAACCCATCGGTGGTTAGAAGTATGATGTTCAGACAACAATATTTGAATTTTCCCACAGATTTTAGGTATCAATTCGCCCAAATCGCCTGAGGCCACCGCAAAAGAGCCTGCCCCTTTCTGCGGTGGTTCTCCCCCAGCGCTACAGCAGATGTTCCTCGATAAAGATCGCGATGCCGTCTTTGTCGTTGCTGGCGGTTACAAAATCGGCGGCGGCGCGGGTGGCGGCGCTGCCGTTTGCCATGGCCACGCCCACGCCGGCGTCAGCCACCATGCAGGTGTCGTTATCGGCATCGCCAAACACGCAGATGTCCTGGAGCTCCATGCCGTTGAGCTCCGCCACGCGCACAAGGCCGCGCGTCTTGGACACGCGCGGATCCATGAACTCGTAGAGCCGCTGCGTGGTTTGCAGAGCCGCCGCCTTAACGGTGTTATCGGCAAACGTCGACGCCCGCTCAATCACCCGCGGCATTACCTCGGGCGCCATGGTAAACATCACCTTGGGCTGCGGCTCGCGCAAAAACTCGGCGAAATCGACCACCTGGTAGGGCACGCCATCGACGCGCGACAGGTGCTCGACGCACGCGTTGCTCTCGGGCACGTAGAACACGCCGTCTCGGGGGCAGACGGGCGTTGCCGGAAGGTCCGCCATGTGCTTGCAGATGCGCGCGATGGTCTCGCCCGGCAGCGGATAGCTCAGCTCGTTGATGTTGTGCGCGCGGTCGATGACCTCGGCGCCGCCGCAGCCCACGAGCACGTCCACCAGGCCTTCGATGCCCCAGAGCTCGTACATGGCCTCGGTCGCATGGGCATCGCGCCCGGTGCACAGGCCAAAGAGCACGCCGCGCTCGCGCAGGGCGCGGATCGCCGCCACGGTGCGCGGGGACACCGTGTGCTGGCTCGTGAGCAGCGTGCCGTCGATATCGCAGAACACGGCTTTGATGTGGCTGAAGGTGGTGTCCATGGGGGCCTTTCTGGGTAGCGCGGCGGTGTGGAGTGTATTCGTGAACGGCGTACATGGTATACCAAGGCGCGGATGCTGCCTGTCAAAGCAAAACCACCACAAAGGTGCCTGGCCCCCTTTGTGGTGGCAGGATGCAGGATGGCCTGGCCCAGGGCACAAACCATCACAACATTCGATGTTTTTCGGCAAAATCGCGATTATCATCGAATGTTGTGATGGTTTTTACTGCCTTGCGGCACGATCAAAATGCCGGCGTCCAAACAGCAGCAACGCCGCAGGGACCGCCGTCACGACCATGCCTGCCCCCACGAGCGTCTGTTGTACGCCAAATGTTGCCGCCAGCCACGGTGCAACCGCCAGAGGGGCCACGCCGGCGAACATATTGCCAAAGCCCATGACCGAGTTCACGCGACCGAGCTGCTCGAGCGGCGCCGTCGTTTGCACGATCGTGTTGTGGAGCGGGTTGACGATGCCCCAAGCTATGCCCAGGGCGACCTGACCGACGAGGGCCACACCCACGTACGGCGTCCCCACATAGAGCAGGCTTCCCAGGCCCACGGACATAAGTGCCACGAGCAGCGTTTTAAGGTTGACCAGGTGCGGCGGCAAGCGGAGCGCGAGCACGGCACCCAGCACCGCGCCGACACCGCAGGCAGACGAGAGCCAGCCCATCCACTCAACGCCGACGTGCAGGACATCGCGGTAGAAGAACGACTCCAGCGGATCGAAGGCTCCGTAGCCAAAGTTCGAAAGAAAAATGATGCAGAACAGCAGGGCGAGGACGCTGTTGGTGAAGACTGTCTTGATGCTGGCTGCGAAGGTGGCGCGGGCGGACGTGCTGGGGTTGGAGCTTTGTCCCGCACGCTCCCCTTCCTCTGCCGAATCGGCATCCGCATGCCCGGCGACATGGCTGGTCTGCGGCCTAAAGCCCCAACCGACAACGAATGCCAGCACGGTAAAGAGCATCATGAGCACGAACACCGCGCGCGACGATGCAGCCGCCGCGACAAAGCCGCCCAGCGTGGGGCCAACGATGATACTCACGTTTGAAAACATGGCGATGGCGGAGTTGATGTCTTTGAGCTCGACAGGATCGTCGGTGAGGTAGGCCGGATAGGACGTGGCGATAGGCTGGGCGAATCCCATCACAAAGCCCAGAAACACCGCGCCGAGCAGGACGACGCCGGTCGCGCTACCAAAGGCGATGATTGCCGTGCCAGCTGCAAGAGCGCCGATGATGCTCAGCAAGAAATGGCGGCGCGGACCCCAGGCGTCGAGCGCAGCGCCACCCGCAAAGGATCCCAGGATCACGAAAACGTTCATAAACAGAACGGCCAGCGATGTCGCCACGACTGAGGCATCGTCTGCATAGGTGAGCGTTCCGATGACGCCGATAAAATAACTGGTCTGAAACCCGGTGTAGATGAGAAAGCGCATCGCCACCAGCCGCTTGGCCTGCACGGACAGCGATGATTGAGGCTTTGAGAAAAGAGATGCGAGCATGGAGACTCCTTGTTTCATACGAATACGGGCGGTGGGCATTCGCCACCGTCTGTCAAATCAATCTATCCGCATGAAACATTAAGGACGCATCAGGACCCTTCTCTCCGTTTTTCGCCCGTCATGAACTACTTGGTAGATTGTAAGGCATGTCCCACACATCTACCAAAGCAAAAACCACCACAAAGGCGCCTGGCCCCTTTGTGGTGGTTGCGACGTTTACGCTGGTTGAGACTTGGCTAGGCCAGGTCGGCGCCGTTGGTGGCGATGACCTTCTTGTACCAGAAGAAGCTGTCCTTGCGGCTGCGGGCGAGCGTGCCGTTGCCGTCGTTGTCCTTGTCGACGTAGATGAAGCCGTAGCGCTTCTTCATCTCGCCGGTCGAGGCGCTCACCAAATCGATGCAGCCCCACATGGTGTAGCCCATCAGGTCCACGCCGTCCTCGATGGCAATCTCCATCTGCTTGATATGCTCGCGCAGGTAATCGATGCGGTAGCCGTCGTGAATCGCACCGTCCGCCTCGACCTCGTCCACCGCGCCCAGGCCGTTCTCGACGATCATCAGCGGCACCTGGTAGCGGTCGTAGACCTCCTCCAGGTAGTAACGCAGGCCCTCGGGGTCGATCGCCCAACCCCAATCGCTCTTCTTGAGGTACTCGTTGCCGGCGCCACCAAAGATGTTGCCCTGCTCCAGCAGCACCGGGTCAGCCGTGGCCGTGGCGCTCATGTAGTAGCTAAAGCTGTAGAAGTCGACCTTGCCGGCGGCCAGCGTGGCGGCGTCCTCGGGCGAAACCTCCACGTGCACGCCTTCGCGGCGCCACACGCTGGGCGCCCACGAGGGATACGCACCGCGCACCTGCACGTCGCCGCAGTAGAAGTTCATCTCGCGCTGCTGCTTTTGTGCGGCCAGAACGTCTGCCGGATTGCACGTGTGCGGGTAGCAGGCGTTGCCGGCGATCATGCAGCCGATCTTGTTCTGGGGATCGATCTGATGGCCCATGGTGACGCACTTGGCGCTCGCCAGGAACTGATGGTGCAGGGCATCGAAGCGCGCCTGCGGGTCGTCCCAGTCGCAGTCGCCAAAGGCCATGGGCGTGTCGGTTGCCTCGGGCACCATGCCGCCGCCCATCACGCCGCCAAAGCCGCCCATGAGCAGGCAATTGATTTCGTTAAAGGTGAGCCAGTAGCGCACCAGGCCCTTGTACTCGGTCATGACGGTGCGGGCGTAGTTGAGGTAGAAATCGATGAGCTTGGGGTTCTTCCAGCCTCCGTAGTTTTTGGACAGACCATAAGGCAGCTCATAGTGGCTAAGGGTGACCATGGGCTCGATGCCCTGCTCCTGACAGGCCTGGAACACACGGCGGTAGAACTCGATGCCGGCCTGGTTGGGCTCGGCCTCGTCGCCGTTGGGGAAGATACGGCTCCAGTTGATGGACATGCGGTAGCACTTAAAGCCCATCTCGCCAAAAAGCTTGATGTCGTCGAGATAGTGATGGTACATGTCCACGGCCTCGTGGCTGGGATAGTGGTACTGGGGCAGAATGCCGTCGGTAATGTGGCGCGGCTCGGAGACCGTGCCGCCGGTCATGATGTCGGGAACGCCGAGGCCCTTGCCGTCCTCGTTGTATCCGCCTTCGCACTGATTGGCGGCAGTGGCACCGCCCCACAGAAATCCATCGGGAAAAGCCATGTTGGCTCCTTTCGTACGTGTTGGGATGTTGCGTGGACGCCGAAGCGGCGTCCACGAGGTAATTTGCGTCCCGATCGGAGTTCGCGTTGAGTCGGCCGCCACGAAACCGGCCCATCTACTACGTTTAGTCGTGAACCCCCGACCACGCCGCAATTGTCAAAAATAAAACCGCAGGTAGACGGCTTGGCGGTTTTCGAAAAACCACCGTGTGGTTGGCCCCTACCACTTAAACGTAGTAGATAGGCCGGTTTCGTGGCGAGGCATGTTGCGGGACGCGCACGGACCGACCCATCGAAACTATGCCGGCTTAAGATATGCGGACGGAGCTGACGGAGACGACGTTTGCCCAGATAAAACCGACCAAAATAAACCTGTCCCTTATTGGCAGGTTCAAAACCATGCCGGTTTACGGGGCAGAACCAGTGCCCCTTGAGCATGCCAGAAACGGCAAGGACAAAACCGCAGGTAGGAGGCTTGTCAGTTTACGGAAAAACGGGGTATGGTCAGCACTCACCGTTTCAGCCCCGTAATCCGGCATGGTTTTGATTTTGGGCAGTCGCTCGGACGAGCGCATGGCATCTAGCCCCTTTGAAAAAAACCGGCGGGGCGCTCCCCCTCCCGCCGGCTTGGTACCGAGTCTTTGTCGTTTGGGCTACTTGGCAGCCTCGGGCTTGTAGGTGGCAAACTCGATCGCAAAGCCCACGGCGGCACCCACGAAAGAGGCAACGATAGCCCAGATCATGTGGTTGATGCCGTTAACACCGGAGGGGTCGATGAAGGACAGCCAGTTGAAGACGCCCAGACCACCGGACATGTACACCACGGCGCCGGAGAGACCAATGATGAGGCCGCCCACAGCAGAACCGATGCTGGCGTTGATGAAGGCCTTCTTATCGGGCAGGGCGACACCGTAGATAGCGGGCTCGGTGACACCAAAGAAGAAGGCGGAGATCATGGCCGGCAGCGCGATACCGCGGAACTTCTCGTCCTTGTTCTTGAGATACATGGCGAAGAGCACGGCGCCCAGCGAGAAGGAGTGGGCGATAACGGAGCCCAGGATGTAGTCGTGGCCCAGAGTGGACAGGTTGACCAGCGCGATGGGCACGAGCGACCAGTGGAAGCCAAAGATGACCAGGCACATCCAGAAGGCACCGACGAGGGTGCAGCCCAGGAGGGAGCCGATCATGGGCAGGCCAAACAGCAGCGCGAAGAACTCACCAAGCAGGTTGGTGATGAGCGTGGCGATGGGGCCAATGACCAGATAGCCAAGGGTGACGGTAACGGTGACGACGATCAGCGGGGTGAAGAACATCTTCATAGAAGCGGGCATCCACTTCTTAACCCAGTGCTCGAGGGTGGAGCCAAACCAGACCATGAGCAGGATGGGGATAACGGAGCTGGTGTAACCCGAGGCAGGCATGATGAGCGGCAGGCCCAGGAACGTGGTGTACCAAGAGAAGGTGCCAGCAAAGCCGAGCTCGACGGAGCCGACAACCTCGCCCGAGGTCAGGGCAACCATGGTGGGATACACCAGGGCAAAGGCGATGGCCATGCCGTTGAACTCGCTCATCTTGAACTTCTTGGCCGCGGTAAAGCCAAGCACCACGGGCAGGAAGTAGAACATGCCGTCAGCGACGGTGTAGAGCAGCGTGTAGGCGCCGTCGTTGGCAAAGCTCGGGACCAGGAAGGTAGCGAGCGCCAGCAGGCCCTTCATGATACCGGCAGCGGCGAAGGTGCCGAGCATGGGGGCGAAGATGCCCGAGATGAGGTCGATGATCACATCGGTAACGCCCTTGGGAGCGGCATCGTCGTCATCGGCGTCGACGGCGCCGCCGTCGCTAAAACCGCCGGCCTTGAGAACGGCGTCGTAGACGTCCTCGACGATGTTGCCCACAACAACCTGGTACTGGCCGTTGGCGTGCATGACCTTGATGACGTTGGGCAGCTCGGAGATTGCCTCGTCATTTGCCTTCGACTCGTCCTTGAGCTTAAAACGAACACGGGTAATGCAGTGTGCGACGCATTTGACGTTGGACTTGCCGCCAACCAGCTCTACGATCTGGGCAGCAAGATCGTCGTATTTACCTGCCATGATCTGTCCTCTCTTTTCCAAATTTCGACAAAAATATCCCCTACCGCGAGCCGGTACCTTGCCCGCAGTTAGAAACCAAAAAGAATTGTTGCGATTGCCGCCGGGCTGGCGGCTTTACTCACTCGGTCTGCGAAGCCGATCGCAGACGGTTGATATGCATCATCAGATACAAGAGCTCCTCGTCCGAGCAGCTCTGCTTGAACTCTTTCTCGAACACGCGGTTGATGGCGTACGCACACTGGTAGGCCTCGGGAAAATCGCGGGCGGCCTGCATAAACAGTGAGGAGTTCTCGGTCTGCGTGCAGCTGCCCTTAACAAGGCGGCGAACCAAAAAGCGCAGGTGCGCAAGAAAGCGAATGTAGCAGTACGACGCCGTGTCGAGCGAGCAGCCGAGCTGCTTTTCCACGGAATGGGTTACCTCGTCAAGCACGCGGGTGCTCTTCATGATGAAGTCCATGTCCTTGGCGCGGCCCATGCCGTCGACCTCGGCGTTAACGATGTGGAGCGCGATGCTCGTGGCCTCGTTCTGACCCAGCTTGGCGCCGGTGTGCTTTTGCACGATGGCGAGCGCGGCCTGACCGATTTCGAGCTCACGCGGGTAGATGAAAGCCACCTCATGCTCGAGCGGGTTGGGAGCGCTGATCTGGTCGTCGTCGCGCTGAACGGCAAACTGCAGGTGATCTGCCAGGATAAAGGGCAGGCCACCGGACAGCTTGCAACCAAGCTGCTGGGATGCGAAGCAGGCAATGTCGCTTGCCGCGAGCAGAACGTCGTCGGGAAGTGTGCCGACCATATCCTGCAGGCTCTCGGGAACGTTATAGAATTGGCTCTGTTAGACCAAATTTGACACGATCGGCTGTTCGTCGAACCGGGAAA
>NZ_QSOP01000024.1 GCF_003436275.1 Collinsella sp. TM09-10AT
GACACCGCCGAGTTCGCGATCCCCGGCCTTGACGACGAGTTCCGCGTCATCGTCTCCCCGTGGATCCTCTCCTCGCTGATCACCGATCGCCTTGCCGCTTACTACGAGACGGTCACCAAGCACAACCTCAACTACCGTCGCTACTATCACCAGTTCGACTACTAAGAGCAAATAACGTTTGTGTAATCGGGCCTCGCTCCTATATGGAACGGGGCCTCGCTTGGGTTGGAGAGTAATTATGAGCTATCCCCAGCTTGCCGTCATGAATATCAGCCATCGTTATTTTGACCTTGAGGAGTTCTTTTCTTCGGCGTCGGCTTCGGGCTACACGTGTTGCGAGCTTTGGACCGGGGCGATGCATCTGTATGTCGATTGCCATGGATACGATTCGCTCGAACGGGTACGGGAGCTGTCGCAGCGGTATGGGGTTCGGATTGTGGGGCTTTGTCCCGAACAGAACAACCCCAAGCCGTGGAATATCGCGGCGCGCGGGAATGAGGCGCGTGCCCGCACGCTCGCGTACTTTAAGAACGTTGTAGATATCGCGGCGGAACTTGGAGCCGAGCAGGTCATGGTCTCGAGCGGCTGGGCATTTTTGAACGAGCCGATCGAGGACGCGTGGGGTCGCAGCGCCTCGATGCTGCGTGCGATTGCCGAGCATGCGGGAGAGCGCGGCGTGCGACTGGTGCTCGAGGCCCTACAGCCGGTTGAGTCGATGATCGTGAACTCGGCGGCCGACACGAAGCGCATGATCGAGGCAGTTGATCATCCGGCACTTAAGGCGTGTCTGGATTTGGGCGCTATGGCGGTGGCAGGGGATACCATCGACGATTATTTCGATCTGCTTGGCGATGATGTCGCCCACGTGCATTTTGTCGATGTTGCGGCAGATGGCACGACGCATCTTGCCTGGGGTGACGGCGACCGCGATATGCGCGCCGACCTGGATAGGCTGGTGGCGCGCGGCTATCGCGGAGTTGTTTCGGCCGAGACCTATGACTGGCGCTATTTTGCCGACCCCGCAGCTGCCGATGCGCAGGTAATGGCAGAGTATCGTCGTGCGATTGGCGTCTAGGTGGGGTTGGGTTGCGACAATCCGCTCCTATGTTTCCAAATGAATACGGTGTGAGCCGAGGAGGACGATTCTCCCCGCAAACACTCTAGTATGCTAAAGTACCCAGAAGACCGGCGAAGCTATGCCGGTCTTCTGCTCTATATGAAACACAGCATGAGGAGGCTCATCAGATGACGGCCACACCGTGGGGATTCCGGGACATATTGCCCGAGGAGGCTCAGGCGCGCGAGGAGATTGCGCTGACGGTGAAGGGCTGCTTCAGGGAGCATCATTACCTTCCGGTCGAGACGCCGCTACTCGAGGACAAGGGTTCGCTCGAGGAAGGCGGCCGCATCGCGGACACGCCGTTTAAGCTCTTTGATGACGACGGTCGCCTGCTGGTGGTCCGTCCCGACAACACGCTGCCGATCGTGCGCTTGGTTTCGACCCGCATGCACGCGGCCGATCTGCCGCTGCGTCTGCGCTACGAGGCGCCGGTGGTTCGTGAGTGTCAGCGAAATGCCGGTGGTTCGCGCCAGTTTACACAGTTGGGCTTTGAGCTTATCGGCGCGGGCGATACCGCGGGCGATGTCGAGATCGTCTCGCTCGTGGCCGAGGCCGTGCGCAAGCTGGCACTGCCCGATGCGCGCATTATCGCAGGTAGCGTGCGTCCGTTTAAGGAGCTGCTCGCGGCGTGCGAGGATCGCGAGCTGGCCGCCGAGGCCTTGCGCTGTGTGCACGCCAACGACTTTGTGGGGCTCGATGCCCGCGTGACGGCAAGCGCCGAGTCCGATGCCGTCAAGGCCGCCATTAGCGAGCTGCCGCGCCTACACGGCGGTGCCGAGGTACTCGACCGCGTCGATGTGCTTCTGGCGGCGGCGGGCATTGTCGCGCCGCTCACGCGCGAGCTGCGCGCCCTGGTCGAGGGCCTGGCTCCCGAGGACGCCCAGGTGCTGTCGTTCGACTTCTCCATCATGAACTCGTTCGATTACTACACGGGTCTGGTCTTTAAGGCCTATGCCGGTGGCTTGCCCGATCCGGTCGGTTCGGGTGGACGCTACGACTCCATCTTTACCGGCGCATTTGGCGACGGCATCGAGGTACCGGCGGCGGGTTTCGCCTTTTCGCTCGAGCGTCTGGAGGCTGCGCACACCTCGGCCGAGGACGCTGCTTCCGATGGCGATCGCGCCGCGGGCCGTGGCGCCGAGGGTCCGCTGCGCATTGCCGTGCCCAAGGGCTCGCTCAAGGTCGACACGCTCGACGTGCTCGAGGCCGCGGGCTTGGATGTCTCGGAGCTGCGCGATCCCGGCCGTCACCTGATCGTGCGCGGCCGCGACACGCGTGCCGGCGAGGGCGCGGTCGGAGATATCGAGTTTGTCATCGTGCGTCCCAGCGATGCGCCCGCCTTTGTGGGCTGTGGCGGTGCCGACTGCGGCATCTGCGGTTGGGACTCGCTTATCGAGGCAGACCTCAACCTGCTGCAGCTGGTCGATCTGGGCTACGGCCTGTGCACTTTCATTGAGGCGGAGCCCGCGTGGCGCGCCGGCCAGGCCGAGCGCAACTATGCCCGTCGCGGGTCGCTTCGCGTGGCCACCAAGTATCCGCGCATCGCGAGCGCCTGGTATGCCGAGCGCGGTGTGAACGCCGATATCGTCTCGCTGCACGGTAACATTGAGCTGGGTCCCATCGTCGGCATGACCGATCGCATCGTGGATATTACCGCCACGGGCGCCACGCTGCGCGATAACGACCTCGTTATTACTGGTCGCATTATGGACTGCACGGCCCGCTTCTTTGTCAATCCGGGTGCCGCACGTCTGGATCCGCGCGTACGCAATCTGGCAGATCGCTTGGCGGCAGCCGTGAAGGACAAGCATTTTGAGCCCGTTGCGGGCTCGGCACAATAGCGCGAGCACGCACGGGCGCCCCAACGTCCGGGCGGCGGGCCGACTGGCGCCGCCGCCCGGTCTCTCGTTTTTCGAACACAACCTCGACCGATAGGGGATACCGAAATGAAGACCATCAAGCTTGCTCCCGGTGAGCGCCTCGTTACCAACCAGCTCAACCGTAAGGGCGTGCTGCCGCAAAACATCGTCGACGCCGCTCGCGATATCGTGGCCAACGTGCGTGCCAACGGCGATGCCGCGGTGCGCGATTACTGCCAGCGTTTTGACGGTGTTGAGCTGCAGAGCTTCCGTCTTCCGCAGGAGCAGATCGATGCCGCGCTCGAAGGCCTCGATCCGGCCTTTGTCGCCGCGCTCGAAAAGGCTGCGCGCCAGATTCGCGAGTTCCACCAGCGCGAGGTCGAGCAGAGCTGGTTTACCACGCGCCCGGACGGCACGATGCTCGGCGTTAAGGTGACCCCGCTTGCTGCGGCCGGCATCTACGTGCCGGGCGGTCGCGCGCAGTACCCTTCCACCGTGCTTATGAACGCCATTCCCGCCAAGGTTGCCGGCGTTGAGCGCGTGGTCATGGTGACCCCGCCGCAAAAGGATGGACTGATTAGCCCGTATACGCTCGCGGCGGCCAAGCTCGGCGGCGTGGACGAAATCTATATGGTGGGCGGCGCCCAGGCCGTGGCCGCGCTGGCGTACGGTACCGAGACCATTCCGCGCGTCGACAAAATCACCGGCCCGGGCAACGCCTTTGTTGCCGCTGCCAAGCAGATTGTCTCGGGTGACGTGGGTATCGACATGGTCGCCGGTCCCTCCGAGGTCTGCGTGCTGGCCGATGCCACGGCCAAGCCTATGGTGGTCGCGGCCGACCTGATGGCTCAGGCCGAGCACGATCCGCTGGCGGCCTGCTATCTGGTGACCTGCGACGAGCAGTTTGCGCGTGAGGTCGAGGCGGGTATCGACATTCTGGTAGCGCAGTCCCCGCGTGCCGAGATTACGTGCGCTTCGCTCGATAACGAAGGCGCCATCGTGGTGGCCGCCGACATGGCGGCCGCCGTCGAGGCCGTGAACACCGTGGCGCCCGAGCACCTTGAGCTGCACTGCAAGGATGCGATGGGCCTGCTCGGCGGCATTCGCAACGCCGGCGCCATCTTTGTGGGCGCTTGGAGCTCCGAGCCGCTCGGCGATTACGTTGCCGGTCCCAACCACACGTTGCCGACCGGCGGCACGGCCATGTTCTCCAACCCGCTTTCGGTCGAAGAGTTCGTTAAGCGCTCGAGCGTTATATGCTATACGCCCGAGGGCCTGCTCTCCGACGCTCCCGCTACGCAGCGTCTGGCCGAGGCCGAGGGCCTGTGGGCGCACGCGCTTTCGGCCGCACTGCGTCGCCGCGTGTTGGAGCAGGGCGAGGATGCCGTGAGCGCCGAGTCGCTCGCCGCGGCCGACCTGACCAAGGTTGCCTGGCCGGGCGACGCCGTGGCGACGGTTGCCGAGGGCGTGGACCTGGCGGCTGCAGGCGCAGATGGCGCTGGCGTAACCGGCGGGGAGGCCTAATATGGCCGAACTCACGCCTCGCATGAAGGAGCTCGTCCAGCCTTACCTGGCCGGTATTGAGCCCTACGATCCCATCTTTACGCCCACGCGCATCAACCTTTCGGCCAACGAGAACACCTATCCCGTGCCGGCTGGCGTGCGCGAGGCGGTCGACGCCGCCCTGGCTGCCACGCCGCTCAACCGCTATCCCGATCCCATGTCCAACGATCTGCGCGACGAGCTTGCCGCTTGGCATGGTGTGGCGCGCGAGAATGTCTGCGTGGGCAACGGCGGCGACGAGCTGCTCTATAACTACCTGTTGGCGTTTGGCGGCGCGGGACGGACCCTGCTCAACTGCCCGCCGTGCTTTAGCGAGTATGCGTTCTTTGCGTCGCTCTGCCAGACCGAGGTGCGCGACGTGTGGCGCGACCCCGCGACCTTTGAGCTCGATCAGACCGCCGTGCTTGCGGCGGCGCCGGAGTGCAACCTCGCCATCGTGACCTCGCCCAACAATCCCACGGGCGACGTGGCGCCGCTCGACTTTGTTGCGGCGCTGTGCGATGCGTGCCCCGGCATGGTCATGGTCGACGAGGCCTACGTTGAGTTTGCGGATGATTCGTTTGGCGCGGCCACCACGGCGCAGGGGCTTATCGCCGGGCATCCCAACCTGGTGATTTTGCACACGCTGTCCAAGGCGTTTGGCGCCGCCGGTACGCGCCTGGGCTACGTGATCGCTGCGCCCGAGGTTATCGACGTGTTCGCGGCGATTCGCCAGATCTATTCGGTCAACGTACTGAGCCAGGCGGCAGCACTTGCCTGCGTGCGTGCCCGTGATACCTATGCGCCCGTGGTGGCGCAGGTCGCATCCGAGCGCGAGCGCGAGCTGGCCGCCCTGCGCGCGATGGCTGCCGAGGGCCTGCCCGTGGAGGCGTGGCCGAGCGCGGCGAACTTTCTGCTCGTACGCACGCCGCATGCCACGCGCGTACGCGAGCGTCTGCGCGACGAGTATTCGATTTTGGTGCGCGACTTCAGCTATGCGCCGGGGCTTGCGGACTGCCTACGCATTACCGTGGGTACGCCGCGGGAAAACGACGAGGTGCTGGCTGCGTTTGCCGCGCTGGTGAAGGAGGAGATGTAGATGAGCCGTTATGCCGAGGTAACCCGTAAGACGGGGGAGACCGATATTGTCGTCAAGCTCGACCTGGATGGAACCGGTACGTGCGATATCTCGACCGGCGTGCCGTTTTTCGACCACATGCTCAACGCTTTTGGCCGCCATGGTCTGTTCGATCTGACGGTGCACGCGGTGGGCGACGTGGAAGTCGACGCGCACCACACCGTCGAGGACACGGGTATTGTGCTGGGCGAGGCTTTCTGTCAGGCGCTGGGCGACAAGACGGGCATTACACGCTTTGCCGATGCGGCGATCGCCATGGACGAGACGCTCGTGATGGCCGCCGTTGACATCTCGGGTCGTGGGCAGGCCTACTGCGAGCTGCCCGTGCCGACTGAGCGCGTGGGCAGCTTTGATACCGAGCTGGCCGTCGAGTTCTTCTATGCCTTTGCGCGCGATGCCAAGCTCACGCTGCACGTGCGCGAGCTGGCGGGCGGCAATTCGCACCACATTATCGAGGCCGCCTTTAAGGCCGTGGGCCGCACGATGCGCCGCGCCTGCGAACTCGATCCCCGCGTGCAGGGTATCCCCAGCACCAAGGGCTCGCTGTAACCGTCACAAGGGTAAAACCACCACGAAGATGCCTGTCCTCTTTGTGGTGGTTTTGGATGATGAGAAGTGGAGGGGTCGCGTGGGCGAACCGAAGATCGTGGTGGTCGACTACCACAAGGGCAACTTGTCGAGCGTCGTGCGCGGGCTTGCGCGCGCCGGTGCTGCCGCCTGCACGTCGGACGATCCGGAGCAGATCCGCAACGCCGACGGCCTGGTCATCCCGGGCGTGGGTGCGTTCTATGACGCGATCGCCTTTATGCGTCAGAGCGGCGAGGAGGTGGCCGTGCTCGATGCCGTTGCCGCCGGAACTCCGCTGCTCGGCATCTGCCTGGGCCTTCAGCTGTTTTTTGAGCGCGGCAACGAGGGCGTGCCTGCGAACGAGGACGCGGACGCGGACGACGATGCCTCCGAGCAGGCCGGTGGTCCCTGGGTCGATGGCCTGGGCATCATGCGTGGCTCGTGCACGCACCTGGAGTCGAGCCGTCTGAAGGTCCCGCACGTGGGCTGGGACCAGGTGCGCATGACGCCCGCCGGTGCGGCCGATCCGTTGCTTGCCGGTTTTGCCGAGGGCGCCAACATGTATTTCACTCACAGCTACGCGGTGGCCGACGACGTCGATGCCGCCGATGTGTTGGCGCGCACGCACTATACACGGAGCTTCCCGTGCATCGTGCGCCACGGCAACGTGTGGGGCTGCCAGTTCCATCCCGAGAAATCCTCTGCGCTGGGTCAGCGCATCCTTAAGAACTTCGTGAGCATCGTCGAGGGGGCCGGCCGATGATTCTGTTTCCCGCAATCGATTTGATCGGCGGCAAGGTCGTGCGCCTGGAGCGCGGCGACCGGAGCCGCTGTAAGGTGTATTCTGACGACCCCGTGGCCGTTGCCCGCTCCTTTGCCGAGCAGGGCGCGAGCTGGGTGCACGTCGTCGACCTGTCCGCTGCCTTTGGCGAGGACGAGGACGCGTGCGCTGCCAACTTGGCAGCGATTAAGGCCATCTGCGGCGTCGACGGTCTGTCCGCGGACGTGGGCGGCGGCGTTCGTTCGCTCGCGCGCATCGACGAGCTGGCCGGCTACGGCGCGCGTCGCATCGCGCTAGGCACGGTGCTCGTGACCGAGCCGGGATTTGCCGAGGTGGCGGCGCAAGGCTTTGGCGAGTTACTGGTGGCAGACATTGCCGCCCGTGACGGCCAGGTCAAGGTGAATGGTTGGCGCGACGGCGCGGGTGTGGCGCTCGACGACGCCGTGGCGCAGCTCACCGAGCTGGGCTTTAAGCATCTGGTGTATACCGACATCGCGCGCGATGGCATGCAGACGGGCATCGACGTGGCGGCGTATCGCCATGTGGCCGAGGTCGCGGGCTTTCCCGTCGTGGCTTCGGGCGGCATCTCGACGCTCGACGATATCCGCGCACTGGCCGCGGTGGGCGAGGATGCCATCGAGGGTGCCATTACCGGTCGTGCGCTCTACGAGGGCAACTTTACGCTGGCCCAGGCGTTGGCCGCCGCCCGAGGGAAGGAGTAGCCCATGCTTGCCAAACGCGTGATTCCCTGTCTGGATGTTAAGGACGGCCGCGTGGTCAAGGGCGTCAACTTTGTGAGCCTGCGCGATGCTGGCGACCCGGTGGAGCTGGCGCGCGCCTACGACCGCGAGGGTGCAGACGAGGTCGTCTTCCTGGACATTACCGCGACGAGCGACAACCGCGCGACGACCATCGAGATGGCGGCGCACGCGGCCGAGGAGCTCGTTATTCCCTATACCGTGGGCGGCGGTTTCCGCGACTTGGCGGGCATGCGAACCATGGTTGCCGCCGGTGCCGACAAGGTGTCGCTTAACTCTGCCGCCGTGCGCGATCCGTCGTTGATCAGCCAGGCCGCCGCGGCGTTTGGCAGCCAGGCCGTGGTCGTGGCGATTGATGCCAAGCGCGTGGGCCTGCCCGGTCAGCCGGATGCCGACAAGTGGGAGGTCTTCACGGCGGGCGGTCGCAACGCCACGGGTATCGATGCGGTGGCGTGGGCCGAGGAAGCGGCTCGTCGCGGCGCCGGTGAGATCTTGCTCACCAGCATGGATCGCGACGGCACCAAGGCTGGCTTCGACCTGGCACTCACCCGCGCCGTGGCGCGCGCGGTGCCGATCCCGGTGATCGCAAGCGGCGGCGTGGGCACGCTCGAGCATTTTGCCGAGGGCGTGATCGAGGGCGAGGCCGATGCCGTGCTGGCGGCCAGCGTCTTTCACTTTGGAACTTTCAGCATTCGCCAGGTGAAGGAGTATATGGCCAGCCAAGGCATCCCTGTGAGGCTGGACTTCTAGTGCTGCGGCTTGCCCAGGCACCGCATCTTGCCGCTCAAACCGTCGCTCGCGTACCAAAGTACGCGTCGCTCCTCTTTCGCGACAACCTGCGGCACCTGGACAACCCTCGCCGACCTGCGATGTTTACGGTAATTACTTGGGAGAAATGATGACTGAGGTAATAGAAGCGTCTGATCTTACGTA
Source organism: Collinsella sp. TM09-10AT (assembly GCF_003436275.1). Classification (GTDB taxonomy): domain Bacteria; phylum Actinomycetota; class Coriobacteriia; order Coriobacteriales; family Coriobacteriaceae; genus Collinsella. The sequence continues at coordinate 8,699 of NZ_QSOP01000024.1, forward strand.
CGACGCCCGCGGGCTGATTCCTTGTGTGGTTCAGCAGCATGACACCGGTGAGGTGCTTATGGTTGCTTGGATGAACGAGGAATCGGTGGGGCTGACGCTCAAGACCGGGACCACGTGGTTTTGGAGTCGCAGCCGTCAGGAGCTCTGGAACAAGGGCGCGACGAGTGGCAACATGCAGGAGGTCAAGGAGCTCTGGGCCGACTGCGATAGCGATACGCTGCTGGTCAAGGTGGACTCACCGGGCCCGGCCTGCCATACCGGCAACCGTACCTGCTTCTTTAAGCGCGTGGAAGGGGGAGTGCGATGAAAGTCGTGACGCCGTTCGAGGTCGCCGAATGCAACACCGAGCTCCTCCGCGCGGGCGTGCCATGCCGCGTGCACCTGACTGATGCCTGCGGGGCGCAGTCGCTTTGGCTCGAGGCCGAGAAGGAAAGGCTCGATGAGGCCCATGCCGTCATCGTCGAGTTCTTTGAGAAAAAGGGCGCAAAGCCTCGGTTCGATGAGGCCGGTACCTACTTTACGCTGCAGTAACGAGAGGAAATAACCATGGGAGTCAGAACAGCTAACGTGCAGCCGGGAAACATCGGTGAGACGCTGACGGGACTGGCCGAGGTGATTCACAGTCGTCGCGACGCATCGCCGCAGGAGAGCTATACCGCGCGTCTGCTGACCGACGTCGAGGACGAGCTTCTCAAGAAGCTTGCCGAGGAGGCGAGCGAGGTGATCATGGCCTGCAAGGATAACGACCACGATCACATCCGCTACGAGGCCGGCGACCTGATCTACCACCTGCTCGTGACGCTCGAGCGCTACGGCATCACCCTCGACGAACTGGCCGGCGAACTCAACGCCCGCCGCCACTAGTCATTGGGGACGTTCTTAAACGACTAGTTAGGCGAGGGGCGTGGATTCCCATTCGCCGGTGGGGTGGGGGATATCGAAGGCCCGGTAGCCGCAGTCGTAGGAGTGGGCCTGGGCCTCGCGGATGTTCCAGCAGATGTCGCAGGCGCGGTGCGCGTCCGAGCCAAAGGTGATGGGCACCTCGGCATGGGCGAAGCGGCGCAACAGCCCGGTCGCGGGGTAGTAATCGTCGAGCCCCTTGCGCGGTGCGGCGGTCGAGACCTCAACGCGGCGACCCGTATCGTGGGCGCATTCGGCCATCTGCTCCCAAAACGGCGCGGGGTCAAAGTCGGGTGCAAAGCCGTCCTTCGAAAAGCGCATGACCAGGTCGGGATGGGCCATCGCGTCAAAGTTGAGTGAGCTTTCGCAAGCACGGCACCAGTCGTCGACGTAGCACTCCCACACGCCGCGCACGCCTAAGTTTTCCCAAACATGCAAGTTGGTATCGTCGTCGATCCAACCGCAAAGGGAATCGGGTGTATCGGGGCGCGCGACGTCCTCTGTCCCTGCCGTGCCCGCGGCGCCTGCCGCAATATCGCCCGGGTTGCCAATCCAGTGCACGCTGCCCAGACGTACGACGGCGCCCTGGGACCAGTGCTCTACCAAGGGCTCGCAGCCCTCGTACCAATCGCATTCAAAACCGTAGATAAAGGTGAGCTCCGGCGCAATCTGCGCGGCGAGTTTGCGGGCGTCCTCAAAGGCCAAACGATGTGCCGGCAAGTCGCCCTCGACGACCTGCACCTCGCAGTTAGCATCCACACTGGCGGGCAGGGTAAGGTGGTCGGTCGAGACCATGACGCGGCAGCCGGCGGCAGCAGCGGCACGGACGTTGTCCTCGAACGAGGCGTGCCCGTCCGAGAACGAGGTATGGGTATGGCAATCGACCAGCGGGCAGGCGGGCATGGCGACTCCTTTGCATTTGGTGAATCCGCTCCATTGTAATGGTGCAGCTCTCAACACGCCGCGCACGCCGGGTGCCGAAATCGAGTGGAAAGGCGGGGCGGCGCGTGCCGGCGCCGGCGACTACTTGCTTCGTGCCGCCGCGCGTTTGGCCTGCACTGTTACCATCGCGTGTCTCACGGCGGTGATGGGGCGATAGCGGATCATACGCGGTCCCGACCAACGCATAACCTCGCGGATCTTCTCGCGCATGGCAGGCCGGTAACAATGCGAAGGACATGCCGAGCAAAATGTCTTGGTGCCCATGTGCGGGCAGTGCTCAATGCGCGCGATGGCGTATTTCTGCAGCTCGGCGCATTCGGGGCAGAGCGTAATGGTTCGAAGGCCGAGTTTCACGCGCACGGACTCATCGCCGCCAGCCTGTTCGACCACATGCCCGCCGCCATGATGCCCACGACACCACAGCGCAATCATCTGCGACACCATTTGGGCCTCACGCTCACGTTTGCGTGCTAGCTCCGGTGTGTCGACTGGGCGCGCCATTAGCTCAGCCTCCCGTGCTCGACCGAAAGCGAGAAATCGGCAAACGCGCAGGTGCTGGCACGGTGGCTCACGAGCACAATGGTCTTGCCGCGGCGCTTGAGCTCGTCGATTGCCTGCATCACGGACGCCTCGTTGAGAGCATCGAGCGCGCTGGTGGGTTCGTCGAGCAAGATGAAGGGTGCGTCGTTGAGGAAGATGCGCGCAAGGCCGATGCGCTGGCGCTCGCCGCCCGAAAGCGAGTCGCCCAGCTCGGCAACGGGCGTGTCGAGTCCCTGCGGCAGACGGTCGATGAGCGTGGTGAGTGAGGCGGAGCGGCAAGCGTCGAGCAGCTCGGCATCGGTGGCGTTGGCGTGCGCGACCAGCAGGTTCTCGCGTACGGTGCCGCAGAACAGATGCGTGTCCTGGGTCATATAGGCCTCGTGGCTGCGCAGGCTCGCCGTGTTGATGTGGCGGGCATCGACGCCGCTCACCGTGATGGTGCCGGCTGCGGGGTCCCAAAAGCGCATGAGCAGCTTAAGCAGCGTCGACTTGCCCGAACCCGAGCGCCCCATGATGCAGGTCATGGTACCGGGCGCAAAGGTGCAGGTCACGTCGTCGAGGATGAGACTCGCAGCGGTGTCGTTCGCGACCTGCTCTGTGGCGCCCGCACCGCCCGCGTCCACGCCGCCCACATAGCTAAAGCTCACATGCTCGGCTGCGGCGCCGGCAAACTCAACGTTCTGTCCATCGGCGACCTCGGCGCACTGGGGCTGCTCGTCGAGCAAATCGAGCACGCGTGCGCCCGAGGCGAGCGTCTCCTGCAGTGAGGCGCCCAGGCGGCTCACGGCCATCACCGAGCCAAACGACGACACAAAGGTAAAGACGGCGACAAACGCTGCGGCAAAGTCAATCGTTCCCGCAGCCACCAGCTGCAGCGCACGCCCGAGCATCACCAGATTAGCCACAAGAATAAGCGCATCGGCTACGGCCTCGCTGACCGCCTGGCGGCGCTTGAGGCGCGCGTCCACGGCGCCGACTTGCTCGGTCAGCTTGCCCAGGGCACGGCTGCGATCGGTGCCACCGGCAAACTGGATGGTCTCGCCCGCGCCGCGCAGACTGTCGAGTACAAAGGCGCCCAGCTTACCGGCGCCCTCGCGGCTCTGGCGGCCGGTGGTGCCGCATGCCTTGGCCGAGGTCAGGGGCAGCAGCACGCCCAGGACCGCGTAGGCCACGAGCGCGATGCCCGCGAGCTCGGGGCTCACAGCCAGCAAAAAGCCCTCAAACACAACGGTGCAGACCAGAGCTATGGCAATGGGCGAGATGGTGTGCGCGTAGAAGACCTCGAGCAGCTCGATATCCGAGGTGACCAGGCTCACGAGCTCGCCCTTGCCGCGGCCCTCGAGCTTGGCGGGGGCGAGCTGGCGCAGGGCGCCAAACACCAGGTCGCGAATGTGTGCGAGCAGACGGAATGCGATGTAATGGTTGCAGAGCTGCTCGCCGTAGTGGAGCGGCCCGCGCGCGATGCCGCAGGCGGCACAGGCCGCGCATGTGACGATAAGACCAAGCCCCAAGGCGTTGCGGCCCAGCGCGGCCATAAGGCCAAGGGCGCCAAAGGCCGGCACGAACGCGGCGGTGAGCATGCCAATGCTGCCCAGCGCGACGGCTAGCACAAGCCAGCCGGCAAGCGGTCGGACGAGCCCCATCATGCGCCACATGATGGACGGCGCCGAGCGACGGGCGCGGCCGGAGTCAGGCACCGCGGCAGCGGAAGACGAGCCGGCACCGTTGAGGCCATCGGTACGGGCGGTGCTGCCGTCAACAGCCTCAACCGCGCCGGCATCCTCGGCATCACCCTCCGCATACGCATATGCCGAGAGCTGCTCCTGGCTGTTCCGCATGCGCGCATAGGCGCCCGCGGTTGCCAAGAGCTCGCCGTGAGTCCCGCGCTCGGCAATGCGACCGCGTTCCAGCACCAGAATCTGGTCGGCGTCCACGATCGTCGACAGGCGGTGTGCCACCACAATTACAGTGTGCTCGCCGGCAAGCGATGCGATGACCTCGCCGATCGCGGCTTCGCTCGCAGCGTCCACATTGCTCGTAGCCTCGTCAAACACATAGATCGGCGAGTCGTGCAGCAGGGCGCGTGCCATGCACACGCGCTGGCGCTGGCCACCCGAAAGGTTGGTGCCGCCCTCGTTAATCACCATGTCGAGCCCGCCGTTGGCCTGCACAAAGGCCGCCACGCGCGTGCGGCCGAGCGCGCGCAAAAGCTCGGCGTCGGTGGCGTTGGGCTGGGCGAGCAGCAGGTTGTCGCGCAGGGTGCCGGCAAACAGGTAGCCGTTGGTGGGCACCAGGGTGACGGCACGCATGAGTGAGGCGGCCGTGGCATCGCGCAGCTCGACGCCGCCAATGCGAACGCTGCCACGGTAGGCACCCTTGCGGCCCGCGATAATCCCCGCGAGCGTGGACTTGCCGCCGCCGCTTTCGCCCACGAGTGCCACGAGCGAGCCGTGCGCAATGGTCGCGCTGGCGCTGTCCAGCACCGTGCGGTCGCCGTATGCATAGCTCACGCCCGCGAGCTCGATATCGCCGCGACCGTCAAGCTCAACATCGCCGCGCTCGGGCTCGGGCGTATCCAAAATGCCAAACATGCGGCGCGAGGCGGCCATGCCGTTCATGGCCGTGTGGAACAGCGATCCCAGGCGGCGCATGGGCAAAAAGAACTCCTGCGACAGAAAGACGACTAGAAAGGCCGCCTCAAAGCCAATTTTGCCCGTGGCGAGCTGCAGCGTGGCTACGATAATGCCGAGCGCGGCGCCCATATAGACGACCAGGTCCATAACGCAAATGGAGCGCAGCTGCATCACCAGCAGGCGCATGGTCGCTGTGCGGAAACGCTCGGACTCGGCGTTGATGCGCTTGTGCCAGTCGCGGTCGGCCTGATACACCTTAAGGGTGGTAAGACCCTGAACGGCCTCCAGGAACATGCCGCCCAGATCGACGTAGCTGCCCCAATACTCGGAACCGATCTTTTTTGCGTTGCGCATGACCATCATGATGGAGATGGGGATGACCGGGACGCATACGAGCAGCAGCGCGGCGGGAAGTCCCGCTTGGCCTACGAGCAGCACGAACAGCGTGATGGGTGCCAGGCCGGCAAAAAAGAGCTGCGGCAGATAGCCGCCAAAGTATACCTGGAGTTGCGTGGCGCCCTCGACGCTGGTCTGGACGGCCTCGGCGGTGGGGACGGTCTCGGTGTAGGAGGGGCCGAGTGCGGTGAGCTTATCGTAGACGAGCGAGCGCACGCGGCGGACGGCCTCGAATGCGGCCTTGTCGCCGGCGCGTTGGGCCAGGTAGATGGCGGCGGCGCGCACGATGATGGCGCCGGCGAGCGGCAAGGCCGCCTGTGCGAGGGCATCGACGGCGAGCGCGGCGGAAAGACCGTCCGTGACGATGCCGCCCAAGATGCGCGCAAGCACCCACATCACCGTGATGTTTGCCATGAGCGCGATCCATTTAAACAGGACGCTCGCCACAATGTAGGGCGTTGCCTGCGGAACCAGGGAGAAGAGCCGCTTCTCGAACATGAAACCTCCGATGCCGTAACGGTGTCGGGCGGGGTCCTCGGCAGCCGATTAGTTAGCCAAATGCAACTAGAGTAACATCGTGCAGCAGGTAAGTATGCCGAGGGTAATTTTTTAGCCGATGAACTGCGTAGAAAGTCCAAAATTGTTGAGTGCAGCGAACTTTATGGCGGACGGAGTGCAGGCGCAATTCTGATCGTGTGCGGCCCCGCTCCAAAACGTGTACGTCAGCCTCCGAAAGCTGCAAAAAATGACATGTTTGGAGGCTGATGTACATGTTTGGATAGGGGCGAGGGCGGCGACGGACGAAAGTCACGCCTGTGCCACGTCCGATGTGCTAGCGTTTGGGTGAACAAAACGAGCCCGTGCGGAAAGGATCCGGACCGTATGCAACGTGGAAGTACATCTCCGCTGTCCCGCGAGACCGATGCGCCCGAAACCATCGTCAAGCTGGAGTGCGACATCGACGATGCATCGCCCGAGGTACTCGCCTATGCCGCCGACCGCCTGCGCGAGGCAGGTGCGCGCGAGGTGCACTGGCTGCCTCTCTACTGCAAAAAAGGTCGCCCCGGCTGGCAGCTGCAGGTGATCTGCTCGCACGAGGATATCGAGCGCCTACAGACGATTATCTTTTTGGAGACCACGACCAACGCCGTTCGTCGCCAGGTGATGGAACGCGTCTGCCTGCCGCGTCGTTTTGAGCAGGTAGCGACGCCTTGGGGCGAGGTGGCCGTCAAAGTAGCCACCCTGCCCGACGGCAGCGAGCGCGCGGCACCCGAGTACGAGGATTGTGCCCGTCTTGCCCGCGAGCACAACGCGCCGCTCCAGCGCGTGATGCAGGCGGCTCAGAGCGCGGCGCTGCGATTTGAGTGATGCGGGCGAGTGACGTGCCGCGCCAATCCAATTAACCCCACCGAAAGGACCACCCATGAAATACCTCATCGCCTCCGACATCCACGGCTCGGCATACTGGACCGAGCGCCTGGTCGCCGCTATCGAATCCGAGCAGCCCGACCGCATCGTTCTGCTGGGCGACCTGCTCTACCACGGCCCGCGCAACGACCTGCCGCGCGACTATGCCCCCAAGCGTGTGATTCCGCTGCTCAACGCCCTGGCCGACCGCATCATCGCGGTGCGCGGCAACTGCGACGCCGAGGTCGACCAGATGGTCCTCGACTTCCCCGTCATGGCCGACTACGCCACGCTGTTCGACGAGACCGGCCGCGAGCTGTTCCTGACGCATGGCCACGTCTTTGGCGCTGGCATGCATAACAGCGTTGATCACGCGCCCGCGCTGCCCGAGGGCTCCGCGCTCGTCTACGGCCACACGCACATCAAGGTTAACGAGGCAAGCGAGGCGCACCCGGGCCTGTGGCTCTTCAACCCCGGCAGCGTGAGCATTCCCAAGGACGGTACGCACAGCTATGGCATCTACGAGGACGGCGCGTTCCGTCACGTGATCCTGGAGGAGGAATAACCATGGCAGAGCAGCTGGCTCAGCAAAATGCCGAGGGCTCGCGCGACCTGTCCACGCTGGTAGACGCGTCGGCCGAGCTGCAGCATCTGGTGCAGACCATCTGGCGCCTGCGTCAGCCCGACGGCTGCCCGTGGGACCGCGAGCAGACGCACCGCAGCATTGGCAAGAACATGATCGAGGAAGCCTACGAGGCGCTCGACTGCATCGAGGCCGACGACGCGGCACACCTGCGCGAGGAATTGGGCGACGTGCTCATGCAGGTCGTACTGCATGCGCAGATTGCGGCGGATGCCGGCGAGTTTTCGCTGGCCGATGTGGCGCGCGATATCGACGCCAAGCTCATCCGTCGTCACCCGCACGTGTTTGGCGATGCGGATGCCGACAACTCCGACGAGGTGCTCAAGATTTGGGACGAGGTCAAGCTTGCCGAGAAGGCCGCCAAAGACCAGGCCGTGGCGGCAGTCGGGGCCGCACCCGAGGGTCTGCTCGACGGTGTGCCCACGCACCTGCCGGCGCTGATGCAGGCTCAGAAGGTGTCGCGCAAGGCGGCTGCCGTGGGCTTTGAGTGGGAGACGGTCCAGGACGTGTGGGACGAGGTTGCCGAGGAGCGTGCCGAGTTTGAGGCCGAGGCTCCCGGTTCTCCCGAGCGCGAGATGGAGTTTGGCGACCTGCTCTTTGCCCTGGTCAACGTTGCGCGCAAGGAGGGAATTGACGCCGAGAGCGCCCTGCGTGCCAGTACGGCAAAGTTCCGCCGCCGCTGGGCCGCGATGGAGGCTGCTGCGCGCGAGGCGGGCGATGACCTCGCCGTCTGCTCAACCGCTCAACTCAATGACCTGTGGGACCAAGCAAAAGCAAGCGAGTGAGACCTGCGTTTCTCACGGCATCCATTCACAGAGAGGTCTCTACAAGCAAAAAGCCATATACAGCGGAAGATGTGCCAGCTGTGCTTCGGCATCCCACTCGAGTTGTTTAGGATGCAGCACATATGCCGTCCCGATTTTTTTGTTAAAGCGTGCGCGGAACCGATCGAGGGAGATGGTCCCGTATTTGCGCGGCGACCTAACTTCGATGGGGCTGATGCGCGGCTTTCCAGCGGCGTTGACATAGGGTCGGGTAACGAGGAAGTCGATTTCCATGCGCTCCTCCCCCTCCTTCTTTCCGCTTTGGGAATAAAAGAAGAGCCTGTGTCCATTGGCCTTTAGAGATTGGGCAACGTAGTTTTCGGTAAGCATTCCTTCGTTCAATCCGATGTCGCCGCGAAGCACGGCCCTGTAAACGTCTTCATCGGTATCGTTGTTGCCAGAGAAGGCAAGCGTTACGAGCAGGCCGGTGTCTGCCATGTAGCACTTGAGGGCCGTTTGCTCCATGCTGAGTGAAAGGCCCACGCTCGGTTCGCTTGCGGCATAGCAGATATTGGCAATTCGCGCGTCTGCCAGCCAAAAGAAGGCTTCTTCGTAGGTGCGCATGCGTGCGTTTTTATCAAGTGAGGAAAGCTTGAATCGTTTTTCGTGCCTAGAGAGCTGACCCGGGATGCCATCGAGTACGGAGACGACTTTGAATTCGTAACCGGTTGCAAAACGAGAGATATCGTTGCGATAGAGCTGGACGATTCGGCGCTTCGAAGCGTCGACGGGCGCAAAAGCGCGCTGTTCAACATAGATGGATACCGGCTCAGGCATGCCGCCTACGAGCATGTATTCGCGCATAAGGGAGAGCGCTCTGCGATGTAGGGCATCGGGGAGCGGCTTCATCTTGTTAAAACTCATGCGAATGAGATCGGCCAGCCCCTTTTCGTCCATGCCCCAAAGAAACTCCTCAAAGTCGAGGGGCTCAAGTTCCAGAGACTCTTCCTCGGATGGGATGACGATATCCTTAATGTTCTGCTTGATGCTGAGCAGGGATCCAGTTTCGATGTAGTCGTAACGTCCGTCTGCAACGAGATACTTGATGAGTCCGCGTGCTTGCGGGTACATCTGGACCTCGTCAAAGACGATAAGCGTCTCGTGTTCATAGAGTTTGACGTTATAGAAAACCGAGAGATAGAGGAAGAGCGAGTCGAAGTCAGTGCGGTAGTCCTCAAAATATTGCTTAACTTCGGCAGGTGCTTGAAAGAAATCAATGACAAGGCAGGACTTGTATTCGGTTTCTCCAAACATGCGGGCAAGCGTGCTCTTGCCGACGCGACGGGCTCCTTCAATAAGAAGTGCTGTTTTACCAGCGCTTTCATGCTTCCATTTTAGTAGTTTGTCATAGGCTTTTCGTTTAAGCACGGCTACCTCGTACACGATATCCAGAACTTTTATAACCTGATTATGTACGATATCCAGAACTTCAGACCCTTAGATTTGCACGATATCCAGAACTTTGCACGATGTAAAAGCACATTATTGGCTCTTTCATTCGCAAGCCAGGTAAAGACGGTATGCCGATAGAAGAATTTAATGGGGGGGGGCGACCTCTAGAGATGAATGCTCGGTGCAAAAACAAGCGCCCCAAAGAATGATTTCTCCAATTCATATGTATCCCTCGGTTAACTTAGGGCATAATGCAAAAAGTGCGACATGGCTAACTTACGGAGACGCACCGACGGTGCACGGTCAGCCGGTCGCTTGCATCCACTATGTTTCCAAGTGAGAGGGAGACAACATGAGTGAAATTTTGGACGTTTACGGTCGCGAGGTACTCGACAGCCGCGGCAATCCCACCGTCGAGGTCGAGGTCGTGCTCGAGGACGGCAGCTTCGGCCGCGCGATGGTGCCTTCGGGCGCTTCGACCGGCGCCTTTGAGGCATGCGAGCTGCGCGACGGCGACAAGGGTCGCTACCTGGGCAAGGGCGTCTCGCAGGCCGTCGAGCACGTCAACAACGAGTGCGCCGATGCCGTCGTGGGTCTCGATGCCTTCGACCAGCGCGCCGTCGATGCCGCGCTGATCGCCGCGGACGGTACCCCCAACAAGACCAAGCTCGGCGCTAACGCCATTCTGGGCGTGTCGCTGGCCGTCGCCCGCGCCGCTGCCGAGTCGGCGGGTCTTTCGCTGTACCAGTACCTGGGTGGCGTCAACGCCCATCTGCTGCCCACGCCTATGATGAACATCCTCAACGGCGGCGTGCATGCCGACAACAACGTCGACTTCCAGGAGTTCATGATCATGCCGGTGGGCGCCCCGAGCTTTGCCGAGGGCCTGCGTTGGTGCGCCGAGGTCTATCACACCCTCAAGGGCGTGCTGCACGAGGCAGGCCTGGGCGGCGGCGTGGGCGACGAGGGTGGCTTTGCCCCCAACCTCAAGACCAATGCCGAGCCGTTCGAGTACATCACCAAGGCCGTCGAGAAGGCCGGCTTTAAGCCCGGCGTCGACTTCATGTATGCCATGGATCCGGCATCGACCGAGTTCTACAACGCCGAGACCGGCATGTACGAGCTCAAGGGCGAGGGTGTGGAGTACACGAGTGCCCAGATGGTCGATTACTGGGAAAAGCTCGTTGACACCTACCCCATCATCTCCATCGAGGACGGCATGGCCGAGGAGGACTGGGACGGCTGGGTCGAGCTTACCCGCCGCATTGGCAACAAGGTGCAGCTGGTGGGCGACGACCTGTTCGTCACCAACACCGAGCGCCTCAAGAAGGGCATCGAGCTGGGTGCCGCCAACGCGATCCTGGTCAAGGTTAACCAGATCGGTACGCTCACCGAGTCGCTCGAGGCCATCGAGACCGCCAAGGAGGCCGGCTACGCTTGCATCGTGAGCCACCGTTCTGGCGAGACCGAGGACTCCACGATCGCCGACCTGGTCGTGGGCGTTAACGCCGGCCAGATCAAGTCGGGCGCCCCGTGCCGCAGTGACCGTATCGCCAAGTACAACCAGCTCATCCGCATCGAGGACGAGCTCGAGGGCAGCGCGCGCTACGCCGGCAAGTCTGCGTTCTACAACATTCGCTAAACAAGCGGTGCTCGCGGGGGCGGGGTTGACTCGGCTCCGTTCCACTTCTGATGGCCGCTATTGGGCGCTGGGCCGTGTGGCTCAGCGCCTTTTTTATGTCGAGCAAAGGCTGCCGAAGGCGGTGCGCGCGCTCGTGCTATAACTAGAATACTTAGCGCAAACAAACCTCAACCGCACAAGGCGCACATGGATCAGATTTACGACAACAGGTACTATTCCGCCGGTTCGCGTGAGCCGTCGTCTCGCCGCGCGCATTCGGTGCAGCTTGGCGGGCCCGAATATACGGGTGCTGACCGTCCCACGCATCGCACGCCGGGCACTTCGCACTCCCATGCTCAAACGAATATGTCGACGCATCGCCCGGACCGTCCGTCGCGCGCGACGTACGAATCGCGCCCGTCTGCTCAAGCGCACGACAAGTCGACCAAGCCCTCGAGCCGTCTTTCGGGCTCGGACTTCATGCACTACGCCAACGACAACGCGGTGATTAAGGCAATCTACGACTTTACCCATGGGCCCCAGCGTGGACTGTTTATCGGTATTGTCGTTGCCCTGGTGCTCGTGAGCCTGTACTTTCCCGTGCGCGACCTCTACGTTGCCAAACGCTCGAGCGACATCTTGGCCAAGCAGGTCGAGATTCGCCAGCAGTACAACGACGAGCTGCAGAAAAGCGTCGACAAACTGCTCTCGGAGGAGGGCATTAAGGACGCGGCGACCGAGGATCTGGGCCTGGTGATGCCCGGCGAGACCAAGATTGACGTGCTGGGCCTGGACGACGATTCGGATTCGTCTTCGAGCAAGAAGTCGTCGAACGCCAAAAAGGCCAGCGAAGTGGCCAAAGAGATCGAAGAGGTGGGCAAGGACGTGCCGTGGTACATCCAGACGCTCGACATGCTGTTTGGATTTAACGGCGTCGAGGGTCAGACGGTCGCGTCCAGCGGCGAATAGGCGAGGATTGTTCGGAGGGGGCCTGCAATGACGCATTGCGACAAACGATATAAGGTGGCGGCGATCGACCTAGGGACGGTGTCGTCGCGACTGGTGCTGGCCCAGGTCGAGGGCGGTGCGATCGTTGACTCGTCCAAGCATACCGAGATTACCGACCTGGGTGAGGGCGTGGACGCGACGGGCCGCTTTTGCGAGGCGGCCGTTGAGCGCGTGCTCGCTGCGTGCCGAATGTTTTTGGACGAGACTCGTGCCTTTGGGGCCGCGTGCATCTGCACCACCTGCACGAGCGCCGCGCGCGATGCATCCAATGCCGCCCTGCTGCTGGACGGCCTGCGCGAGCTGGGGCTCGAACCGCAGGTGATTCAGGGCGAGGTCGAGGCACGCCTGACATTTTTTGGCGTGGCGCACGACTTCGCTGGCGAGCGCATCATCGTTGCCGATTCGGGCGGCGGATCCACGGAGCTCGCGACGGGCGTCTATGCGCCGGAGCGTGGGGTCTTTGCGCTGGAGGGCACGCGTTCGCTGGACATTGGCTGCCGTCGTGTGACGGAGCGGTTTTTCTCGGCATTGCCGCCAACGGACGGCGAGCTTGCTGCCGTCGCCAACTGGGCGGGCGAGCAGTTCGCTGCCTATTTTGAAGGCCTGCCGAGCAATTTTGAACGCGCCGAGCGCTTGGTCGCGGTGGGTGGCACCGTCACCACGCTCGTGGCGCTCGTTCATGAGCTGGAACCGTACGATTCGAGCTTTGTGCACCTGCGCGAGCTTTCGATGGAGCAGGTTTCGGCTGCCATCGAGCGTATGTCCGCGCTGGATGTTGCGGGCATTGCCGCGTTGCCGGGCGTGCAGCCCAAGCGCGCGGGCGTGATCTTGGCCGGTGCCGTGGTAATTCGCGAGCTCATGCGCGCCGGCAACTACGACACGCTCACCGTAAGCGAGAACAGCCTACTCGCCGGCATGGCCGCCACCATCAACGAGGTTCTCGACGGCGCGACCCCCACCATCGCCTGGACCCCGAGCCTGAGCACCCTTTAACCATCCCCTCATAAGTTGCGGTGAAATACGGACTAAAATCGCCCTTTCGGGCCCCAAACAGTCCCTATTCCACCGCAACTCACCATCTGTATCGGCATCCAAAAGAAACGAGCCTGCATCTCAAAGGGATACGGGCTCGTAAACAATACATGGTAGGGGCGGTGGGACGTCCGCGCATTTGCTGCGCAAATGCGCACCGGCTTCGGCCGCCTGTCGGCGCCCTCGCCGGCTCGCTACGGACGCTGCGCGTCCGCTTGACGCTCGCCCCCTCGCGGGTTCGAGTCCCACCGGCATCCAAAAGAAACGAGCCCGCATCTCAAAGGGACACGGGCCCGTAAAAGCCATATGGTAGGGGCGGTGGGACTCGAACCCACAATCCTTGCGGCGAGAGATTTTAAGTCTCCTGCGTATGCCAATTCCGCCACGCCCCCGTGAGACTAGAAGTCTAGCACAAGCCGTCCGTTACGCGTTGACGGCCATCGAGTGCTGGCCTGACTTTTCCAAGTACTCGGCAAACTTGGCTTCGTCGCCCTTGTTCTGGTACTGCAGGGCCAGCAGGTACTCCAAGCGGCAGCGCTTGACCGGATCGTCGCCGACATCCTCGAGCATGCGCTCCAGCTCGGGAATGTCGTTGTGACGCTTGAGGATCATCGTGTCGTACATCAGCTGGCACTCGTGCGCGACCGCCTCGGCCTGACCGCCCTCAAAGCCCTTGATTTCATGCAGCAGCTCCTTGGACTTTTTGCGGTCCTCCTGGCCAACGTAGTAGTTAAAGGCCTTGATCACCAGGTCGACGCGCTGCATCTTGGGCAGGTTGAGTCCCAGCAGCAGGTCGAACATCTCGCCGGCGCGCTCGTGGTCCTCGCGCAGCAGATAGGAGTTCAGACGCAGGTAGTCGCGGTTGTAGCGCGGGTACAGCATGCTGGTGAGTTTGCCGTCGAGCAAACGATCGAACTCGGCCCACTGTTTGGCGGCCATCAACTGTTGCAGGCGTTTAAACGTAGTGCGTTTTTTGACGCTAAAGAACACCGACACGGCGATACAGATGATAACGACGGCGGTCCAGAGTGTGCGGGAATCGGGCATGTTAGGATCCTTAGTCGCTCATAAAGCGAGCGGTATGACAACACGTACTAGATGTATTATACGCAGCGCACAAGCAAACTGGCATAAAAGCTCATCGAGGCTGAGTGCCATCGCTCGCTGCGGTACACTTACCTAAAGTAAACCATGAAGGGAGACATTACCTATGAAGAAGATCGTTTTGGCTTGCGGTGCTGGCGCTGCTACTTCCACGCTCGTTGCCCAGAAGGTCGCCACCATGCTCGACGCCAACGGTTATGCCGGCAAGTATGAGATCGTGCAGTGCGCCATCTCCGAGGCCAAGGACGCTTGCGACGAGGGCGCCGACCTGCTGATCGCCACCACCGTTGCTCCCGAGGGCCTCACCTGCCCGTACGTGAGCGGCGTGCCCTTCATGACCGGCATGAACCGCGTCGCTGCCGAGAAGGCCGTCCTCGACGTCATGGCTCAGTAGGCGCTGACTGTATGAGTGAGCAGAACGCCAATCCGGTCGAGCTCTTTGGCATGCGCGTTGCCCATGTGGGCATTAACGCCACCGACCCGGCAGATGCCCTGGAGATCGCGGAGCTGTTCTCGACGATGATGGGCCTGCCCGTTATCGAGACCCCGGTTTCGTACTTTAACGATTCGCTGATCGAGGTCATGAAGCAGAACGGTCGTGGCACCAAGGGCCACATCGGCTTTGCCGTCAACGACATCGATGCGGCCGAGAAGTGGTTTGCCGAGCGCGGGCTCGAGGTCAACGAGGAGTCGCGCGTGCTGCTGCCCGACGGCGGTACCAAGCTCGTGTACTTTAAGCGCGAGTTCGCCGGTTTCGCCGTGCATCTGTGCCGCGAGTAGCGCACAAGCTGCCATAGCTAGCAAAAAGGGATAGGGCCGTGTGGCCCTATCCCTTTATTTATGCCGAGGGGCTTCCTAGCGCGGCAGGCGAATCGTAAAGCGGCTGCCGACGCCCTCGACTGAGGTCACGCCAATGACACCGCCATGGCTGTCGACGATCCACTTGGCAATGGCAAGTCCCAGACCCGAGCCCTGCGCGCCGGCATCGCGTGCGTTGTCGGCGCGGTAGAACCGTTCAAACGCGTGGGCTGCGGATTCCTGGTTCATGCCGATGCCCTCGTCCTCAACACTTATGTCGATCGTGCCCGCGCCCGCATCCGGCGTCACGCCAAACGAGATGGATGTGCCCGCGTCCGAATACTTGGCGGCGTTCTGCACGATCACGCGCAGAGCCTGCTTCACGAGCGCCACGTCAACGGGCGCGTCGCAGCGCGGGTCGCTGGTAAGTGCGGCATCGTACGCCAGTCGATATGTGTGCGCGGCATCGATCATCTGCGATTCCTCGCATACCTCGCCGACCAGTGCGGCCAGGTTAGTATTCGCACGCCGCAGGACCGTGCGCCCGGCATCGCCGCGCGCCAAAAACAGCAGCTGCTCCACGAGCTCCTGCATATGCTCGCTTTCGGCCTTGAGCGAGGCAATGGACTCTGCCAGCACGTCCGGGTCGTCTTTGCCCCAGCGGTCGAGCATGTTCACGTAGCCCTGAATCACCGCGATGGGCGTGCGCAGCTCGTGGCTCGCATCGTTGACAAAGCGCATCTGCTGCAGCTTGGCCTCTTGCATCTGGCGCAGTAGGCGGTTGAGTGCAACCTCGATGCTTGCCAGGTCGGCGTCGCCGGTAGTGACGCTCGGCGAGTCGACGCTTGCGCGCTCGATGGCCTGCTCCAGTGTTTCCATCTTGCCGCCGGAGAGCTGCATGCGGCCGAGTTCGTCCACGCGCAGGGCCAGATCGTTGAGCGGCGCCATGGTGCGGCGCACGCGGCGGGCGCCGCCGAGCATGTTGAGCACGCTGATGACCTGCCCACCTGCAACGACAAGATAGAGGGGCCACAGCGCGATGAGGTCCTGCGCGAGGGGGAAGGTCTTGGTGGTGCGCGCAAGCTCGACGGTATAGGTGAGCGTGGCGGGGTCCCAGCCGTGCGCGGGCGTCAGCGACATGTCGTGGACGGCGGCACCGGGGATCCATCCCGCGGTAAACGCGCCGTCGGGCAGCGTTTGGTTATAGCCATAGATGAGGATCGCCGCCGCAGCAACCAGCAGCCACAGGTCGAGCCAGATGTAGCTCGCCAGGCGGCGCCACATGTAGCTCCAGTTGATGGCACGGGCGATGGAGGTGACGCGCTTGGTCTCGGCGTTACGCGCGGCAGACATAGCCCACCCCGCGCACGGTCTGGATGATGCGGGCACCGCCGGCGTCTTCGATCTTGGCGCGCAGGTGCGCGATGTGCACGTCGACGTTGTTGGTGTCGCCCACGTATTCGTAGCCCAGCGCCTCGTGCGCGATGCGCTCGCGCGTGAGTACGGTTTCGGCATGCGTCATAAGCAGGGCGAGGACGTCGAACTCGCGGGCCGTGAGCGCGATGGGCGAGCCGCCGACCGTGACTTCGCGGCGGTCGGGATCGAGCGCGACCGAACCCACGGCGAGTGCGGCGGGGGAGGGCGCGGCAGCGGTCTGGGCCGAGTCGCCAGCCGGGGGTATCGCAACGGCGCACCCGCCCGCACCGCCCGCCCCAACGCCGCCAACGCCCGAAGCCGTCCGCACAGCCTCCGAGCGCTTTAGCGCCACGCGGATCCGTGCGAACAGCTCCTCAATCGCAAACGGCTTGGTCAGGTAATCGTCGGCGCCGGCATCGAGCCCGGCCACCTTGTCCATCACGGCATCGCGCGCGGTGACCATAATCACCGGCACATCCTTGTGCTTGCGGACACGTCGCAAGACCTCCATGCCGTTGAGCTGCGGCAACAGTACGTCGAGCAGAATCAGATCGTAGTCGCGCTCCAGCGCCAGGTCAACGGCGGTGCGGCCATCGGCGGCGTGTTCCACCTGGTAGCCCTCGTGCTCCAGCTCGAGCGTCACAAAGCGGGCGATTTTCTCCTCGTCCTCTACGATCAAGATCCGTGCCATGCGTGCCCCCGTCTGCGATTACTTGTCGTCGTTCAGATTTTGCTTGATGTCGTCCGCGGCATTGGCAGCGCTGTCCATCAGGTTGTTGATGCTGCCGGGCACGTCGCCGTCGCTATCGATGCGGTAGCGCATGCCAAAGAACAGGCCAAGCAGCATCAGCCATATCGTGGCGCCCCAGGCAAACAGCGCGACGATGGGGATCAGGATGGGGATGTTGAGGATGATTGCATCGCGGCGCGTGGCGATAAACTTGGTGTCCAGACTCAGGCGGAAGAGCTTTTTGAGGTACTCCCACACGCTGTCCATCTTCTTGGAGAAGTCGGTCTTTTCGCTCGACTTTTCGTAAGCGACCTGCGCGGCGACCATCTCGGCAGAGGGCTCATCGACTGGCGCGGACTCGGTGGCGGCATGCGCCGACGTGGTCTGGGTCTTGCCCTGCGACTCGAGCCAAATGATGGCATCCAAAACGTTGCCGTCGGCAGCGTCGAGCGCCGCCTTGGCATCGGTGTAACTCACGTTGCACTTGGTGCGGATGGTTTCAACTTTTTCGAGGTCGTCCATGACCTGTCCTTTCGTTCGATGGGCGCGACGCCGGGCAATTTGCTCGGGCGCGAGCGTTGCGTTCGGCGGCCTGCGTTGCGCGGCGCCGCCCCGCCCTTTGTCGAACTCTATAGTGCAGGTTATAGATTAAGCGATTCTTGAGCCAAGATTAATGTTGGATGAGTTTTTGGGTGGGGCGGAGGCCAAGCGCAGACGAGCGGCTTGAGCCCAAGGATAAATTTGTGTCCGCACGGCGAGATATACTTTTAACTATATTGATGGGCGTGACAGGGCAAAGCTGCCTGGCGCCCGCGAAATCAGAGGGGCCGCCGTGCCGCATGGCACAAACGAGTGGGGTCCCGGCGCAAACAGGGGGTCATACGTGCATATCTACGCTATGAGTGACATTCACGGGTGCTTGGACGCCTTTAAGGCATCGCTTTCCACCATCGACCTCGATGCCGAGGACTCCAAGCTGGTTTTGCTTGGCGACTATTGCGACCGAGGCCCCGATTCACTCGGGGTCTTCGAGCTCGTCATGGACCTGCAAAAGCGGTACGGCGATCGCGTCGTGGCGCTGCGCGGCAACCACGAGGAGATGTTCCTCGAGTACATTGACGAGGTAAACGACCTTAATTTTACGCAGGCATGGATACTTGCCGACAGCAATCTGGCAACGGCCAAGAGCTTCTTAGACGCCGAGGCATTCAAGCACGTTAGGCACCTTTTGAGGCTCAGGAAGTTCGAGGAGGCCTACGCCTATACGGTTGAACGCATGAAGGCCGAACATGCGGACGTCATCGCGTGGGTTCGCAAGCTCCCTTACTTTTACGAGAGTCCCTTCGGCCAGGTCTTTGTGCATGCCGGCATTGACGAGGGTGCCGGGGAGTACTGGAAGCTCGGCACATCTGACGAGTCGTTTACTATGACGCTGCCCGATTACGTGGGGCGTAAGTTCTACCTAGATGTTATCGCCGGGCATATCAACACCGAGGCTGTCTCGGGCATTGCGGGCTACCGCGGTATCTGGCATGACGGCGCCAGCCATTACTACATCGACGGGAGCGTCATGAAGAACGGCGCGGTCGCCGTGCTGAACTACGACTCGGAGACAGAGAAGTACGGCGGGCAAGGGCTGGAGTAGGTTGGCGGGCGATTATTTGCCTTTCAATTAACGCAATGATCTATTAAGCCATTCATTCATTCTTCCAGAAGGATATCTTTTGACCAGCTTTCCTTCCTTTGTCTTTAAGCGAAGTTCGGGTTTGATAGAGATACCGCAGTATTCGGGTTTGATAGAGATACCGCAGTAAAACTGCAGCTCTGCTGCATTCAAGTCTATCTTGTCCAATTTTTTAATATACCGATAAAGGCAATGATATTCGTGCTGTTCGTTGCCTAAGGCGTGGGCGACATCGAGGTAGGCGAGCAGGGAGATGAGTACGTGCCACTGCTGATCTAAAACTTTTTTACCATTCTCGTCTTCAGTAAAGGGGTCAAAGGCGTCGAGTTCAGCAACCGCATCTTTGTCAAAGTAAAAGTGGTAATGTCGCTGATCGTCGGTGCGGCACTTAAGCACAAGGTAGAAAACAGCATCGTCTGCTGATACCTTTTTGCTGTTGTCTTCGCACCATTCATCCCATCTGTCTTCTTTAAGGGCAGATTCTATTTCTTTAAGCTTGTTTTCATTAAGTTTATTTAGCTCAAGTACGGTTTCGCCCAGTATATAGGCCTGGTCTCTATGAGGACTGTTTTCGGAAATATTTTTGCAAGGATTGTTGCACCGTTCAATAAAGCCCTTGACGTCTATTGGATTGGTATAAAACTCTCCGGTTGAAGACGCGTTTTTGCAAATAGTGCCGACGCGGTCGAAAAAATCTCTGATATCGTCCAAATTGGCAAATTCGGCTTCGTCCATATCTGGATTCCTTTCTCATTAGGAAACATGTCTCATTATAGGCACGCTTGCGGTCGTAGCGGCTAGGGGTGCCAGTGCTAGTGAGGGTTCCAGAGAAGGAAGCGGCGCGCCCTCGGAGCAGCAAAGAATCAAGGTCTAATACTTTTCCCGAGAAGTGAACGAGCTAAAACGGGCCCCCGAAGCATCGACACTTTAGGAGTGCCGTTTCCTGCGGTTTCGGTACTGAAATCCTGCGATTTTGCCGCCGAAAAATGCGGATGTTTCAGGGATCTAAAAACAGCCGTTCACTTCTCGGGAAAAGTATTAGACCTCGATGGCGGGGGATGGGGTGCCAGTGCAAAACGGCGTCAAGGGTTGGTCGAGCAGGTGGTTTCTCCATTGATGTCCGCACGACATGGGACACTTCCCCTGCCGCCCTGCTATGTCGCGGCGGCATGTACCCAAACAACGACCCTCTAAGGAGTTCGATATTGATGAGTGACAACACCAAACATCTCGCAAAGAAATGCGTCAAGGACGCGGGGCCGTGCCTCGCGCTGTGCGTAGCCGGCGCAGCGGTCGCGCTGCTGGCTGTTCTGGGGCCGTTCGACGTGCTCCGAAGTACCAGCTCTCTGCACGTTTGCATGGCCTTTGCCGGCGCCATGATGACCGGCGGCGTGCTCGATCTGATTTTTTGGGTGCTCGACCCGTTTGGATGGAAGAACGAGGGGTAAGCCCTGAGGGATGGAAGGGCTGGAACGGTTGGCTTAGTGATCGTGCAGAATGTGGGCTAGCGACTTACAGGGAAGTGGTGATCCGATGACGGTCTATGTGACGGGCGATATTCACGGCGGCCTCGACATGCAAAAGCTGCGCGATTGGGATCTTGGGGAAAGCCTGACGAGCGACGACTATCTCATCATTGCCGGCGACTTTGGCTTTCCGTGGGATTTCTCTGCCGAGGAGTGCGCCGACATCGCTTGGCTGGAGTCGCGCCCCTATACCGTGCTGTTCGTCGACGGCAACCACGAACGTTTCGACCACTGGGTGGAGCGACCCATGGAGTTGTGGCACGGCGGACTGACACAGCGCCTGTCGGACACCTCGCCCATACGGCGCCTGACGCGCGGCGAGGTTTTTGAACTCGACGGCTCAACGGTCTTTACCATGGGCGGCGCCACGAGCGTGGACAAGGAATACCGCATTCCGTATTCCAGCTGGTGGCCGCAGGAGTTGCCGGGTGAGCGCAACTTTGAGGAGGCACGGACGAAGCTCGACAGCGTGGGCTGGAAGGTCGACTACGTGGTCACCCACACCTGCTCTACGCGCATGCTTTCGCCCACGCTCTATCCGGCGCCCGGCTGGAATTGCCCCGCCGTTGATCGGCTTACGGCGTTTTTCGATGAGCTGGAAGATCGCTTGGACTACAAGCGCTGGTACTACGGGCATTTTCATCGGGATGCCAACCCGGCCGAGCGCCATACCGTGCTCTACGACTGCATCGTTCACCTGGGCGACGAACTCCAGCCCTGGGATGTTGCGTAGGGGTGGGGCGTATTTGGCTACTCGGCCGTTACAGTGATGTTCTCTCGGTGCGCGCGGATAACATCCCAGCTAAAGTGCTCGACCAGCCGCTCGGCAGAGCGCGGCGTGGTGTCCGGCGCGATGCCCGTTTGCCCGGCGAGCCAGCCCAGCAGCGTTTCGGGCGTGCCAAAGCGGGCGCGGAGTTCGCCCAGGTCCAGATCGCGGTCTCGTTTGGAAAGGCGGCGGCCGTCCGGTGCCATGAGCAGCGGAATATGTGCGTAGTGCGGCGTGGGCAGTCCCAACAGGTGCTGCAGATAGATCTGGCGCGGCGTGGACCCCAGCAGGTCGCATCCGCGCACGACCTCGGTGACGCCCATGGCAGCGTCGTCGACCACCACGGCTAGCTGATAGGCAAACACGCCGTCGCTGCGGCGCACCAAAAAGTCGCCGCACTCGGTGGCGAGTGCTTCGCATTGGGCGCCGTACGTGCGATCCACAAATTCGATCACGTCGTCTGCGAGGTCGTCGACGGTGGGCACGCGCAGACGTGTGGCCGGGGCGCGCAGGGCGCTGCGGCGGGCCACCTCCTCGGCCGAAAGACTTCGGCAGGCGCCACGGTAGATGGGCGTGCCGTCGCTCGCGTGCGGTGCACTCGCGGCGTGGAGCTCGGCGCGTGTGCAAAAGCAGGGATAGGTGAGGCCGGCGTCTTTCAGCCGGCGCAAGGCGCTCTCGTACAGGTCTAGGCGGTCGTGTTGGTAGTAGGGACCTTCGTCCCACTCCAGCCCCAGCCAGGCCAGGCCGTCAATCAATTGGGCGGCAAGTTCCGGGCGCTTGCAGCGATCGTCCAGGTCCTCAATGCGTAACACGATGCTGCCGCCCTGGCTGCGGGCCGAAAGCCATGCGCACAGGCAACTGAACACGTTGCCCAGGTGCATACGGCCCGAGGGCGACGGGGCGAAACGGCCCACGACGGGCGCGGGGGCGGAGGCGGGTGGCGTCGCTGGCGCGTCCGCGGCGGGCGTTGCTATGTTGCGTGTTTTGATATCCATGCGGACGAGTATAGCGCGGGGCTTGGCAGGGAAGGCGTTGCCGCGCTCACAAGTTGGCGGCGGTGCGCATTGCGCACGGTGGGTTTGCGGCTCAAGGTCTCGATCGCTGCGTACCGACTTAGCCTCACAAACGACAGAAACCCCAGCAGCTCTTCGCAACTGCCGGGGTTTCCGCGGAAAAGGGGGACATGATCCTCGAGCGAACGGCAAAGGGGCAAACCGTTTCGCTCAACTGCTTTATGCCCCTCGGTTGGCGGCTCAATCAGCGCGGGCCGCGCCCACACAAAGCCGCTACACCTGTGACGGAGCTGTGAAGTGGTATCTATTGCTGGGGCGGGCTATGCCAAGGGTGCCCCTAATGACTGGTTATTTAAGAACGTCCATTACAGTCGAAATTGTCAGCCCGGGACCGTCTCGGGCT
>NZ_QSOP01000025.1 GCF_003436275.1 Collinsella sp. TM09-10AT
AGCCCGAGACGGTCCCGGGCTGACAATTTCGACTGTAATGGACGTTCTTAAATGACTAGTTACTTGTATTTTTGTCTACAAAATTGTATACAAAAAGAGAAGCCGCCTCATGGAGCTCATTGCTCGATGTTGCCCCGACCGAGATGGTTACATCATTTACCACGCCCTTGTCCCTCCTACGCGCAAGGTGCTCAGGGAAATCGGAATCGATCGATAGGAGGCGCTATGGACGCTAAACAGCTCGAAAAGATGATGGGGTTTGCTCCCGGTGAGCTAGAAAAAGCCGCAGCGGCATACGAAAAAGATGAGTGGCCGAAGGGCCACACCGTCAAGTTGGGAAGGCCGCCGATTTCCGATGAACCAAGCGTTGTTTTATCGGCACGTGTGGGCGAATCGGTTCTTGAAGCATTTGACGCAAAGGCAAAGCGCCATGGGCAAACGCGCACGGAGCGACTCAGGGAACTCATTACACTCGATGCAATGATTGCCTAGTCCCCTGCCGAACCAAACATGTACGTCAGCATCCAAAAACGATATTTTTCGACATCCTTGGATGCTGGCGTACAGTTTTTTGCATGGGTCCGGCACAGGCGATCCGTTCTTCTCCGTCCCCAAGGGATCATTTAGCCACAAAAGCGGGCGATGGGCGCAAGCTGCTGCTCGCGAAAGACACGGTCGACAGCAGCACGGTATTCATCGACCTTTTTGGTCTTGCGTACGAGTTTGTGAACGGTCGCGGGATCGGCGAAGGCGCATTTGGCGTAGAACCACCACTCCTTCATGCGAAAGACCGCGTTGTCCCCAATCTCGTCCGCATAGGCCGCAAACAGCATGTCATGGAAGCGTTGCAGCTCAGCGGCGGTAGCGGCAGGGTCGCCCTTAACCATGCGAGCCAGCGCGGGATTCGCAAGCAAGCCGCGCCCCAACATTACGTGGCGTGTTCCGGGATAGGCCTTCACCAGCGCATCCATGTCCTCAAGATCAAAGATGTCGCCGTTATAGGCCACGGGGAACGGCGCCCGTTCCAGCGTCTCGCCGTAAAACTCTTTGCGCGGTGAGCCCGTATAACGGTCCTTTTGCACGCGCGGATGCACGATCAACTCCGCCAGCGGCATTCGGCAATAGAGGTCGAGCACGCGCTCGTACTCGTCATCGCATTCGAGCCCCAGTCTGGTCTTGACCGACACCGGCAAGGGCGAGCGTTCGCACACGTCGCTCAAGAACACCTCGAGCTCATCCAAATTGCGCAGAAAGCCCGAACCCTTGCCCTTCGCGACCACCGTACCCGAAGGGCAGCCAAGGTTGAGGTTGACCTCGCGGTAACCCATATCGGCAAGCACCTGCGCCGCCCACACAAACTCGTCCGCATTCTTGGACATCAGCTGGGGCACCACGTTAAGTCCCTGGTTGTTGGCAGGATCGACCTCTTTAAACGCCTTGCCGCCAAAGCGATTGCCCACCCGCGGCGGCGGCAAAAACGGCGTGTAATAACAATCGAGCGCGCCGAAGCACTCCGCATGCACGCGACGGAACACATGCCCGGTAATCCCCTCCATAGGGGCCAGCGATAAATACATCAACATCCATTCTCAAATCAATGTGACAAAGGGACTGTCCCTTTGTCACATAATACGCCCACCGAGGGCGGGGGTTCTCTATACTGAGTCACATATGACGGTATCGCGCCAAAGGAGAACGCCATGATCACGTCGCAGATATCCCTGCTCGCGCTCATCTTGGTTGGGGGCATCGGCATCCTGCTTATCGGAGTGAGCGCGCTCATGAAAGCCGCCGCTCGCAAGAAAGCCAAGGCCTGTACCGCCGTGACCATGGGAACGGTCATCGACCATCGCTTTATGGGCGAAGGCAGGATGTATCCCGTTTTGGAATACGCCGTCGACGGCACGCAATACCGCGCGAAAAAACAATTCCGTGGCATAAAGACCAAAAGCTTGTCGGGACTCCCCATCCGCACGCAAGCCACCGCCTACGAAGACGCCAAGGGCTGGCTGCACGTGCAGACAGGCCCCATCGCCCGCCTAGGCACCCTCGCGGAGCAGCTTTGGCCCCTCGGTAGCCAAATGACCGTGTACTACAACCCCAGCAACCCAGACAAAAGCTATGTCGAACGCCCCATCGTGGGCAACTTTGCCACACTGATGTTTAACATCGCAGGCTTCTTGCTCATCGCGATGAGCATCTTGCTCTATGTTCTTATCCAGCGCTAGCTCAAACTGATGCGCCCCGCGCCCCATGCGCCGCAACGACCGTTACGACACCAAGGATCAGCCATGGCAACACTTTCCGAACAAGAACGCAAGCGTATCCAGCGATACTGCATCTATCCCAAGATTGCCGGCGCAGCGCTTGCCATGGCGTTTGTGCTGCCTTTTTTGATTATTCCCTTCGAAATGATTGACGATATCGTCTTCCATCATGAAAGCTTCCAGGAGACGGGCATGATGACCGCCTTGGCGCTCACCGCCGTCGAGCTCGCCATCTTCTGCTACTGCGCGCTCGCGCCGCGCTTTGGCATGCGCGGCAAGCAGTGGAAAGAAATGCAGCACCGACTCGTCGTCGAGCAGGCTGAGAAAGACCGCTCGGCACAAATCGCAGGTGTTATCGGTACGCAGGCCGCCGCGCGCCTGCTCAAGAACAGCGACAACGAGACCGCACGCAACCTGGGCGGCGCGGCAGAAGTCGCCGCTGCCGTAGGCGCCGTCGCCACCGCGGCAGACGTGCTCGCCGAAAGCTTTGCCAACGCAAAGGCCATGGCAGAGGCCTGTGGCGTGCCTATCCCCCGTGCAAAAAAGTGGATCGTCGCGCTTGTGGCGCTGCCCCTCGCGATCGTGTGCGGTGCCTATATCCCGCAGCTGGCGCAGGGAAACATCGAGATGCAACAGAACGCGGCGGCCGCGGCCGAGCAGATCGCCATCGCTCGCAAGGCATTAGAGCCCGCATGCGAGCACGTGTCCGCCGATGATCCCTACGAGCGATATCAAGATTACGGCTATCATGTCCGCGGCTATCTGCACGAAGGCGACTCCGACGCCCAGAAGACCTATACGTATCTGGACTTTGACAACAAGGGGACGCTCAAGGAAGTGAGCTACGCGGCAGAGGTCGACCCCAGCGCGAGCCTCGAGGATAACCTTGCCCGCATCGAACGCGAGCTTGACGAGCTTTCCTCTGCCGTTCAAACCGTTGACGTCAAGACGGTGAGCCCCGAGCTCTTGGCACCGCAGAAACTCCCCGAAGAGTTTAGGCAGGCATTTTTGAACGGCTCACTCTACGAGAGAATCTCTATCAGGACGAGTGACGACCTCATCAAAACGTATTACTCGTTTGATACGGATCCCGAGGACGAGTTTGACGAGTACACCCATCCAAGCGTCCGTATTACGCTGATGGGCAAAACAAACTAGAAGGCGCGGGAAGGGGCCACCCCCTTCCCGCGCCTTTTCATCCAATGTGACAAAGGGACTGTCCCTTTGTCACATTATTCGGAGCGTAGGGCTTCCACAGGGTCTTTCTTGGATGCGCTGCGGGCCGGCAGCAGGCCGGCAACGACCGTCAGCAGCACCGAAACTGCAATAAGCACCAGCGCATCCTGCACGGGCAGGCTCATCAGATTGGGTACCTGCTTGGCCGCAAGCGCCCAGGCATTAACCGGAAGGCTCACAGCCACCACGACGACAATGGCAAAGACGCCGGCAATGAGACCTTCGATAAAGGTCTCGGCATTAAATACGTTGGCCACGTTGCGCTTTGACGCGCCAATCGCGCGCAGGATGCCAATCTCCTTTTTGCGCTCCAGCACGCTGATGTAGGTGATGATGCCGATCATGATGGAGCTCACCACCAAACTGATACTCACGAATGCGATGAGCACCAAGCTGATGGTGTTCACGATGTCGGTCACCGAACCCATGATGATACCCATGTAGTCGGTGTACGAGATCGCCTGTTCATCATGGCCGGCGGCTTTGACCTGCTTGTTGTACGCATCGATGTGATCGAGCACGCGCTCCTTGGCCTCAAAGTCGCGCGGGAAAATCTTGACCGAGATGGGGTCCGCCTCGTCCGCATAGCCCAACGTGGCCAGATTGTTTTCGTAGGTGAGCTTTGACGCCTTGGCATAGCTCATCATGAGCGAACTCAGGTCCTCAGCGTCCATGCTAAAGTGGATAGCGCGAGCAAAGGCGTTTGCATCCACGCGCATGGCGCTCGCCAAGTTGGCAAAACTCGAAGACATCTGCGTCGCCATTTGGTCCATGAGCCCTGCCGCACCCGCCTTGAGCTGGGTTGATACCGTCGTGGCAATCTGCTCGCTGACCGCCTTCATCACCTGATCCATAGACTGCTGCAAATACGGAGCCAGCTGCTTTTGCACATAGTCGCCCATCACCTGCTGCAGACGCTCGGCCAGGGCATCGCCGCCGAGTGCCCTGAGCTGAGCCAGGTATTGCTGGGCCGCGGCATCATTCTCAAGATACGCCGAGAATGCGGCAGCAAGCTTTGACGCATCCTTAAGATCTTCGGGCGACAGTGCCCTAAACTGATCAGACTGCAAAAAGCCCTCAAACAGCTGGTTGGCAAGCGTTCCCACCTGCTGCATTTGCTCGGGCGTGAATTCCAGACCGTCAAAGATGCCCGAGAAATCTGGGGCCGGTGCTTTTGCCATGATGCTGCTGAAGTCGATGTCCTTGCCAACGCCCGAAAGGTCAATATCCAGGCCCGACAAATCGATGCCCGAAAGATCCATGCCACCGGCAGCACCCGAGAGTGCAGATGCATCGAACGAGAACGCGCTCTTCAACGCCGCCTCGTCCACACTGAACATGCTGCCCAGATCCACGCCCTGCTTGGCTTCGCCCTGCAGCTCGTCGAAGGTTTTGCCCGTAAAGACATCCGTCTCGGGGTGGGCAAGCTGCTCCTGCACAATCTGCGAATCGGCAGCACGCTGCATAAGCTGGCGAGTCAGCGCATGCGTATAGAGAATGCCCGGGGACAATGCGCTCGCGTTTGCCGTCTCGTTGGGTCGCACCACGCCCACAATGCGCACGTCAATACCGTCGGCAACCTTGGCTTTCATAAAGTCGGCGTCGCCAGACATGTCAGTCCACATGCCGGTCTCTTCGTTTTTGCGATAGGCATCGGCCGGCGACAACACCTTAAACGTCGTGGACAGTGCATCGTCGTAGGTAAAGTCGGTGCCGGCCTTGGGCGTCTCGACCTTGCCGTCGGCCGTCATGGCACTGTTAACCAGGTCGTTGAGCTCATCGATATCCAGCGCGCCGATGCTATAGAGCGTGTAGTCGCCCACCGTGCCGCGGCTCGAAAGTACCATCACGGCCTCGTTGGCGGACGTAGGCCAATGGCCGGCAACAACATCGTACTGGCTGTCGAGCAGGCTCTGGTCGTCAATCATCTCGTTAAAGACCGAGGTCCCCATGGATTCCATGCTCACCGTTGCCGCCGAGCTCGCGCCGCCGCTCATGGCCTCGGTCATAGCATTGGGCACCAGACGCACGGGCTTCTCGTCTCCCTTGCCGGCACGATAGACAACCGGCGATACACCGTAGCCGTACTGGATGGCGTTGACCTCTTTATCGATGCCGTCGCCACCGGCATCGAGCCATGCCTTAAAGCTCGTCATGTCGTTGGACTTAACGCTTGCGAACATATCCTTTACGGCCGTGACCACAGGGATCTTATCGGTCCCCTGAGCCTTGCCGTCGGTGCCGTCGTCGGACGAACCCTCGTTCTTGGACGTATCGTCATCCGTGGCCCCATGCCCGCCCATCATGGACGACAGGTCGTAATCTTGTTTGGAAATCGTAAGCGGGTAGCTCGAGAGTGTGTCCTCCTCGACCTTTTTGATGTAGCCGTTTACGCCATTGGAGAGCGCCAGAATCGCCGCGATGCCAATAATGCCAATCGAACCTGCAAAGGCCGTCATAGCCGTACGGCCCTTCTTGGTCATGAGGTTTCGGGCAGAAAGCCCCAGCGCCGTTACAAAGCTCATCGAGGTTTTGCGC
Source organism: Collinsella sp. TM09-10AT (assembly GCF_003436275.1). Taxonomy (GTDB): domain Bacteria; phylum Actinomycetota; class Coriobacteriia; order Coriobacteriales; family Coriobacteriaceae; genus Collinsella. The sequence goes on from NZ_QSOP01000025.1 coordinate 6,042, forward strand.
GTGGGCTTGGCCTCGCGACGCGCGGCCTCGGCAGCATCAAAGGGATCTGAATCGTCGGTGATCTTGCCGTCCGCCAGGGTGACGATGCGCGTGGCGTACCTGTATGCCAACTCGGGATTGTGCGTGACCATGATGACCAAACGATCGCGCGCAACATCCTTGAGCAAATCCATGACCTGTACGGATGTCGTTGAGTCCAAGGCGCCGGTCGGCTCGTCAGCCAGCACAATCTCGGGATCGTTGATTAAGGCGCGGGCGATGGCGACGCGCTGCATCTGCCCGCCCGAAAGCTGGCTCGGGCGCTTGTCAACGTGCTCGCCCAGGCCAACTGCCTCGAGCGCCTTGCGCGCACGCTGGCGGCGCTCGGCATGCCCCACGCCCGTGAGCGTAAGCGCCAACTCCACGTTTTCCAAAATGCTCTGATGCGGAATGAGGTTATAGCTCTGGAACACAAAGCCGATGCGATTATTGCGATAGGCATCCCAATCGCGGTCGTTGAAGTCCTTGGTCGAGATGCCATCGATCAGCAGGTCGCCCGAATCGAAATGGTCGAGTCCACCAATGACGTTGAGCATCGTAGTTTTACCCGAACCCGAGGGACCCAGGATGGCTACAAACTCGTTATCGCGAAAAGACAGGCTTACGCTGTCGAGCGCTACCTGCGTAAACGACTGCGTAACGTACCTTTTGCAAATAACTCTGAGATCCAGCATGGACGGCAACCTCTCTCGCGCGGGCGCGCTCGCCCGCTCCCCCGCCGTTCACGTTCGGCGCGTTTGTCCTACTCTATCCTCATTTTTGGCCGATACCAGTGAGGAATGTAACGAACCGCGCCAAAAAACGAACGGGACAGCACGCCGCATGGCGCACCATCCCGCATATAACATCCCCGATGCGACAAAGAGGCTGTCACTTTGTCACATTCCAATGCGCGCTACTTTTCGAGCCCGCACGGCATAACGTTAGCGCTGCCGCGGCGAGCCTCAGTCACGGCTGCAAAGAAGCGATAGCCGCCCGAGAAGTTAAAGCACTCAAAGCCATGCTGCGCCAAAATGCGGCAAGCAATGTAGCTGCGAATGCCGCTCTGGCAAATCACGTAAACCGGCTTGGCCCGGTCGAGCTCGCCCAGGCGATTGCGCAGATCATCGACGGGAATGTTTACGAAACCATCGATATGCCCGCGCTCATACTCCCCTTCCGTACGAACATCGAGCAGCTGCACGCTGCCATCGCGTTGCAAGTTGGGCTCATCCTCCCAATGCCACTGCGCCAGTATGCCGCGATTGAGGTTCTCGATCATAAAGCCCGCCATATTGACGGGATCCTTCGCCGATGAATACGGCGGCGCGTATGCTAGGTCCAAATCCTTAAGCCTATCGCCGCGCATGCCTGCCTGGATGGCAGTCGCCAGAACGTCGATACGCTTGTCCACACCATCGATGCCCACGATTTGCGCACCCAGCAGGCGCAATCCCTGCTTCTCGAAGACGACCTTCATGGTCATGGGCGTTGCACCCGGATAATAACCCGCATGCGAACCGGGCGACAGGACCACGCTGTCGCAGTCAATTCCTGCCGCGTGTGCCGCCTTTTCGGATAGCCCCGTGCTTGCCGCCGTCAAGTCGAATACCTTGATAACCGATGAGCCCAACGATCCGCGGTAGCAGCTGTCCATGCCGGCTATGACATCGGCGACGACACGCCCCTGCTTGTTGGCGGGGCCGGCGAGCGAAATGACCGCGTCCTCGCCGGTCACCTGATGCGTGACCTGCACGGCATCGCCCACGGCATACACGTCGGCAGCAGAGGTCTCCATGCGGTCGTTGACCACAATAGCCCCCTTGATGCCCAGTTCGAGCCCCGCCTCTTGCGCCAGATGGCTCTCAGGTGCCACGCCAATGGCAAGCAGCACCATATCGGCTCCGATAGGGTCATCGCCCGCAACATGGGTGACAACGCGGCCATCAACTTCCTCAAAACCTGTCACATCGGCCTTGAGGCGCAGATCGATACCGTGCTCACGCACCTCGGTATGCAAAAGGGTCGCCATGTCGTAATCCAGGTTGTTCATAAGTTGGACGGGACGCTGCAGAAGGGTCACCTGGAGCCCCAGCTCGCACAGATTCTCCGCCGTCTCGACGCCAATGAAGCCGCCGCCGATCACGACGGCACTGCTCGGTCGCCGCTCTCGAACATAGCTGTGAATACGCAGCGTGTCCTCAACGGTGCGTAGGCTAAAGATTTTATCCGAGTCGATGCCCGGCAACGCAGGGCGGATCGGCTTTGCACCCGGCGACAGGATGAGCTTGTCATACGTCTCGACAAATTCCTCGCCCGTCAGCATATTGCGAACCTCGACCGTATGCGAATCGGGATGGATGGCAAACACCTCGTGACTCGTCTTGACCGCAATGCGAAAGCGATCCCAAAAGCCCTTGGGAGACTGCAGCGTCAATGCGCTCTCTTCTTCTATCACGCCGCCAATGTAGTACGGAAGCCCACAGTTGGCATACGATACAAAACCCGTGCGCTCAAAGATGACAATTTGGGCCTGCTCGTCGAGTCTGCGCAAACGTGCCGCCGCCGATGCGCCGCCCGCGACGCCTCCAACGATAACCACCTTCATAGCTAACGCACCACCTTTCCCGTGTAGCCGCTTATGCCGCCGATATTCTTGACATTGCCATACCCAGAACGCTTAAGAAAACTCACAGCTTGGTTGCTTCGCGCACCGCTCAGGCAATGCACGAAAAGCTGCGTGCCCTTTCGACGCATACCCATGATGCTACCCCGAAGCAGAAAAAAGAGTCGCTGTTTCCAGCGACTCCCCTTCAGTTGTCTGTCCCACGGACTTACTGTTCGCTCTTCGCGAGTGCCTGATCGATCAGTTTGTTGAGCGCCTCGCGCTGCTCAGCGGAGTTGATGCCGCCCATAATCGGCTCTCCCACAATGTTACCGTTCTGGTCGATCACGTAGGTGGTCGGGAACGAGTACAGGTTGGAGGTGAACTTTCCGGCCTCGCTGTCCGACTTAAACCAGATGTTCTTATACGTCACGCCCTTCTTGGAAAGCACGTCCTTAGCATCGGCCACCGCGTCTTTGTTGCCATCGAGTGTAAAGGAATTAACGCCCACGACCTGGCCGCCCTTCTCGGCAAGCTCCTTGTTGAGCTTCTCCAGATCGCCCAGCTCTCCCACGCACGGCTTGCAGGTGGTAAACCAGAAGTTCATGACGGTGACCTTGTTCTTGGAGAACAGCTCGTCGCTGTTTACATCGTTGCCGTCCAAGTCCTTGCCCTTAAAGCTGGGGAACTTCGTCTCCCCGCTCTCGCCGTTGGTCATACCCGCGGTCGAGGCATCAACGCTCTCCCCCTCGCCGGGCGTGCTGCCACATCCGGGGAACTCCTTCTCCAGCGCCATGAGCTTGTCCTCGATCTCCTTGACCTGCTGCGCGCCGGCCTTAAGCGTCTTAAGCTCGTCAGCCGCAAACTGATCCTTGGCGCCCTCGATGGTATCGAGCAAGAAGTCACCGTAGTTCTTGCCGTCCTCAATCATGGGAGTGTCTTTGTTGGCCGCAAGGAACACCTTTTCCCATAGGGCGTTATCGCTCGCAAAGATCTCGTTTTCCTTTTGCAGCAGCTGCTGGTACAGCTTGGCCGCCTCCTCGGCGCTCGACGGCTTTTGCGCTATGAGCTCGGCAATCTGCGCATCGCCGCTCGTAGCATCCTTCGCGTCGCCCTTGGGGGCAGAGCACGCCGCGAGAGTCAGCGCCAGCACGGGCAGCATCAACAGAGCCGCAATTTTTGACAGTTTCATGGTTCCTCCGTTTATATCGAAACTTATATAGGTACCTATTTGTTTTCGCAGGCTTGCGTGGACTGCGCGGGTTTGTCGCCCGTCACACCCAGCCCATAGCGAAAGCTAATAGCATCGACGGGGCACGCGCCCACGCATTTGCCGCAACGAATGCATTCGGCATGGTTGGGCGTACGCGTAACGTCCACGTCCATTTGACACACCTTGGCGCACTTGCCGCACGAGACGCATTTGCACTGGTCAACCTGGATCCCCAGCAAAGACACCTTGTTCATGAGCGCATAAAACGCACCGAGGGGGCAAATCCATTTGCAGAAGGGGCGGTAGAACAGCACGCTCAGCACCGCAACCGCAATGAGGATCGCGAGCTTCCAGGTAAAGAGCTTTCCCAGCGCGGAGCGGATTCCCACGTTCATGATGGACAGCGGAATCGCGCCCTCGAGCACACCCTGCGGGCAGATGTACTTGCAAAAGAACGGGTCGCCCATACCCACATCGTTAACCACCAAGACGGGCAGCAGCACCACGGCAAACAGTAGCACGGCATACTTGATGTACGTGAGCGGCTTGAGCTTTTTCGTGGAGAGCTTTTTGCTGGGAATCTTATGCAGAAGCTCTTGCAGCCATCCAAACGGACACAAAAAGCCGCATACAAAACGTCCCAGTAGCACGCCGATCAGAATGAGCGTTCCGGTGACGTAATACGAAAAGCTGAACTTAGACGATCCCACCACCGACTGAAACGACCCGATGGGGCACGCACCCGAGGCCGCTGGACACGAGTAGCAGTTAAGCCCCGGCACGCAGACGGCTTTGCCGGCTCCCTGGTAGATACCGCCCTTGGCAAAGTTAGGCAGGTGAATATTGGTCGCAAGCGTCGCCGCCGCCTGAATCAATCCACGAAATCGCGCTAAAAGATGCGATGCAGTGTTTTTTCTTTTATCCAATTCCGATACACTCCAAGCACAGCCTGATTGCCTTGGCCAGCACGGCATCTGCCTCGCCGCGCATAATTCCAAAGCCAACCATGGCTACCCCAACGATCAGCAAAGCCACCTGCGCCACAGGCTTAATCGCTTTGAACAATCTGACCACTCCTTTCGTTTCGCGACCCATTGGACCATACCGACTATAAAATCCGTGTTAAGCGTGAATGACTATGCAAGGAGAACGTTATGCGCATCTTGGTCGTCGAGGACGAGCGGGCGCTGTGCGATGCGATCGCACGCAGCCTGCGCAACTTGGCCTATAGCGTCGACTGCTGCTACGACGGGCAGCAGGCCCTCGATCTACTCGATGTCGAGACCTTTGATCTTGTCGTGCTCGACCTCAATCTCCCCCATGTTGACGGCATGACCGTGCTCAGGCAACTCAGGACAACTGATTGTGAGACCAAGGTGCTTGTGCTCTCGGCACGTGGCGAGGTCTCCGACAAGGTAGCGGGGCTCGATGCGGGCGCCAACGACTACCTCACCAAGCCGTTCCATCTTGACGAGCTGGCGGCACGCATACGCAGTCTCACGCTCAGGCGCTTTACGCAAAACGACGTTGTTCTAGCCTGTGGATTGTTGAGCTTTGACACCAAGGCGCGCCTCGCCTCCGTGGGCGGCGAGACCCTATCCCTCACGCGCAAGGAGACCGGCATCTTGGAATACCTGATGCTTAACCAGGGGCGGCCGGTGAGCCAGGAAGAGCTTATCGAGCATGTATGGGACAGCAGCGTCAACAGCTTTAGCAACGCGACCCGCGTGCACATCTCGTCGCTGCGCAAAAAGCTGCGCGGCGCGTTGGGGCACGACCCCATCCGCAACCGAATCGGCGAAGGCTACGTTATGGAGGACGGCAAATGAAGCGGCTGTCTCTGCAGTGGCGCATCACGCTGATGACGGCACTGCTGATATGTTCAACCTGCGTACTTATGAATTGCCTGGTTGGCTACTCCGGCATGCGCTACATGGACTCGATCGGCAATGAACTATCGGCGCACAGCAAGGTGGAGGCGGCCTCGCCCAGCTCATTTGACCCGACAAACAAAGAGCTCGACGACGCGCTGACCATCGTCGTGAACGACGCCCAAGAATCGTTTGGCGCGACGAGCTGGTATATAACTGCGGCGGTGACGCTGCTCGGCGGCGTGCTGGCCTACTTTGTAAGCGGACATGCGCTGCGGCCGTTGCGCTTCTTTGCGACGCAAGTCGAGAGCGTGCGGCCCGACAACCTCGCCGACACAAAAATCAGCGAGGACGTGCCCTCTGAACTCAGGCGCTGCAGCGCGTCGTTTAACGACATGATTGCCCGCCTTGACGAGGGATTTTCCGCACAAAGACAGTTTACGGGCAATGCGGCGCACGAGCTGCGCACGCCGCTTGCGCTCATGCAGGCCCAGGTTGAGCTGTTTTGCGCCGAGCACCCCGACGTCGACGCCGATACAGCGAGCCTGCTCGGGCTGCTGCAGGAGCAGACCGAGCGAATGACGCACATGACAAAGACCCTGCTCGAGATGAGCGAGCTGCGCAGTGTCCCTTGCAACGATGCGATTGACCTTGCGCCGATGATCGAAGAAGTACTCACGGACCTGGCGCCCCTTGCCGAGCAAAAAGACATCACGCTTACAAGTGAGGGCGACGCGCAAACGATCGGCAGCGATACGCTAATCTATCGGCTGCTGTTCAACTTGGCCGAAAACGCCATACGTTACAGCGCGCCCAACTCGACCGTGCAAATCAACGCCTGCGCCGAAGGCGACCGCGTGCTGCTACGCGTGCGCGACCAGGGACCGGGCATTCCCGAGCAATACCAGACGAGCATCTTCCAGCCCTTCTTTCGCGTCGACAAATCGCGCAGCAGGGCATATGGCGGCGTGGGGCTGGGGCTTGCACTGGTCTGGGAGATTGCCGCACTCCACGGCGGCTCCATCGAGGTCGAAGAGAGCTCGGAGCGCGGAACGACCATGCTCGTAACCCTTCCTGCACACAACATCGAAGATGTGACAAAGGGACAGTCCCTTTGTCACATCTGAAGATGCACGAAATTAGGCGAAGCGCCAGCAAAAAGCCCCCGCTTCCAAACGGAAACGGGGGCTAGGTGAGTTAGTTTACTCCCACTCGACCGTGCCGACGGGCTTCGGCGTGAGGTCGTAGCAAACGCGGCAAATACCGGGGACCTCGGCAGTCACGCGAGCGGTAATGCGCTTGAGCAGCGCCCAGTCGAGCTCAGGCACCTCGGCGGTCATGACGTCGACGGTGTTGATGCAGCGAATGATGCAGGGCCAGTCGTAGGCGCGCTTGCCCTCGCGCACACCGGTGGCGCGGAAGTCGGGTACCACGGCAAAGTACTGCCAGATGGTAAGACCTGCCTTGTCGATCTCCTCGCGCACGATGGCGTCGGCTTCGCGCAGCGCCTCAAGACGGTCGCGGGTGATGGCACCCAGGCAGCGAACACCCAGGCCGGGGCCGGGGAACGGCTGACGTTCGACCATGTTCTCGGGCAGGCCGAGCTCGCGACCGACCACGCGGACCTCGTCCTTGTACAGCAGTTTGACGGGCTCGCAGAGCTCAAACTGCAGATCCTCGGGCAGACCGCCCACGTTGTGGTGAGCCTTCACGCCGTCTTGGGACTCAAGAATATCGGGATAGATGGTACCCTGGGCGAGGAAGCTGACCTCGTCGCCAACCTTGCGAGCCTCCTCCTCGAACACGCGAATGAACTCGGCGCCGATAATCTTACGCTTGGCCTCGGGCTCCTCGACGTCCACGAGCTTGTCCAGGAAGCGGTCGGTGGCGTCAACGTAAACCAGGTTGGCATCCATCTGATTTTTGAAGACGTCGACGACCTGCTCGCTCTCGCCCTTGCGCATCAGGCCGTGGTTCACGTGCACGCAGATGAGTTGCTTGCCGATGGCCTTGATGAGCAGGGCCGCGACAACCGAACTGTCGACGCCGCCGGAAAGAGCCAGCAGGACCTTCTTGTCGCCAATCTGCTCGCGGATTGCAGCGACCTGCTCATCGATGAACACCTGGGCAAGTTCGGGAGTGGTGATACGCACCATGTCGTCGGGACGCTTGTTGGGATCCATGCAGAGCTCCTTTTCGGTTCGATGGAAATGCGCCGCGCGTATGCAGACGCACCGTCATATGACCTCATTATATGCAGAACGAGATGCGTTTCCCATCGCTGCGACAGAGCTTTTTGCAAGGGTGGCAATTTTTCCTAATGTCGAGGTCAGCTAGGCTTCGGTAGCCACCTTGGGAGCATCGCCAATAGACTCTTCCTTTATACGTTCGGCATAATCGCAGGCGATACCCACAAATTCCAGTTCCGGGCAACAGGAGTACAATTGCAGCTATTGTTGTCAGCTGTTGGGAGATGGAAGATGGACTGCGATGGCTACCCATGCGTTCCCATGCCGTTGATGTGCACTGCCTTTGTGCCGGGGCAGATTGACGCTGCGGTTGCAGGCATTTCCGACCCCGATTCGCGCGCCATTGCCACGGCAGAAGCGCTGTACTTTCGCGGACAGGCCACCCTCGCTGCCAAGACGGCGCGCCCCTATCTTGACGTCACCGATCCCGCGCTGCGCTATTCCGCATGCTTTATCTGCGGATACGCCAGTCTGTCGCTCAACCGTATCGCCGACGCCCGCCGGTGCCTTGCGGGCATCCTCGATACGCCGGCCGACGAGGAATCGCCCGCCGTCCACGCCACGCATATCCTGTTCGCCTCGGCCGCGAGCGTCCTGCTGCACTTGCCTTCCCCGTATTCTGCCGAAGAGTTTTATCCACTTGCGGCGCACCTACCCGAAGGCCTGCGACTGTTCGCCAGCTACGTGATGGCGCACGCCTTGTATCTGCGCGGCGAATACGGCCGCAGCCTGGGCATGGCGGAAAACGCCCTAATTATGAAACAGGGAAGCTATCCCATCTCGGAACTGTTCCTGCACCTGGCAGCTTCCATGGCATGCATGAGCCTCAAGGACATCGACGCCGCAAAAGCGCATTTTGGAGCCGCTTGGGACATTGCGCGCCCCGACGGCCTTATCGAGCTCATCGGCGAGCACCACGGCCTTTTGCAGGGGCTTATCGAGGCGTGCCTAAAAACGCAATACCCTGACGACTTCGCGCACATCATCGAGATCACGTACCGCTTCAGCTACGGCTGGCGGCGCATCCACAACCCCGATTCGGGCGAGGACGTTGCTGACGATTTAACGACCACGGAATTCACCATGGCCATGCTCGCCTGTCGTGGGTGGACCAACGCCGAAATCGCACGCCATATGGGAGTATCGCCGGGCACCGTCAAAAACCGCCTATCCGGCGTATACGCAAAGCTTGGCATCGGCACACGCGCCGAGCTGGTCGCGCATATGTTGCGTTAGCGACCGGGCTGCCAAGCGCATCGAACGCGTTCCGGAACCCGACGCTTCGCTCGATCAATTTGGACATTTTGACCCTTGAACGGCACTACCGCCACGGGGCGCCTTCTCGCACAATTGGATTATTTCCACCGATATTTGCGGGATGGGAGCCCAAGATGCTTGATCGCCGTTCGTTACTTGTTGCCGGAGCGTCCTCGCTAGCGAGCATCATGTTGCCTCGCGTGCCGGGAAGCGAAAATGCCTTCCTGCTGCCGTTCGCGCCCACCGAAGCCTATGCCGACGAAAAAGATCCCTTCAGGGTGCTCGTTCTCTCGCGCACCATGTTTGGTGTGGTCGTGGTCGACGTCGCCAACAAGAATATGCCCATCAAGGGAGCGCAGGTCACGCTCACGTCGCGCTACGTCGCAGGCAAGCAGCTCGCCGCCACGACCGATGAAGAAGGCACGGCCATCTTTGAGGTCGCCCCTCTTTCGGAAGGCTACGTGGACGAGGCAACGCTTCTCGACGCGTACGACTTTAACGGCGGCATCTCCATTAGCATGGCGGGCTACCGTGATGTCGAGATTCCCCTTGCGCGTATCCAGGGCGGCACCGCCATTACCGCACCCACACGTCCGCTCTCCGATGGCGAGCCGTACTTTCGACAGCTCACATTCGACGAATGGGACATCCAGTACGCTGAAGCCACGTTCATGGCATTGCCGAAGGACGACACGGCAAACGAGCAGCCCGATACGCACGCCTTTACCGTGCAGACTCATCTGCCGCAGGGCGGGCAGGCAACATTGCATATCAATAAAGTGATGCCCGCTGCGGGCAGCTCAACCGAAACCGTCACGCAGATTGGCCAGATCAAGGCCAGCGCATCAGGCGCGGATAATCTGGCGACGTTCACACTCGAAGACAAGTTTCTCGACGCGGCATCGGGCCTTCTGGAGGAAGGGTGCAAGCTGCGCTTTGTTCTCGACTATCAGGGCAAAACCTACACGCTCTCCTCCCCCATGGCCGTTGTCACTGCGCCGGCCGCAAAGGCAGAATCGGGCTCGACCACTATCGTCCCCACTACCATGGACCAAGAGGTCACTCCGTTTGATTTCCCCGCGGCGTTTCCCGGCATCGGCGGCAATAAGTTCACGTGTTGGATGCCCACATTTCCGATCCTCTTCGATTTCTCGTTTGCTGGATACGTGCTGTTTGGCGGAGGATACAAACCAGCCAGCTATATGAACGATTCGGGCAACCCTGATCCGGAATACTGGAAGAAATCGCCACGCGAGTCGGGCACCAAGCAGGCAAACCGCTATCTCGACGAGATGGAGGGGAAGTGGAATCAGTACAAGAGTATGAGTGCCGGTTCGGGCACCGATCCAAGAAACACCAAGCTCCTTCGCCACCATTGCACGCCGCTGTTCACGATGGATATCGCCACACAGCTGTACGGCTCGCTCGCCTACGATTGGGTGGGCAAAACCTGGGGTAACAACAACGACCCCGCATACGGCAATATTAAGGCCCTCTTCCAGGTAAGAACCGACCTCAATTGGACCGAGCAGTTTACCCTAGGACCGGTGCCATTTTTCCTAAACGTCAACCCCTGGGTGCTGGCGAAGCTGGCGCTCGCCGTGGGTGCCCACACGCACGGCAGCGGCGCGGCGTTTTTTAAAAACATTTCGCTCGACTATTCCAACACGTCGGGCTCGTTCACCATCCAGATCGGACTTGCCGTCACCTTTGGCGCCGGCGTTGCAGGCGTCGCTTCGTCTGCCGTGCGCGGCGCCGCATCCCTCACGCTGTTCATTGGGTACGAGAAGGCAGATGGACACCAGCTTCCGCGGCTGCGCGTAGGTGCAGACGTCGATGTCGACGTGATACTCCAGTTCGTAATGTTCAAGTGGACCACCAAGGCTTGGTCGGGGTCGTGGCCCACACTCATCGATTCGTGGAATATGTCGGTGAACAATGGCGACCAGTATGTGCTCCAACGCTCTGAGCTGGCATTGGGTGGAGATACGCCTTACACGCTGGATGCCCGCTTCGGCACGCCCGGCAACATCGAGGCGTGCGGCGTGCCGCAATTTATCGCATCGGCCACCATCGTCACCAACGCCGAGCTGCTCGCACGCGCCGAGGTTAAGGCCACTGCCGTAAACGCCGCGCCCGTTGTGCGCGATTGGGATCAAGCGGTCACGCGCATTGAGCTCGAGGCGAACGCGGAGAGCGACGACACGGGACAGGTCGAACATTTCGTCCACGCGCTGATGGAGAACGACGAAAATGCCGCACCGATGTATGAGTACACCTACATCGGTCAGTCAACGAACGCCGTTGCGGACCCCAACACCAATTCTGCCGGCGTGTCGGAGGACGAGCGTGGCGGCATAAAACCCTCGAGCGACAACGTGCTGTTTTCCGGCGTGCTCAGCGAAGCCCACATGAAGCTAACGATGATTGCCGGCGCAGAATGCCTGTTCCGTATCGCCTCGGTGCGCTACGGCGACAATGGCCGCTCGCGCCTGGTGGTGCACACAAAGGCAAACGGCACGTGGTCCGCTCCCACGCCCGTGGACTTTCCCCTTGGGTTTGGCGAGAACGACGTGGAGCGCGACGGCATATACGATTACGACTTCGACGTGGTGGAATATACGAACGGAAGAGAAAACCAGGACGCCTACGTGTTGCTGGTCTCGGGCGAGCGCCCCGAAGGCGACGCAACCCGGTTCGATACGGCAAGCACAGCCGGCATACTGTCCGTTGTGCGCCTGCGCATAAGCAACGACGGAGTTCATGTGGTGTCGCATACGTCATGGCGCAGCATCTCGCGCGGCCGCCTGCAAGAGGATGGCTACCATTGCCTGCAGTGCCCGCGCATCACGGTAGGCAAGACGCTGGTCGACGGACGCCTGTCGGGTGCCTACCTCCACCGCCGCGGAACCACCGCAGAGAAGGCGCTCGGCAGCGAGGCCGAGGTTGCGTTGGAATGCTTTACCCTGTGGTCGGATGATTTGGGCGACAGCCTGACGTTCCGCCAAGTTCTTCGCTTTCCGCAGGCACCGTCGAGTATCGAGCTGAGCGAGCCCGAGAATATCAACGGCAAAATGGTGGTGCCCGTTGCGTACGAGACCGCAGACGGTTGCGGCTGCGCATCGTACGCCGTGATCGGCCAGTCCATTGCGGGCTGGGGCGTTATGCCACCAGACGCCACGGTGCCCCATGCGGTGCCGTGGCCACAACATTCGGGCTTTTTGGCCACCGTCAACGAGCAGCTGCAGCATATTACTTGGACGCGAGGCGCATCGGCATTTGCAACGCAGCCCGTGGGTGCCGCAGGCTGTGGCCCGGCATCGTTTAGCGTAAGCAACAACGGCAGGTGCGCGCTCTATGTAGAGAACACCGATGGCAAGGTGGGACAAACCTACGACGAAGAAGGCAACCCGGTAGCAGTGATGGGCAAGCACTTCCGCATCTTCGCCAGCACCTTGGCAGGTGATCTGTTCACGGAGCCGTTCGTGATGTGCGAGCTGGACCATCCCGTCGATCAGATAACGACATTTTTGACGTCGGGAGGTATGCTCTCCGCGCTCGCCACGCACGTTGTGAGCGCGGAGCAGAGCGAGGCAGAGCTGCACGGCATCGAAGTGCCCTTGGTGGCGTGTGCCACTCCGACGGGGGCGGTCGCTACCTCGGGCGCGGTGGTGCCCGGAGCAGCAGGTGAATCCTTCATGGTCACGGTGCGAAACGACGGCAACACCTTGCTGACCGCCGGCACGATCGATCTGTACCGAGAGGGCTCCAGCCAGCCGTTCTCCAGCGCATCCATCGGATTCGGAGTGAACGCACGTATGGCATCGATCTACGATCCGGAGCTTGCCGAGGACGCTTCGGCCAACGACATGGCACACGCGAAGTACGCACTCGAGACGCTGGGCGCACGTTTTGCGACGCACCCGCTGGTAGCCGACAACGGCAACGCCGTGCTGGCACCGGGCTGCACGGCACAGTTCCGCATGAGCTTCGCCATCCCCGAGAGTTGGAGCGACGAAGTTGGCAAACGCGTAACGCTGTATGCGAAGGCACGTAATCTGGTGGCGCTCGATCCCATAACGCTCGAGGAAATTCGACCGGGCGCAAACTCGGCGCTGGGCGCCGTACTGCACGAGCTTCATGTGCCCGACGCGGCATGCGAACGCTCAGAAGCTCAGGTCGGTGTATGCGACAGCGCGGATACGACAGGACTTCACGACGCCCCGATGACAGCAGACGGCGATGGTGGTTCGAGTGGCGGCGGTGCTGACGAGGGCGGCGGCTCCGGCGGAAGCAGCTCCGGCAGTGGCAAGGACCACGGCAATAACAAGCGCTCCGGAAAAGCGGGTGCGCTTGCGGGCACGGGCGATGTCAACGCTCCCCTTACGGCAGCCGCTGCAGCACTCGCCGCGGCAGGCGCCGGCCTCGTCGCCTACAGTGCCCGCCGCACGGCGCTCGAAACCGACACCGCCAATGAGGTCAATTCGGATAAGCCTCGCTAGCTCCTAGTTACTTTTGTGAGAGGCGCCGACTCGGCTCATCGAACATCAAAATGGGCTGGTTCTGGATGCCCAGAGCCAGCCCATTGCGCATTAGATGTCGCCAGCGGAGTCGAGCTCGGCTTCCTCGCCCCGCATTCCACCGAGGACAGTGGGGCACTATCGTTTAAGGGCTTCGTTATTGCTCGATGGCCTTCTTTACGACTGCGGGGACGCCTGCCGCCACCACGTTGTCCGGAAGGTCTTCCGTCACGACGCTGCCCGCGGCAATTACGCAACCGCTGCCGATGGTAACCCCCTGCAACACGGATACGTTCGCGCCAAACCAGCAGTTATCGCCTACAACAATAGGCAGAGCCTTCTCGAGACCCAAGTTGCGGTCCTTTGCCTTTAGGGGGTGCGAAGCGGTGTAGAAGCCGCAAAACGGCCCGATAAACACGTTGCCACCAAAGGTGATAGAGCCGCCGTCCATAAAGTAGCAGCCATGGTTTACAAAGCAGCCCTCACCAAAGCTCGTCTTGCTCCCGTAGTCAAAGTAGGCAGGCGAAAGGACCGTCAGCCCTTGCGGAAGATCGGTATCGAGCAAGGATTTCAAAGCGTCAAGCTGCGCGTCGCTTCCGGGTTTTGCCATATTAAAGTCATAGCAGAGCGCCTCCGCCTTTGCGCGTTGCGCCAGGAGCTCCTCGTCAAAGTTGGCATCATGCCACTCCCCGCGCTCCATCTTCTCTTTCTCAGTCATTGCGCCCCCTCAAACAACATGCAGTCTTGATGCGGCAATTCTACCAGCCGATAAGCCACGGTTTTAACACGAGCACCACGCCGCGCAGGGAATGACCGCAGAAGCTAAAGGTCACCGACTCCGAACGCGCGTTCGATGGAATTCGTGTTAGTTGGAATCGTCCGAGGCCTGGGCTATGCTACCTTGACTATCTATATGACTACAACGCAGCAAAGGAGCATCGAGAGAGCGAGCATGGCAAAAAACACCGCAAACTATGGTAACGACAGTATTCGTCAGCTCAAGGACGAGGAGCGCGTACGCCTGCGCCCCGCCGTTATCTTTGGCTCGGACGGACTCGACGGCTGCGCGCATGCCGCCTTCGAGATCCTGTCCAACGCCGTTGACGAGGCGCGCCAGGGCTACGGCAAGCTCATCACCCTTACCGCCTTTCGCGATGGTTCCATTCAGGTAGAGGACAACGGCCGCGGCTGCCCGCTCGACTGGAACCCCTCCGAGAAGCGCTTTAACTGGGAGCTCGTCTTTTGCGAGCTCTACGCAGGTGGCAAATACAACAACAACCAGGGCGGCGACTACGACTTCTCGCTCGGTACCAACGGCCTGGGCTCGTGCGCGACCCAGTACGCATCCGAGTACATGGACGTCACGGTTTGGCGCGACGGCAACAAGTACTCCCTGCACTTTAAGAAAGGCAAGGTCGTTGGCGCCAAAAAGAAAGCGCTTGAGATCGAGCCCAGCGACGAGGACCGCACCGGCACCACCATCAAGTGGCGCCCCGATCTTGAGGTCTTTACCTCGATCAGCATTCCCCACGACTGGTATCGCGAGACCATGCGCCGCCAGGCCGTGGTCAACGCCAACGTGACCTTCCGCCTGCGCATTGAGGGCGACGATGGCGAGTTTTCCGAAGAGGATTTTTGCTATCCCAAGGGCATCGAGGACTACGTGCTCGAGAAGGTCGGTACCGACTACCTTACCGAGCCCTTCTTTATCGAGGCTGACCGTCGCGGTCGCGACCGCGAGGACCTGCCCGATTACAACGTCAAGATCACCGCGTGCATGTGCTTCTCGCGCACCTTCATGATGCAGGAGTACTACCACAACTCGTCATGGCTCGAGAACGGCGGTTCGCCCGAAAAGGCCGCCCGTAGTGCTCTGACCAGCGCCATCGATGCCTACATCAAGCAACAGGGCAAGTACAACAAAAACGAGAGCGGCATTAAGTGGCAGGACGTCCAGGACTGTCTGGTGCTGGTGACCAACTGCTTCTCCACCCAGACGTCCTACGAAAACCAGACTAAGAAGGCCATCAATAACCGCTTTATCCAGCAGGCGATGACGGCATTCTTTAAGGAGCGCCTCTCGACCTATCTGATCGAGAACAAAGACGCCGCCAACAAGATCATGGAGCAGGTGCTCATCAACAAGCGCTCGCGCGAGAACGCCGAGAAGACGCGCCAGAGCATCAAGACCAATCTGCAGCAGAAGACCGACATGGCCAACCGCGTGCAGAAGTTCATCGACTGCCGCTCCAAGGACAAGAGCCGTCGCGAGATCTACATCGTAGAGGGCGACTCGGCAGCAGGCGCCATCCGCACCTCGCGCGATGCCGAGTTCCAGGGTGTTATGCCCGTCCGAGGCAAGATCCTCAACTGTCTGAAAGAGGACTACCCGCGCATCTTTAAGTCCGACATCATCATGGACCTCATGCGCGTGCTGGGCTGCGGTGTGGAGATCAAGGACAAGCGCATCAAGAACCTTGGCGCCTTTGACCTGGACAACCTCAACTGGAACAAGGTCATCATCTGTACGGACGCCGACGTCGACGGTTATCACATCCGCACGCTTGTGCTCACCATGCTCTATCGCCTGGTGCCCACGCTTATCGACGAGGGCTACGTGTATATCGCCGAGTCGCCGCTCTACGAGATCAACTGCAAAGAGAAGACCTACTTTGCCTACACCGAGCTCGAGAAGAACGGCATCCTCAAGGAGATTGGCGACCAGAAGTGCTCGATCAACCGCTCCAAGGGTCTTGGTGAGAACGATCCGGACATGATGTGGCTCACCACCATGAACCCCGAGACGCGCCGCCTGATCAAGGTAGAACCCGAGGACGTCACCAAGATGGAGACCATGTTCAACCTGTTGCTGGGCAACGACGAGACGGGCCGCAAGCGTCACATCTCCGAGCACGGCAAGGAATACCTGGACCAGCTGGACCTGCAGTAGCAGCAAATCGATAACGACGGCCCATAAGAAGTTCAAGAGGAAATCGTGGCAAAGAAGAAGACGAAGAACCAGCCCAAGAAAAAGCAGGTCAACGCCGAGAACGTCATCGGCCTGCACTCCGAGGTCACCGACCAGCCGATTACGCAGACGCTCGAGGTCAACTACATGCCCTACGCTATGAGCGTCAACGTCTCGCGTGCATTCCCCGAGATCGACGGCTTTAAGCCCTCGCACCGCAAGCTGCTCTACACTATGTACAAGATGGGCCTGCTCAAGGGCGAGCGCCAAAAGAGCGCCAACATCGTGGGCCAGACCATGAAGCTCAACCCACACGGCGACGCCGCCATCTACGAGACGATGGTGCGCCTGGCCACGGGCAACGAGGCGCTGCTTGCTCCTTTCGTGGAGTCGAAGGGCAACTTTGGCAAGTACTATTCGGGCGACCTGAGCTACGCCGCCTCGCGTTATACCGAGGCCAAGCTCTCCCCCATCAGCGCCGAGATCTTCAAAGACATCGACAAGGACCCGGTCGACTTCGTTGACAGCTACGACGGTGCCATGAAGGAGCCGCGTCTGCTGCCCACCACGTTCCCCAACATCCTCGTCTCGGCCAACAAGGGCATCGGCGTCGCTATGGCGTCCGATATCTGCGGCTTCAACCTCAACGAGGTCTGCACCGCCACGATGCACTACCTGAAGGACCCCGACTGCGACCTGCTCGAGTACATGCCCATGCCCGATTTCTCGACCGGCGGCGAGATTATCTACCGCCGCGAGGAGATGGAGAAGATCATCGAGACCGGTCTTGGCAGCTTCCAGATTCGCTCCCGCTGGCGCTGGATTCCCGAAGAGCGCATCATCGAGGTGTACGAGATCCCCTACACCACCAAGACCGATGTCATCATCGAACGCATCGTCAAGCTCTCCAAGGAGGGCAAGGTCAAGGAGATCGCCGACATCCGCGACGAGACCGACCTTTCGGGTCTGCGCATCGCCATCGACCTTAAGCGCGGCGTCGACCCCGACAAGCTCATGGCCAAGCTCTATCGCTCGACCACGCTGCAGGATTCGTTCTCGTGCAACTTCAACGTGCTCGTCGACGGCTATCCCCGTGTTATGGGCGTGCGCCAGATTCTGCACGAGTGGGTCAAGTGGCGTATTGCGTCCACGCGTCGCCGCATTAACTTTGACCTGGGCAAAAAGTCCGAGCGCCTGCACCTGCTGCACGGCCTTGAGGCAATTCTGCTCGACATCGACAAGGCCATCGCCATCATCCGCGGCACTAAGCTCGAGGCAGAGGTTGTACCCAACCTTATGAAGGGTTTCGACATCGACGAGACCCAGGCCGAGTTTGTCGCCGAGCTTAAGCTCCGCAACATCAACGAGGAGTACATCCTCAACCGCACCAAGGACATCGCCAAGCTCGAGGGCGAGATTGCCGAGCTTGAGGAGATCCTCTCCAGCGAGGAGAACGTCAAGAAGGTCATCAGCGACGAGCTAGCAGCGGTCAACAAGAAGTACGTGATGCCGCGCCGCACGGGCAGGATCGAGCCCCATGAGGTTATCGAGGTAAGCTTGGAGCCCGAGGTCGAGGAGTACCCGGTCACCATCATGCTCTCGCGCGATGGCTACCTAAAGAAGATGACGGACCGCGTGCTCAAGAAGGCGACCACGCTCAAGTACAAGGACGGCGACAAACCCTTTATCGAGTTCCCGTCCTCCAACACCCACGAGCTGCTGGTCTTTACCAACAAGAGCCAGGTGTACAAGTGCAAGGTCGCGGCGTTTGAGGACACCAAGTCGGCCCAGCTGGGCTCGTACCTTCCGACCGATCTTGAGATGGAACCCGACGAGAGCGTCATCTGGGTCATCGACCCCGAGGACTACAAGGCCGACGTGCTGTTCGTCTTTGAGAACGGCCGCGTGGTGCGTGTCGCGCTTTCTGGATACGCTACCAAGACCAACCGCAAGCGCCTTAAGAACGCCATCTACGGCGGCAGCAAGCTGCTGTATGCGCAGGTGCTCAAGGAGGACCGCGACCTCGCGCTGGTCTCGAGCGACTACCGCCTGATGAACTTCAACACGTCGCTGCTCAAGACCAAGACGACCACCAACACGCAGGGCGTCCAGGCCTTTACGGCCAAGAAGGGCCGCTCGGTCACCACCGTCGGCACGACCGAGGAAATCCTTGGCGCCGGCGTCTCGGCCGAGAAGTTCACCGCGCAGAGCCTGCCCTCCGCCGGCACCCTCATGAAGGAAAATGACATGCCGAGTTTGTTTGACTAAAACAACGGCGACTAAACCGTCATGGTTTTACAAAGCAGCGGGGCCCGGAGCGCAGTAAACGCTGCGCCCCGGGCCCCATGCATTACACCAGCATCATCCCTATAGACAAAATGCCGCATAAAGCGGAACAGACATAAGCCCATCATTCATTCCAAAGGGCTTAGTCGATAGCCTGATAAGGCGCACGCCCGGATGGGTCTTTTTAAGTGAGGACAGACTTCGAGATCTTGTGTTCTCCCCCGCCTTGACTTCAATCGCAGACAAGCATCCCTGCTTCTCTACTACAAAGTCGATTTCCGCACGATTATCTCGCGCCCAATAATGCAGTGGATAACCCATGGCTGAAAGCTGTTGGGCAACGTAGTTTTCGGTAAGTGCACCCATGAATGTGCCGCCGATACCGGCAAGAATATCGGCGCGTTGAGCACCGGCCTTGGAGACCAGCAGCCCTGTATCCGCCTGATAGATTTTAAAAGCAGAAGGGTTAACGAAGGCCTCTAAGGGGCTTTCGATCTGCCCGACTAGGCTGCAGCGCGCCACCGTACCCGACAATACAAGCCAATCGAGAGCATCTCCAAAGAGAGACGCATTGCCCCCCGCTCGCACTACCTTGTATTGAAATTTACGATTCTCTTTGGCAAGCTGCTGTGGAATGGAATCGAAGCACGCACGCGTCTTTGCACTCAAGCGTTCATCAGCATATTTATTGGTGTCGGCGGAATATCCGTCGAGAATAATCCGATGCTTTTCGGCCACATCAATGATTGACTGATCATCGATGTACGTTTGGACCGCCTCGGGCATTCCGCCAACAACAAGATACTGTCGATAGAGCCCAAGCGCCTTTTCATGAAGGCTTGGCGCAAGAGGACCCATTATCTCGAATGATGAGCGTATCTCGTCGACCAGCTGATCGTGCCCCATCGCCCAGAGAAACTCCTCGAAATCGAGTGGAGCCATCTCAATCAAGTCGGTCTTTCCGACGGGGAACGAATACGACTGATGGTTAATGGCAACCCCAAGAAGCGACCCGGCAGCCGCAACGTAATACTCGGGAGCATCTTCGCAAAAGTATTTAAGGGAAGTGAGCGCTTCCTCGCATGCCTGGATCTCGTCAATGAACAGTAAGGTTTTGCCAGGCACGATACGCTGTCCCGTACGAGCCTCGATCGCACGTACGATCGAATGAGGGTCAAGACCGCCCGAAAAATCCGCTCGCGCCGACCGGTCGTTCTCAAGATTAACGTAGACAACCGATTCGAAAAGATCCTGGGCGT
Source organism: Collinsella sp. TM09-10AT (assembly GCF_003436275.1). GTDB lineage: Bacteria > Actinomycetota > Coriobacteriia > Coriobacteriales > Coriobacteriaceae > Collinsella. The sequence goes on from NZ_QSOP01000025.1 coordinate 26,288, forward strand.
ACGTTCTGAGCAAATAGGTCTTGCCACACTGGCGCACGCCTTTGACCAGCAAAGGTTTTCTATCAGCTCTGTCTCGCCATTCCCTAAGGAGCTCGTCTGCCTTGCGACGCATACGTAACCTTCCCTCATGAACTTCTATTTGACAATATTTTAACGCGGATTAATTTGTTTTCAGTTATTTTTCTGCGTTTAAAAATTGTTCTATACGGCACTTGAGGGAATTCGCCCCTATCTCTCGGTAAGGACAGCAAGCATTTCCACCAACGCTGATTGCCATGCGTTCTTCTTGTCCTTAGGCAAGCTTGCGAGCGAGCTCTCGCACCTTTTCCAGCTTGGGCGACGATACCATGCTGTCGCGCTCGGTCATACCGCTGATGGTGACAATGCCCTGGTCCTCCCACTTGCAGTACGCGCAGGTTGACTTGTACATAGCGATCGCCGCATCATAGACACCCTCGCTGTGGCTATCGAGTAAAAGGGCCGTCTTGGTGAACGGGAATCCCGTGGCACCGAAGGCGTACAGGCGGTCGATGGCGGTCTTTTCCTGCGCAGTGATATCAAACCAGTAGATAGGCGAAGCGAAGACAACCATGTCGGTGTCTTTCAGCGACTCAATCACGTTGGCCATGTCATCCTTCTGCACGCAGACGCCCTCATGGGCGAAGCAGTACTGGCATCCCAAGCAGCCGGCGATCTTCTTGCTGGCAACGCGGATGACCTCGACCGTATGGCCGCCCTCACGCGCGGTCTCGGCAAACGCCTCGACCATGGTATCGGTATTAGCGCCCTTACGCGGGCTGCCGCTCAATACAACGATATTCATAGGATTCCCTCTCCCTCATGCTGCAGGCGCGCAGCATGCTTTCTTGTAACCAAAACGAATGGTGTTAATCAATCGCCAGCAGGCCATATCTCTTGTTCAAGTTCCCTAAAGAAGCTCAAGACGATTGCGATTGCCTTATACAACATCGAAAATCAAAGAGGGCCCATAGCAACGCCACCTACCTGAAATGACATGCGGTCAAGACGAGCTACGAGGATCGTGACGAGCCGATACCGCCCGCATGCCCCCTTCGGAATAGGCGCTGAGCAGCTCCTGAGCGTGAGCAAACTCGGGCCCTCGCCTCCAACCGAGCAGGCGGTTGACCGCGAGATTTCCCTGGACGTTGTGGACGAAGAGCAGATAGGCGTCCTCGCGCGAAAGCCCAGTCTCCTCCATGATCGAGGGAACCATCTGCTCGGCGCCGCGCTCGACGACGCGCTGTGCCACCCGGGCGTACGCGTCGTCATCCGAGTAGAGCAGATAATAGTCATCGTTTGCCGGCGGACGCTGGCAGAGGGCACCCGCCTCCGTTCCCTCGAGCGGCGGCACCGCCGCCAAGGCCTCGTCGATAAGCGCGTCGAGCAGGGCGAACTTGTCCTCGTAGTGCAGATAGAACGTGCCACGGTTGATATCGGCGCGGCGGCAAATATCCGCTACCGTCATCTTCGCGAAGCCGACCTCGGCCAGCAGCGCGAAGAACGCCTCCCGTATGACCGAGAGTGTATAGCGTCGGCGACGATCGATCTTCCCCGCTTCCATTACCCCTCCAATTGCAACGCTCGACAATGCCCGGCAAACGCTCGTTTATCGACAGCAGGCCGAAGCTGTTCATTGCTCTTAAGCAAATCGACATGGATACTTTTTATAGACACCTGTTTATAATAGCTGAAAGAAGGTATCCAGTGACCCTGTACGAGCAGCTCGTTATCGAGCTCACCAACCGATCGTTTTCCCTTCATGCCGCCTACCGCAGCGGCAGCACGCCCTATGAGCTGAGTGACCGCGAGCCCGAGCCCTACGACCAGCAAATCGAGGACTTCGCCCGTATGATCGAAGAAGCCGATTGCGTGCTGGTGGGCGGGGCCTCCGGGCTCTCCGCGGCGGGCGGCGGCGACTTCTACTACGAGGACAACGCGACCTATCGCAAGCATTTCGGCAAATTCGCCGAGCGCTACGGTTTCAAGGGCGCTTTCGAGGGGTCGTTCTACCGCTGGCCCACCGCCGAGGCGCGCTGGGGATACCTCGCCACCTTCCTCGACACCACGCTCAACGCCCCGCTGCGCAAGCCCTACAGGGACCTCGACGCCATTCTCGCCGAGAAGGATTTCTTCGTGCTCACCACCAACCAGGACACGCAGTTTGTGAAGCTCTATCCCTGGGAGAAAGTGGCAGAGATCCAAGGCGACCACCGCTTCTTTCAGTGCTCCCGCTGTTGCACCGACGCGGTGTGGGATGCGGTCGAGCCGGTCTCCAACATGGTAGAGGCCATGGGAGACGGCCTTGAGGTTCCGACAGAGCTCGTGCCGCGCTGCCCGCACTGCGGGGCAGAGGCGTTCCCCTGGGTTCGCGGCTACGGCAACTTCCTGCAGGGCGAACTCTACGAGGAGCAGTACCGCAAGGTGTCCGAATGGCTCGACGCGCACGCACGGCAGAGGATCCTCTTCCTCGAGCTGGGTGTGGGCCGCATGACGCCCGCGTTTATCCAGGAGCCGTTCTGGGCCCTCACGGCGCAGTTACCGCAGGCCAGCTACATCGCCGTAAACAACAAGACGCAGTTTCTCCCCCGCGCGATCGAGGATCGGGGGCTCGCCGTTCGCGCCGACATCGCCGACGTGCTCGCCGACGTGCGCAAGACGCTGGGGAGGTAGCGCATGGAGACGGCGAAAGCAGTTCGCATAGGCAGGGCGCTAGCCGAAGCGGATCTTGTCATCATCGGCGCTAGCAACGGACTCGACATGGCGGAGGGGCTCAACCTTTTCTGCGCCGATGCTCATTTCCAAGAGGCGTACGGGGACCTCGCCCAGGCAGACGGCATCGGCTGCATACTGCAGGGGCTCGCTTCCCCGGATGCCAGCGTGCGACGCCGATGGGCCGAGCGGTTCCATCAAAAGGAGTATCTCGAATATGAGCCCGGCTCGCTCATGAACGGGCTGCGGCGTCTTACGGAGCACGCCGACACCTTCGTGGTCACATGCAACATCGACGGGCACTTCGCGCGCGCCGGGTTCGACGAGAACCGCGTGCTCGAGACGGAGGGGGGCATACGCACGTCGATCGACGAGCGGCGTCTCGCCCATCCAGACGCCCTCGCCACGGCCCAGCTCGAGGAGCTCGAGCGCCTTGTGCAAGCCCATCGCAACGGCAGGGTCGCCATCCTCGAACTTGGCGTGGGACTGCGCAACGGCATCATAAAGCACATGCTCGCCCAGATCGCGAACGTCTGCGAGCACGCCACCTACATCGTGTTCAACTACAGCCAGGCTATGGCGCCCGATGCATCGTGCGAGACGATTCTCGTTGACGGCGATATGGCCCCGGCTTTCGAGGAGATTGCCCAATGCCGTCTCTAGAGAGGGAAGCGTATAGGCTTCGAAGCCTTATCGACGATGCCGACGCCATCATCGTCGGCATCGGCTCGGGCATGTCAAGCGCCGCCGGGTTCAACCATTACAACCGCGCAGGCATGGCGCGCGCCGGAATGACGGACTGGCAGCAAGCCTTTGGCTTCAAGAGCCTTTTCGACGGCTTCTACCACCTCTACCCCAGCCTCGAGCAGCGA
>NZ_QSOP01000026.1 GCF_003436275.1 Collinsella sp. TM09-10AT
CCGTGGGTTATACCCTAAGAGCAAACCACCCTTTTTAAGGGTGGTTCTGATTTTTGCTTCGCGCCATGTGGGGGTGGTGGCGACGTGCATTTTTGCGAGTATTCTGCAATCGAAGGCCCTTGCATACCGACCTCGGGCGAAAAATCGGGATTTATCGATGTTTTCTACGAATGATGGGCGGGGTTATGGGCTGACAGCATTTGATTTGCAGGGATATTCGCGGTCTTTGGCATTTATCGTGGCGCTCGAAGCTGTCGGGCATGCTGAATACTCCCAAAAATGCACGGCGCCTTGAGGGGGACCTTCGCGACAAAGGAAACCGCCCCGTCGAAGTATGCATTCGACGGGGCGGTTTATGCATATACCCGATTAAAGATACGCTGCGGATCTGTTAGAACTTGACGGTCGGAGCCTGGCGGGCGGCCTCGGCTGCCTCGAAGCCCTGGCGCTCCTTAAACTGGAAGATGCCGGCAAAGATAACGGCCGGGAACGTCTGAATAGCGTTGTTGTAGCTGAGCACGCAGTCGTTGTAGCTTTGGCGTGCATAGCTAATCTTGTTCTCGGTATCCTCGAGCGATGCCTGGAGCTGCGTAAAGTTGGTGTTCGCCTTAAGGTCGGGGTAGGCCTCGGCCACGGCAAAGAGCTGGCGCAGCGCACCGGTCAGCACGTTGTCGGCTTCCATCTTGGCCTCAGGGGTGGTGGCGCTCACGGCGGTGTTGCGAGCGCTGATCACGGCGGAGAGCGTCTCCTGCTCGTGCTTGGCGTAGCCCTTAACGGTCTCCACCAAGTTGGGGATCAGGTCGTTGCGGCGCTGCAGCTGCGTGTCGATGTTCTGCCAGGCGTTATCGATGCGATTGCGCTTGGTGACCATGTTGTTGTAGATGCCGGCGATGGCGCAGACAATCACAACGACAACAACGATACCGATGATGATGGTAGCCATGATGTCTCCGTTTCGAATGGCAGCGGCGTTTTGCGCCGGCCGTTGTTGGTATAGCGTATCTAGTATACCCGCAACCTTTGGCGGTGCCGAACTTTCCGGTAAGCGTTATGTTTCAACTAGGGAGGGGGCGCCAATATCGAACGGGTGGTACGGGTGTAAGATATGCGACAAATTAAGGAATGCTGTCTTTTCCTTGAGGAGGGCGATACGTATGGACCTTCGCATCAAGAAAACCTATCGGGCCCTGTTCGAGGCCTTTACTGAGCTGCTCGAAGAGCATCGGTTTGAGGACGTGACGGTTGCCATGCTGTGCGACCGCGCTATGATTCGTCGGACGACGTTCTACAAGCACTTCCGAGACAAAAACGATTACTTTGCCTTCTACATCGATGAACTCATGTCGGGCCTGCCGCAAAAACGGGCCGATGCGGATGGCGCGGAGGGCGCCGAGGACGTGCGCGCGCTTCGCCACGAAGTGTTCGCCGATGCCATGGATCTGATTCTGGCGCATGAGCAGCTCATGGATAACATTTTGGCGAGCAGTATGTCGGGCATGCTGACCAGCATGATTTGCGACCGCATCGCGCGCTCCATACGCGGGCGCGTGATGAGCGCGCTTGACGAGGATGCGCTTGCGCCCGTATCGCTCGAGACGACGTCTGAGTTTGTCGCCGGCGGCATTATTCGGCTCTTTACCGTGTGGTGGGAATCGGGCCACGTACTGGAGCGCCGATCCGAAATCGCCGACGTGGTCGATGCGCTGTTCGAGCGGACCATGACGCCGGTGAGTCACTAAGAGTGGCGGAGAGAGGGGGATTCGAACCCCCGGAACGCTCTCGCGCTCAACGGTTTTCAAGACCGCCGCATTCAACCGCTCTGCCATCTCTCCGTGAGTCGTAATGATAGCATCGTTTTGAATTTGCAACAGGGAAGGCGAACGATGACGATCACCGAAATCGACGAGAAGTTCATGCGCGAGGCGCTGGCGGAGGCTCGCGCCGCCGCGGCGGTGGGCGAGGTGCCCATCGGAGCCGTAGTGGTGCGCGACGGCGAGATCGTCGCGAGGGCGCACAATCGGCGCGAGCTCGACCAGGATCCTTCGGCTCATGCCGAGTTTGCGGCCGTGTGCGCCGCTGCCCAGGCGCTTGGCCGCTGGCGCCTTTCCGACTGTACGGTCTATGTGACGTTGGAACCCTGCTGTATGTGTGCGGGGCTTATGGTCAATGCGCGCGTGGGGCGCTGCGTGTATGGTGCGAGCGACGCCAAGGCGGGTGCGTTGGGATCTCTATACGATTTGAATGCCGACTCGCGCCTGAACCATCGGTTTAATGTGACCGCCGGCGTGCTGGCAGACGAGTGTCGTGAGGTGTTGAGCAGCTATTTTAGTGGGCTGCGTGGCACCGATGGTGCTGGCTGCGGTTGTGGGGCCGATCTTGAGGCACATGCCGCTCACGCTGAGGCGCTCGCGTGTGCCGAAGATATCGTCGTTGAGGCGGTCGATTTTGGTGCCGCGTGCCGCCGGCCCCGCCGTGTGCTGTTGGCGATCGACTCCTTTAAGGGCAGCGTTTCGAGTGCGCAGGCGGAGGCGGCGGTTGCCGAAGGCATGCGCCGTGTGTGGCCCGATGCCGAGGTGCGCACATTGCCGCTGGCAGATGGTGGTGAGGGAACGCTCGATGCCGTTGCCGCCTGCGGTGGCGAGCTTGTGACCTGCGAGGTTGCAGGGCCCTTGGGCGAGCGTGTGCCTGCCCGGATGCTGGTTGATGTCGAGCATGAGTCGGCTGTTATTGAGATGGCCGAAGCCGCGGGCATCGGGTACTCGCCTTGCACGGAGTCGTCGGCGCTGGCTGCTACAACCTATGGCGTGGGTGGGCTGATGCTCTGTGCGGTTCGTGCCGGGGCAAAGACTATCTATATTGGCTTGGGCGGCAGCGCCACCAACGACGGTGGCGCCGGTATGCTGCAGGCGCTGGGCGCGCGCCTTGTCGATGAGCACGGCCGCGATATCGCTCCCGGTCTCGCGGGTCTCGAACACGTGGTGAGTATCGATTTGGCGCCAGCGCTTCGGGCGCTGAGCGGCGCGCGTGTCGTGGTGCTTTCCGATGTCGAGAATCCGCTTGTGGGGCGCCGAGGCGCCCTAGCGGTGTTCGGTGGGCAGAAGGGCCTGCCGGCGGATGATGCCGAGGTGCTGCGCAGGTGTGACAGCTGGATGGTCGGCTACGGCCGCCTGCTCGATACGGCGATTGCTAGGGCACGGGCTCAGGGGTTGCTGCGCACGCCCAAGGGCGCACGGACATTTGGCTCGGTGCTCGGCGTGCCCGGCGCGGGCGCCGCCGGTGGCTTGGGCGCGGCGTTGCTGGCGCTCGGCGCGGAGCTGCGTTCGGGCGTGGAGACGGTGCTCGATCTGATTGGGTTTGACGAGCGCGTGCGCGATGTCGACCTGGTCATAACGGGCGAGGGCAATATGGATGAGCAATCCGCTGCCGGCAAGGCGCCGGTGGGTGTGGCTCGTCGTGCGAAGCGATATGGCAAGTCGGTGGTCGCCGTCGTGGGCGGTCGCGCCGTCAACCTGGATGCGGTGTATGGACAGGGTATTGACTTGGTTTTGCCGATATGCCGCAAGCCTATGTCCCTCGACCAAGCGCTTAATCCGCAGGAAGCTACGGCCAACCTCATTTGCGCCGGCGAGGCAGCCGCTCGATCCTACGACCTCGCCCGCCTCTAAAACCCATCTCTCTATAAGTTGCGGTGGAATACGGAGTGTTTTTGCCTTTAAGGTGCCAATTCAGTCCGTATTCCACCGCAACTTCGTGAATGGTCATCCGAGGCTGGCCGCCTTGGGCCTTGGGTCGGACCTTCCGTCACGAAATGCGGCCATCTACTACGTTTAACGGAACACCGTCGATCATCCCGAATTTTGCGAAATTAAAACCGCAGGTAGAAAGCTTGCCGATTTTCGAAAAAGTCGGCTATGGTCGACCCCTGCGACCTAAACGTAGTAGATAGGCCCTTTTCGTGGCGCAGCGTCAGACCGGTCTTTTTGGGACTAGGAAAACACTCGTAAAGGCATGTGAATCTGAACAATTTAATCCTGCGCCCTGCGGCGCTCGATGGTGTTGTCTGGGAATCGGAGACTATGCGCTTCAGGTGTTGGCGCCGCCATTTGTGTGCCATTAGTAGATTGCTCTTCGTTCAGTTGTTCGCCGATTAATCCTGCCAATTTATTACCATTTCGGGCGAAGACGTGGATTATCTCCATGATGGACCTCTTTGGGCATAATGTTGTCTTTAATCTGTCCTAATCAATAGATCGCTCTTGGGAAGAGAGGGCGACACCAGAGGGGGAGAAGGGAATTGGAGAGGAAAGTTTTCGGCGGGGGGGGGCGGAGAGTCGCTGCTCTCTGCCTTGCGCTGGTTCTCGGCTTCGGATGTTTATCCGTTGGCGCGACGGCCGGTGTCGCATATGCGGCCACGGCATCGCGGACTGCGTATACTGCGGAGGAGTTTGAGATCACCCAGGACGGCGTGACCTATTCGTGCGAGACCACGGATAAGGGCACGGCGGAAATCACAGGTATTGTTGCCGACGACAGTGTGACCGCGGTGAGTGTGCCCAGCTCTATCGAGCATGGTGGCCAGACCTACAAAGTCACCAAACTTTATTTCTCGTCTGGTATCGTGGCCAAGAACGTTGAGCAGCTGACGCTTCCCGACACGCTCGAAAAAATGTACGGAGGGAATTTCCGGAGGTTCGCAAAGGTCAAGGAGCTCCATATCCCTGGCTCCATCAAGAACTTCGGTTGCTCGCTGCAAAACGCTGGCTCGCTCGAAAAGCTCTATTTCGATGAGGGCGTCGAGGAGATTAGCGCCAACATGATGGTCTATGGCTGCAGCAACCTTTCGGAGATCGATCTCCCCTCCACCCTCAAAATGATTTCGGGCTCGGGCGCCTTCGAGGGGGCTACGGCCCTCACGGGCATCGAGTTTCCAAAAGATGTCGCCTTCTCCGACACCATAACGGGCGTGTTCGAAGGCTGCACGTCTCTGACAAGCGTGTCGTTGCCCGCTTCGGTTACCAAGATCCCCTCGCACATGTTTGACGGATGCACCTCTCTCACGTCCGTCACCGCGCTGAGCGAAATCGAGTCCATCGGGGATGGGGCGTTTCAGAATTGCTCGAGTTTGACCGGCATCGATTTCCCGGGCACATTGACGAGCATCGGATCCTCTGCTTTCCAGGGGTGCGCCAGCCTGGTGAGCGTGCCCAATCTAAGCAAGGTGACAAAGATGGGCAGCGGGGCTTTTCAAAGCTGCAAAAATCTGCGGGCGTCCGTGGACCTGTCCTCGCTTCAGAGCATTCCGGGCCATGCGTTTTGCTATACGCCGGTTAAGATCGTGGGGCTTTGCGACAACCTGAAGAGTATCGGTGACTGGGCCTTTATCCAGAGCAACGTCGCCGTCCAGCTTCCCAGGACACTTGAGACAATTGGCGACTACGCCTTCTATTACGGCACGTTGCCGGAGCAGCTTTCCATTCCGGATTCCGTGACTTCCGTTGGCAGGGCAGCCTTCTCGGGCGTAGGTGGCGTGAGGGATGTGATGATCGGGCGCGGCCTCACCAAAATACCCCGGGACATGTTTGACGGCAGCACGGTTCAAAAGATCACGATCGAAAACAGCAGGGACGACATCACCGGCTCGGAGAACCTCCCGTCCTCTGGCGTCGATATCGTCTACACGCGCGAGCACATCGATGACAGCGTCGGCGATACCGTGAGCGATGGCGGCACCAAGACCCTTCAGGAGCTGGTCAACGAGGCGCCGCGTGGCGAGGAAACCGTCATCACCCTGAAAAAGCACGTGAAGCTTGGCTTCACGCTCACGATTCCTGCCGGGAAGATGATTAAGATCACGTCGGATGAGCCCCATACCATCTTGGCAACAAAGAATAGCGGCGTCTCCGTACTGGTCAATGTTGCCGAGAGGGCATCCCTCGAGCTGTCGGGGAAAGCGTCCCTGAGGGGTCGCTACAACAAGGGCGCCATTATTTCTAGCAGGGGAGCGGTTGTGCTCTCTGACGAGGCCGTTGTGTACGACGGCACCACGAGCGGGGATAGCGCGGGCGCCGTCGACGTGTCGGGAGAAAATGCCTCGCTTACTATGACGGGCGGCGTTATCGAGCAGTGCGAGCTGCGCCATTCGTATTGCGGTGCCGTTCGCGCGTCCAGCGGCGCTCATGTAGTTATGAGGGGTGGCGTTATCCGTAACAACGGAGTCGTTACCGGGGCCACCAATTGCTATTGGCTTACATCTTCTGGCGTCATTTTGTGGGGCAACGCTCGCTTTGACATGAGCGGAGGCCGCATCGAGGGCAACAACGGTTATCGAGGCAGTGCGGTGCTTGCGTACGGCCAGGGTAAGGGCGAAAACCAAAGAGCCAAGTTCACGATGACTGGTGGTCAGATTTCCGGCAACAGGAGCAGTAGGCTGGAGGCGGCCTACGATCCTTCCGGAGCAGTTCATATTGAGGGCAACGCCAAGTTCACCATGACGGGTGGAAAGATTGAGAACAACGTTGCGTCTGGCAAAGGCAAAGGCGGCGGAGTGTGTGTGGTCGACCCGGGCTGTCAGAATAGCGAAAAGGGGAATACTGCTTTCATCATGCAGGGCGGGTCCATATCTGGCAACTCCGCTTCCGCCGGTGGAGGTGTCTATACCTATTCGAATGACGTCACGCTCAGCGCGGGCAAGATCGAGGGTAATACTGCTTGGAGCATGGGCGGCGGCGTGTATAGCGAAGGCAACGAGTATCTTGGCTATAGTACGCTCCATATCGAAAACGCTCTCGTTGCTGATAACCATGCGGATAAACAGGGCGGCGGCATGTGGTTCTGCCCTACCGGAGATGCCAAGGTCTACGTCCGGGACGGCGGCCTGATCGCCAAGAACACGGCTGACGAGGCGGGAGACGACTTCGTCTTCACCGGCGCCAAAGACGCCAAATACAAACTGACCTTGGCCAACCGCGCTCCGGGCGGCGGAAAGGTCAGCTGGTACAGAGACGGCGGACTGTTTAACCCCGAGGGCACCACTGCGGCAACAAACCCCGAAATCCCGCGATTTACGCCCGATGGTGACAACGGCGAGCCCCTGTCCTTTACCGACGCCACGCCGAACGTCGCGCTTAAATCTGTGATGAGCGAGGATGTGTATAACCTCGGCGGCGGCCAGACGTCGCTGACGATCTCTGGCAATACGGCGCCGTTGGGAGGCGGCATCGGCGCCAACGGCGGTGTTGTCATCGGCAAGTCCGAGAGCATTAACATTCCAGTCGAAAAGGTCTGGGAGAACCCCAGGATTCCCCATCCTAATAAGGTCAAAGTAAATCTCAAGAACGGCGATACCGTCATCGATTCGATCACCCTGAGCGAGTCCAACGACTGGAAGGGCGTCTTCTCCAGCCTGCCGCAGCGTGATGCTTCCGGCGCCGTGATCGACTACACCGTGGCCGAGGACGCCGTCGAGGGCTACAGCTCCAAGGTCACCGGCGACGCCGAGCACGGCTTCACCGTGACCAACACCTCCACGGCCAAGGTCTCGGTGCCCGTCGAGAAGAAGTGGGTCGGCCCGGCGGCCGCCAAGGCCACCGTGCGCCTGCTCGCCGACGGGAAGGACACCGGCGAGTCGGCCGAGCTGTCAGAGTCCAATAACTGGAAGCACTCCTTCGAGGGCCTGGCCAAGTACTCCAAGTCCGGCGCCGTGATCGACTACACCGTGGCCGAGGACGCCGTCGAGGGCTACAGCTCCAAGGTCACCGGCGACGCCGAGCACGGCTTCACCGTGACCAACACCGTGAAGACGGGCGAGCTCGACGTCTCCAAGGCCGTCGCGGCGCGCGAGGGCCTGGCGGTCGACGCAGGCAAGACATTTGAGTTTGCGGTCGAGGCCACCGATGCCGCGGGCCACGGCGTGTCCGGCACCTACGGTGACGCGACGTTCGAGGGCGGCGAGGCGACCCTCAAGCTCAAAGATGGCCAGATGGCGAGGATCACGGGACTGCCCGCGGGAACCGCCTACACGGTGACCGAGCGCGCCGCCGCTGGCTACAAGGCTGCAGTGAACGGAGCCGAGGGCTCCAAGGCCGAGGGCTCCATCGCGGCAGACCAGGTCTCCTCCGCCGTCTTCACCAACACCTTCGACCCCGCCCCCGCCACGGCGTCCGTCCCCGAGTTCACCAAGGTGCTCGCGGGCGGCCGCAAGCCCGGCCTCCAGAAGGGGGAGTTCGCCTTTGAGCTCTCCCTCACCGACGGTGCGGGCAATGTTCTCGAGGGCTACCCAATCGAGGCGAAGAATGACAAGGACGGCAAGGTTTCCTTTGGCGAGCTCAGCTTCACCAATCTGGGCACCTACCACGCGACCGTGACCGAGAAAGCAAGCGGCGATGTCCTGATTGAGGACGATGCGCACGCCTACACCTTCGACATCGCGGTGACTCAGACCGGTGCCGGCCTTAAGGCCGAGATCTCCAACGAGCGGGGCAAGAAGACCTTCACCAACACCTTCACGCCGCACGACAACACCAAGACCGTCACCAAGGCGAACGCCTCGGGCGCCAAGGTCGATGTGGATGGCAAGCCGGTGGGCGTGGGCGATATCCTCACCTATACCATCGGCTGGGCCAATAACAGCGTCGACGACAGGGGCGTCGCGCAGGCGGCCGACGTGACGGTGACCGATGTCCTGCCCAAGGGCGTTAACTATGTTGAGGGTTCTGCCAACGGTGCCGCCTACGACGCCGCGACGCGCACCCTTACCTGGTCGCTCGGCGAGCAGGCTGCGGGCGCCACGGGCACGCTCAGCTTTGACGTGAAGGTCTCCGCCGAAGCCGCCGTGGTCGACGACATCGCCAACACCGCAACGGTCAAGGTGGGGGAGAACGAATCCCAGACCAACACGACCCACAACAGCGTGTCCCGCGAGGGCAGCCTCACCGTCAAGAAGACGGTCGTCGGCGGCGACAGCCAGCGCGAGTTCGGCTTTGCGGTCACGCTGACCGACGGGGACGGCGAGCCCGTCTCCGGCACCTTCGGCAAGGCCAAGGACGTCGTGACCTTCACGGACGGCAAGGCGACCTTCACGCTTAAGGACGGCGAGGAGAAGACCGTCGCCGGCCTGCCCGTGGGCGCGCGCTACACCGTGACCGAGGACGCCGCCGAGGGCTACACGACTGCGGTCAACGGGGCCGACGGCTCCAAGGCCGAAGGCGCCGTGACCGAGGACGGCGCGACCGTCGCGTTCACCAACACGTACGGAACGGCCACCGAGGGCAGAGACGTCTCCACCGCGGGGCTCTTCACCAAGGCGCTCGAGGGTCGCGACTGGGCGGAGGGCGACAGCTTCCAGTTCACGCTTACGGGCGAGGGCGGCGCCCCCATGCCCGAGGGCTCTGCCGACGGCTCCAAGACCGTCAGCGTGACGGCTGTCGCCGGAACCAGGGCGGGCGATAGGGTCGCCTTCGACTTCGGCTCCATCCTCTACACGCTCGACGACATCAAGGACGCCGGGTTCGCCGAGGTCGGCGGCAAGCGCGTGCGCGCCAAGACCTTCACCTACACGGTGCGCGAGGTCAGGCCCGATGACGGCTCCGCCATCGCCGGCGTGGCCTACGACGGCCGCGTCGCCACGATGACGGTGACCGTGACCGACGACGGTTCCGGCAACCTCACGGCCTCGACGCCCGCGATCGCGCAGGTGAGCGGTGGTGACTTCGTCAACACCTACACGACTGAGCTCGACTATTCGGCTCGCGCGGGCGTGCGCCTGTCCAAGACGCTCTCCGGTCGCGCCATGGAGGCGGGGCAGTTCGCCTTCACCGTGGCCGCCGACGCCGAGACGGCCGCCAAGCTCGGCCTTAAGACCGACAAGGACGCCTACGCCGTGGCCGCGGCTGATGACGGCGCGGCCGACCTGGTCGACCTCATCGGCAGCAACGCCAAGGGCGACGTGAAGTTCACCGACGCCGACGCGGGCAAGAGCTACAGCTTCACCGTCACCGAGACCAAGCTCGGCGGCGAGGGCTACACCAACGACACCGCGCCGCGCACGGTGACCATCGCGCCCGGCTACGACGCCGCGACGGGCAAGCTCACGGTCACGACCACGGTTGCCAAGGACGGTGTCGAGGTCGCCCGTGGCGAGGTCTCCACGGCAGATGACGCCACGGCGGCGCCCGCGCCCGTGACGGTCGCGTTCGAGAACTCCTACGAGGCCACCGGCGTGCTCGGCGGCGAGGGCAGCGTTGCAATTAACGCCACCAAGACGCTGGCGGGCCGCGCCGCGGCGGCAGGCGAGTTCTCGTTCTCCGTCCGCGATGCCCAGGGTAACGTGGTCGCGACCGCGGCCAACCAGGCCTCCGGCGACGGCGAGGCCGCGGGGCTCGCGTTCTCGCCCATCGCCTACACCACCGACTCGCTTAAGCAGATGGTGGCGGACGGTACCGCCATCAAGGCCGCCGATGGCTCCTGGGTCATTCCCTATACCGTTTCCGAGGACGGCACGGACCGGCTGCCCGCGGGCGTGACGGCGGCCGTGTCGAGCTTCGGCATCACGGTCAAGGTGACCGATAACGGCAAGGGCGGGCTGGATGTGGCCGTGGCCTACCCCGAGGGCTCCGACGGCACGCTGTCGTTTGTGAACGGCTATAGCGCCGGCGAGGCGACGGTCGACATCGCGGGCACCAAGACGCTGGCGCTCCGCCAGGCTGGGCTCGGCCTCACGCAGGCCGACATCGCGGGCAGGTACACCTTTAAGATCGAGCCGCTGGACGGCGCGCCCGCACCGGTCGACGCCTCCGGCAAGACGGTGACCGAGGCGACCAACGACGCCGCCGGCAACGTCGAGCTGGGCCACGTCACGTTCAGGCAGCCGAGCGACCTCGATGGCGTCGAGATCGACGGCGACGGCCTGCGCACCAAGACGTTTGCCTACCGGGTGAGCGAGTCCGGTTCGGTCGACGGCGTGGCCAACGACGCGACGGCGACCAGGACCTTCACGGTCAGGGTGGTCGAGAACACCAACGCGGGCACGCTCGCCGCGGAGGTCCTGCCCGCAGAGGGCACGCCCGAGGGCAAGGGCGCGTTCGAGTTCACCAACACCTACGGCGTGGACCCGACGCCGAGCTCCGTCACCGACCAGATCAAGGTGAGCAAGAAGCTCAAGGGCCGTGGCCTGGCCGAGGGCGAGTTCGAGTTCCAGCTGGTCGAGCTTGCCGCCGACGGCAGCGAGAGCGTCGCGGCGACGGGCAAGAACGCCGCCGACGGAACGGTCGAGCTCAGCCCCGTCACCTACACCGCGCCCGGCACGCACAGCTACGAGCTGCGCGAGGTCGCCGGCACAGCGGGCGGCGTGACATACGACAGGGCGACGTACCGCGTGCGCACGACGGTCACCGATGCCAAAAACGGCACGCTCACCGTCAAGCACGAGCTGACGGATGCCGAGGGCAATGCCGCGGGCGACACCTCGGTGACCTTCACCAACGGCTACCAGGCCGCACCCGTCACCCTCAAGCTGGGCGCCGCCAAGGTGCTCAAGGGCGCCGACCTCAAGGCGGGCCAGTTTAGCTTTGAGCTCAAGAGCCGGGACGGCAAGGTCATGTCGACCGCCAAGAATGCCGCCGACGGCAGCGTCACGTTCGATGCACTGACCTTCAAGCAGGCCGGCACCTACACCTTCACGGTGAGCGAGGTCGACGACGGCCAGGCGCACGTGACCTACGACAAGGCGGTGCACAAGATCGTCGTCACGGTGAGCGACGAGGCGGCAGACGGCACCAAGACGGGCTATCTGTCGGCGAAGGTCTCCTACGAGGGCGACGCCAACCTGCCGCCGGTCTTCACCAATAGCTATGCCGAGAATCCCGGGACCCCCGGCACCCCCGAGAACCCCGGCACGCCGGGCGGCGGCTCGGGCGGCGGTTCCGATAACGGCTCCGGCAGCGGCTCTAGCGGCGACGGCTCCAAGGGCGGCATGTCCGACACCGGCGACCGCAGCCTGCCGCTTGAGGCGCTCGGCGCCATGGCCGGCACCGGCGCGCTGACCGCAGCGGGCGGCGCGGTCCTGTACCGCAGGCGCCGCTAGCGATATGGACGAGTGGGGCGAATCCATCCGATGGGTTCGCCCCACTTGCCGTGGCGGGCGGGAGCAGGTAAGATATACCGAGCGCCTAGCGCGTTCGATGGGTTCGGATGACGACATGTTCCGAATCTGGTCAGGTCCGGAAGGAAGCAGCCATAAGGAGCCTCTGTCGGGCATCCGAATCCATCGAGTGCGCAGGCGTTTTTTGGTGCCGCGGCTACCCGCGAGTGCCGGCAGGGCGCTTGGTGTCTCGCTGGTCCTCGGCTTCGCCTGCGGGATCGCTCGACTACCAAGCGCCCTGCCGGCACTCGCGGGTAGCCGACCAAAACCGCCTGAAGGGTCACATTTATCTGAATAATTTAATCCCGTGCCTTTTGCTGCTCGCTGGCGTTGTCTGGGCATTGATGGCTACGTAGTTTAAGAGGCGGCGGTGCTGTTGTTTGAATTTTTGCAGTTAAAGAGGCCCGTTTCCCTAGGTGGGGAAACGGGCCTCTTTTTGTCTCTGGGCTTGTGGATTGGCGAAGACAATAACCGCTGGCAGCTATTTTGAGTTCTTGATGCGGCGTGTGGCAGTGGCGGTTATTCCGAGGCCTGCGGCGGCGACTGCTACGAGTGCGATTGCGCTCGGTGCTGTGTCGCCCGTGTTTGCGAGCTTGCCGGCGGTCGTATCTGCTTGCTTGCCGCTGCTTGTGTTCGCTTGCTTGGTGGAGCTTGGTAGGGCGTCTTTGCCGGTTGCAGGTGAGCCAACGGGCGGTGTCGCCTCGGCGGGTTGCGCTGAGCCGGAGGGAGGCACTGTCTCGGTCGGTTTCGCTATCTCGGGCGAGGTGGCCTTGTCTGCCGCGGCCTTTGCCTCTTCGTATGCTTTGCAGGCATCGTCATAGGCCGCTTGCGCCTTTTCCAAATCGCCGAGGAGCGCATCTCGCTTGGCTACGTCTTCATCGATGTGGGCTTTGGCTTCCTCTGCCTCACTTTCGAAATACTGAACCCGTTTTTCCTGGCTTTCGAGCCGGCGTTGGCAGCGGTGAAGATCATCTTCACAAGATTTTTCTCGCCTTTCTGCCGACATGATCTCACCTCGCAACTGCTTAATAGTTTCGTTAGAAGCTCCGTCGTCGATTGCCTTATTTAATTCTGCCTGAAGGCCGCTTGTCCGGTTGTGGGCCTCATCGTATTTGGCTTGGGCTGCATCGACGTCCGCTTGCATAGCGGGAAGGGGCTCCCTCCGTTTGGCGGCTTCCGCCACCACCATGTCGTAGATCTCTTGAAAAGCGGCAATGTCATCATCGATTTCCGCAAGTTTCTCGGGACTTGCGGCAACTTTTGCGGCCTCGAGGTTTTTGAGCGCTTCCTGCATGGCTGCATACGCTTTTTCTTTAGCGGCGGTCGCATCTTCCGTCTGCAAGGCAACTGCACCGGTGGGGGAACTGGTTTCTGCCGCGATCGCCGTTACGGGGGGGCGATTCCCGCGACAAGTGCCGCGGAAAGGGCGATGCCCACAGTTGCTCGTCTTGCTCTTCTTGCGAGAATGTCGTTCATCTCGGCACCTCATTTCAAGGGTCGGCGACTAACTTGGTAGCACTACTGTAAGTATACCAAGCGATTGGTCCGCCGGTGGCCGGGTATGCGCATACACCTCTCCGCTTCTCTGTAACCTTGATTGGCAACTTCATCCGAACACTTCCCACTTCTTTGTAAACCGAATTCCACTAGAAATGACGAGCGGCTTACTCATCAGTTGGGGCGACAGTACTATCATGATTCGAATTGAGTGTGAATGATGATAGGGAGCGCCTTTTTATGATTGAGCTGCTCAGGCGTTTTGGTGGTAAGTTTCGCCGGTATATGGTGATCGGCCCTGCGTGCAAGCTGATCGAAGTGATCTTTGACCTGCTTACGCCGCTGGTCATCGCTCAGATGATCGACAAGGGCATTGGGGCGCACGATGTGGACACCGTCGTCCACTACGGTATGGTGCTTGGCGCCATGGCTGTAATCGGCATCTCGTTTACGCTCGTCTGCCAAAAGATGGCGGCGCTCACCTCGCAGGGCATGGGCACCGATATCCGTGGTGCGCTCTACGAGCACTTCAACAAGCTGAGCTATGCCGAACTCGACCGCTTCGGCACGCCGTCGCTCATCACGCGCATTACCAACGACGTCAACCAGGTGCAGCTCGCCGCGGCGCTGGGCGTGCGTATGCTCATCCGCTGGCCTTTCCTGGCGGTGGGCTCCATGGTCGCGGCCCTTGCCATCGACCTTAAGCTCGGCATGATCTTTTTGATCTGCACGCCCGCCATCGGCCTGGTGTTCTGGTTTGTTATGGCGCGCTGCATTCCGTACTACAAGCAGCTGCAAGCAAAGCTCGACCGCATTGCGCTCATTTGCCGCGAGGGCCTTTCGGGCGCCCGCGTGGTTCGCGCCTTTGTGCGCGAGGACCATGAGCGCGAGCGCTTTGCCCAAGCCGCCGATGACCAGGCCAATACTGCCATCGCGGTGGGCAAGCTCTCGTCGATTCTCAACCCCGTCACGTTTCTTGTAATGAACCTGGGCGTGTGCGCCATCCTGTGGGTGGGCGGCATTCAAGTCAACGTGGGCGAGCTTACGCAGGGCCAGGTCATGGCGTTTGTGAACTACATGACGCAGACCCTGACCTCCATCGTGTACGTCGCCAACCTGGTTGTGGTCTTTACCAAGGCGAGCGCCAGTGCGTCGCGTATCAACGAGGTGCTCAATTGCGTGCCGAGCATCACCGACGAGGGCAACGAGCCGGTCGCACTGCCCGAGCCGAGCGAGCTGACAAGTGGTGCCACTCCCGTTTTTGCGCTGAGCTTTGACCATGCGAGTTTTTCGTTTGGCGCGGGCGCTGCCAACGCCGTCGACGATGTGACCCTGGAACTGCCGCTGGGCAAGACGCTCGGCATTATCGGCGGCACGGGCAGCGGCAAGTCCACGCTCGTTTCGCTTATCCCGCGCCTGTACGATGCGAGCACCGGCAGCGTGAGCGTGATGGGCGCCGATGTGCGCGCCTGGCCGCTCGACCAGCTGCGCCATGTGGTCGCGACTGTCCCACAGCGTGCGTCGCTGGTGAGCGGCACCATCCGCAGTAACCTGACCTGGCGCGACGAGGCGGCGACTGACGAGGAGCTTTGGGCGGCGCTCGATATGGCGCAGGCCAGCGAATTCGTGCGCAACAAGCCCCAAGGCCTGGATGCCCCGGTCGAGGCGGGCGGCAAGAACTTTAGCGGTGGCCAGCGCCAGCGCCTGACCATCGCACGTTCCCTGGTGGGCTCTCCACAGGTCCTAATCATGGATGACTCCGCCTCGGCGCTCGACTTTAAGACCGATGCGGCGCTTCGCCATGCCATTCGCGAGCGCAGCGTGCGCGGTGCCGCCGAGGGCGGGCTGCCGCTGACGACCGTCATCGTGAGCCAGCGCGTCTCGACCGTTCGCGATGCCGACATGATCTGCGTGCTCGACCACGGCTCGGTCGCGGGCCTGGGTACGCACGACGAGCTGTACGTAAGCTGCCAACTCTATCGCGAGATTTGCCAGTCGCAGCTTCGCCGCGAGGAGCTCGAGGGTCAGCAGGGGAGTGCGGCGCCCGCGTCCGTCCCAAGCGCCCCGATCGCCTCCACATCCGCCTGCGCAAAGGAGGGCTGCTAAATGAACCCGTACACTTCTTCCGGCTCGGTCGCTACGATGACGGCCAACGTGTCCGGCAACGATAACCTCAACGACTTGGGTGACGGTCCGCGCCAGCCCGGCGACCCCGAGCGCTATCCCGTGGGCGCGGTGACCCGCCGCCTGCTGGGCTATGTTCGCCCGCACCGCATTTCGTTTGCGGCGTCGTTTGTGAGCGCTGCTATCTCGGTGATCTTGCAGCTCTACACACCTATTCTCATCGGCGAGGGCATCGACCTCATCGTTGCCGCCGGGCAGGTGGACTTTGACGCGCTGCTGCCGCTCGTTACCAAGCTCGCGATTGTCGTGGTGGGCGCGGCGGCCTTCCAGTGGCTGCAGGGCTACTGCGTCAACCGCCTGTCCTACGAGACGGTGCGTGACATGCGCGTGGAGGCGAGCGACAAGCTCAGCCGCATGCCGCTCAGCTTTATCGACAGCCACGCCCACGGCGACCTTATGAGCCGTGTGGTCAACGATGTCGACCAAGTGGGCGACGGTCTGCTGCAGGGCTTTACCCAGCTTTTCACCGGTGTTATCACCATCGTTGGCACGCTCGCGTTTATGCTCTCCATTAACCTGACCATGACGCTCGTGGTGGTGCTCGTCACGCCGCTTTCCATTTTTGCAGCCGGCGCCATCGCCAAGCTTTCCAACAAGAGTTTTACGGCCCAGCAGCGTATTCAGGGTCAACTGGGCGGTCATATCGAGGAGTATGTGGGTGAGCAAAAGCTCGTGGACGCCTTCGCCTACGGCCCGCACGCTCAGCAGCGCTTCGATGCCCTTAACGCCGAGCTCTATACGGCAGGTGAGCGCGCGCAGTTTATGGGCTCGCTTTCCAATCCCGGTACGCGCTTTATCAATAACATCATCTATGCCGTGGTCGCTGTGATCGGCTGCGCGGGCGTGATCACGGGCGTGCCTGCGGCGCTCACGGTGGGCGGCGTGCAGATCTTCCTGTCCTACGCCAACCAGTACACTAAGCCGTTCAACGAGGTCACCAACGTTATTACGCAGATCCAGACTGCGTACGCCTCGGCGCGCCGCATGTTTGCGCTGCTCGATGCGCGCGAGCAGGAACCCGATACGCTAGATGCCGTGGAACTTGCCGCCCCGCAGGGTGAGGTGACCTTTGAGCATGTGGACTTTAGCTATGTGCCCGATCGCAAGCTGCTGCAGGATATCTGCATCGAGGCCAAGCCCGGCATGCGCTTTGCCCTCGTTGGCCCCACGGGCTGCGGCAAGACTACGCTCATCAACTTGCTGCTGCGTTTTTACGATATCGATGCCGGACGCATTGCGGTGGATGGCCGTTCCTCGCGTGACTACACGCGCGCAAGTCTGCGCCGTGCCTTTGGCATGGTGCTGCAAGATACTTGGCTGTTTGAGGGCACGGTGGCGGAAAACATCGCTTACGGTTGTCCCGATGCCACACGCGAACAGGTTATCGAGGCGGCCAAACGCGCGCATGCGCACAAGTTTATCGTGCAGCTGCCGAAAGGCTACGACACGGTGATTGGCGAGGACGGCGGCACGTTTAGCCAGGGTCAAAAACAGCTGCTGTGCATCGCGCGCGTCATGCTCACCGATCCGGCGATTCTGCTGCTGGACGAGGCAACGTCGAGCATCGATACGCGTACCGAGCTGCAGGTGCAGGCGGCATTCGACGAGCTCATGGCAGGTCGCACAAGCTTTGTCGTGGCGCATCGCCTGAGCACCATCCGCAACGCCGACTGCATTCTGGTGATGCGCGACGGCGAGATTATCGAGCGCGGCACGCACGACGAGTTGCTAGCGGCAGGCGGCTTCTACGCCGAGCTCTACCGCAGCCAATTCGCCCAGTGAGCAAGCCCGTGGGGCAAATTAATCAATCGACAGACGGTGGTTTACATCTGTCACGTTAGTACTAAGATATTCATCTAATAAACTGCATTAATGGCTCGAGTTTCGGGGGAAACGAGGCAACGTGACTATGACATGCTCTATGGTGGTCAACAGCAAGAGCGGTAATACCAGGATGGTTTCGGGGGCGATCAAGCGCGCCCTGCAGGCTGCGGGCGTTGAGTTTGTCCACGCCGCGGCGTTGAGCGACGATGCGGACGCAGATCAGGTTGCGCTCGAGGCGCAGGGCGCCTGCGCGGCCGACACGGTGCTCGTCGGTTTTTGGTGCGACAAGGGCGCGTGCACGCCTTCGGTCGCGGCGTTGCTCTCCGCCTTGCACGGTAAGCGCGTCTTTTTGTTTGGCACCTGCGGTTTTGGCGCCGACCAGAGCTATTACCAGCAGATTATTGATCGCGTAACTTCCAATTTGGCTGGGGATGCCGAGCTTGCGGGCTGGGCGATGTGCCAGGGCAAGATGGGCCCCGCGGTCAAGCAGCGCTACGAGGCCATGCTCGAGCAAGATCCCGATAACGCCCGATTTAAGATGCTGCTCGACAACTGGGTTGCCGCGAAGGACCATCCCACCAAGGAGGATCTGGACAACATGGCGGCGGCGGCCAAGAAGGCCGTGCTGGGCGAGTAACTTCGCTGTTCGCGGAGCCGTGCGTTCAATCGTACAAACGTGAAAGCCTCGAAGTTCTCGAGGCTTTTTTCGTGACACGAGGGCGCCCCTTTATTGATGGAAGGCCTAATAAGCTGATTGCTCTATGCCCGGATGTGTGCGGAGTGGGATGGGATTTCCGGATGGGTGGGGTTTCGGAAAATGCGTCCCGGAATTTGCCTTTGGAATGGGATGCGGTTTCCCGTTGAGGGTCTTGGCGGAAAGTGCGACCCGGAATTTGTGATCGGAGTGGGATGTGGTTTCCCGACGGGGGCACAAGCGGAAGCCGTATCCCACTCCGGACGGGAATTCTGGGACACAGTTCTCAGAGGATTATGGGCTGCGAACTACATGGGGCCGTCATAAAACTCCGGTAAAAGGGGGTCGGAAATAAATGGCACTTCCAGTAGTTTCTTTTAATGTGGGGGGGGGTACCATTATTTTAGTTTCGCAAAAAATCGATCCCTCTATGGGGAAGTTGCGTAGGGGGTTAGTCACAGATATTGGATAGAACAGACTAATTTGGGGATAAATGACCACTTACGCCAAAATAGGTAGCATTTGGCGACAAAACATTGAAAAATGTGTAGCACATCGCTATGTTTTTATTACGAAAAGATTCCAAATTGGCTTATTTCGGACTCACTTTTCAAGCGCCTTGCGGTTCCTGTTGAAACTTGCTGACCTTTGGATGGGTCGAATAGGGCCTCAAGGGGGATGAATTATCACTTTGGCTGCGCGTAGACTCAAACGATTTATTGCACTTTTGAGTAGCTTGGCGTTCGCGCTTGTCATAGCCCTTGCCGTTGTTTCTTTTGTGCCTCGCGCATTTGGATACATGCCCTTTGCTGTGCTCTCGGGCTCTATGGAACCCGAGCTTCCCGTTGGCTCCATGGTGTTTGTTCGCCAGGTTGAGCCAGCGGATATTGCCGTGGGTGACAATGCAACCTTTTACCGATCGGATGGCGCCGTGGTGACGCACCAGGTGTACGAGATCGACCCTGCTGCGCAGATGATCGGCACGCAGGGCATTGCAAACAATAATGCAGACGGAAGCATCATGCACGATGCCGAGCAGACGCCATTTTCGCGCGTGATCGGCACTGTTTCCTTTCGTGTCCCTTACCTGGGCTTCGTCAACGCTTATTGCACGACGATGCCTGGTTTGCTTGTTGTGGTGGCCGTTCTGGCGCTGCTGATCACGGCGTCGATAGTGCTCGATCGGATGGTTCCCGACGAGCCTGCGGGCAAGCATGCCCGTGTGCATGAGAGGGAGCGGCGTTCATAGCGGCAGGGAAAAGCGTCGGCGGCGGTAGGGGCCGTTGCCGGGGAAGACGATTCTCGAAAGGAAGAGAACGATGGAAAACAAGAAGAAAAAGCGCTACGGCATCATTGCCGCCCTGTTGCTGTTGGTGCTGGCTGCCGGCGTTGGTACCTACGCCTGGCTGTCGGCGACCCAAACCAAGGTGAATGAGTTCACGGTTGGCAGCATCGACAAGCCTGAAGTGAAGCCCGACCCTGATCAGCCGAACAAGCCCGGCACTGATTCCACGGACCCCTCAGTGGATGGTTATCTGTTCGAGACCAAATGGACCGATAACTCCAAGATGATTCCCGGCACCACCATCAATAAGAACCCCAACGTCGGCATCGGCAAGGATTCCGATAGCTCCTATGTGTTCATCTATGTGAAGAACGCAATTGTGAAGACAGACGCCGAAAACGCCCTTGCCAAGACCCCGTACTTCACCCTTAATTCCAACTGGAAACCGGTTGCTACTGACCAGGTGAAGACCAACGGTAGCGAAGGCCAGTACGTGAGCGGTCTGTTCATGTATACCGCTGATGGCACCAGCACTCCTGCAGAGCTTACTCCCGCTGATGGCAAGGCTGCTTACACCGGTGAGCTGTTCAGCACCGTGCATATCCCGGCTGGCATGAACAATACGGATGTTGTTCAAGGTCCCGCTATGACAGTCTCCTGCTACATCTTCGGTGCCGACCAGAAGGGCGACAAGGCCGATGCTGCCACCAACGCCCTTGAGCAGGCCAAGGAATGGGCTAAGACTCAGGCTTAATCCCCCCTCCACCGAGATCCCGGCCCGCTCCCCATCCCCATTTTCGGGCCGGGATCTCGGTCCCCCTTTGATCGACGACTGGCGAACGTAATGCTCAACAATCTTTCCAACAATCAGAAACGCACCTTGGCGCTTGCCGCGATGGCGTTGTTGGCCCTGGCGTGCCTGTGCGGCACGCTGGCTTTCACCGTTGATATGGTTCCGGCGAACAACGTTCTATCGTTTGGCAGCGTGAAGGTACGAGTCTGCGAATACACGCTCAACGAGCATGGCGAGGAGATTCCGTTTGAGCCC
Source organism: Collinsella sp. TM09-10AT (assembly GCF_003436275.1). Lineage (GTDB taxonomy): Bacteria > Actinomycetota > Coriobacteriia > Coriobacteriales > Coriobacteriaceae > Collinsella. The sequence continues at coordinate 20,669 of NZ_QSOP01000026.1, forward strand.
AACGAGCACGGGGACTATCCCGACACCAAGGCCGGGGGCTCTGACATCAGCCGCATTGTGCGCGTGGAGAACGTCGGCGCGCAGCCTGAGTACGTTCGCGCGCGCCTACGCATGACGTCAGTGGCACCCGACGGTTCGAGTGCGGATGCTTCGGGCAGCGTTGCGTTTCATGTGAACGCGGGCGAGGGGTCCCCGTGGATCGACGGCGGCGATGGGTGGTACTACTACCGCGGATTGGCCGGGCGTGGCGGCACGCTCGACCCCGGCGCCATGACGGAAAGCCTCATGGACTCGCTGCGCTTTGTGGGCGACTACCACGATGCCGCGCGCGGCGGCTCATTCAGGCTCGATATCGATGTTCAGGCCGTGCAGGCCAAAAACCAGCAGGCAAGCGATACCGCCCTCGACGTACTTGACGTTGTGGGTTGGCCGGAGGCGAACTAGCCTATGAAGATCAAGAACATGAACCGGGGCGTGCTTAGCAGGCTAGTTGCCGTCGCGACGATTGCCCTTTGCTGCGTTATGGCGCTGCCGACGGCGGTGCATGCCGAGGATGTGCCCGAGGCCAAAACCGAATTCCACATCAAAAACGAGGCTGACTTTTTGTCGTGTGTGGCGCTGTCGCGCGAGCGCGATACGTCCGGCTGGCACGTATATCTCGATAACGACATTGAGCTCGACAGCGACGACATGAAGACCATTGTCTCGCACACCGTTAAGCATCTGTCGTTTGGCAACAAGGAGCATCCGTTTAAGGGCGTGTTCGATGGTCAAAACCACACCGTTGAGGGCCTGAACTACGATAAAGACGCTTTTGACCCCGAGCGCGATACGGGATTTTTTGCCGAGACCAACGGTGCCACCATCAAAAACTTCCTGGTCAAGGACGCCAACGTGTGGGCGGACTTCCGCGGTGGCATTATCGTGGGCAAGGCCGTCAATACGCGCTTCGAAAACGTTATGGTCATGGAGAGCACGCTGCACGTGACCTGCGCCAACAATGCTCTCAACCTCATTACCAACGCAGGCTTTGAGGGCGGTCTCATCGTCGGCGAGCTCGACGGCTGCACCCTCTACAACTGCGAGGTCCGTGGCGGCCGTGCCGTCAACAATACGACCTCGGGCGTGCAGGCGCTCGGCGGTGAGGGTCTGTATATGGCGGCGTTTGCCGGCTACGTTAAGAACTCGACTATCGAGTACTGCCGCGTGACGCCGACGCGTAAGGACGACGGCTCGATTGCCGAGAAGGGCATGACCGACGTCACCAATAAGTACGACGTGGCCATTGGCGCCCTGGGCGGCAACAACGTGTATGCCTCGGGTTTTGTGGGCTGTATGGCGGGTGACGCCAAGATTATCGACTGCTTCTCGACGGCGCAGTGCTACAGCTATGCCGCGTCGTACGTGGGCGTCGTCGCCGTGACGCGCGCGTGGACGGGTGGCTTGGCGGGTCGTATTCTAACCGAAAAGGGCAACGAGCTCGTCCGAAGCCATTTTGCGGGTGACTTGAGCTCGCGTCAGTATAATCCCATCGCCGTGATCCCCATCATTCAAAACGATGTGAACCTGGGCGGTATTGCTGCGCGCGCCAACAAGGGTGACGCCACGGTTACCGAATGCTACTTTAAGCCGAGCGTGAGCCTAAACGGCAGCAGCCAGGGCAACCCTGCCAAAAAGAAAATCCCCTCGTTTGGCGGCGACGGCATCATCAAGGGCGATGGCTATGGTCCGTGGGATGACGAACGCTACACCACGCGCGAGCTGTGGGAAGAGCACGACTACGACTTCTGTGCCGGCACCATGCGCTCGACCGCTAACGACAAGGCCCTGGGTGCCCCGCACCCCAATGAGTGGGCGATGGATTACAAGCTGAAAATTCCCGTGCATGGCCAAAGCGTTAAGGCGACGATCGATTTTCCCGGTGCGGGCACCGCGACAATCGAGAAGACCAAACTTGGCAAAGACCAGGCGACCTCGGATCCGTACGCCTTTGCCGTGAGCGCCGTGCTGGCGGGAACGGCCCAAGGCCTGGCCCAGGGCGATACATCGGTAACGTTTAAGCAGGATACCTCCGCAAAGCCAGAGGGTTTGACCGAGGCCAACGGCGGCTACCGCTTTATGGGCTGGTTCCGTGAGCCCGGAGTCAATGTGAACCGTATCGATGCCGATAACGCCTGGTTTAACGGCAAGACCGATGCCGATGCCGTTAAGGCTGGCAAGCAGGTCCAGAAGAACGAAGCGCACGAGATAACGTCGAGCTATACCGCCGATAACGCGAAGGGGGCCGAGGCCTTTAAGGGCAACGACCTGTTTATTGCTTCGTACGAGGCGCAGGTACTGTTCTATAACGTCAAGGGCGAGACGCTCGCGTGGCAGAGCGGCGAGGAGCACGACAAGTCGACGGACTGGTACCGCTATGGCGTCGGTTTAACGCCGGCTGCCCCTGCGGACCGCGGCACTCTTTCTGCCAGCGCCACCTTTATCGGTTGGACGACGCAGCCGAGTGGCGAGGCCGGGATGCATGGCGGTTACGCGGCCATCACCTCGCCTGAGCTTGCCGAGTTAAAAAACGCCGGTGCGTTCTATCCTGCCGGCACCGAGATCACTGTGCTTGGCCCTACCGATTTTTATCCGGTGTACACCGACTATGTGTCGAACATCATGACGGTGTTTGAGGGCAATGAGCAGGATGCAACCGACGATCAGACTCGGCGCGACGGTGTGGGCAAAACTGACGTTAAGGTTGAGACTGCAGAAGATGGCACAAGCGCGTATACCGTACAGGTGCTCGACGTATCCGGTAAAGCTATATCCGAGGAGGGCCAGCTGCCCGACGGCTATCGTTTCCTGGGTTGGTATGAAAACAAGGGAACCGAGGATGCCCCGCTCGAGGTGCGCGTAAGCCGCGACCCCAGCTATACGCTCCCCGCCGATGTCGATTTAACCGCGCCGCATACCTACATCGCCCGCTTTGAGTACCGAGTGGATTATTACGTTCGGGCTTATACCAACCATGAGTTTACGGACAGCAAGCTACTTTGTTCCGTTTGGAATCGCTATCAAACGCCCTTTGAGGAAAACGTCGGTAGTACCTTCGTGCGTGAAAACGTCGTCCACTGGGGCCCGGAGCATGTTGACCACGGTATAAAGGATAGTTATGAAACGTGTGGCACGCGCTTCACGAAGGAAACCCTTGTCGTGAGTCCCCTTAACGCGTACTCGCACAACGTTAAAAACGATACGGGAGCCGATACTCTAAAAAACCTCTATGCCGATACCGATTTTCCAGGCGCTGCAACGCTAAGCGATACTTGGACTTCGGCTTCGCTGAACGTAACGGTCAAACCGGTGAATGATCGCTATCGCCTGAATTTCTGGACGCTTGAGCGCGATGGTGAATATTGGACATATGTGAAAAATCCCATCGAGAGCATGGTGCGTACAGATAAGAAGTACTACGTTCGCGCGATGATTACCACGGACGTTAATTTCTACAACAAGGGCGATAATGTCGTGAGGACTGCCACGCGGCGCTATGAGAGTAACTTGCTGCAGACCAAGGTGAACGGGGCGGATCCGACGTTCACGTATTACTACCCGCATGTTAATAAGTCGGTTAAAGTGGCCGAAAAGCCAGAAGATGGTGAGAAGGGATCGTATGAGAGCCCCCTGACCCTCGAAGCTTCCCCGACCGATGCCGACATGGCCGTGCCGGGCTATAAGTTCCTGGGCTGGATTTCGACCGCCGAGGTCCAGAGGGATTCTGACGTCTGGAAGTATATCTACGATGTCGAGGGCGATTCCTTCACCACTTCTGACCCGGATAAGGCCGAACCGTATCTGGTGAAACCAGATTTTAAGGTCACCCAGTGGCAGGATGCCTATCCGGTGTACGCGAAGTACGATGTTAGGTACACCACCAACCTGTATCGCGCCGGTTTTAAGGGCACGGACAAGGTTAATGTGCCTAGGTACGACATCGATCCCGTTATCAACGCGGGCACCGACCCTGCTACGGCAACGGTGACCCCTGACGTCACGACTCCGGTTTATAAAGCAGGCGGTGAGCTGTATAAGTTGCAGAAGGTTGAGATCGAGCTTCCGAATGGCGAAGTTGAAGACATCGAACCTAACGGCGATAACTCGTATTCCCATCAGGTGGAACCCGGCGGGGCCTATACATTTGTGGCGTACTATTCGCCGTTGGCGGTTGTGTACCATCTCAATGCCAGGGATGTGGACGGTAAGGTAGCCCAGCAGGGCGATTCTCTCGGCAGCCTTAAGGACGGCATCCCGCTGCCAACGTATAACGTCGGCGATATCGATGCTGCAACAAACGCATACAATGCCTTCGTGGGCTGGACGGAAACTAAGCCGGTAGCTGGCAACGGTTATGTCGTTTGGTCGGACGACGTTTCCATGGTGAATAAAAGCACCGTGGTCAAGGCCCCCATGGAGTTGTATCCGGTCTACCGCGCCAGCGCGGTGCGTGTTCAATCGAATATCGATGCCAATCTGGATGACCCCGGTTCTGTGCGTTATCTTTCGCGGACCGACTCTGGTGATCAAATATCGCTGGAGGTAAAAGCTGCAACTGAGGTTGTCGGCAAGGATGGCACCAAGTACGACTTTGTCGGCTGGTCGCGTGACTATGAATCCGATAACAAGTACACCCTGATGACCGGTGACGACAAGTATCCCCTCGAGGGCAATGAGCCCTTTAAGAGCGCGATGTACACTGCGGTGTACAAGATTGCGCCGCATAAGGTGCGCTATCACGGTGTCGACGGGTCGGTTCTCTTTACGGCGACGGTCGACTCGGGCGACGAGCGTGCGCAGGACGGCAAGTCCGGCTTCGTCTATACGGTTGATGTTCCCAAAATGGATGAGAACGGCCGCCCCGTCTATGACAACAGCGGGAATCCCATGATGGAGCAAAAGTCCGTGGCATACGACCCGGACGCCCATTCCAAGATCGTCGCGCTGCTCGATGAGCGTGCGGCCGCCAATGGCGATATGCGTGAGCTCTTCTTGGAGTGGCGATATGTGGGCGCCGATGGTGATACGAAGCCTTGGGATGTGTTTAAGGACGAGCCAATTAAGGGCGACATGGACCTGTATCCCGTTACATATCGCGTGGTTGCCAAAGATACGTCTGATCCCGCGAAGTCCGAAACCATGACCGCCCAGCTTAAGTGGCTGCTCGATCCCGCCGCCGCCAACACCGTCGATGACAGTGCCGACAAGGCGCCGTTTAAGGTCTGCTTTGCCAAGCCGTTTATGGGAACGCGGCTGACCGTTACGGTAATGCGGGCAAGCTACGGGCCTGGTACAGAGGGTGTTTCTGTGGCGGAAGAGCCCGTAAACGGCAAGTTTGTCTCGCTCTACAGCCTTGGTTCGGGTGACGGCTCGTTCGACCTGGCCAACCGTCTGGAGTCCAAGAAGACGGGCGAGGGCGATCAGGGCCCCGGCAAAGCCGTGTTCAACTTTGCCCAGACTCATGCGCTGACGATCGTTAAAAAGACGACCGATGTCAGCGCTATGGGGCAAACGTTCCGCTTTAAGGTAACGCGAAAGATGTCGCAGGATTCTCCTGCCGAGACGCGCATGGTCGAGGTGAAAGTTAGCGAGCAGCGCGACGAAAACGGTGAAACTTGCTATGTCGGCAGCGTGCAGTTCGCCGCTCCGGCTGGCATCTATACCGTCGAGGAAGATACGGCTTGGGCATGGCGCTACCAGGGTGAGCTGAGCACGCCGGGCAAGGCGCCCGGTAAAACTGCCGAGCTGACGATTTCGTCTGCATCGAGCGCGAACGATGCCACGTTCACCTGCACGAACACGCGTGTGAACGACAAATGGATCGACGGCAGCGATCGTGCCCATAACGTTTGGAGCAACGGCAACGTAGCAAAGAAGGAGGATTAGCATGTCCAAGCGCAAGCGCATCATCGCCTTGCTGGTGGGGGTTATCCTCCTGGCCGGTACGGCAGGCACGTTGGCCTGGCTTTCGGTTACGGGCGTGCTGGTCAACCAGTTCGGCATCGGATCGGTGACGCCATCGGTTCAGGAAACGCTCAACGGCAAAGTGAAAAGCGATGTCAAGGCGAAGAACACGGGTACTGCGCCCGCCTATATTCGTGCTGCAGTGGATATCTACTGGCAGGACCAGGATGGCGCACGCCTGTGGGATGAGCCAGTTGCCGGCACCGACTACGTCATTGACTGGGGCAGTGTGTCCAAGGCATCTGCTTCCAACACCGCCTCGTCTTGGGTTGTCGCGTCCGACGGGTACTACTACTGGACGTCTCCCGTTGCTCCGATGGGCAAAACCGATGTGCTCATCAAGAGCGTGACTGAGCAGAAGGCAGATGGGAAGAACCTGGTCGTTGACATTTCGACCCAAGCAATTCAATCCACGCCCGACGATGCAGTTGCAGAGGCATGGGGCTGTACAGTCAAGGATGGCGTGCTGGTGCCGCCGCATGGAGGTGCGTAGGTATGGCTTCTCCGATTCGTAAAGACGTTGTGTGTTCCTTGCGCTGCGTGATGGCGGCAATCGTCTGCCTTATCGCGCTTGCCGTTCCTGCACGTGCGTTTGCTGACGTTCCCACGATTGCCTATGACGGAAATGCACGCCAGCTAACGGTATCGGGAGCGACGGACTCCTCGGGGGAGCCCGATCTGTTTCCAGCCTTTAAAGATCTAATGCCCGGCGATGTACGCGAGCAACAGATTGGGGTTCGTACCACGGGTGTAAAGTCCCAGGTACGTGTGTTTGTGCGGGCTGTTGTCGATCACGAGACGGCACATCTGCTATCGCCCATCACCTTAACGGCGACTGTGGGCGATGCCTCTGCAGGTTGGCTCCAGACAGGAACACCGGGCAGCGTGTTCGCCTATCCCACGCAAATCGCCACGTTTACGAGCGATGACAGCACGGTGCTTAATCTGCAGCTAAGCGTTCCGACGTCGGTGGGCAACGAGCTTGCCGACGCAAACAAGACCATTCGCTGGGAGATTACCGCCGAGGACGATGGCGAGAAGATTCCCGTGCAGTCTGCTGACAGCAAGAAGCCCGGCTTGCTTGGTCTGGCGGCAACGGGCGACAACACGCTCACGTTGCTTTTAGTTTTGCTAACTCTTGCCAGCATCGCTTTTATAGCCGCGCTACTTTTGTCCCGGAGGGATAAGCGCTAGGTCCATCTTCTAAACGCAACGCCCTCCCGGGCGGCGGGCACGAAGTTCCCTGCTCTACAGTCCTGCACAAGAAGAAGGCCACATTAAGTGGCCTTCTTTGCGTGCGGAACTCGCGATGAACTTCGAGCCCGCCGCTCGGGAGGGCGCCCCTTTATTGATGGAAGGCCTAATAAGCGGATATTCCATGTCCGGATGTATTCAGAGCGGGACGCACTTTCCGAATGCGCGGCGTTTCGGAAAGTGCGTCCCGGAATTTGGCTTTGGAATGGGATGCGGTTTCCGGTTGAGGGCTCTGGTGGAAAATGCGACCCGGAATTTGCAATCGGAATGGGATACAGTTTCCCAACGGGTACCGTCAAGATTCTTTCGCAAATTGATCGAGGCGGCCTCGGCCCCGCCT
>NZ_QSOP01000027.1 GCF_003436275.1 Collinsella sp. TM09-10AT
CTGTCGCCGTCGACCATCTACCGCTGGGTCTCGGCGGGCTACGACGGCATGACGAACATGGAGCTCAGGCGCAAGGTCGGCTACAGGCCGAGGTCGCGCCGGGCCCCGGGGAGGGCGACGTCGCACTCGGCGCGCAGGTCGCACGCGTCGTTCCTCGCGCTCGGCGAGGACGCCTGCGCCGCGGCCTGGGAGATGGACACCGTCGAGGGCGCCAGGGGCGACTCCGCCAGGCTCCTCACGCTCCTGCACCGCCCGAGCCGCTTCCAGCTGGCGCTGCCGCTGCCGGACGGCACGTGCGCCTCGGTCCTGGCGGCGCTCTCCTCCCTGCGCGGGGTCCTCGGCGAGGACGGCGCGAGGCGCGCCTTCGGCGCCGTTCTCACCGACAACGGGAGCGAGTTCGCCGACGAGGGCGCCATCGCGGAGCTGCTCGGCGAGCGGGACGGCGAGACCAGGCTCTTCTACTGCGACCCCCGGCAGAGCCAGCAGAAGGGCGCGTGCGAGAAGAACCACGTCGAGATCAGGAAGCTGCTGCCCAAGGGCGCCGGGGTCAGGTTCGACCGGCTGACGGCGGCGGACTGCGCGCTGCTCATGTCGCAGGTGAACTCCGAGCCGAGGGGGGCGCTCGGGTTCCTGACGCCGGCGCGCGTGCTGCGGATGGCCCTCGGCGAGGACGCCTCCGCCCTCATGGACGCGTTCGGGGTAGAGGAGCTGGCGCCCGGCGGGCTCGACCTCACGCCCGGCTGCATCGACAGGGCCAGGGCCGCGAGGGGCGAGGGGCCGCTGGCGGGGTAGGCGGCAGGCCGGGACATGGGCCGGAGGGCCCGTTGCGCTGAGTCCGGAACGGCTGCGCGGCGGGCTGGCGGAGCATGCGGCGGCGGCACGGGGACGCCGGCCTCCACAGCCTCTCCACCTGCGGAAACGGGGCGACGGCCAGGTTTCGGGGGCTATTTCCGCGTTGCGCTAGCTGCGGAAACGCGGGGTCCGTTCAGGCTGTTGCGTTGAGATTGAAAATCAACCCCCTTATATGTAACAATCATACCGGCTTCCTAACGTTCAGAATGGTTTCTACTGTCTGCTGCGGTGTTTGGTTGGAATTGTCCAGCCAAAAGCCGATCCGTGGTGTTGTCTGCATTTTACTAAATACAAATTCAATGTATACAGAAAGAAATATATAAGGAGTGGGAGGGATTCCGCCGTAGTCGGCATTGTAGGAAAATCCAAAAGTTTAGATTTTCTCAAAATGCTTATCTTTTGGTCTTTGGTTCGGAATAGTGTAGTGCTGGCGGTCTATCTATTGTTTTCGGTTGCTTGCTTCTTTACCGTACATGAGCATTTAAGCACGGGTGATATTGTGCTTGATTTTTTCTCAGGCTCAGCATCGACCGCCCATGCCATGTTCCTGCAGGAGCTCGGAAAAGATGATCGCTATCAGTTTATCCTTGTCCAGCTTCCAGAGCCTTGTGACCCGAAACGCGACGCCTACAAGGACGGGTATGAGACTCTCTGCGACATAGGCGAAGGACGCATTCGCCGCGCAGGCGACAAAATCAAAACCGAGCTCGAGGAATCCAACCGTCAACTCAAGCTTGGCGAGGGACCCAAGCAGCTTCCCGACATCGGCTTCCGTGTGTTCGAGCTCGATGAGTCCGGCATTGAGAAGCCCGAGCCCGGTCAGCTCCTCTTCGACGTGGTCAAGCCCGATCGCTCCGATATGGATATCGTCTTCGAGATGATGCTCAAATGGGGCCTCGAGCTCACGCTGCCCGTCGAGAAGTCTGAAGCCGCGGGCTATCCCATCTGGTCCGTCGCTTGCGACGAGCTCGTCTGCTGCATGTCCCGAGGCCTCACCATTGAGGCGCTCGAGGCCATCGCCGACATGGAGCCCAGGCGCGTTCTCATCCTCGATTCCGTCCTCGACGACACCCTCAAGCTCAACGCCGTGCAGATCTTCAAGCACGCCGGCGAGCGCATGGGCTGTGAGATCGAATTGAGGACGGTCTAGCATGGCGGCGCTCGAGTTCAAGTTCTCATCCGACCAGCAGCACCAGCTGGAGGCCATCGAAGCAACCTGCGACCTGTTCCGCGGACAACAATTTATTGGCAGCGTATTCTCCGCCGATTCCGGCCGCAAAGGCCAGACGGCAATCGGCGAGCTCATGGTCGGCCACGGCAACGAGCTTCGCGTGGCGCCGGGCCAGCTCCTCGACAACCTGCACGCCGTGCAGGAGGAGGGCTGCCTCCCGGCAACCGACGTCCTCACCGATGGGCGCCTGCGAGACTTCACCGTCGAGATGGAGACCGGCACCGGCAAGACCTACGTCTACATCCGCTCCATCTACGAGCTAAACCGCCGCTACGGCATCACCAAGTTCGTTATCGTCGTGCCGAGCGTGGCCATCCGCGAGGGCGTCCTCAAGAGCCTCCAGACCACCCGCAGGCACTTCGAGACGCTCTACGACCGCACGCCGCTCGACTACTTCGTGTACGACTCGAAGGACATGGGGCCGGTGGGTAACTTCGCCACGTCGAGCTCCATCCAGGTCATGGTCATCAACATCGACGCGTTCAACAAGGGCCTCGAGAAGGATGGCACCGCGAAGGAGGGCAACCTCTTCCACCGTCCCAGCGAGAAGCTCACCGGCGGCTTCAGCCCTCGCGAGCTCGTGAGCGCCTGCAAGCCCGTCGTCATCATCGACGAGCCCCAGAGCGTCGACAACACCAAGCAGGCCAAGGCCGCCATCAAGAGCCTGAACCCGCTGTTCGTGCTGCGCTACTCGGCCACGCACAAGCAGGCCTACAACATGATCTACCGCCTCACGCCGGTCGACGCCTTCGAGCGCCACCTGGTGAAGGGCATCTGCGTGGACTCGATCAAGGCCGAGGCGAACCTCAACGGCGCGTACGTGAGGCTCGAGTCCGTCAAGTCCGACCCGTTCTCCGCCAAGGTGTCCATCGACGTGCGCCAGGCCGACGGCACGCAGAAGCGCAAGGCCGTCACGGTGAAGACCGGCAACGACCTCTACCAGAAGAGCGGCGAGAACAGCGACTACGAGAGCGGCTGGGTGGTCAACAACATCGGCGCCGCAGTGGGCGACGAGTTCATAGAGTTCCAGAACGGCGAGGTGCTCGAGCTCGGCGAGGCGCTGGGCGACGTCAACGAGGAGGTCGTCAAGCGCGCGCAGATCCGCCGCACCATCGAGGACCACCTGGCCCGCCAGTTCGAGCTGTGGCCGCGCGGCGTGAAGGTGCTCTCGCTCTTCTTCATCGACCGCGTCGACCGATACCGCGTCTACGAGCCCGAAGTCCACGGCGGCCTGTACGCCCTGATGTTTGAGGAGGAGTACGCAGGTGCCCTGAACTCGAAGGCGCCTCGTCGCATCGCAAAGGCGGCGGGGATCGGCAAGGGCACGTGGCTCGAGTGCTACGAAGCCGTCGGCGCCCCGCTGGTGCGCGACCCCCACGCCGTGCACCAGGGATACTTCGCCAAGGACAAGAAGGGCAAGTTCAAGGACTCCAAGGGAGCCGCCGGCACCGCCGACGACGCCGGGGCCTTCGAGCTCATCATGCAGAAGAAGGAGACGCTCATCTCCTTCCCGGACGGCAAGGACGCGGACAAGGACGTCTCTTTCGTCTTCAGCCACTCCGCGCTCAAGGAGGGCTGGGACAACCCCAACGTGTTCCAGATCTGCACGCTCGTCGAGACAAAGGACAACCTGACCAAGCGCCAGAAGATCGGCCGCGGTCTGCGCCTGTGCGTGAACCAGGATGGCGAGCGCCTGTACGACCCAGAGGCGAACGTGCTCACCGTCATCGCGAACGAGAGCTACGACGACTTCGCCAACGGCCTGCAGAAGGAGCTTGAGGCTGAGGACTTCAAGTTCGGCGTCATCACTCCGGAGAGCTTCACGAAGGTCACGGTCAAGGGCGATGATGGCGTCGAGGAGCGCCTGGGCTACGAGAAGTCCAAGCAGGTCTACGACCACCTCGTCGCGACCGGCATGGTCGACGACAAGGGCGCGGTGACGCCCGAGCTGAAGGCGGCCGCCGAGGAGGGCAAGGTCGAGCTCCCCGCCGAGCTCGAGCCTGCCAAGGAGCAGGTCGAGGCGATCATCATCCACAAGTCCCAGAGGGTCCAGATCCGTGACAAGGCCAAGGAGGTCTCGGTCGAGCTGCAGAAGGACGTCACGCTCGACCCTGCGTTCCAGGCCCTGTGGGACCGCATCCGCCAGCGCACGCGCTTCCAGGTCGAGGTCGACTCCGGCAAGCTCATCGAACATGCCATCGAAGCTGTCGACGGCATGCTCGCCGTGCGCCCGCCCCAGGTGACGAGCGAGCGTGCCTCGCTGGGCATCGACGACGCGGGCGTGAGCGCCGAGGGCACGGGCACCTCCGTGGTGTCCGTTTCGGGAAAGGTGAAATACGACCTTCCCGACCCGATCGCAGAGCTGCAGGACGCCGTCGGGCTCACCCGCGGCACCATCAAGGCGATCCTCGAGGGCTGCAGCCGCCTCGACGAGTTCGAGATCGACCCCGCGACCTTCCTCGCGCAGGTCGGCGACAAGATCAACCGCGTGAAGAACGACCTCATCGCCCAGGGCATCAAGTACGTGCGCCTTCCCGAGGACGAGTGGTACACCATGCGCGACCTCGAGCTTGACGACTACACGGCCTACCTTGGGCAGAACGCGTGGAAGCCGGACATGACGAGCAAGAGCCTGTACAACTACGTGGTCTACGACTCGGCGGGGGTCGAGCGCTCCTTTGCCGAGGCTCTAGACAAGCAGGAGGAGGTTCTCGTGTTCGCGAAATTGCCCTCGGCGTTCAAGATCGACACGCCGCTCGGCAGTTACAACCCCGACTGGGCGTACGTCGAGGAGGCCGACGGCGAGCGCCGCGTGTACTTCGTGACCGAGACCAAGGGCGGCAAGAACGGCGAGCCCGCCCTGCGCGACGCGGAGAAGATCAAGATCGGCTGCGCCAAGAAGCACTTCGAGGCGCTGGACCTCGGAAACGACTTCCATTACAACGTGCGCACGACCTACCAATACGAGGCGGTGAAGGCTTAGGATGTCGAAGCTGCCCGGAAAGATGACGCGAAAGCAGCACTGGGTGCCGCGGTTCTACCTGCGCCATTTCGCGGATTCCTCCGGGCAGCTTCATGCCTACAGCAGACAGAAGGGCTCCTTCTTCCGCACGAATTGCGAGAACCTTTGCAGCATGCGCGATCTTTATGAGGTCGAGCATGCCGATGCGACAGGCGATGCGACAGACAGATTCTATGCGCAGAACCTCATCGAGGTTAAGCTATCTGAGCTCGAGAGCCGCATCGCGCCGCTTTACGATCGCTTTTTGGAACGCCAGAAAGAAGACCAGTGCGAAGACGAAGGGTATTCTGATGGGAAAGCCGCCGTTTGCGAGCTGGCAGCAAATATCATCGTCCGGCACCCTATCAGTATGCGCGTCGACAAGAAATGGTCACGCGAGACTGCCGAAGAGCTGCTCAGAAACGTTCATCTGACACCCTATGAGCTCGGCTTGCTCGATTGGTCGGATTGGCGCGGGGATTCCCAAGCGGTGGTCGAGCTTGCCGCCGCCGCAACCATGCTCTTCTCCAACGATGATATTGTGCCAGTTAACCGTATTCGAAAGGCTTTTTTTGAGAAGAGCTTCTCCATCCTTAGGGCACCCGTCGGCTCAGGGTTCGTTACGACGTCGATGCCTATGTTCATCATCGGGCCCGAGGACGACTCGTACGATTTTCATCTCGCGTATATGCCGTTGAGCAGTGAGTATGCTGCGGTCTTTTCAGATGACCCTCTATTTCCGCCGTTTGCGAGACTCGGTTTTTCGGGCGTCGAGTTCATGAACCGACTTCTTCTGCTTAACTGCGAGCATTGGGATGTCGCCATATCGAGGGGAAGCGGCCCGCTCGAGCACGCGGTACGCGATTGAAGTCAAGCGAACAGTGCCGAATTCATGCACGAGATGTTCACGCGCGACGGCAGGGAGCTATCCCTCGACACAGTGATCTACGACCGCTCGAAGAAGAAGGGGCAGACGATGATCGATACCATCGACCGTGGCTGCCTCGAGGGCGGCTGCCTTGATGACGAGGACCTGCGCATCATCTTCGAGCACCTTCTGGGGAGAAGACGGCAAGGACCGGGAACATTAAAGGGTCAAGCAGCGTATTGATAAAATTGACCCCGCCAGCAATAACCGCAAAGGATAGATAGGGCTTTAAGGATGGATGCAGGAAAAGCAACGATAAGCGGCGTGTTCAACGGATCGCGCCTGCTCGAAATACCTTTTTACCAAAGGGCGTACGTCTGGGGAGAAGAGCAATGGGAGCGTTTCCTCGGCGACATGGAGTTCGTCACGGCCTCGAAGCGGCCCTATTTCCTGGGCTCCATCATCCTGAAGCAGGCCTCCTCCGGCAACACCTGGTCCGAGGTCTCCGAGGTTCGCACCGTCATCGACGGCCAGCAGCGACTCACGACCATGGTCATCTTCTTCAAGGCACTCTGTGCAAAAAACGGCACCAACAATTTGTTTGAGCGAGATTTCGTCCTGGAGACCGGCGATGTCGCCTTGCGGCACGGCAAGTACGACCGGCAGGATTTCGAAAAGGTCGTCAGCGCCACGGGCTGCGAACCCCTCGAGGGCTCCTCGGCCATCGTCCTTGCCTACAACTACTTCCTCAAGAATATCGACCCGGAGAAGGTCGACAGGAACACGATCAAGTCGAACGTCCAGTTCGTCTGCATCGATCTTACCGAGGGCGAGGACGAGCAGCAGATATTCGACACCATCAACTCGCTCGGGGTGCGCCTGACGACGGCGGAGCTCCTTAAGAACTACTTCTTCAACCGCGAGAACGAGCAGGCGTTCAAGGAGTGCTGGGAAGACGTCTTCGAGCCCACGGCTGAGAAGAGGGAGTATTGGGAGCAGGAGATCGTTACCGGGCGCATCAAGCGCACGCTCGTCGACCTCTTCTTCGACGCGTTCCTCCAGATTCTGGTCCAGGACAAGAGGCGTGGCGTCACGACCGAGGACAAGCTCTTCTATTCGCGTACTTCGAACCTCTTCCAGTCCTACAAGGATTTCATCGGCAGGTACTGCAACGGCGACAAGGTCGAGATTCTCGACAACATGAAGGCGTATGCCGAGGCGTTCGAGTCCACGTTCGACCCTGGCTACTGCGACGCGGACATCCCCTCCGCTTCCGGCGTCGAGCGCCTGAACGTGCTGATATTCGGCCTCAAGAACTCGACGCTCATCCCGTACGTGCTCTACGTTCGAAAGAACGCGGAGTCTTCGAGCGAGGAATCTAAGATCTACGCCCTGCTTGAGAGCTACATCGTCCGCCGAATGCTGGTTCAGGCGACCACGAAGAACTACAACAGGCTGTTCACCTCGCTGATCTTGAACGAGGTGAAGGACGCGGAGGCGCTGAGGAAGGCTCTCGAAGCCAATGACGAGGCGACGACGTACATGCCCGGCGACGCCGAGGTTCGAGCGGCATTCGAGGAATCGTGTCTGTACAACCTCCAGTCCAAGGGCGTCCTCTATCTGCTGGAAAGCGCCATTCGTCCGGGCATGAGCAGCACGGCCCTGCTCGGGTTCAACCAGTACACCCTCGAGCACATGATGCCCAAGAAGTGGCGCAACAAATGGGGAGCCCTCGACGATGAGGCTGCCACGCGAAGGGACCGGAAGCTCCTCACGCTCGGCAACCTCGCCATCATCACGCATTCGCTCAACGCCTCCATCCGCGATGCCGATTGGCCCACCAAGAAGCAGGGAAAGGGATACAAGGACGGCCTTGCCCTCTGCGCCGCCGGCCTTGCGACCATGGCCGGCGCCCTAGAGAAGGAGTCTTGGAACGAGGGCGATATCGCCGATCGCGCCGAATGGCTTGCGGACAAGGCGTTGGAGGTCTGGCGCTAGGCCCTACCTGCGTCCCATCTCGAAGATGCTTGCGGTGTCGGAACCCGCATCGATGACGGATGGAACCGGCTCTTCCAAAAACGTAGTTCGTGGCGATGTCTCTTCCGTCGGCGCGTCAAGAGGCTCGCCGAGCGCTAGGAAGAACCTCATCACGTGCTCAATTCTCTGTTGCAGGGACTCGCTCAGCTCGCCGTAGGAGGCCGCCAGCCGCACCTCCTTGGCCAATTCCGCCATCGAGTCCCTCAGTGCCTTCTGCACGCTCACGGAGGGCCTCACCTCGACCTGGGTATCGGTGAGCTTGGCGATGATGTAGTCCTGCCTGTTCATGCCGCTCCAGGCTGCCATCTCGCATATGAGCTTGCGCTCCTCGGGCGTGCAGCGGAACGCCATCGTCTTGCTGCGCTTGCGGGCGCTGTTCTCGCACGGCATCCTTCTTACCCCCTCGCCCCGTCGAGCGCGGCGGCCATCTCGTCTTGCTTCGTGGGGAACAGGTGCGCGTAGCGGTAGGTGATGTCCACCGCCTCGTGGCCCATGCGCTCGGCGATGGCCAGCGCGGAGAAGCCCATCTCTATCAGCAGGCTCACATGGCTGTGGCGTATGTCGTGTATGCGGATGCGCTTCACGCCCGACGCCTTGCACCCGCGCTCCATCTCGTGGGCCAGGAAGTGCTTGGTCACGGCGAACAGGCGCTCGTCGGGGGCGACGTCGTCGCGCATCTCGATGAAGTCCGCCATCTCGTCGCGCAGGAAGGCGGGCATGACGATCGTGCGCACGGACTTGGGCGTCTTGGGGTCGGTCACGGTGTCAACGCCGTTGAGGCTCTGGTACGACTTGTTGATGCGCAGCCGCGAGCTCTCCAGCATGAAGTCGGACGGCGTGAGCGCCAGGAGCTCGCCGCAGCGTATGCCCGTCCAGTAAAGCAGCTCGAAGGCGTGGAATGAGAGAGGCTTGTCCATGACGGCCTCGCTGAACCTCAGGTACTCGTCCTTGGTCCAGAACTGCATCTCGCCGCCCTTCTTCGAGCCTATCTTGTCGACCCTGCGCACCGGGTTGTCGCTGAGGCCGTAGTAGCGCTCGGCGTGGTTGAAGATGGCGTTGAGCTGGTTGTTCACTGTGCGCAGGTACGTCGGTGCCCAGGGCTTCCCGTCGGCGTCCCGGTGCTCGGTGAGCTCGTTTTGCCACCTGATGACGTCGATCGGCCTCACGTCGCACATGCGCATGTCCCCGAAGAACGGCACGAGCTTGTCGTTGATGATGTACTCCTTGGTGATCCACGTGTGCTCGCGTATGCGCGGCTTCACCTCGGAGGCGTACACCTCGACGAACTCGGAGAACGTCATGTCCATGGCCCCGCCGTTAAGGCTCTTGAACTGGCTCTCCCACACTGCGGCCTCCACCTCGGAGGAGAAGCCGCGCTTCGTCTTGTGGCGCTTCGAGCCGCGGGCGTCGCGGTAGTAGCACTGCACGTAGAACGTGCCGTTGCCGTCGTCCTTGTACACGGGCATGTCAGTCCACCTCCGGGAAGTACAGGGCGTCGAAGACGTCGCTTCGAACGCGCCCGCGGATGACCACGCGCCCGCGCGCCTCCTGCTCGGCGTTTATCTTCCTGATCACCTCGTAGGCGCTGCCTTTCTTGATCCTCAGCAGCTCCGCGACCTCGTCGGCGTCCAGCATGTGCGGCCTCGGCGTCTTCGCCACCTTCTCGTCCATGGCTCCTCCAATCAATGGCGTACGGATACGTACGGTTCACAGATTCAGAGTAAACGTACATATCTGTACTGTCAATAGAATTGCGTACATTTGCGTACGCTGATAAGATGTGCTGGTACGTAATTCCAGGAGGAGGGCTCATGTCCGTAGGCGAGAACATAAGGCGGTACCGCAAGTCGCGCGGCATGACGCAGGCGCAGCTCGCCGAGGCGGTCGGCCTGACCGAGGGGGCCGTGCGCCACTACGAGAGCGGCATCCGCGCCGTGAAGCCCGAGCTGCTCGAGTCCATCTCCGCGGCGCTCGGCGTGTCCGTCAACGCCCTCAAGGATTACGGCGTCGAGACTGCGGGCGACCTCATGTCGCTGCTCGTGCGGCTCGAGGACTCCTTCGGCATCGTGCCCGCAGCCGACGGCACGGGCCTCTCCCTGAACCCCAAGGCGCCGCACGCGCCCAAAGCCGCGATGGCGATCGAACTGTGGGCAGAGAAGCGCGCGCAGCTCGAAAACGGCAAGATCGACGCCGACGAATACGAGGACTGGAAAGCCTCGCTGTAGCGGCTCTCCGCATTTCGCGATCAACGCAACCGAATCAGGACGGTGGACCAGGCGGCGAGCGCCGCTCGGGCCTGCGTAAGCTGAGTTTTTACTCCCCATTGCATGCCAAGGCATTTCCGGCGCACCTGGGGAGTAAATGACGCGGTGGCTTACACGGCGGCACGCGGCAGTACGCCGCGGCATTTCCCCTGGTTACTCCCGTTTTCATTGAGGCGGCGAGATTCTTTACTCCCCATTAACCACCTGGGAAAACGCTGTGAGAAGACCGCCGAAAAGCCTATTGAGTTCGATTTGAGTTTCACAGGCCCCGAAACGGCCCCGTTTGGCTCTCGGAGACAAAAATCGCGCGTCTACTCACTTGGGATGAATCCTTACTCCCGTTCCTCCGAATGCCGCACCGTGCCTTGCCGTCTTGAAACACGGGGGAGTAAATTGCGAAATCGCAGGTGAAAGGGAGTAAAACGACAAAGAAAAAGCCTCCGTCCCAACGCGGGAACGGAGGCTCGGTTATCGTATTTACTCACCAACATCGCTGGCGGCTTTGCCATGACTCTCGTACGAAACGAAACTCAGCGGCACAGTGCGGCACTCAAAAATGCAGGTCAGAACCCTATCAGCCTACTCCCACTCAATCGTCGCGGGCGGCTTGGACGTGATGTCGTAGCACACGCGGTTGGCGCCGGGAACCTCGGCCACGATGCGGCCGGAGATGCGGGCCAGGACGTCGTAGGGCAGCTTGGCCCAGTCGGCGGTCATGGCATCGCTGGACTCGACGGCACGCAGGATAATTGGGCGCTGGTAGGTGCGCTCGTCGCCCATAACGCCGACGGACTTAATGTCGGGCAGGACGGCGAAATACTGCCAGCAGCTATGCTCGGAGTTGCGCTCGCCGGTCTGCTCAAACAGACGCTGGTTATAGGCGTCGAGCTCCTCGCGCACGATGGCGTCGGCATTCTTGAGGATCTCGAGCTTCTCCTTGTCGACCGCACCGATGATGCGGATGGCCAGACCCGGGCCCGGGAAAGGCTGGCGGAACACGATATGACCCGGCAGACCGAGCGCCAGACCAAGCGCGCGGACCTCGTCCTTAAAGAAGTGGTCGAGCGGCTCAATAAGGTCGAAGTGCACGCCCTCGGGGAACGGGATCAGATTGTGATGGCTCTTGATGGTAGCCGTCTTGCCGCCCGTCTTGCGAGCGCCGGACTCAATGATGTCGGGGTAGATGGTGCCCTGAGCCAAGTACTTGACCGGCTTGCCATCGGTCTCGAGCTGCTGCGCCACGGCGAAGAACTCTTTCCAGAACTGCGTACCGATGATGCGGCGCTTCTCCTCGGGCTCGGTCACGCCGGCCAGAAGCTCGGCATAACGGTCCTCGGCGTGGACGTGGATAAAGTCGACGTCAAACTGCTTGGTGAAGACCTCCTCCACCTGCTCGGGCTCGCCCTTGCGCAGCAGGCCGTGGTTGATGAACACGCAGGTCATCTGCTTGCCCACGGCGCGAGCGCCCAGCGCAGCCACGACGGAGGAGTCGACGCCGCCGGACAGGGCCAGAATCACGCGGTCGTCGCCGACCTTCTCGCGGAACTCGGCTGTCATGGTCTCGACCAGGTTATCCATGCTCCAGTTGGGCTCCAGGCCGCAGATCTCAAACAGAAAGTTGCTCAGCAGCTGCTGACCGTACTCGGAGTGCTTGACCTCGGGGTGGAACTGCGTGGTGAAGATCTTGCGCTCGACGCACTCCATGGCGGCAACCGGGCACACGTCGGTGCTGGCGGTAACGGTAAAGCCCTCGGGCACCTCGGACACGGCGTCGCGGTGGCTCATCCACACGGTCTGCTCCATAGGCGTGGAGTTAAAGAGCTTGGCGCCGGCCGTACGCGTGATGGTGGCGCGGCCGTATTCGCCCACCTCGGAGTGACCGACCTTGCCGCCGAGCGTCACGGCCGTGATCTGATGGCCGTAGCAAAAGCCCAGAACGGGAAGGCCCAGGTCAAAGATGGCGGGATCGATGGACGGAGCGTCCTCGGCATACACAGAAGCCGGGCCGCCAGAGAGGATGAGCGCAGAGGCGTTCATTTCGCGAATCTCATCGGCCGAGATGTCGCAGGGAACGATCTCGGAATACACGTTGAGGTCGCGGACGCGACGGGCAATGAGCTGACCGTACTGCGCACCAAAGTCGAGTACGAGGACCTTTGCGGAAGCCTTTTGATCCATGGTTTCCCCCTCTTGTTGGCGGGGAGCCTGTGCCCACCCGCGCGAATAAACGAAAACAGCTTACATAGTGTACACGTTATATGGGGTTTCTCGTCCCTCGCAGCCATCAGCGCACGGCAAACGCACGACCGGGGCCTATTTGACGGCAATTGAAGTGTTACCAAACGTTACAGATGATGTAATACGTTTGAACATTGGACGCCCTGTGCCACAATACTGCCGAACGACTCCGCCTCTGCGGCGGCAAATACGATAGGAATACCAGCATGAAGCGCATCCTTCTCATCGCCACGGGCGGCACCATCGCATCGACCGAGGACGGCAACGGCCTCTCCCCCGCCCTGACCGGTGAGGAGCTCGCCCAGAGCGTCCCCGAGATCTCGGGCCTCTGCGAGCTCGACGTCGTGCAGCCCATGAACATCGACAGCACCAATATGCGTCCGAGCGACTGGATGCGTATCCGCGACGTCATCGTCGAGGGTTATGCCGACCACGACGGCTTCGTGATTCTGCACGGCACCGACACCATGAGCTACACCGCGGCGGCGCTTTCCTATCTGATTCAGGACAGCCCCAAGCCCATCGTACTCACCGGCTCGCAAAAGCCCATGGGCAATCCCTTTACCGACGCCAAGCTCAACCTGTACCAGAGCCTGCTCTATGCGCTCGACGAGCATTCGCACGACGTCTCGATTGTCTTTGGCGGCGTAGCCATTGCCGGCACGCGCGCCCGCAAGCAGCGCACCATGAGCTTTAACGCGTTCATCAGCGTCAACTATCCGCCCATTGCCTATATCCGCAACGACCGCATCGTTCGCAACGGACTCCACGGCACTCACCAGGACGAGAACCCGGTTCGCTTCTACGACAGCATCGACCCGCGCGTATTTGCCCTTAAGCTGACACCCGGCGTGAACCCGGGTATCCTGGACGCTCTTGCCGATAGCTACGACGCTGTGATTCTGGAGACCTTTGGCATTGGCGGTATCCCCGAGTTTGGTGAGTCGGGCGAGTCGTTCCAAGAGGCAATTTTCCGCTGGGTCGATTCGGGTCGCACTGTCGTTATGACCACGCAGGTCCCCGAAGAGGGCCTTGACCTGGGTGTTTATGAGGTCGGCCGTGCCTACGCCGATCATCCGGGCATTTTGCGCGGCGACGACATGACCACCGAGACGCTCGTGGCCAAAACCATGTGGGCACTCGGCCAGTCACGTGATGCGGCCGAGATTCAGCGCCTGTTCTACAGCCAAGTCAACCACGACCGCATCCCGATGGCGTAATTCAGTTGTCGACGGGTATCCCCTATTCGATCCCCTCGAGAAGCTCTGACACCGTCATGCCGAGTGCGGGCGCGATCTTAAATAGAACCTTGAGCGTGAAATTTGCCGTCCCATCTTCGATTCGGTCGAGGTAGGGTCGGCTGATTCCTGTCGCCACACAAAAATCAACCTTGGAGATACCAAGGTCCCTGCGTGTCTCTTCGACCCGCCTGCCAAGAATCTGTTTCGCACGTTCGTCCATGCAGCCGAGTTTGAAATGGAGCTGAACAAAAACGTAAACTATAGTTTACGTTTTGCCGAATACACAGGAGTTTTCTATGTCGGGTTCTTCGGTCCGCATGTACCGAGCCACGCTTCGCACAAACAGCGCACCGCCCAAGCTCGTCGTCGTTGAAGCCGAATGCCTTTCGCCCGATGAGCGCACAGCATTTGCATTACTATCAAGTCGCGTCGCCGCCGTTCTGGTCCCTTGCCCGGCGCAAGGCGAACTTGCCATCCAATGCCAAGCGCACAGCTGCTCGCTCAATCAGGCTGCCGTAATCGCAACCAGCCAACGCGGCCTGCCGCTCCTTTTAGAAGCCGGTATCGCACTCGCCCTCCGCGGCTCCGGATACGAAAACGAGGCCGCCGCCGATATGGTCTTTAAACCACGATCGAGCGGCGGCCTCGCAACAGCCATTGAATATGCGTGCAGGCTCGTTGCCTAAAAGGACAGGCTAGAAACCAAAGCCAAAGCCTGTTCCGGTAATAGCCGAGTACATAAAGTAGACGTTGATTACATTGAGGAACACACCCGTGATGCAGCCGTTTCGCAGGTAGCGCTCGCACACGATGCGCGCCATGGCGGCGGAGTCATCATTGTTTTTAGCCTGACGTCCTGCCGTAAAGTACGTCGCCACGCTCAGCAGCAGGTTGAGCACCGGCAGTGCCAGCAGCTCGTAGCTCTTGCCCCAGCGCGTCACCTCACCGGCCGCGTTAAACTTCGTTGCCACCTCGGGACCAATGTTGGGGATAACACACGCTGCAACCACCAGCGGAATCACCGCAAGTACGAGCAACGCAATACCCATGTAGCCAGCTTTTTTGCCATATTTAAACATATGCGTCGTCCTTACACGTTAAAGCGGAAGTGCACGACGTCGCCATCGGCCATGACATACTCTTTGCCCTCGATACGCAGCTTGCCGGCGGCCTTGGCGCCCTGCTCGCCACCGAGCTCGATGTAATCGTCGTAGCCAATGACCTCGGCCTTAATAAAGCCGCGCTCAAAGTCGGTGTGGATGACGCCGGCGGCCTGCGGAGCGGTTGCGCCCTGACGAACCGTCCAGGCCTTGACCTCCATCTCACCAGCCGTAAAGAACGACTGCAGGCCAAGCAGCTTGTAGGCGGCCTGCGCGAGCACGTCCAGGCCGGGCTGCTCCAGGCCCAGGCTCTCCAGGTAGTCGGCAGCGTCCTCGGGATCGAGCTCGGAAAGCTCGGCCTCAATCTTGGCGCAGATCGGCAGCGGCTTGACGCCATCGATGGGCGCCAGGTCCTCGTTGAGCATATCCTCGTCCACGTTGGCCACATACAGGATGGGCTTCATGGTGAGCAGGAACAGGCCCTTGGCGGCGGCGCGCTCCTCGTCAGTCATCTCCATGGATGCGGCGCGCTTGCCCTCGTTGAGCCAGGCAAGCAGACGCTTGGCGACCTCAAACTTGGGCATGAGCTCCTTGTCGCGCTTGGCCTCCTTCTCGAGCTTGGGCAGCTGCTTCTCGAGCGTGCCCATGTCGGCCAGGATGAGCTCGGTCATGATGGTGTCGGCATCGCCGGCGGGATCGACGAACTCGCCGGTGCGGCCCACCTCACGCATGACGTTGGGGTCCTTAAAGTAGCGCACGACCTCGCAGATGGCGTCGGTCTCGCGGATGTTTGCCAAGAACTGGTTGCCCAGACCCTCGCCCTCGTTAGCGCCCTTCACCAGACCTGCGATGTCGACGAACTCGACCGTAGCCGGCACAATGCGACCCGGGTTGACGATGTCGGCGAGCTTTTGCAGGCGGCTATCGGGCACATCGACGATACCCACGTTGGGGTCGATCGTGGCGAACGGGTAGTTGGCGGCAAGGCCGGTCTTTTTGGTAAGCGCGGTGAACAGCGTCGACTTGCCCACGTTGGGCAGGCCCACGATACCGATGGAAAGGGACACGACAGCTCCTTTTGATACAGGTACTTCAAACTGCATAAGTATAGCGCCGCCGCAGCATCCAGGCGAACCCGGACGCCACGGCGGCGCAAATGAAGCAGAGATAGGGGTCGCTGACTAGTCTGCGAGCTTTTCCACCTGATCGAGCATCTTATCGAGCTTGGCCTTTGCCTCGGCCTTGACCTTCTCGGCCTCCTCGTGAGCCTTCGCCTTCTGGGCGGCCTTTTCCTCGGCCTCGGGATCGGCGACGACCAGATTGGACGCATCGTGTTCGACCAGCTTGAGCGCATGTTCGGGACAAACCTTGACGCAGGCTCCGCAACCCAAACAATACGTGGACTCCAGTGCAAAGCGACCGCTTCCCACCAAATCGCAGGCGGACGTGGGACACGCGTTAACGCACTCGCCGCACGACGTGCACTTGTCAAAATCGCACTCCGGCGTGCTCACCTGCATGTTCTGGGCAAGCTCGGGGTGGTTTTGCAGCGTCGAGAGCACCAGCTGGCGCCCATGGGTGAGCGAACGGCGACGCTTGGTCGTCGTGGTGCCGCACATGGTGTTGAGCGTGCGCTCCAGCTGGGTGATCTGATGGCGATGGGCTTTGAGCTTCTGCGTCACCGAAGCCAGTGCCGCCGTCGCCGGATTGAGTTTGGTCACGGTCAGGCCCGTGGTACGGGCGATCTTTTCCATGTATTCCTTGCGCTCGTACTCGCGGCGCTTATGGCATTTGAGGCTCTTGGGGTCGACCTCCAGGCCCATACCCGTACCAGCCCATTCCTCGGCCTTCGCAATCGCCTCGCCCAGCATGTCCTCGCCACCGGTGTTGCGGCATTTATCGCACACGCCCAGCGGCAGATACACACTCACGTTGGGATAGTCGGCCAGCACCGAGAACCAGGTCTCGGCTGTAATATCGCCCACGCAGGCAACGACGACCTCGTTCTCGCGCGGCATGCGCTTAAGGGCGCGCGTGCAGGTAACGTAGGCGGTCTCGTGACTTGTAGCCGCCGAGACAATGTCGTCATACAGGTTTTTGGGCGCCAGGCGCGGCGAGATGATCGCCTCAGTCGGACAGGCAGCGGCGCACAGGCCACACTTGCGACAGGAATCGAGGATCTCGATGGCATCTTCCTCGACCTCGATGGCGTTGACCGGGCACACGTCCATGCACGCGGTGCAGCCACTCTTTTCGTTTTTGCAGGTCAAGCACGGAATGGTGTTGCCGCGCGGACGCTCCTTGTAGTCAGCAGGATTCCACTGCGGCGCCGACGGATCGAGCGCATCGGTCACACCGCCAAGCGGGTTTTTAAGAAAGTCGAAACCCTTGCTGATCTCGATAATGTCATCAAACAGATCGTGTTCCTGCGCCATGCGCGGCCCCTCCCTGAGCAGTGCAAACAAGCAAGAGATAATGATACGCTATCGGCCCACGCCTCGGGCAAATTACACGCGGAGCATCTTTGCGGCAAATAGCCCATGGCCTATCGCCGCCTCGATTGCACAAGGCCAATCAAGCGCCAAACTATGCCTCGCACATGAGCTGCACGAGCTTTTGCCTGGTCACCTTTGTCTGTTCGTTGGCCATGTTGCGCTCGTTCTTAAAAGTTGCGTCAGCAACGCTCAGCAAATCGGCATCGGTAATCTCATCAAGCCCCAGCTCCTCAAGCGTCGTCGGCAGACCGACGCGCTGGCAAAACTCGAGCACCTGATCAAGCTCGGGTGCACGCTCCAGGCGCAGCTGCACCACCAGACCAAATGCCACGGCCTCACCATGCATGGCCTTGCACTCGGGCAGAATCGTCAGCCCGTTGGCGATGGCATGCGCCAACGCCAAGCCGCCACTCTCAAAGCCGACACCCGAGAGCAAAATATTGCACTCGATCAGGCGTTCAACCGCTGGCGACGTACGCCCCTTTTTGAGATCGCGCTTGGCAGCGACACCGCACTCCATAAGTGTGTCGTAGCAGGCACGAGCCGCAACCAGAGCCAAGTGCCCCGGCGCGCCACCGTGCTCGTTGGCGCCGTGCGCCGCGGCGCACGAACGCGCCTCGAAGTACGTTGCCAGCGCATCGCCCATACC
Source organism: Collinsella sp. TM09-10AT (assembly GCF_003436275.1). Lineage (GTDB taxonomy): Bacteria > Actinomycetota > Coriobacteriia > Coriobacteriales > Coriobacteriaceae > Collinsella. The sequence goes on from NZ_QSOP01000027.1 coordinate 17,977, forward strand.
AGCGACCGTCATACGCAGTGGGGCCGCTGCGACCACGTTGGTATCGACCACGACCAGATCTGGATTCTTCTCGAGCATCAGGTAGCGGTCGAACGACCCATCCTCGTGATACAGCACCGAAATCGCGCTGCACGGACCATCCATTGAGGCCGCCGTGGGACATACGCACAACGGCAACTCGGCATAAAACGCTACTGCCTTGGCGATATCGAGCATCTTGCCACCGCCAATACCCACCACCATGTCGCAATACTCAGCCTGGGCTTCCTTAGCCATTTCGGCAACAGCCTCTTCCGTACACGGACCGTTGTAAATTTTAAAGAACGGCTCGCTTAGATCGTCGTCCAGAAATCCATCGACAATCTGCCTGCACAGCCGATCCTCGGTGCCCTGGTCAAACAAGACATAGGCAGCGCAGCCCAACCATGACAAATACCTGCCCTGACGCGAAAGTTCGCCCGGCCCCTGAACATACCGACCGGGACCGCCGTAAACCATAGGAAGCGCCATACGAGAATCCGCCCTTCATCAAACAACGATTGGTGCAAAGTAACCTGACCCCTTTGCACCAACTTGGTGCGATGGGGTCAGGTTGGTTTGCACCATAGCAAAAAGGGGCAAAGCCGTCTGCTGGCTTTGCCCCTTCCTTAGCTTGATTTACTCATCCATAAGGTAGTAGTGACCCAGCGCGTCGGCACCCAGGATGGCGTTTGCGACCATCTCGGGCGTCACCTCAAACGGCATGTTGCACATGGTGTCATCGGGCGCGCAGGCGGCCTCGGCAACAATCATGGCCTGCTCGCGCGTAAGCTCGGCAACGCCAAGTTCCTTCATCGTGACCGGCAGGCCCAGCTCAATGCAGAAGCCCAAGACTTCCTCGAGTTTCTCAGTCGGAGCATCCTCGAGTACCAGCTGAACGATGGTGCCAAAGGCGACCTTCTCGCCGTGATACATGCCGTGGCACTCGGGCAGCATCGTCAGGCCATTGTGGATGGCATGAGCAGCAGCAAGGCCCGAGCTCTCAAAGCCAATGCCCGAAAGCAGCGTATTGGCCTCGATGATATGCTCGACGGCAGGCGTGAGCGCACCCTTCTCCAGCGCGACCTTGGCCTTGACGCCATCGGCCATAAGCGTCTCGTAGCAGAGCTTGGCAAGCGCCAGACCGGCCATGCCGCCTTTGCCACCAGCGCAGGTGCCACCGTCGGCATCGTGCGTCGCCTGGGCCTCAAAGTAGGTTGCGAGCGCATCGCCCATACCTGCCACCGTCAGGCGTACCGGGCTCGCCGCGATAACCGTCGTATCCATAAGAACGATATTGGGGTTCGCCTTAAGGAACAGGTACTTATCGAACTGGCCGTCATCGGTATAGAGCACGGAGAGCGCCGAGCACGGGGCATCGGTCGAAGCGATGGTGGGGCAAATGATGACCGGGGACTCCAGGTAGTAGGCGACGGCCTTGGCGGTGTCGAGGATCTTGCCGCCACCGACGCCGACGATGATGTCGCAGCCGTTGTCGCGCGCGAGCGCAACCAGGCGATCGACCTCGCTCTTGGAGCACTCGCCGTTAAAGTCCTCAAACAGCAACTCGGCCTTAGCCTCGGCAAAACCACCCTCGATCTTGGCACCGACGCGCTTCTTGCCCGAAGGCGTCACGATGACGAGGGCCTTAGCGCCGAGCGGCTCGACATAGGAGCCGAGCTTGGCGAGCTCGTCCGGACCCTGGATGTACTTGCTGGGGCTATTGAAAATTGCAGCCATAACTATCCCATTCTCTAAAAGAAAAAAGAAAGGGGCTCCGTACAGATACGTGCGGAGCCCCTCGTTACGATAACAAGAGTCGATTAGAAATCGATGTCGGTGTCGTAGTAGCAGGCCTTGAGGATCTTCTCGAAGTCGGCAGCCTTGGTCTCACGCGGGTTCTCGGGCGTGCAGGCGTCGGTCTCGGCGTTCGCAGCGATCTCGGGCAGCTTGGCGAGGAACTCCTCCTCGGAAACCATCTGCGGGTTCTCGGCGTCGACCTTCACGCCACCATTCGCGTAATCCTTGATGGACTGCGGAATGTTGAGCTGGTCGTTGAGATCGCGAATCTTCTGGACGAGCGCAGCGATGAGCTCCTCGTTGGTCTCGCCGGGAAGGTGCAGGATCTCCTTGGCCACGTAAGCGTAACGCTCAGCAGCACGCGGGTCCTTGGAGTTCCACTGGATTACCTTGCCCAGGTACATGGCGTTAGCGGCACCGTGGATGATGTGGCCGTTCTCGAAGGCAGCACCGGTCTTGTGAGCCATGGAGTGAACGATGCCGAGCAGGCCCGAGGAGAAGGCGATACCGGCGATGCACTGAGCCTCGTGCATGTGCTGACGGGCCTCATGGTCGCCAGCATAGGACTTGGGCAGCCACTCGACGATCTCGCGGATGCCGTGCAGGGCGTTGGCGTCGGTGAACATAGAGGCGCAGGTGGAAACGTAGGCCTCCATGCAGTGGGTCAGAGCATCCATGCCGGTGTGGGCGCACAGCTTGGCGGGCATGGTGTAGGTGAGCTCGGGGTCGACGATGGCGACATCAGGGGTGATGTTGAAGTCGGCCAGCGGGTACTTGATGCCCTTGGCGTAGTCGGTAATGACGGAGAACGCGGTGACCTCGGTAGCGGTGCCGGAGGTAGAGGAGATGGCGCAGAAATGAGCCTTCTGACGCAGCTCGGGGAAGCTGAACGGCTGGATGATGTTATCGAAGGACTCCTCGGGATACTCGTAGAAGACCCACATGGCCTTAGCGGCATCGATGGGCGAGCCGCCGCCGATGGCGATAATCCAGTCGGGCTCGAACTCGCGCATGGCCTCGGCGCCCTTCATGACCGTCTCGATGGACGGGTCGGACTCGACGCCCTCGAACAGCTTGACCTCGAAACCGCCTTCCTTAAGGTCGTTCTCGACGTCCTGCAGGAACCCGCCGCGGCGCATAGAGCTGCCGCCAGAAACGATGATGGCCTTCTTGCCCTTGAGGTTCTTCACCTCGTGGCGAGCGCCCTCACCAAAGTACAGATCGCGAGGATTGGTAAAACGTCCCATACTGTGCCTCCTAAACAAGCCCCTCTTAGACTTGCGTATATAACGGAGCACCCGATTGGCTCCGTTAGGACCGTTTTGCGCGTTGCCGGCGATGACAATGCGCGATGTCTAAACGTCTCAACGCTCAGACAAACACTATTCTACCGTTCTGGTTGGTCAGTTATTCACCTAAAGCCGACAATGATGAAACGTTTTTTCTATCCCTGAAGACCCTTGTGGGGCATTCATACTCCCAAGCTGGGCAAACGTTTTATCAAGGTTGACCACATATCCCGGGCAGGACGGTGCTCCTCCAAAATGTGCCCCGTTCGCCGCCAAAAATCGACCGTTTGCGGCACCGTGATACCACTCGGTCGTCCAAGGTGCCGACATTTGTGCGACATCCGTCTTCGTGGTGCAAAGGTGCAAGTCCAAGTGCGGCACCCCCGGTGTGCCACATGCGGGTAAACTAGAACCTTATATAGAGACATTTGAACCCTAACCGCAGCAAAGGAGGCCCCATGGCATTCGATCCCATTCAAGAGGATTGCCATCGCCTCGTTCTTGAGGCCTTGCGCCGCGACAATATCCCGCTCACCGACGGTGCCGCCGTAGAGCGTCTGATGGAACAATTCACCCGCAACCCTGCACCGCTCATCGTGCACGACCGCGACCGCGCCGGGCACCTCATTGCCAAGGTGGTCGAGGCTGTCGACTACCGCATCCCCTTTATCCCCGACGACGCCCAGGCAGAGCAAGAAGAAGCCGCAGCCGAGAACATGCTCCGCGAGGCAGCCGCGCTCGATCCGGCCAACTGGGATGCCCAGCGCATGCTGACGGCGCTCACCGCCGAATCCAACGAGGAATACGTACAGTACCTGGTGTCCAAGTGCGATGAAGTCGAGCATGACCTGGCGCTCAAGATCGCCTCGGCTCAGGACCCCTACGAGCGCGAGGCCGCTGGCGACCTCACGCGCCGCCCCTATCTGCGCTGGCTTGCCGCCTTGGCATCGCGCGCCCTCATTAGCGGCCGCTATCGCATGTCGCTCGAAGCCGCAAATCGCAGCTTGGACTTTGCGCCCAACGACCCCGCTGGTGTCCGCCACACCGCGATGCTCGCCATGGCAAAACTCGAATACCCCGCTGAGGAGCTCAAGCGCTTTCGCTCCGCTCACTCCGTGCCGTACCTCGCGAATACCCCGCTGCGCCGCCGCCCCAAAGATGCGGAGCGTGACTTGGACCCATGGACGCTCATCGCGCTGATGAGCGCTGCTTGGCGCGAGCTGGACTACGAGGGCGCCGAGCACTACCTGCGCATCCTTGCGCGCTCGTGTCCGCACGCAGCCGAGGCGCTCTACTTCCAAACCGAGTTTCCCGATGGCGTCTATGCCCGCGTCAACGTGGGTGCAGGCTCCACCGACGAGCTTGTCCTTGCGCTGTCCGAGGCGACGCCGGTACTGCAGGAGGGCCTGGGCGCCCCCGACAACGCCAGCTTTGCCGCCTGGATCGCCACCAACGACATCGTGCGTTCCCAGATCGACGAGCGCATCCTGCGCGCGGCCGAGCAGGGGCTTCCATTTAAGGGAGGGGACCTCTAATGGATCCGAGCGTCTACATCCCCGCCTACCTGGAGCGCACCTATCTGGCGTCGCACCCCGAGCTCACCGATGCAGCACGCGAGCTTGTCCATAACGACATTAGCGCGAATCCTCAAAAGTATGCGCAGGCCGAGCATGCCCAGGCACTGCTGTCCTATGCCGGCGTTCATCGCCACCTGCTCGACGAGCTCCATCGCATCGAGGACATGGGCAGCGACGAGGAGTTTGAGCAGACGCGCAACCGCCTGTTCGACGACATGCGCGACGAGCTGCTCAAGATCGTCCGCGTCGATGCGCTGGCCGTCGACGCGCAGCTGCTCGCCATCATCCTGGCCGACACGCCCGTTGACGCCTGCCTGGGCGACCTGATGAAGCTCGAGGCGACCACGGCCGATTACCTGCAGCAAAGCGTGCCCGGGTTCGACATGGAAGCCCCGCACTACTGGGCCAATAATGTTTTGGCCGACGGTGTCACCGCAGCAGACCTTACCGTGAGCGAGCCGGCTCTTATCGGGTGGCTTCACACACTCGAGGCCATCTCGCAGCTGTGCATGGCGAGCGCCCGCTACCGCGCTGCTGCCAACTACGCCCGCCGCGTCCTTAAGGCAGAAGGCTATCCCACCCGAGCTGCCGGCACCGTGTTGCTCGCCCTCGCTCGCCTGGAAGACCAGGACGGCTTTTTCGCCCTAGCGCACCAGCTCGAGGAACAGGCGGGAGCCGATGCACTCGAGAACTCTCCTTGGTACCTGCTCGCCCGCACAATCCTATTGTTCAAAACGAACAAGATGCGTCCGGCGGTGCGTGCGCTGCGTGAGTTCGCTAACCGTTGCGAGGGCGGCGCGTTCTTCTTGCTGAATCCCATGTACCAGACACCGTACCTTCCCTGCCGGCCCGAGCCACGCGATCCCTGGGATCTTTCGCACCAGGCCGTTTGGGAAGCGGACGGCATTATCTCGGACACTCCAGACTTTGCCCCCTGGGCCAATGCCTGCGAAGACGTGTCGCAGCTTGCCCAGGAATTTGCGCGCCGCTACGGTTTTTAGTGACGCACTCGACCCGACCATATCGTTTACGTTAGGAACGGTTTCATGAATCTCCGCTCATCTCTTGCCTGCACCTCGAGCGATATCGCCCGCTGGGGGCTGCGCTCCGTCCTTAAGCGCCAGGGCGGCGTACTTCCCGGCCGCATCGCCATGAAGATCGACCCCGAGCTGCTAAGCGACCTCGCGAGCCTGGTCGACCGCAGCGTGGTGATCACCGGTACTAATGGCAAGACCACCACCTCCAACCTCATCGCCGACGCCGTTGCCGCCAGCGGCGCCACCGTGGTGTGCAACCGCGCTGGCAACAACATGGAGCCGGGCGTGGTGGGCGCGTTGCTCGAGGCGCGCGGCAACCTTAAGCGAACGGCCAGCAGCAAGCGCGTAGGCGTCTTTGAGTGCGACGAGCTCTACACGGTGCGCGTCCTGCCCAAGCTCAAGCCGACCTACTTTGTGCTGCTCAACCTGTTCCGCGACCAGCTGGACCGCTACGGCGAGATCGACCATACCCAGGACGTCATCGCCCATGCGTTGGAGCTCTCTCCGACGACAACGCTCATCTACAACGCCGACGATCCGCTGTGCGCCTCGATCGCCGCGCGCGTCCCCAACACGAGCATCGCCTTTGGCATCGACGGCGCCACGGGCACCGAGTCCGACCGCATTAGCGACTCGCGTTTTTGCTCGCAGTGCAACGCCCCGCTGGAATACGACTATGTGCAGTACGGACAGCTGGGCGCCTATCATTGCCCTTCGTGCGGCTGGGGTCGCCCCGCGCTGCTCCGCCGCGTGACGGGCGTTGAGCTCGGCTGCGACGGCTACGGCTTTGACCTGGCCTTTGGACCTGAGGCCAACGCGCCCGCCGTGCACATCGCCACGCGCTACAACGGCCTGTACATGGTCTATAACGTCGCCGCCGCCTTCTTTGCGGCGCACGAGCTGGGCGTGGACGCGGCGCACCTGCAGCCCACGCTTAATGCCTACGTGCCCGCCGGCGGACGCATGGGCCGCTGGGATATTGCCGGCCGCACCGTCGAGGCCAACCTGGCCAAGAATCCCGTGGGCTTCGATCGCCAGATCCAGTCCATTAAAACGGCAGGTGGCAGGCTCTGCGCCTTCTTCCTAAACGATAACGATGCCGACGGCCACGATGTCTCGTGGATCTACGATGTCGACTTCGAGCGCATCGCCGACACGCCGGGTCTTGTCGCCTTTGCCGGAGGCACGCGTGCGCACGACATGCAGGTACGCCTCAAGTACGCCGGCATCGATGCCGCGATTATCTCGGACATCGCGCAGGCGATCGGTGCCGTGGCAGACGAGGCCGCCGATGACACCTTCTACGCCGTCGCCAACTACACGGCCTTCCCGCCGCTGGTCAAAGAACTCGACGGGCTGAAGGGTGCCGATGCAGCCACGGTTGCTGCCCGCGCCGTAGTCCGTGCCGACGGCAGCGCTCTTCCTGTCGGCATCGCGCCGGTCGAGCTTTCGCGTCCCCTGCGCATCGTCTACCTGTATCCCGATGCCCTTAACCTCTACGGTGACGGCGGCAATGTTATCGCGCTCGAGCGCCGCTGCGCCTGGCGTGGCATTCCCGTGCGTGTAGACGAGGTCCGTATGGGCGAGACGCTTGATTTGACCGATGCCGATATCGTCATGATGGGTGGCGGCTCCGACCGCGACCAGCTAGCCGTGGCACACGAGTTGCTCGCCCAAAAAGACAAGGTCGCGGCCTATGTTGAGGATGGCGGCTCACTGCTTGCCATCTGCGGCAGCTATCAGCTGCTCGGCCGTTCGTACTATATGGGCGAGGATCGCATCGAGGGTCTGGGCGTCATTGCCGCCGAGACAGTGCGCGGCTCCGACCGCCTGATCGGCAACGTCGCCGTCAAGACCGACCTGGCACCCGAGCCCTTTGTGGGATTCGAGAACCACGGCGGCCGCACCCTGCTCGACGCAGAGGCGACGCCGCTCGGAACGTCCGTCGTCGTGGGCACCGGCAACAACGGCGACGATGGCTTTGAGGGCCTCATCCACAAGGGAGTCATCGGCACGTACTTACACGGGCCGGCACTGCCCAAGAACCCCGAGCTCGCCGACTGGCTCATCGCCCACGCCCTCGAACGCCGTGGCGACGCACAGGCCGCCGCCCTGTTGCCGCTCAAACCCCTCGACGACGCCTACGAGCACGCCGCCCACGACGCCGCCATGAAGCTCCTCCCCTAGCACCCCACCACCACAAAGGGGACAGGTACCTTTGTGGTGGTTTTCCAGTTTGCCAACGATATACGCGCCGGCAAAAAAGTCTGCTATACTCTTTCCCGCTGTCCCCATCGTCTAGCGGCCAAGGACGCCACCCTTTCAAGGTGGATATCGCGGGTTCGAATCCCGCTGGGGGCACCATTTGAAATGCAAAGCCCGTTACCCTTGTGGTGACGGGCTTTTTTCTTCTCCAACGCCGGGATTCGAACCCGACAGGGTGCGGAGCTGAGGAAACGCGTAAGCGTTTGGTACCGTCAAGATTCTTTCGCAAATTGATCGAGGCGGCCTCGGCCCCGCCT
>NZ_QSOP01000028.1 GCF_003436275.1 Collinsella sp. TM09-10AT
GCCGTGTTCCGCTATGCGGTTGTCAATTTGCGAAAGAAATTATGCGTCACCGTCGGAGTCTCCATCTGGATTGTTCCGACTGGAACATCAGCCCGAATACACTGCATAGCGACTCCAACAAGAACGTCCCCGGCGTAATCCTTTCCAAGGCCCGCGACGGCTATCTTCTTCCTCCTTTTCGAGAGGTTCGCAATCTTCATGCCGGCCTCTCTTGCCTTCTCGCCCGAATCCCCGTAGCCCTGCTCGGCCAGCCTCTCGAGGCTCTCCTTGGCGGCTTCAGCTTCCTTCCTGTTGCCCTTCTCGAGTATCGCGACGCTCGTCTTGTAGACCCTGTCCCTTCTGGATTCATCCAGGAACGCGGCATCTTCCAGATCCGCCATTTTCTCGCGCACGGCGCCGCAGTTCCAGCAGGTACCGCGCTTGAGGTTCACCGCACCGCAGCCGCACTGCCACCACCCGTCGTGTTCGGAATGGACGCCCGCGCATTTGAAGGTATCGGCCCCCATCTCGGAGAGCAGGACATCGCGTTCCGACTCCTCGACCCCGTTGAGTGCGAGTGGCGCGGGGCTATCGATGTCGATCGGGTCGCCGAAGGAGGTCTCGCCGTCCGCTCGGGTCACAACGGCACGCGAGCCGGTGATAACAGACAGCTTGATTCTCACCGCCTTGGGCCTGAGCACCTCGCCGGCGGGCAGGTCGGCATCTAGGAGCGAGAAGTCGACGGTCTCCGTCTCCCCTCCCTCGCCCTCGAGCCCGACAGTGAACTCTATGCGGCTGATGGGTTTCGTCGATACGTTGACGATCTTTGTTTGGAGGAAGCAGGCTCCCGTCTCGGTGTCTCTGGAGACTTGGATGGCTAACATCCTGACAGGGCAAAGCTCCTGCCAGGAGGGGTTGGCGTCGCGGTAGGCTATCTTGTATTTCGGCATTACTACACCTCGGGCAGGGCGTCTTCGTCCCTTTGTGCGCTGGGCGCCGGTGCCGCTCGGTCGGGCAGAGCGCAGACGATCAGGCCGACCATGAGCGCGGTGCCGAAAAGGCCGATGAACCAGAGGATTCCCGCGCCATTGGTGTAATGCCCCTTGGCCCTGGCAATCTTAACGAGCTCCGCTACGCCGCAGATGTTGGCGGCGATCGCCAAGAGAGGCAGGAAGAAGATTATCAGCTCCAGGCTTCTCATTTTTGGTCCCTTCTTCTCGACCGCCCGCCTCGACACCGGCGGTCCTCCGTAACTTCCGGTAACACCAATTCTGCTGTCCTCACCTGCGAATTTGTTGAGCAACAAATTCGATTGAGTGAGCGGTTGATTGCGCCGCGAAGGCGTTTAGTTAATTACGTTTGCCGCTGCGGCAAGACCGATGCAGAAATCTGAAATAGCCCTACGCTCGGCGATGTATCTACAAACCCTGAGCGAAGGGAGCCGCAAATGCATGCAGCGGCAATTAACCTTCGGGGGGGGGGTATCTCCTAGGAGAACCCGCCTCCAAGGCCAATCTATCATCGAGTACGTCCTGATCATCGCCATCATCGGCCTGGTGATCGTGTTCGCGGGACCCGGCGTGGCGGGGGCCATCCGCAACCAGTTCAACCTGGTCGGCAACACGGTGAGCAATGGGACGACCGGCGGGGTCGAGGGCGGCGCAACCGGCGGCGGCTCTGCGGGAGCCGATTCCGCGACCGTCCAGGCGGCTGTCGCCAAGGACGCGAAGGACTGGACGCTCGACGAGCAGGAGGCCGTGGCCAAGGACATCGCCGCCAAGGGCGAGGCGTCGCCGGCGTACGCAAAGGCGAAGGCCGCGATGGACGCGGGGACGAAGTTCTCGATGAAGTTGACGAACGGCAAGACGCTCGAGTATCGCATCATCGGTATCAACCACGATGACCTCGCGGACGGCTCCGGTAAGGCTGGGCTCACGTTCGAGGTAACCAACACTGCCATGGACGAGCAGCGAATGAACGCCACGAGCACCAATGCCGGCGGCTGGGAGAAATCGGAGATCCGCGGCCGCCTCAATTCCGGTGACCTCTGGTCGCTCCTACCGATCGATCTCCAGTCCAAGGCGAAGGCCGTCACGAAGATGACCGATAACAAGGGTGGTGGCAGTGCCAGCGCCCCATCGGCCACGACCGATAAAGTCTTCCTGCTCTCGATGACCGAGATCTACGGAGACCGCCAGACCGACGGTACCCAGTACGAGTACTACAAATCCAAGGGCGTGACGTACTCGAACCATTCAGGGGTGTCGTCGAGCTTTTATCACTGGACGCGCTCCGTGGATCCGAGCGGCTCCGCGTACTTCCGCTGTATCTATAGCAACGGTAACTATAACGACTACGGCGCGACGTACTCGTATTGCATATGCCTCGCCTGGTGTTTTTAACCTGTCTTCTAGCTTGTCTTCTAGTTTGTCTTCTAGTTTGTCTAGTGAAAGGCCCGTGCAATCCTGCGCGGGCCTTTCTTTTGGCGATTACTTGAACAATTTGAGGTTCATGGTACAAAGGTAGTCGGTTCGAGGAAAAAGGGGTCGTACTGCGCCTCTCAGAGCGCCTGCCGCACTTCACCTCTATTACCTCTGCGGCGCCCTCGTATAGGGCCCATCCCGCTTGCCGTTTCGTTGCAACCGCTCACTTGTCCACCGGTCAAGTGAACTACTGGAATAAATACAGCGACACGCTTGTCCGTTACAGTCGCTATATCTGTGTAAATCGCCGCGATAAATACAGTCTGTACTCGGCTGCATACCAGCTACGCGTATGTAGATTCATATCGCGTTAATAAATCGGCTCAAGCGTGTGCAAAACGCGCAAGTAGCCGCAAAAGGCGATTATCGCGCAGGTAGATTTTTGGCACCCTGTTGCTTAAACAATATTAAGCAATTGCTTAAAACAAAAAGGTCAGGCACTAGGTGCCTGACCTGCAAACTTCTGGTCGGGACGACTGGATTCGAACCAGCGACCCCTTGACCCCCAGTCAAGTGCGCTACCAAGCTGCGCCACGTCCCGAAGCTTTTGTTTGTTGCTCTGCTCTCGCTCGCAACAGGGAGTATATTAACCCGAAACTTTAGACTTGTGCAAGAACTTTTTTACAAATTTTGAAGCAAGTCCAAAATTGTATCTGCGAGCTGGGGTTTTGTTAGAACGGGAAGTTCTTGCGTACCCGCTTTGCTCACAATCCAGGCCTTGTTGGTATCGGTTCCAAAGCCCGAATCGGCGCGTGAGACATCGTTGGCGATAATGGCATCGCAACCCTTGCGGTCGAGCTTTCGCTGTGCGTACTCCAGGACGTTATCGGTCTCGGCCGCAAAGCCGATCACGCACCGCTCCCCCTTCTGGCGCGAAAGCTCAGCCAAAATATCGACCGTCTCGACCAGTTTGATGCGATCCAAGCGCTCGTTGGCCTTTTTGAGCTTATGGTCCGCAGGGGATACGGGGGTGTAGTCGGCGACAGCGGCCGCACAAATGGCCACATCGGCCGTCTGAAAGGCGCTGAGCGCTGCCTTCAGCATTTCAGCGGCGGTCTGCACGCGCACGCACTCCACGCCGTGGGGAACGTCGAGCGATGTCGGTCCCAGCACGAGCGTGACGGCGGCACCGCGACGTGCGGCCTCCCCCGCCAGGGCGATACCCATCTTGCCCGAAGAACGGTTGCCAATGAAGCGCACAGGGTCAATCGGCTCGTGCGTGGGGCCGGCGGTAATCACGACGCGCTTGCCCGCCAGGTCTTGCGGGACGGGGTTGAGCACCTCGCAGACGGCCTCGACGATGTCCTCGGGCTCGCTCATGCGGCCCGTGTCCACGTCGCCGCACGCAAGGTAGCCGCTGCCGGGTCCCACCACGTGAACGCCGCGGTCGCGCAACGTGGCCATGTTGGCCTGCGTGGCCGACGCCTTCCACATGCCATTGTTCATGGCCGGCGCGATAACGACGGGCCGCGGTGTCGCAAGCAACGTTGTGGAGATGAGGTCATCGGCGATGCCGTTGGCCATCTTGGCGATGATATTGGCCGTCGCGGGCGCCACGGCCACCAAATCGGGCTCCTGCGCCAGCGAGATATGGTGGATGGGGTCAGACGGGTCGTCGAATAGCCCAACCGCGACCGGCTCATTGGTGAGCGCGCGGAAGGTGAGCGGCCCCACAAACTCAGTGGCATGCTCGCTCATGACGACCTTGACGTGCGCGCCGCGCTTTTGGAGCAGGCGCACGATATTGCACGACTTATAGGCGGCGATCCCGCCGGTAATGCCCAGCAGGATCGTTTTTCCCTCAAGTTGCATTGAATTGTTGGGTGCCGCCATCGTTTAAGCTTCCTTGCTCGGGAGCACCAGCAGGCGGTGGCAGTACGGGCAGTGCGTAATCTCGCTACCGTCGTGGTTGAGGTCACTCATGGACGATGCCTGCAGCGCGGTGTGGCAGACCGTGGGGATGTTGCCCTTGATGGTCTCGACGGCCAGGCCGCGGAACTGCTTGAGCAGACGTTCGTAATCGGTGAGCACGTCGGTCGGCAGCGTGGCGGCAAGCGCGGTGCGCTCCTTGGTGGCGGCATCGATCTGAGCCTGCAGATTGGCAGCCTTGGCGCGGGCAGCCTTGGTATCGGCCTTCACGCCCTCCTCGAACTTGGCGATGATGGCCTGCGCGCGAGCCTCTCGGTCAAGCGCTTCCTTATGGGCGACGACGACGTCCTTGCGGGTGTGCTCGATCTTGTCCAAGCGCTTGGCCAGGGTGGCGAGCTCGTTCTCCAGGTCCTGAACCTCGCGGTAGTCGGAGCCGTCCACGTGGCGCTTCTTGGCGGCCTCGATGGCGTTGTTGGTCTGAATCTCGGTGGTGTTGAGATCGTCGAGCTCAATGTCCAGATCCTTGCGCTGGGCGTAGAGCTTGGTCATCTCGGACTTGAGCTTCACATAGGTCTTGCGCTTGGAAGCGAGCTCCTTGAGCTCCGGCATATTGGCAAGTTCGCTCTTGTTGCGGGCGAGCTCCAAATCGATCTGTTGCAGCTTGAGTAGCGTAGCGCCGGCGCTCATAAGTTCTCTCCTTTTGTCACAGTCCACCATTGGCAAGGGTTCAGTATTTTAATCGCATGACGGGGGTCGACCCCGGCGTCAACTGCAGAGTTCATCAATATATCAACGAACGGCTCCTCGGAGCGGTCGTGGCCGAGCAAGATCACCGGCAGCCCGCGCAAGGCAAGGTCCTGTGCCACGTGGTAGCCTGCCTCGCCCGTCACGATAACATCTGCGCCCGCGGCGATGGCGAGCTCTCCAAAGTCGCCTAAGGAGCCGCCCAAAATGGCGATGGCGCGGCACGGGTGATCTGCCTCGCCCCACACGCGCGGGTCGCTGCCAAACGCCTGGGCGGCGCGGGCGGCAAGGTCGCGCAGGCTGCAGGGGTCGTTGAGGGTCGCAAGGGCGCCCAGACCGGTGAGTTCAGGCTCGTCCGCATGCTCCAGCGAGCTTATGGGCTTTGCGCCTAGCAAATCGCTCAGGCGAACGCGCGCTTCGTGCGAGCGGTCCAGGTTGGTGTGAAGCGAGATGATGCTCACGCCGCAACGAGCTGCCTCGTACAGCGCGGCGCTGCATTGGGGGCGTGTGGAATCCGACGGACAAAACGCCTCGGGCGCCTTGATATAGATGGGATGATGCGTTAGCAGCACGTTGGCGCCGGCCTCCTGGGCGCGGTGCACATTGGCTTCGGTCGCATCGAGTGCGCAGGCAACACCGGTAATCTCCGCGGCAGGGTCGCCGACGGAGAATCCTACATGGTCCCAACTCTCGGCATCGGTCTTGGGATAGCGTGCCAGCAGCGCGCGCTCAAGCTCGGCGACGATCATGCGGCGCCTACGATCGAGAGCAGCGTCTGGGCAAACTCGTCCAGATCGTCCGGATTCACGCGGTCGTCAAAGGAAATGCGTAGTGCGCCCAATGCCTGCTCGCGACCGATGCCCATCGCGCTTAAAACATGGCTCGGGTCCATGCTGCCACTCGAGCATGCCGAGCCTGCCGACACCTCAAAGCCGGCGGCATCGAGCTTGATGATGAGTTCCTCGGAGTCCATGCCGTCAATGTAGATCGATACCATGCCGGGCAGACGGTCGGCTTGTGCGTAGTCACCCATGGTGGCGTGAATGCGCTGGTGGGCCGTAAGCGTGGCGTAGAGCTTGTCGGAAAGGGCTTGCAGCTTCGCGCGCTCCTGAGCCACATGGGGCGTCAGAGACGAGGCGGCAGCGGCAAAGGCGAGCTGCGTGCGCAGGTCTTGCGTGCCGGCACGACGTCCGGCTTCCTGTCCGCCGCCAAAGATGCGCGGGCGCAGCGGCGTGCGGTTCTTAAGGTAGAGCGCGCCGGATGCCACGGGGCCACCGATCTTGTGCGCGGCAACGGTCATGGCGTCAACTCCCAGCTCGGTGACATCGAGCGGAATATGCAGATACCCCTGGATTGCATCGGTGTGGAACAGGGCGCCCACGGTATGCGTGGCCGCGGCAAGCTCGCGGATGGGCTGCACCACGCCGGTCTCGTTGTTGGCAACCATGATGCTCACGAGCGCCACGTCGTCGCCTAGCAGCTCGACAAGCGTGGCAGGCTCAATGTAGCCCATGCGGCAGGGCTGTACCAGGTCGACGGTAAAGCCGGCGGCACGCAGCAACGGCAGGTTGTCCAGAATCGAATCGTGCTCGATGGCCGAAACGATTACACGATCGCGCTTGCGATCGCGCTGACGAGCGCCCTCGGCAAGACCGAGCAGCGCCAGCTGGTTGGCTTCGGTGCCGCCGTTGGTCAGTACAATCTCGGACGGGCGGACGCGCGTGCCAAAGCTGCGGGCGATCTCGCGACGTGCAACCTCCAGACGCGCGGCAGCCTTGCGGCCGAGCGAATGCAGCGAGTTGGGGTTGACGCCGGCAAGCTCGCTGTCGTCGTACTCGCGCTGCGCAAGGAGCGCCTCGGCGCGCATGGGCGTCGAGGCGGCATAGTCAAGATTCACGGGTATGCGGTTTTGACCTGCGGTCATAAGGGTTTATGCCTCCTGTGCGGCCTCGTTGCCCAGCTTCTGCAGCAGCGCAACCTCGGCAGCGGGATCTTCGGACTTAAATACGGCAGAACCGGCCACGAGCACGTTGGCGCCGGCCTTGACGACCTCGACAATGTTCTTGGAAGAAATGCCACCGTCGACCTCGATGAGGGGCGAAACGCCGTGACGCTCGCACATGGCCCTGAGCTCGTGGAGCTTAGCGATGGTGCCCGGGATAAAGCTCTGACCGCCAAAGCCCGGGTTCACGCTCATGAGCAGCACCATATCGACGACGTCGATGATGCTCTCGAGCACGCACACGGGGGTGGCGGGGTTGAGCACCACGCCGGCCTTGACGCCGCGCTGCTGCAGATGCGTGAGCGTGCGGTGCAGGTGCGTGGAAGCCTCGTAGTGCACGGTGATCATGTCGGCACCGGCGTCGGCGTACCAATCGACCGTCTCGTCGGGGTTCGACACCATCAGGTGCGCGTCGACCGGCACGTCGGTGGAGCGCTTGACGGCCTTGAGGATGTCAACGCCAAAGGTGAGGTTGCCGGTAAAGTGGCCGTCCATGACGTCGAAGTGCACGTAGTCGGCACCGGCGATCTTGTCGAGTTCGCCCTTGAGGTTGGCCATGTCGGCCGAGAGGACGGACGGAGCGATTTTAATGGAACCCATGGTAGTAGCCTTTCTGCACTAGTCGGTGAGTCCGTAGAACTCTTGGGAGGGTACGCGGTCGGTAAGAATCTCGAGCGCCCTATCCAACGTAACACCGTTGTAGAGCGTTTGCTCCACGGCAAAGGTGAGCGGAATGTCTACGCCCAGTGAACGGGCAAGCTCACTGACGCTGCGGGCCGCGACGGCGCCCTCGACCACCATATGCGTACGTGCCTGGTACTCGTCGAGCGAGACGCCGTGGGCAAACTCGTAGCCAAAGGTGCGGTTGCGCGAATGCTCGGAGGTGCAGGTGGCAATGAGGTCACCCATGCCGGCAAGACCCATGCAGGTCATGGCTTGACCGCCGCGGGCGTGCACCAGACGGCTGATCTCGGCCAGGCCGCGCGTCATGATGAGGGCGAGCGTGTTGTCGCCCGCACCAGAACCGGCGGAAATGCCGCACACGATGGCGATGACGTTTTTCATAGCGCCGCAAACTTCGACACCGGTCATATCCTGCGACAGGTAGATGCGGAAGGCCGTGGATAGGAGCAGGTCCTTAAAGGTCTCCCCTACCTGCGGATCTTTGCTGGCGATGACGGCGGCAGAAAGCCCGCCGCGGCAGATCTCCTCGGCATGGTTGGGGCCCGAGAGCGCCGCGACACGCGACTCGTTGCCGATCTCACTGGCGATGACCTCGCTCATAAGCAGGCCGGATTCGGGCTCAATACCCTTGGTGAGGCAGAGTGTCGGGGTGTCGGCGGCGATAAAGGGCGCGGCCTGGTGGCACACGCTGCGAAGGTGCGTGGACGGCACGGCAAAGATGATGGCCTCGACGCCGTCGAGCGCCTGCGACAGGTCCGTGGCGGCGACAACGTTGCCGGGCAGCTCGTAGTCCACCAGATACCGGGGATTGCGGTGCTCGGCATTGATGCCGGTGGCCGTTTGCTCGCTGTGGGCCCACATGGTCACGCGCTCGGCTCGCTCGGCGGCGAGGCCGGCGACGGCGGTTCCCCAGGAGCCGGAGCCAATCAGCGCAACATTCATGACTCTCTCCTACTTATCGTCGGGCTCGGTGACGCGCTTGGTAAACGAGAGCTTGGACTCCTTACCGGCCATGAGCTTTTGGATATTCGAGCGATGGGCCCACACCACGGTGATACCGATCATCGCCATGCAGAACTTGAGGCCTAGGCTGCTGTACGGAAAGACCGCGCAAGCAGCGATAGGAAGTCCGATGGCTGCGGCAAGCGAACCCACTGACACATACTTGGTGATGGCGACGGCTACGATAAACATGCCCAGCAGCGACAGGCCAATAGGCCAGTACCAGGCGAGGATGACACCCAGACCAACTGCGATACCCTTGCCGCCATGGAAGTTAAGGTAGGGCGAGAAGATATGGCCCCACACGGCTGCCAGGCAGACGACGCCAAGCATCCAGTCGCCGGCGGCGCCGGGGGCCATGATGCTCACGGGGAAGCCATAGCCCACGCTCGCGATGAGCGGGCGCGCGATAAGGACACAGATGGCGCCCTTAAGGCAGTCGAGCAGCAGGGTGAGCGCGGCCACCCTGGGGCCGGCCACGCGCAGGGCGTTGGTGGTGCCGATGTTGCCGGAACCCGCCTTGCGAATGTCGGTGTGGTTGAACACGCGGCCCAGGATCAGGCCAAACGGAATCGCCCCGATAAAGAACGAGACCACGGCGCAGATGGCGGTCAGCAGAATCGGATTATGCATCCTTTTGCTCCTTCTTCCTAAAGAAGAGTCGAATGGGCGTGCCGGCAAAGTCGAAGGTCGAGCGCATGCGGTTCTCTACGTAGCGCTGGTAGGTGTCGTTGACCAGGTCGCTGTGGTTGACGAAGAACGTAAACGTCGGCGGGTTGACGCCCGTTTGGGTCACGTAGTGCATACGCAGGCGGCGCTTGCCGTCCACCACGGTATGGCCAAACTCGCGCAGGTCGGTGAGGAACGTGTTGAGGCGCGAGGTGCTGATCTTTTGCGAGCGTGTCTTTTCGGCGGCGTCGACCATCGCCCAGATCTTCTCGACGCTGCGGCCAGTGAGGGCAGAGATGCGCAGGTACTGGGCCCAGGGAGCCATGACGCCCAGACGGCGGTCGATGGTCTCCATGCAGGCCTCGCGCTTACGGTCGTCGTCGAGCAGGTCCCACTTGTTGAGCAGCACAACGATGGCACAGCCGCGCTCGATGGCAAGACCCATGACCTTCTGGTCCTGTTCGGTAACGCCCACGGAGGCGTCGACGACGAGCAGCGCCACGTCGGCGCGGTCGATGGCGCGCAGGCCGCGGACCATCGAGTAGTACTCGATGTTCTCGTACACGGTGCTCTTCTTGCGGATGCCCGCGGTGTCGACCATGCGGTAGTGCTTGCCGTTGCGCTCCACGACGGTGTCGATGGCGTCGCGCGTGGTGCCGGCAATGTTGGACACGATAGAGCGGTCGGCGCCCAGGATGCGGTTGAACAGCGAGGACTTACCGGCGTTGGGGCGGCCGATGATGGCCACGTTCAGCGCATCGGGGAACTCAGCGGCGACCTCGTCCTCTTCCTCCGGAAGCAGGGCCACGATATCGTCGAGCAGGTCGCCCGTGCCGTGGCCATGCAGGGCCGAGAGGGGCGTGGGCTCACCGATGCCGAGCGAATAGAACTCCCAGATGCTGTCGTTCTCGCGTTCGGGGTTGTCGAGCTTGTTCACCAGCAGAAAGACCGGCTTGTCGCAGCGCTTGAGCATGCGAGCGACCGACTCGTCCTCCTCGGTGACGCCGGTGCGGCCGTCGACCACAAACAGGATGACGGCGGCTTCCTCGGCGGCGGCGAGGGCCTGGTCGCGGATAGACGTGGCAAAGACGTCGTCGCTCTTGAGCGGCTCGATACCGCCCGTGTCGACGATGGTGAACTCGCGGCCGTTCCAATCGGCCGTGTGATACGAGCGGTCGCGAGTAACGCCGCGGGACTCATGGACGATGGCGTCCGAGGTCTGGGCCAGGCGGTTAACGAGCGTGGACTTGCCCACGTTGGGGCGTCCGACGACGGCGACGATAGGTTTCATCTGCACTCCTTTAATGGGTAGGGTCAGTGGAAATGTTAGAGTCGGCAGGCACAATGCCAAGGATATGCTCCAGGGTATCGAGCAGCTCATGCGGCATGGTCGACACCACATGAACCTCGGCGCCGCGACTGGTAAGGCTTGCGAGTAAATCGTCACGATGATACTCGTCAAGCGTCATGCCGTCAGCGTTGAACATGAGCTTAGGCACAAAGAGCATAACCCCCGACAGATCTTGGGGCAGCTGCTCCAGAATGTCACACGCGACGATGAGGCCGGTTACGTCCACGTTGCCACCAAAGTAGCGGTTTTTGATGGCCGTGACAGTGCCGGCGAGACCATGCGGCGACTCCACAAAGCGCGCCACGGTGTCGCGCGCGCTGGCGCCGGAGAGGCACAGCAGGTGCTGGCTGCGGGCGGCGATGGCCTCGCGGACGCGGGCCAGTCGCTCGGCATCGGTAGCCAGCACGTCGTCGGTCTCGTCTAGATACGAGCGGATCATGCCGATGCCGTCGTAGTACTGCGGGTAACCGTCGTAAAAGTCTGCCTCGGGAGGATCGATGCCGGCGTCCAGATAGAACTCGTCGCTCATCTGGAAGGTGTGGCGGCCAAAGCGCTCGAAGGCACGGTCCTGGTAGGGACGGATCATGGCAATGGTCTCGCGCGCTAGCTCGGGCTTGTCGCTGTAGGACCAGCTAAAACGGTTCTGATGCTTGGTAAAGCCGAGCGGCACGATGCCCAGGCTTGTGATTTGCTCGTGCTCCTCGCAAAAGCGCAGGGTCTTTTCCAGCTCCTCGCCGTCGTTCATGCCGGGGCACAGCACAATCTGCGCATGAATCTCGATGCCGGCGGCCATGATTGCCTCGAGCACGTCCATGCCACGTTGGGCGTTGCGGCCCATCATGCGGCGGCGGACGTCGGGGCTCACGGCGTGGACCGACACGTTCATGGGGCTCATGTTGCGTTGGATGACGTTTTGCACGTCCTCGTCGGAGAGGTTCGTGAGCGTGACAAAGTTGCCCTGCAAAAAGCTCAGGCGGTAGTCGTCATCGCGAATATAGAGCGTGGAGCGGCCGCCCTTGGGCAGCATGGTCATAAAGCAGAACACGCAGGCGTTGACGCAGGTACGCATGCCGTCGAAGATGGGGCCATCGAACTCCAAACCCCAATCCTCGCCGGGAAAGCGGTCGAGCTCGACGGGGGCGACGGTGCCGTCGCGCGGGTCGAAAACCTCGAGGTCGACGGTATCATCGTCGGCCTCCCAGAGCCACACGATCATGTCGGTGAGCGCCTCGCCGTTGACCGTGAGCACGCGCATGCCCGGCTCGATACCCACATCCCACGCGGGCGATTCGGGACGCACGTTCTTTACGAGCGCGCCCTCACCCGGCTCGGGGTCGCGGCTGCGCCCGTAATCGGCCACCTCGGCGGCATATGCGGGTACGGTCTGGTCCATGGTTAGCGGCAAAGCTCCTTGATGCGCGCGACGGCGCGCTCGATGTGTTCTTGCGGGGTGGAGGCTCCGGCAGTGATGCCGATGTGGTGAGCGTCGGTAAACCACGCGGCCTGGAGCTCGGAAGCTTCCTCGATGTGATGCGTGTGCTCGCAGGCGACTGCGCAAATCTGAGCCAGGCGGCGGGTATTGCCCGAGTTCTTGCCGCCCACGACGACCATGCAGTCGCAGCGGTTGGCAAGTGTGGCTGCTGCCTGTTGGCGTTCGCTCGTGGCGGCGCAGATGGTGTTGATCACACGCAGCTCCTGCACGCGCGGGGTGATACTCGCCACGACCTCGGCGAGGTTCTGCGCGGTCTGGGTGGTCTGCACGACGAGACCCACCTTGCCCTTGAGCGACAAGGCGTTGGCGTCGGCGGCACAGCTCACGACCTGCGCGTCATTACCGGCGTGGCCCAGGATGCCCTCGACCTCGGGGTGGCCCGGCTCGCCCACGACGATCACGCGGTAGCCTTCGCGTACCAGGCGCTCGGCGGCCACGTGGACCTTCTTGACGTAAGGGCAGGTGGCGTCGACGACGTTAAGGTCACGCTCGCGAGCGGCATCGATCACCTGCGGCACCACGCCGTGGGCGCGGATGATCACGGTGCCCGATGCGGCGTCGTCCAGGGTCTCTGCCAGACCAACGCCTGCCTCAGCAAGCTCGCGCACCACGATGGGGTTATGGATGAGCGGACCCAAGGTATGGACCTGATTGCACTCCCCTGCCTGCGGCGCAGCGGCCAGCGCCATATCGAGTGCACGCTGTACGCCGTAGCAAGTGCCGGCGTGGGCGGCGATCTCGATGGTAGGCGCGGTTGCCTGGTCGGACGCGGTCACGGCAGTGTTCGTCACGTTCTCGCTCATGGCTAGAACCTGCCCGGATGCTCGGCGCACAGCTCGTCTCGCATGGCGTAGACGCGGTTCATGGCCTCGGACTCAAACCAAGTCAGGCGCTCCGTACGCTTAAGCCCGGCCGGCGCGTCCGAAAGCGCGACGGCCTTGCCGGCACGAATCCAGCACTTCTTGGGACGCATGAGCTTTTTGCCTGCGGGCGTGATGTCGGACCAGCCGCAGATGGCGAGCGGGTTGACGGGCGCCTTGCCCATCTGAGCGATGAGCGCAAAGCCGCCGTGGACCTCTGGCTTGATCTCGCGCGAGCGGATGCGCGTGCCCTCGGGGAAGATCAGGACGTCCTCGCCGCGCTGCAGCGCATGCTGGGCGGCGCGCAGGCACTTCATATCGGCAGTACCGCGCTCCACGGGGATGCCGCCAACGCGGCTAAAAGCCCAGCGCACAATCTTGCTCTTGGCGAACTCGGACTTAAAGATAGGGCGAATGCGGCGGCCGCCAAAGAACAGCGCCGTCTCCACGGCCAAGAGCTCAGCCATCGAGGTGTGGTTGCAGATGACCACGCTGCCGCGGCCTTCCTGGCGCTCAAACAGCAGGTCGGCGTCCTCGACCTTCCAACGCCACATGAGCTTGGAGAAGGCCCACAGAATAGCCATGACCACCACGACGGTGCCGCGGATGAGCGCCGGGAACTCGGCGTAGGGGGCGTTGTAGTAATCCTCGGGCGTCTGCTTAAACAGGCGCATGGGCTACCTCCTTTGGTTGATGAGGTCCTCGATAATGCGGACGACCTCATCGATGGTGTGGGCGGTGGAGTCGACGTGCACGGCGTCCGGGGCGGGCACGAGCGGGGCGACCTCGCGGCTGCTGTCAAGCTTGTCGCGCTGCTTGAGGGCGTCGAGGGTCTCGTCGACTTCGGCCTCGAGTTGCGCGGGCGTGAGCGGCTGGGCGTCGTTTTGGTGACGCTGCAGCACGCGGCGGCGGGCGCGCTCGCGCGGGTCGGCGGTCAGGAAGACCTTGACCTGCGCGTTGGGGAACACGACGGTTCCGATGTCGCGACCCTCGGCCACGATATCGCGGTCCTCGGCGGCGCGGCGCTGGTGGATGAGCATGGCGGCGCGCACGCCCGGATAGGCCGATACCTTGGACACGTTGGCGTCGACCTGCGGGGTGCGGATGGCGGCCGAAGCGTCCTGGCCGTCAATGGTCAGGCGCGTGTCCTCGCCGGTACCGTTGGTAAAGCGAATCTCGATCTGCTCGGCGAGGGCGTCGATAGCCGCCTCGTCGTCTAGATCGATGCCGCGGTCGAGCGCGGCGAAGGTGACGGCGCGATACATGGCGCCCGTGTCGAGCTTATTAAAGCCCAGCTGGCGGGCGATTTCCTTGGCGATGGTGGACTTGCCGGAACCGGCGGGGCCGTCGATGGCGACGATCATGCAATGCTTCCTTTCGATGGTTGACGTGCTGGTATGGTTCGCGGGTGCTGGGGCGCGGCGGGTTGCCTAGCCTGTGTAGCGCTCGCGGTAGGTGTTGCGCTTGGGTGCGGAGCCGTGGCTGCCGTGGTGACGCGTGCGGCTGGCGGGCGTGTCTTGGGGCTTGCCGCCGTTGCTCTTGGCGCTCGCCTGCTTGGGCGGGATGCCGCCGGCCTTGAGGATCTGCACCTCGCGGTCGGTGAGCTCGCGCCACGAGCCCTTGGCCACGCCCTCGAGCTCAAGGCCGGCAAAGTTGCAGCGATGCAGGCGGATTACCGGATGGTGGATCTTGCTCAGCATGCGCTTGACCTGGTTCTTGCGCCCCTCGCGGATGATGATCTCCACGGCGGTGGTACCGGGCTTGACGCCTTGTGGAGCCACGGCCACGGCCTCGCGCGCGTTGATGACGCGGCAGATTGCCGGCTGGCACAGGCCGTCGTCGAGCTCGATGCCACGGCGGAGCGGGTCTAGATCGTGGTCGGACAGCTGGCCGTCAACGAGTGCCTGGTAGGTCTTATAGACATGCTTGCTGGGGTGCAGCAGGTCCTGCGACAGGTCGCCGTCGGTGGTAAAGAGCAAAAGGCCTGTGGTGTCGCGGTCCAGGCGGCCCACCGGGAAAAGTCCCGGAAAGCGGCCGCGGGGGACCAGGTCGGCCACGCAAGGGCGCTCCTGAGGGTCGCTCATGGTGGTGAGGTAGCCCGTCGGCTTATAGAGCATCAGGTACACGGCGCCCTGGTTGAGCTTGACGGGCATGCCATCGACCTCGATATGGTCGCAGTCGACGTCGACCTTGGTGCCCAGCTCGGTCGCGACCTCGCCGTTGACGGTCACGCGGCCGGCGGTCATTAGGTCCTCCGAGCCACGGCGGCTCGCCACGCCCGCGCGCGCCAAAAAGCGCTGCAGGCGCATGGTGTGCGGATAGACGGGCTGTGCGTCGGTTGCGGGTACTGCGTTGCCCATGGCGCGCGTCTCCCCTACTTCGTTAGTCCTCGTCATGCAAATCCTCCGAGGTCTCGTCGACGACCAGGGTTTCCAAGTCCTCGACTGCCTCAACATCTTCAACATCGGTATCGAGCAGTTCGCGCTCTTCGTCCAGGTCCTCGGCCTGCTCCTCGAGCGTGGACTGAATGCTGCGGCCGCTCAGGCGCTCGCGGATAAACTGGCGCGATTGCTCGTCGGGGGCAAACTGCTCCAGATCGGGCAGGTCGCGGGTGGAGCGCAGACCGAACTTTTCCAAGAAGGCGTTGGTCGTGCCGTAGATGATCGCCTGACCGCGCTGGGGGTCGCGGCCGAGCTCGCGCACCAGACCCTTGTCGACGAGCGACGCGATGACGCCGTCGGAGTTGACGCCGCGGATGCCCTTGACCACCTCGCGCGTCACGGGCTGGTGGTATGCGATGACGGCCAGGGTTTCGAGCGCCGCCTGCGACAGCTTTTGCGTGTCCCAGCTCAGCACGTAGGCCTCGACCACGTCATGGTAGGCGGGATGCGTGAACAGGCGCCAGCCGCCGGCGACCTCGCGCAGCTGAAAGCCGCGGTTGGCCTCCTCGTACTCAACCTTGAGCTCGGCGAGCAGCGACGCGCACTCGCCGGGGGCGATATCCAGCGCGCCTGCCAGCGCGGGCGCGCTCACCGGGTCGCTCGACACCAGCAGCAGCGCCTCGAGGGCGCCTTTGAGGCTGTTTGCCTCCAGCGTTGAAAGGGTTGACATGGTTGCCGCTCCTATTCGGTGAGCTCGGGGCCCTCGCCGGGCACGTATGCCTCGGCGCCCTCGACGCGGTTGATTTGAATGGTTCCAAAGATCTCGTCCTGGCTCAGCGTGAGCGAGCCGCGCTTGGCGAGCTCGAGCATGGCCAGAAAGGTAACGACGAGCTGCTCGGTGGTGGCATCGCCGTCCAACAGCTCGCGGAAGGTGCAGGTTTGGTGCGCCATGGTAAAGCGGTCGACTGAGGCCACGGTCAGGTCGAGCGGCACGCGATGCGGTGCCACGTGCTCGGCCTCCAGCAAGAAGGTCTGTCGCTTGCCGTCCAGGTCGGCACAGATGACGGCCAGACCGCGCAGGGTGATGCCGGCCAGGTAGTCGGGCATGAGCCCCAGGAACTCGGGGTCGGGGCCGGCCACACGCGGGTGCATGCGGCTTTCGGCCTGCATGCGGGCACCGAGGGCCGCAGCCGCGCCTTTAAACTGCTTGTAGGCGATCAGGCGCTGGATCAGGACCTCGCGTAGGGCGTCGCCGTCGAGCGTGCTGAGCTCCTCAAGGTCTTCGTCGAACTCGTCATCGTCGTCATCAGCTTTGCGCGGGGCTTCCTGCGGCACCAGCGAGGCGGCCTTGATGTCCAAAAGGGTTGCCGCGACCAGCAAAAAGTCGCTCGCCACGTCCAGGTCCAACGCCTCGATGCGCTCGGCCTCGGCAAGGTACTGCTCGGCCACCTCGCTGATGGAGATAGCGCCGATATCAACTTTTTGGCGGGTAACCAGCTGCAGCAGCAGGTCGAACGGTCCGCTGTAGACCTGCGTCGACACGCGATACGACATCTTCGACCTCCTTTGACGGCGCCTTCGCGGCGCGGCTTGGGTGCATGTTTCGACCGTTTTGCACGGTCGAACTGTAAGTTTACCTTAGATGCCGGCGATTGCGAAGTTGAGCAGCTGCTCGGCAAGCGGATACACGGTAACGTCGAAATAACGGCCGATCACGTCGATGCCGGTCCACATGGGCAGCAGGTACAGCACCAGGATGAGGATGGGCATGGCGTATTGCTGCAGACGGTAGTAGTTGGCGAGCGCCTTGCCCTTGAGGAAGGGCACGATGATCGACGAGCCGTCGAGCGGCGGGATCGGGATGAGGTTGAAGAACGCGAGTGACAGGTTGACTACGATGAACGTGGCGCCGAAGTTCATGATCTGCGATGCCACGGCAAAGGACATGCTGGTGTAGAGGTTGCCATAGGTCAGGCGCATGAGGGCGGCAGCAAGACACGCGAGTGCGATGTTCGATGCGGGGCCGGCTACGCTCACCAGGACCTCGTCGCGCTTGGGGTGCTTGAGGTTGTTGAGGTAGACGGGCACAGGTTTGGCAAAGGCGAATACGGGACCGCCGGCGGCAAGCATAAGCAGCGGCAGGATGATGGTGCCAAACGGGTCGATATGGTTGAGCGGGTTGAGCGACACGCGGCCGCGCGAACTCGCCGTCTTATCGCCGAGCGCCCAGGCCGCGGCGGCGTGTGCGCTCTCGTGGATCACGATGCCCACGATGACGGCGACGGCACTGGCGAGCAGGTTCATGATGTAGCTGCTGGACATGGCGCTCCCCTAGCGGACGCGGCGCGAAGCGCGCGTGAGCAGGTAGTCAATTACAAACAGGATCACAGCGACGATGGCGTAATCCAGGCGGAAGACGCCGCCAAAGGGCGAGGTGATGACGCCGTAGCCGGCGATGGCGCTCGGCAGCGCGCGAGAAAGCTCGACGACAAAGCCGACAATCTGCAGCTTGGCGGTGAGGCCACTAAAGCACAGCAGCACAGTCATCGCGCTCATAAAGATGCCGCAGATGCGACAGGCGATGGCGATGATGCTCATCGCCACGGCAGCGGCCTTACGAGAGTTCACGCGCGGTCTCCTCTTCGATCTGGGTGGAAAGCTCCAGCCATTCGTCCTCGAGCTTGGGTAGCTCTTGCTTAAGGCCGTTATATTCCCCCAGCGCGGCGTTGAACTTGTCTTGATCGGCATAAAGCTCTTCGCTTGCCATCAATTCCATAAGCTCGTCATAGCGGGCGCGCTTTTTATCGAGCTCCGTCTCGATCTTCTTGAGCTGGTTGCGCACGCCCTTGAGCTTTTTGTTGAGCGCGGCGCGGGCCTGGGCCTCGGCGCGCTTTTGCTCCTTGGTCTTTTTGCCCTCGGCAGGCTTGGAAGCAGCGGCGGGCGTATCGGGCTGGGCTGCGGTGACCTTGGCGGACTTGGCCGTGGCCGGAGCACTCTCCCCTGCCGCCTCGGCAGCGGCGCGGGCTGCCAGGTCCTCCCGCTTGTAGAGGTAGTAGTCGTAGTCGCCGTCATAGACCGTGACCTTGCCGTCGCGGATGTCGATCACGCGGTTGGCAACGGCGCGCACCAGGTGCTCGTCGTGGCTGATCAGCACGACGGTGCCGGGGAAGTTTTGCAGGGCGTTTTCGAGCATGTCCACCGAGTCGATGTCTAGGTGGTTGGTGGGCTCGTCCAGGCACAGGAGCGCCTCGGGGGCCACGAGCATCTTGGCGAGCGCCAGACGCGCCTTTTCTCCGCCGGAGAGGACGCGTACCTGCTTCTCGATGGAATCGTTGTCACTAAACAGGAAGGCGCCCAGCAGGCTGCGCTGCTGCGGCACGGTCCACTTGGGCGTGACGGTGTCGATCTCTTGCAGGACGGTGTTGGACTCGGTCATGCCCTCGAGCGCGTGCTGGGCGTAATAGGCCACGCCCACGTTGGTGCCCAGGTCGCGGGTGCCGGTGGTGGGCGGCTCCAGGCCGGCGAGGATCTTCATGAGCGTGGACTTGCCGGCACCGTTGGGGCCGACGAGCGCCACATGCTCGCCGCGGTAGAGCTTGAGGTCGATGTCGCTGTAGATGTGCTTGTCGCCGTAGGACTTGGACACACCCTCGAGGCCCACGACCATATCGCCGGAGCGCGGTGGGTCGGGGAACTTAAAGTCGATGTGCTTGTGGCCCTCGGGCAGGATGACGAGCTCCTTTTTGATCTGCTCGATCTTGCGGATGCGCTCTTGGGCCTGGGCGGCCTTGGTGGGCTTGTAGCGGAACTTGTCGACGAAGACCTGCATGTGGGCGATGTCGCGCTCCTGGGCGGCGCGCTTGGCGCGCATCTGCTCAAGGTTGTCCTCGCGCTGCTTGAGGTAGCTGCTGTAGTTGCCGGTGTAAGTGGTCACGCGACGGTTTTCGAGCGCGGCGACGTGGTCGACGCAGGCGTCCATAAAGGCGCGGTCGTGGCTGACGATGAGGACGGCGCCGTCGTAGTTGGCGATAAAGCCGCGCAGCCACTGGACACTTTCGAGATCCAGGTGGTTGGTGGGCTCGTCCAGCAGCAGTAGATCGGGGTGGCGCAGGAAGAGCTTGGCGAGCGCGATGCGCATCTGCCAGCCGCCCGAGAACTCGGAGCACGGGCGCTCAAAGTCGGTGACCTTAAAGCCAAGGCCGGACAGGATCTTGCGGGCGTTGCTCTCGAGCTCGTAGCCGCCCAGGCGCTCAAAGCGGTCCTGGACCTGGCCGTACTCGTTAAGGAGCGCGTCGACGTCCTTGCCCTGCTCGGAGAGCTCGGTGATCTGGGCCTGCAGCTCGTTAGCGCGCTCGCCCATGCGGCGGATTTCCTTGGCGGCGGCCATGACCTCGGCGAGGATGGCGGTGTCCTTGTGCTCCAGATTAGTTTCCTGCTCTAGGTAGCCCACCTGGCAGTCCTTGGCGTACTGGACCTGGCCGGCGTCTGGGCTGTCGATGCCCATGATGATCTTGAGCATGGTGGTTTTGCCGGCGCCGTTGGGGCCCACGAGCGCGAAGCGCTCGCCGGGGTTGATCTGGAAGGACGCGCCGCTAAAGAGGACGCGTGCGCCGAAGCTTTTTTCGATCTTGTCGACCAGGAGGATCATGGTGCCGCCTTTGACCTTGTGTGCCAATATGAAAAAAGGCCCCAACTTGCGTTGGAGCCTCATTCAATGCTCGGGTGGAGACGAGGGGGATCGAACCCCTGACCTCTTGACTGCCAGTCAAGCGCTCTCCCAGCTGAGCTACGCCCCCGTGCGAAGAAGTACTATACGGGAACTCCGACGGCGATGCAAGGGCAATTTTGGAAAAACTTTCGCCCGTGCCGGCACGGGCGAAACACGACCCGCCCGCTCAACCGGGTTTCCCGTGCTCCGCCAGTTCCATTATCGGACCCGATTGCGAACCGCCCCTCCTCTGCGCCTCAGAACTATGCCGGTTTACTACGATGAATCAGGAATGTTCGACCACGCACGCCTTTTCACGCAACCGTCGGGCTCCCTACCTGCGGTTTTGCAAACGGGGAACACGCGGTGCTCGGGAGTCGCCGATCAGTCGTAGTAAACTGGCGGTGTTTTGAAATGGCATCAGCTTGATTTCGCGGTTAAATGTGTTTGAGCCCTGAATTAATGGCCTTAACTTTTTCTAAAACACGTCTTTTCTGCGACGCGCCTAGATTGGTTGTTGTTTAGCATTGGACTTGATCTTGCGTTGTGCGACTTGCTCGTGCATGGTAGTATTTCACGACGTGAAGCGAAGAAATTAGGCCTTAGATGCCTTTATTAGAATTGCATTCACCGTTCATAAGGGCTCTTGGCGCAACGGTTAGCGCAGGGGACTCATAATCCCTGGGTTCTGGGTTCGAATCCCGGAGGGCCCACCAGAGTATTTTAGGCCGGGCATTACGCCCGGCCTCTTTGTTGTTAGCGCTGCAAACTAGCTTTGCCATCCAGAGACGTAAAGTTATTAACATTCATATTCGTAATTAACAATGGGAATGTCGCCAAGATGCTACCCAACCAACACATGGCTTCAATCGTTAGATAAGAAAAAAGGCCCCAACTTGCGTTGGAGCCTCATTCAATGCTCGGGTGGAGACGAGGGGGATCGAACCCCTGACCTCTTGACTGCCAGTCAAGCGCTCTCCCAGCTGAGCTACGCCCCCGTGCGAAAAAGTACTATACGGGAACTCGGACGGCGATGCAAGGACATTTTTGGAAAATTTCGCAGTCGCGGCGCGGGCCGCCATCCGCCCAACGGCCGTCTTGCCGGCGCCAGGCCCATTACCGGGGCCAATCGCGCTCCCGCCGACCCGGCGATTTCAAAACTATGCCGGTTTACGGGGCCAGGCCGGGAACCCCCGAGCATGCCGTAATCGGTAAAATCAAAACCGCAGGTAGACGGCTTGCGTATTCCGTGAAATGCAGGGTATGGACGGCCAGTCCGGGTCCAGCCCCGTAATCCGGCATAGTTTTGAAATGACATTATTTCACTAACAGGCAAACTAGGTAGTTCTAGCGCCTTGTCGCCGACTAATTTCCGATTTCCAACCAGTTGCACAAAACATTTGCTCGCAGTCTCGTCTCGGCGCACTTCATTGCCTCAGTTTTGGCTTTATAGCGAATCCCTAAACGGTCGCAGACACTTCTGACTATGGTGTCTAGCAGCTTTGAATCGTTGAGCATATCGTGAGTCACCAGGAATACATCGAATCCCATGCTCTGCAACGCAGTCATGCGCTCCGCATCGTGGTCAAGTATTGCACCTGAGCCATGAATGACCTCACCTTGGATCTCGATAATAACTGCCTTCATTAGGATTGGGTTTACGATCACGATGTCGCCGTAGCAGACCTTTTGGCCTGCGATGCTTTGGGCTGCCACGGATAGAGGGGTTAAATCGTTGAGGTACACGTATCTGAATCCTGAACCACCTAGACGTCGAGAACGACTTAGAAGCAGTACCCCCGCGACCTCGAGCGGAGACGCAGCAATGCCGATAACCTGCTGAGCGGCATCATAAAACTGCTTTCCCCACATTTGACTTTTGACCTTGTCGGCGAATCGATGTAGATCGCTTAGCTCGATGAGCGGCTTTCTCATCCAAAGAGAAGTGCCTTTGAGTTTCGTAACCTCTCTTCCATCCTCACGCTTGTTCGTTTGGCCTTCTTTATCTGTGGCCTTTACGGTTGCGCGGGCGTAAACTCGTTTCCAAGGAACCTCGTCTTCGCCTTCTCCAAGTTCGAACAGATCCTGCGTGCTGGAATTGCGATTCTCCTCTACCGCCATTTTTAACTGCATTTCGGCAGCGGGAGCAAGCTCGAAAACGGAAAAGCAACCGCAAAGTTCGTACATAGCCAGTACGAGATCTATTTGGGACACAAAGCGTGTCATAGTAAATAATGTGTTAAGCGGATTGGTAACACTAAAGCCTAAATTAGTGTCGATTGTTGTGCTGACATCCGATGTCCCTTCCCAGCGAATAGTGGAGCGCAATCCCGAGTGGTGATTGCAATAACCTGGCGAAGCAACAGCGATAATCGGGGTCTTGAGGACGTCGGTTACGAATGGGGCTTGGGATAGAGCTCGCCAGCCTTCTTCGGAGTTGGGTAGGCGCGGGTAGAGGTCGCGCACCTGCGGTGGGCAGCGCCAATAGCGGAATGCGGTGTTTGCGCAGACGATTTCGTCCATTTGCGCCTCCCTTGGTATCGGCCGTAGGCCATGCGGTTGTGGTCGTGGACGATTATCTACTGGGGCATCATGCGGGTAAGTACCGGAAGCTGACCAAACGCTGACCAAAAAATGGATGGGATGTGTTGAAAGGTTGTCACGAGGCGTGAATGTGCTGGTACGAGCTGTGAGCCAGTGGTCTTTTTCTCCACAATTGCGTATGAATCATGCAAAGAATTCATTGAAAGATCGCGTGAACTATTTTCAAAATGTTCGACGACGTCACTCTATAGTTGGTCAACGAACGAAAATAATATTCAATATGTAGGAACTATGAAGGGTTTGCGATCAATAAAAAATAGGACCCCATGCTAATAAAAATCGAAAATTTGGTGTCACTTTTGGTGTCACCCTTGGTATCAAATAGAAAAAGGCCAGAGGCTTAACACCTCTGACCTGCGCTTTTGATGGTGGGCGATACAAGATTCGAACTTGTGACCCCATCCGTGTGAAGGATATGCTCTACCCCTGAGCCAATCGCCCGTCGCCTTTCGGCAAAAGAGATACTATCATAGCCGCGCCTGGTTTACCAAGAACTTTTTGCCCCCGATTTTAAATTCGTGGATGCTAGCTAAGCCAAAGCAACCAAAGCAATAGGTAAAACAGCAGCTTAACCACCATTTACCGCTTTATCCACGAGGTCTCGGGGCGACAGATTAGTCGCGCATTGTTGTATGCCATGTCGAGCGTGAGGCAGGTGCGCGCGGCGTAGAAACCGTCCTCGCGCTGGATGGTCAGCGCCAGTTCGGGCTTGTCGCCGGTTAGGCACAGCGGCAGCAGCAGTTGGATCCGACCGCCGTAGAACTGCGGCACGGCGAGCGTGTAGTTGGCGGCGGCGCGGCGGGCGGCCTCGACGACGGCGCCCTCAAAGGCACGGCGCAGCAGCAGCGAGTTGCCCTCCCCCATCAGGCTAGCGGGAATACGCGTAAGGTTCTCCTCATCGCCCAGAATGTGGTCGATGTTGGAGCGGATGGGCAAGCGGTAGTCAAAGACCAGCTCGGAGGGGTCCTCGGCAAAGCGCACGCGGCACGGCAGGTACTCAAACGAGACCAGCATGGGGTCGCTCTCCTTAAAGAAGCCCTTCAAAAACCAGCGCTGGCGCGCGTCGGGCTTGGTGTTGGGCTCAAACAGGCCGTAGATGGTCTCGTAGCGACGCGTGTACAGGCCGGTGTTGAACAGGCATTGGTCGTTGTCGAACACCAAAGGCAGGTTGGACGGCGCGGTCTGGTCCACGTCGCGCTCGGTCAGGAACACCGCACGGCTAAACGAAAACGGTGACGCATAATTTCTTTCGCAAATTGACAACCGCATAGCGGAACACGGC
>NZ_QSOP01000029.1 GCF_003436275.1 Collinsella sp. TM09-10AT
ACGGTCCCGGGCTGACAATTTCGACTGTAATGGACGTTCTTAAACGACTAGTCGTTAATGAACGTCCCCAACGGCTATGTCCACTCATTCCGTGCGGGTTGTATGCAGGTTTGCCTGCGCACGCTATCATGTATGGGTTAGACCGCAACTATGTACCCCCATACGCGAAGGGATGCGCATGTATCTGAAGATCGACATGTTCTAGCCGGGCTTTACCCCCGCAGCGGCGCCCCGCGCCCCATCAATTCTGCCGATTTTCACCTTCACGCATATAAAAGGAGTCCGTCATGCGCGACAAGCTCGAAAAGATCATCAAGGCCTACGAGGAGCTCGAGAAGAAGCTTTCCGACCCAGCCGTCGCCTCCGATATCAAGGAGTTCACGCGTCTCAACAAGGAGTACGCGCACCAGTCCGACCTCATCGCTGCCTCGCGCGAGTACATCGGCGCGCTCGATGACATCGAGGCTGCCAAGGAAATGCTCCACGATACTACCGATGCCGATGAGAAGGAGATGCTCCAGATGGACATCTCCGAAAACGAGGCCAAGCTTCCCCAGCTCGAGGAAGACATCAAGTACATGCTCATCCCGAGCGACCCCAACGACGACAAGAACACCATCGTCGAGATTCGCTCCGCCGCCGGTGGCGACGAGGCGGCCATCTTCGCCGGCGACCTGTACAAGATGTATCAGCGCTTCTGCGAGTCGCGCGGCTGGAAGACCACCGTGCTCGACTCCAGCCCCAGCGAGGCCGGCGGCTTTAAGTCCATCGAGTTCAAGGTCGAGGGCGACCGCGTCTACTCCGTCATGAAGTTCGAGTCCGGCGTGCACCGCGTCCAGCGCGTTCCCAAGACCGAGTCCCAGGGTCGCATCCAGACCTCCACGGCAACCGTCGCCGTGCTTCCCGAGGCCGAGGAGATCGACGTTCAGATCAACCAGTCCGACCTGCGCATCGATACCTACTGCGCCTCCGGTCCTGGCGGTCAGTGCGTTAACACCACTTATTCCGCCGTGCGCATCACCCACCTGCCCACCAACACCGTGGTGCAGTCGCAGGAACAGCGCTCCCAGATCCAGAACCGCGAAGTCTGCATGCAGATGCTGCGCGCCCGTCTGTACGAGATGGAGCTCGAGAAGCAGCAGGCAGAGCTCGGTGCCGAGCGCCAGAGCCAGATCGGCCACGGCAACCGTTCCGAGAAGATCCGTACCTACAACCAGCCCCAGGACCGCGTGACCGATCACCGCATCGGCTTCAACTCCACCTACAACGGCGTCCTTCTGGGCGACCAGCTCGGCACCGTCATCGAGGCACTCGCCGCCGCCGAGCGAGCCGAGAAGCTGGCACAGGCCGTGTAGCGGGTTACGCGGTTTTGCCAAACCGCGTAACGGCTCGACGCTGCAAACGCCCCTAAGCGGCAATCTGACGTTCAATCGTCGGTCGCGTACCGAAGTACGCTTCCCTCCTTTTTCACGTCACCTTGCTCGCTTAGGGGCGTTTTCGCTGACTTATGTTCAACCTGCGGCGGGGCACTCATTGGGGACAGACTTAAATGAGTAGTCGTTGGGGACGTTGTTAAATGACTAGTCAAACAAGAACGTCCAACGACTAGGCAGGGCACATTGCTTTGAGATGTTATTCAATCGGTTTTGATGGCCTTTGAGCTGCTTACCTGCTTAAAGTAATTAACGGCATGCATCTGCAATTGAAAATATTGCTCGAAAAAACGTCCAAGAAGTCGCGGAGCGATTTTTGATGGGTCGTGCGTCAAGCGATGTGGCAAGTTCTTGGTTAGATATTGGTCAGTTTTGGGGCAACCTTGCCAAAAGCTTGACGAATGCAAATTTAGACGTCAGCGAATGAACACTTTGAGCGAGCTCGGTGCAAAATTCTGGGCTGATTCTCGATAATCGCCTTCAATCGCCCCTTGCCAAGCGCTGGCCTCGCTTACAATCTGCTCCGACATTCGCGCGCCGTCCGGCGCTTAAGAGGGGAGGGCCCCATGGCAAACGAGATTTGGACCATCAAGCGTTGTCTCGAGTGGACCAAGGAGTACCTGGCCGAGCGCGGCGAGGAGCACCCCCGTCTTTCTGCCGAGTGGCTGCTGTGCGCCGCCACGGGCCTGGCGCGCATTGACCTATATATGCGTATGGACGAGACGCTTAACGCGGCCCAGCTCGAGACCATGCATGCGGCCGTTGTCCGCCGCGCTAAGGGCGAGCCGCTGCAATACATCACGGGCAGCACGCAGTTTCGCATGATCGACGTCGCGTGCGCCCCCGGCGTGCTCATCCCGCGCCCCGAGACCGAGATGCTCGTCGAAGAAGTCCTGAACTATCTGGATACCGAGGTGCTGAGCCCCGAGGCCGCTGCCCGTCAGCGTGTTGAGCTGCCTTGGAACGATGAGGTCGAGCAGGCCCGCAAAGCTGAGGCGGCGTTGGCCGACGAACGCGCGACCGCCGAGCGCCGTGCTGCCAACCTGACGGCCGCCGATGAGGCTGCGCTGGGTAGCGACGTGCTCGGTAGCCGCGCCTATGCCGAGGAGCTTGCCGATCGCGAGGCCGAGGAAGCCGCCGCGCAAGCAGCAGAAGCCGAAGCCGCAAAAGCCGCCGAGCCCGAGCTCGACGAATACGACATCGCCATCGAGGGCGCCGACCAGGAGACGGTTTCAGCTCAGGATGCCGCTGCGCCTGCCCCAGCCGAGCCCCGCACTGCCCGCGTTCTCGAGGTCGGCTGCGGCACGGGCTGTATCTCGCTCTCGATCGCCTGGGAGCGTCGCGGCCACGTCACCTGCACTGCTACCGATATCGAGCCGCGCGCCATCGACCTTGCTACCAAAAACCGCGATGCGCTTGGCCTCACGTCCGACGAGGTCGCTTTCAGCCTCACGAACCTGGTGAGCTCCATTCCCCGTGAAGAGTGGGGCACCTTTGACGTACTCGTCTCCAACCCGCCCTACATCCCCACCGATGTCATGCGCTCGCTGCCGCACGAGGTCAAGGACTTTGAGCCCGATCTGGCGCTCGAGGGCGGTGCCGACGGCCTCGATATCTTCCGCCGCCTGCTCAACGCGGCGCCCTACATGTTGCGCGCCGGCGGCCTGTTTGCCTGCGAGCTCTACGAGGGCGCGCTCGACGCTGCGGCCGAGCTCTGCCGCCAAGCGGGTCTGTCGGACGTGCGCATCGTCCACGACCTCACCGATCGCCCCCGCATCGTCCGAGCCATCGTCACCGAGCCCAAACAGCGCCAGTAATATTTATTAACTGGTTAGCAAAAATTATAAAGTAGTTTATAATTAGGACGGCTGAAAGAGGTCGGCCCATGCAACCCCCTACCTTTCGGGAAATCATTGCCCTACTCAAGCACGATGGATTCGTGAAGGTCGCGCAAGTCGGTAGTCATGCTAAGTATGTTTCTGGTGACCGTGTTGTCACCGTGAACGGCTCTGGTGGTGATCGACCAAAGAAGGGCACGTGGGCAAGTATTCGTCGCCAAGCTGGATGGTAGTTGGAGGCAAAATGAGGCAGCGATTTACCTATGACTGCGTTCTCATAAAAGAAGACGACGGTTACTGCGCCAGCTTCCCGCAGATTCCCGGCGCCTTTGCCGATGGCGATACGCGCGAAGAAGCGATTGCCCATGCCACCGAGGCACTGATGGCGTTTTTGGCCGACGACCTCAACAACGGTTTGACTCCGGCAGGGTACGAACGCTCGGCCGAGGTCGTGGCCCTTTCAGTCGAAATCGACCACGAGGACGCTCGGGAAGCGGCGTGCCGAACATTTAAAGACGCAGCGCTGGACCTCAAAGTCTCCGCTCCGCGGATTACCGCGCTGGTCAAAGCCGGCAAACTCGATGTTGAACTCGTCGACGGCCGTCGGATGATAACGATAGACAGTATCGAGCGTTACGCCGCCCAAGAACGTCACGCCGGAAGACCAAAGAAGTTCGCAGCCGTCCAATAACCCCCTCACTTTCACCGACTACTAGAGCCGCTCACCAAACCAACATGCGCTCTGGGCAAATAGATTGAACGTTTCGTGCGAGAATGCCCCACAGTAAACAAACTTGCACCAGAGCGTAAGGGGCTGGCATACACATGCAGACGGTCTATCGGGTATACGAGGGAGCGCGCGAGCCGCATCGGCTTGCCGTCGAGCACACGGCCGAGGTGCTCGGCTGTGGCGGTCTGGCCCTGATCCCGACCGAGACCGTCTATGGTGTCGCTGTGGCAGTTAACGCCTTTTCGGACGCCGTGCCTCAAGATACAAGCGAATTCCCATCGTGGCCGCGAGATCCGCAGGCCACCGTCAACGGCGCCGCGGTCCCCGCACTCGGTACCGGCTATCGTCGTATCTTTACCCTCAAGCAGCGCGAGCTCACCCAAACGGTTGCCTGGCTGGTCGATGATGCCGAGGCACTCGTCCGCTATGGCGTGGATATCCCTAACGAGGCCCGCGTGCTCGCCCGACGATGCTGGCCGGGCGCCCTGACTATCGTGGTCAAGGCGGCCCCCTGCGTGCCGACCTTCATGCGCGCCGCCGACGACACGGTGGCGCTTCGCGCTTCGGCCTCGCCCGTGGTGCAGGCGCTCATCCGCGCCTGTGGCAGCCCCCTTGCCTGCACCAGCGCCAACACGCATGGCGCGCCCGCGCCGGCAAGCTTTGTCACGGTGGAGGAGCGCATCCTGGAGGGGGTCGATGTGGCCGTCGACGCCGGTGAGACCCCGTGTCGCGACGCTTCGACCATCGTGTCGTTTCAGCACGGTGAGCTCCAGATCCTGCGCCAAGGCGCGCTTCCCGCATCAGAGATCGAGCGGGTCCTGTCCGACCCGATGCAATAGAAAGGTGTAAGCGATGTCGTTGAATCTAGGTAGCCTGGGTATGGAAGACGCCTCGTTTAGCTTCGGCGGTTCCTACATCATGGCGCTCGACTGCGGCACCACCTCGGTACTCGCGACCATCGTCGACGAGTACGGCTGCATCGTCGCCCAGGCGCGTCGTAGCGTCAAAACCAGCTTCCCGCGCCCTGGCTGGGTGGAGCAAGACCCCATGGCGGTCCTTGCCAGCCAGATCGCCGTCATGATGGAAGTCCAGTTTAAGAGCGGTATCCACTCCGACCGCATTGCCGCCATCGGCATCTCCAACCAGCGCGAGACCACGGTGGTCTGGGACCGCGTGAGCGGTCAGCCGATCTATAACGCCATCGTATGGCAGTGCCGCCGTACCGCGCCGGCAATCGACGCGTTGGTTGAACAGGGTTGCGAGGAGCTGGTGCGCTCCCGCACGGGGCTTACGCTCGACCCGTATTTCTCGGCCTCCAAGGTGCAGTGGATTCTCGATAACGTCGACGGTGCGCGTGAGAGCGCGGCGACGGGCGACCTCATGTTCGGCACCATCGACACCTGGCTCATCTACAACCTCACCGGCGGTCAGGTCTTTGCCACCGACTACACCAATGCCAGCCGCACCGCGCTCTTTAATATCCATACGCTTGATTGGGACGACGATCTGCTGGCGCTTTTCGACGTCCCGCGTTCCATGATGCCCGAGGTTCGCTGGAGTTCGGGCGACTACGGTCGCGTCGCGAGCGACATCATGACCAACATGCCACCCATCATGGGCGTGGTGGGCGATCAGCAGGCGTCGCTGTTCGGCCACTGCTGCTTCCGTCCCGGCCAGACCAAAAACACCTATGGCACGGGTTGCTTTATGCTCATGAACACCGGCGACGAGATCGTCGAATCCAAGAACGGTCTGGTCTCCACGATCGGTATCGCCGCGGACGGCAAAATCAGCTATGCGCTCGAGGGTTCTATCTTTGCCGCCGGCTCCACCATGAACTGGCTTCGCAACAACATGGGCATCATCTCGAGCGTGAGCGAGTCGGCACAACTTGCCGCTTCGATTAACGACAACGAGGGCTGCTACTTCGTTCCCGCCTTTGCGGGTTTGGGCGCTCCCTGGTGGGACCCGCATGCCCGCGGTATCGTGTGCGGTCTGACCGGCGCCTCGAGCCGTGCGACCATCGTACGTGCCGCCTGCGAATCCATGGCATATCAGAGCTACGACGTGCTGCGCGCCATGGAGCAGGACGTGGGGCTTTCGATCGAGCGCCTGTCTGTCGATGGCGGTGCCTCGCGCAACGAGTTCATCATGCAATTCCAGGCCGACCTGCTGGATATCCCCGTGCTGCAATGCGAGACGGTGGAGACCACGGCAATCGGTGCCGCGTACTTGGCGGGTCTTGCCGTCGGCTATTGGGAAGACCTAGAAGAGCTGGAGCAAAATGCCCAGATCGTTAGGACCTTCCTTCCCCACATGTCTGCCGAGCGTCGCGAGCAAAACCTTGCGGGCTGGTGTGACGCAGTCAGGCGCTCGCTCAGTACCGCACAGTAGGGCTGCGATGGGCCGCTCGATACAACAAACCGCTAAACTAATGCATGGCGTGCGGTGGCGACATTGCTGCGCGCCTTGTCAGCAAGGCCGTTTTGCGGCCGCAACGAAAGGGGCAATCAACCCATGACCGTCACCTACGATGCGTCCCGTGTGACGCTTGTCGATCACCCGCTCGTCCAGCACAAGCTGTCGATCCTGCGCGACAAAAACACCGGCACCAACCAGTTCCGTCAGCTCGTGCGCGAACTCGCGCTTTTTGACGGCTACGAGGCCATGCGCGACCTGCCTATGGAAGACGTCGAGGTCGAGACCCCCATCACCACCGCCACGTTTAAGCAGCTTGCCGGCAAAAAGCTCGCCATCGTTCCCATCCTTCGTGCAGGCCTTGGCATGGTCGACGGCATCCTCGACCTGGTACCCTCTGCCCGCGTGGGCCACATCGGCATGGAGCGCGACGAGGTCATCCACGAGCCGCATGAGTACTACTGCAAGATGCCCAAGGATATCGACCAACGCATCTGCCTGGTTGTCGACCCCATGCTCGCCACGGGCGGTTCGGCCGAGATGGCTATCAGCTACTTGCGCGAGCGCGGTGTCAAGGACATCCGCATGCTGTGCATCGTGGCGGCCCCCGAGGGTCTCAAATCACTGACCGAAAAGGACCCCGACGTACATATCTATACCTGCGCCATCGACGACCATCTCAACGAGGCTGCCTACATCGTTCCCGGCCTCGGCGACGCCGGCGACCGCATCTACGGCACGCTCTAGTCGCTGGGCTAAACGGCCGCGGCTGCAAATACGAAGAAACGGTGCGCGCGGGCGAACAAAAGGCGACCGCGCGCACTCCTGTTAACGGACGTTTTGCCCTGCAGGGTTCGAGAAAAACGTATTACCGTACCTGCGGCATAAAGAAGGTCTTAAGAAAACGAACAGGTGCGTATTAACCGATGCTTTTTCGGTTGTACTTTAGCGATTGGCTCGTACAATAGTCACCAATGTTTGGCGGGAACTGTTCTGTGAAGCGTTAAAAAGGAAAGTGAGGACGCCAGTGTTTCAGATAGCCGATCTGCTCGCTATCGTTGCAGGCGCCATCGCGGGCGCAATTGCCTTCCTTCCCTTTGTCTTTACGCTCAAGCCGGTTCTTGACGATAAGCAGAATGCGGACATGCTCAAGGGTATGGTGAGTCTGGCGGTCTCGGCAATCGCTCTGCTCGTCTTTACCTTGGTTGTGTTTGTGTTGTTCGGAGAGGCATTTCGCATGTTCCTCCTGGGCGAGGCGATCGGCTTCGTGGCCTTTATGGCTGCCTGCACGGTTCGTGTCGTCAAGGCGCTGCGAGATCCTCATGAGGTCGAAAGGTAAGTCGTGGAAATTTTTGAAAAGCTGCCTGATGAGATTAATCATCTGGTCAGCGAGTTCAGCTCCACCCCTGTCGTGGGCGATCTGAGCTGCGGCATCACGCAGTACTCGTTTTGGCTGATCGTCTCCACGATCGTGCTCCTGATCGTCCTGGCCGTGTTCAAGAAGAAGCAGACCCTGGTCCCCAAGGGCTTCTTCGTCAACGGTTTCGAGTACATCATCGAGTACGTCGAGAACGATATCGGCAAGGGCGTCGTGGGTGAGAACTGGAAGAAGCACTTCCCGTTCCTGTGCTCGCTTTTCCTGTTCATCCTGATCAATAACATGATCGGCCTGATTCCGGGAATGAAGCCCGGCACCGGCGCAATCGGCTCCACCGCCGCGCTCGCCATCTTCGCCTTCGTGTACTTCATCTACTACGGATGCAAGGCTCACGGCGTGATCGGCTACATCAAGAGCCTCGCCCCGCAGGGCGTAAGCTTCCCGATGAACGTGCTTGTGTGGGTCGTCGAGCTTTTCTCGACCTTCCTGCGTCTCATCACGCTTGCCGTCCGTCTGTTCTGCAACATGTTCGCAGGACACGTGGTCATGGGCTCGTTCGCCATCATGGCGAGCATGTTCATGCAGCCGCTGCTTCAGCAGGTTTCCGCGGCCCACGCCGTTGGCGCCCTGCCTTCGCTAGCCTGGCTTGCCATCCTCATCCTGATCTATGCGATCGAGCTTGTGGTCGGCGCCATCCAGGCTTACGTCTTCACGGTCCTTACCGCCGTGTATGTCTCCGAGGCAGAGGAGGTCGCGGAGGAGGAGTAGCCTTCCGCTCGCGCCTTAAAGGTAAGCAATTCGTTAAACCGCCGGTGCCCGTACCCATGGAGCCCGGCAGTTATAAAAAAGGTTATCCTGCGTGAAATAAGACACGCACGACAAAGGAGGAATCGTGGGAGTTATCGGTTACGGTCTCGGTGTTATCGGCGCTGGTCTTGCTATCGGCCTGTCTGCTCTGGGTGCTACGGGTGCTATGGCCCGTCAGCCTGAGGTC
This sequence comes from Collinsella sp. TM09-10AT, assembly GCF_003436275.1. Classification (GTDB taxonomy): domain Bacteria; phylum Actinomycetota; class Coriobacteriia; order Coriobacteriales; family Coriobacteriaceae; genus Collinsella. Next base: position 8,792 of record NZ_QSOP01000029.1, read on the forward strand.
CAGGGCCGCGTGTTCACCGTCTTCATCATGGGCTCCGCCTTCGGCGAGGCTCTGGCTCTGATCGGCTTCGTTGTCGCGCTGATCGTTAAATAGCACGGAGCGTCAAGTATGAATCTTTCATCCCAGAAGAGCGCGATCGCACTCTCCGCGTCCGCGGCCGCGCTGCTCATGCCGGTTTCCGCGTTCGCCGAGGACGGCGCTGCCGGTGCGGACATCCTCATCCCTAAGATGGCGGAGTTCATCCCGGCGCTTATCGCCTTCCTGATCATCTGGATCGTGCTGGCCAAGGTCGCCCTGCCGGGCATCATGAAAACCATGGAGGAGCGCGGCAAGAAGATCGAGGAGAGCCTCGACGAGGCCGAGAAGACCAAGCAGGAGGCTATCGCCAAGCGCGCTGAGTCCGACTCGATCGTCACCGACGCCCGCCGTCAGGCTGCCGACATCGTCCTCGAGGCCCGTAAGGACGCCGAGTCCGAGCGCGCCCGTATCATCGAGGCTGCTCACAAGGAGGCCGAGGAGATCATCGCCAAGGCCCATACGACCGTCGAGGACGAGCGCAAGTCCATCTACGCCGGTGCCGCGAGTTCCATCGCCGACCTGTCCGTTGCCGTCGCCACCAAGATCGTGGGCGAGGCACTCGAGGACGAGTCCGAGCAGAAGAAGCTCATCGAGCGCTACATCCAGGAAGCAGGTAGCCTGAATGCCGACTAGCCGCTATCAGGACAAGGTGCTCGAGACCTACGCGCGCTCCCTTCTGGAAGCCGCTAAGGCCGAGAACCATGTGTTCGAGGACCTCGAGATGATCGAGCGCCTGGCTAGCGCCAGCCCCGAGATCATCGCCGTGCTCGACACCATGTCCAAGCGCGACCAGCTCGACCTTCTTCCCAAGGTGGCAGCTGCCTTTAAGTATGTTGCCGAGGAAGACGAGGATGTAGTGGGCGTGACCGTCACCACGGCGATCCCGCTCGACGACGAGCTGCGTCAAACCATCACTAAGAAATGCGAGCAGGACTTCGGCCGCAAGGTATTCCTTATCGAGCAGGTCGACCCGTCTATCGTGGGCGGCCTGGTGCTCGAGGCCCGCGGCGAGCGTCGTGACATTTCCGTCAAGACGCAGCTGCGCATCGCGCAGGAGACCCTCGCAAACTCTGCTAATTCGTACGGAGGTGAAGCCTAATGTCCGAAACCCTCAATGCCCAGGATATCGCCAAGAAACTGCAGGAGCAGCTCACGAGCCTCTCCGCGACGGTCGATACGCATGAGGTTTCAACGGTCGACGAGGTAGGCGACGGCATCGCGCGCGTCTCCGGCCTCAAGAGCGCCATGGCAGGCGAGCTTCTGGAGTTCAAGAGCTCCGATACCGGTGAGACCGTCTTCGGCCTTGCCCAGAACCTTGACCGTGACGAGGTCGGCGCCGTTCTGTTTGGTGCCGTCGACTCCATCAAGGAAGGCGACGAGTGCCGCACCACTGGCCGCATTATGGATATCCCCGTGAGCCGTGCCATGCTCGGCCGCGTCGTCAATCCGCTCGGCCAGCCCATCGACGGCCTGGGCGACATCGTCGCCACGCACCGTCGCCCCATCGAGTTCAAGGCTCCCGGCGTCATCGATCGTACCCCGGTGTGCGAGCCGGTTCAGACCGGTCTGCTCGCTATCGACTCCATGGTGCCTATTGGCCGCGGTCAGCGTGAGCTCATCATCGGCGACCGTAAGACCGGTAAGACCGCCATCGCCATCGACGCTATCCTCAACCAGCGCGGCAAGGGCATGGTCTGCATCTATGTCGCCATCGGCCAGAAGGCCTCCACGGTTGCCAACATCCGCGAGACCCTCGCTCAGCACGGTGCGCTCGACTACACCATCATCGTTTCGGCCACCGCTGCCGATTCCGCCCCTATGCAGTACATCGCGCCTATGGCCGGTGCCGCTATCGGCGAGTTCTTCATGTACAACGGCGAGGACGGCAAGCCCGCCAGCGAGACCAACCCCGGCGGCCACGTGCTCGTCATCTACGACGACCTGTCCAAGCAGGCTGTGGCCTACCGTCAGATGTCGCTGACGCTGCATCGTCCGCCCGGACGCGAGGCCTATCCTGGCGACATCTTCTACCTGCACTCTCGTCTGCTCGAGCGTGCCGTCAAGATGTCCAAGAAGAACGGTTACGGCTCCATGACGGCACTGCCGATCATCGAGACCCAGGACGGCGACGTCTCGGCCTACATTCCGACCAACGTCATTTCCATTACCGATGGTCAGATCTACCTGCAGTCCGAGCTCTTCTTCCAGGGTCAGCGCCCGGCAGTCGATGTGGGCATCTCCGTGTCCCGCGTCGGTGGCGATGCGCAGACCAAGGCCATGAAGCAGGTCGCCGGCAACCTCCGTCTGGACCTCGCTTCCTATCAGGAGCTCGCTGGCTTTACGCAGTTCGGCTCCGACCTCGACGAGGCTACTCAGAAGCAGCTGACCCATGGTGCTCGCATGACCGAGCTCCTGAAGCAGCCGCGTTACAAGCCGTTTGAGGTTGGCGAGCAGATCGTTACGCTGTTCGCTGGCAACGAGGGCTTCCTGGATGACCTGGAGATCGCCGACGTGCTGCCCTTCCGTGCCGAGCTCATCGAGTACATGGACAATGGCTTTGGTTCGCTGCTCGACAAGGTTCGCGCCAAGAAGATCGATGATGACACCAAGGCTGAGCTCTTGCGCGTCATCGGCGACTTCAAGCAGCAGTTCATGGCCAAGCACCATTCGGATGTTTCTGGATCAGAGGAGAACTAAGCCCCATGGCCAACCTTCGCGACATTAAGAAGCGAATCTCCTCGGTTACCACGACCAAGCAGATCACGCGCACGATGGAGATGGTCTCTACGGCCAAGATCCGTCGTGCCCTCGATCGCTCCAAGCAGGCCGAGCCCTATAAGGAGGCGCTGACCGACGTCATGTTGACGGTCGCCGGCGACGCCTCCTGTTCGGGCACCGATCCCATGCTGCAGAAGCATGAGAGCGTTAAGCGTGGCCTGATTGTCGTCATTGCTTCGGACCGCGGCCTTGCCGGCGGTTTCAATACGACGGTGGAGCGCACGGCCGAAAAGCTCGCCGCTTCTTGGGCGAACGATGGCATCGAGTGCGAGATCATCGCGTGTGGGCGCAAACCGGCCACGTATTTCCGTGACCGCGCAAACGTTGTCATGCACTTTGAGGGCAACTCCTCTGAGCCCGATTTCAATCAGGCCCGCATGATCTCCTCTCATATCTGCGATGCGTATCGTGCCGGTGAGCTTGACCGTGTCGAGCTTGTCTACCACCACGCCAAGAACCGCGTGGATCAGGAGCTTCGCGTCGAGCATCTGTTGCCGCTCGACCCCGAGATGATCGCTATGGCCCACGGTCCGCGTAAGAACGAGACCGACGCCCCTAAGCGCATCTCGTCCACGTTCGAGTTCGTGCCCTCTCCCGAGCATGTTCTCGGCAAGCTTGTGCCGTCTTACATCCTGACGGTCATCTACCAGGCCCTGATCGATTCGGCGGCTGCCGAGCAGGGTGCACGCCGCAAGGCCATGCACTCCGCGACGGAAAACGCCACCGCGATCATCTCGACCCTTACCCGCACGTATAGTCGCGTGCGCCAGGCTTCGATCACGACCGAGATTAACGAGATCGTCGGCGGAGCCTCAGCATTGGAGGAACAGTAATGGCTAATAACACCGTAAAGCTTGCGGTCGAGGAAGCCACCAAGAAGACGACTGCCGGTGATGGTCGCATCGTGCGAATCATCGGCCCTGTCGTCGACGTCAAGTTTGACGGCGCGGTGCCCCCGATCTACAACGCGCTCACGGTCGAGGCCGAGACCCCGATCGGTCATCTGAGCACGATCCTCGAGGTCGAGAGCCAGCTTCCGGGCGGCGTCGTCCGCACGGTCGCCATGTCCTCGACCGACGGCCTGCAGCGCGGCCTCATCGCCACCGATACCGGTGAGCCCATGAAGATGCCCGTTGGCCCCAAGACGCTCGGCCGAATTTGGAACGTTATGGGCAAGCCCGTCGACGGCAAGCCCATGCCCGAGGTGGAGGAGTTCTACCCCATCCACCATGCAGCGCCCCGTTTCGACGAGCTCACCACCAAGACCGAGATCTTCGAGACCGGCATCAAGGCCGTCGACCTGCTCGAGCCCTACATCCGTGGCGGCAAGACAGGCCTGTTCGGCGGCGCCGGCGTCGGCAAGACCGTTCTGATTCAGGAGCTCATCAACAACCTCGCCCAGGAGCACGGTGGCACCTCGGTGTTCACCGGCGTCGGCGAGCGTACCCGCGAGGGCACCGACCTGTTCCTCGAGATGAGCGAGTCTGGCGTTATCGACAAGACCTGCTTGGTCTATGGTCAGATGAACGAGCCGCCCGGAGCGCGTCTGCGCATCGGTCTGGCCGGCCTTACCACCGCTGAGTACTTCCGCGATCGCGGCCAGGACGTTCTGCTGTTCATCGACAACATCTTCCGCTTCTCCCAGGCAGGTTCCGAGGTTTCCGCACTGCTGGGCCGTATGCCGTCCGCCGTTGGTTACCAGCCCACGCTGGCAACCGAGATGGGCGACCTCCAGGAGCGCATTACCTCGACCAAGACGGGCTCCATTACCTCCGTCCAGGCTGTCTACGTCCCCGCAGACGACCTGACCGACCCGGCGCCTGCCACGACGTTTACGCACCTCGACGCCACCACGGTTCTTTCGCGTAGCATTTCGTCGCTCGGCCTGTTCCCGGCTATCGACCCGCTCGCGTCTTCCTCCGACGCTCTCGATCCCTCGATCGTTGGCGAGGAGCACTACCGTGTCGCCGTCAAGGTCCAGGAGCTCCTGCAGGAGTACTCCGACCTTCAGGACATCATCGCCATTCTGGGTATGGACGAGCTGTCCGAGGAGCAGCGTCTTACGGTCAACCGTGCCCGTAAGATTCAGCAGTTCCTCTCGCAGTCCTTCCACGTCGCCGAGAAGTTCACCGGCAACCCCGGTGTCTACGTCCGCGTCGAGGATACCGTCCGCTCTTTCGCCGAGATTGTCGACGGCAAGGCCGATGACCTGCCCGAGCAGGCTTTCCGCTATGCTTCCACGATTGAGGACGTGCGCGAGCGCGCCCGCAAGATGGGGGAGAAGTAGGTTATGCGTATCCGCATCGTGTGCCCCGTGAGCTGCGCCTATGAGGGCGACGCTGCGTTTGTGTCGATTCCGTCCACGGATGGCGAGTTTGGCGTCCTGCCTGCTCACTCCAGCGAGATTTGCACGATCGACCGCGGCTACGTTCGCGTTTCCGATAAGGCCATGGGCACTGTCGACCACACGTTTGCCGTGGCCGGCGGCTATGTCCAGGTTGCGGACGATGTCGTGACCGTTCTCGCCGAGCGCGCTTGCGATTTGGCGACCGTCGATGCCGACAAGCTTAAAGCTGATATTCAAGGTTTTGAAGAGAAGCTGGGTAATTTGTCGGAGGATGATGCACGCCGCGCCTACCTCTATAATGAAATCGCATGGTGTAAGCTCAAGCTTGCCCAATAGTCAAACGATTTAGCGTTCGACCATTTGCGAACACATCATGCCCGGGATGGCCCAGCCACCCCGGGCATGCTTTTTGAAAGGGTAGACCTTGGATATTATCCGCGTTGAGGGTGGCCACGCCATTGGAGGCTCCGTGCCCGTCTCGGGCGCCAAGAACTCCGCGCTCAAACTCATGGCGGCAACGCTTCTGGCGCCGGGCAAGACGACGCTGCAGAACGTGCCCGATATTTCCGATGTCCACGTGATGGGCAAGGTGCTCAAGAGCATGGGCGCTACGATCGATGTTCTCGACGAGCACACGCTCGAGATTGATACCTCTCAGGTCGATTCATGGGAGGCCCCCTACGAGCTCGTTGCCAAGATGCGCGCTTCCACCGCCGTCATGGGGCCCCTGCTGGGCCGCTTCCATCGCGCCAAAATTGCCATGCCGGGCGGCTGCAACCTGGGTGCTCGTAAGATCGATATGCACATTCTTGGTCTTGAGGCCCTGGGCGTTGAGTTCGATACCGCCCACGGTTACATCAACGCTAATGCGCCCCAAGGTCTGCGCGGTACCACCGTCACGCTCGAGTTTGCCAGCGTCGGTGCGACCGAGAACCTCATCATGGCCTCTGTGCGCGCACAGGGCACCACGGTTATCGACAATGCCGCCCGCGAGCCCGAGATCGTCGATCTCGCTAACATGCTCAACGAGATGGGCGCCAAGATTGTTGGCGCCGGTACGCCCGTCGTGACTATCGAAGGCGTGGAAGAGCTCCATCCCGTTACCCATCGCGTGGTGGGCGACCGCATCGAGGCCGGTACCTTTATCGTTGCCGGTGCGTTGATGGCCGACGATCGCGGTGTCGATGTCACGGGCTTTTGCCCCATTCACTTGGGCATGGTGCTCAAGAAGATGGAGCTTATGGGTATCGACTGCGAGCGCGTCGAGGATGGCGTCCATGTGAACCGTGCCGAGCGTATCAAGCCGGTCGACATCCAGACGCTTCCGTTCCCCGGTTTCCCGACCGACATGCAGGCGCAGATTATGGTGCTCTCCGCCCTTGCCGACGGCAGTTCCGTTATTACCGAAAACATCTTCGAGAATCGCTTTATGTTTGCCTCTGAGCTGGTGCGCATGGGTGCCGACATTCGTATCGAGAGCCATCATGCCATGATTCATGGCGTCAAGGGCTTCTCGGGCGCACAGGTTACCTCGCCCGATCTGCGTGGCGGAGCGGCCCTCGTCGTAGCGGGCTTGATCGCCGACGGGACGACCGAGGTTTCGGCCATCCATCACATCAAGCGCGGCTACGAGCGGTTTGTCGAAAAGCTGCAGGCGCTCGGCGCGCATGTCGAGCATGCTACCGTCTCCGATCCCGTCATCTACTAATACAGGTTGCCTATGTTTAATAAAAAGCCCCTCGCGGATACCACCACCCGAAGACCCTCAACTGGTGCGCAGGCCAAGATCTACAGTCGCGATAACGTGGCTCGTTATTCCGAGCGAGCTCGCCAACGTCGTCGTAGCCACACGATTCGCCACGTCGCGCTCATTGTCGTGCTTGGCGTGCTACTGAGCGCCACTACCGCTGCCGGCCTGTGGTTTGCCACCATTATGGGCAAGCTCGGCGATTCTAATGTCATTACCGACAATCTGCGTCGGGTTCTGGTTGACACCGATGAGGCAAAGGATCCGTTCTACGTGCTGCTTCTTGGCACCGACGGCCGTCCGGGCGAGGATACGTATCGTGCCGACTCGATTATCCTGGCACGCATCGACCCCACGCAAAAGCAGGCGACGCTCATTTCCGTTCCGCGCGACACCAAGGTCGTGTACAAGGGCGAGACCATGAAGATCAACGCCTGCCATACCGTTGGCGGCGCCGAGGCCATGGTCGAGGCGGTCAACGAGCTGTGCGGTGTTCAGATTTCCCACTATGCCGAGGTCAGCTTCGACGGTATGCAGGCGCTGATTGATTCGGTTGGCGGTATCGACATTAACGCAACCGATGATGTTGACGACCCCGAGCACCTGGATATTAAGATTACCGCTGGCCAGCAGCATATGGACGGTGCCACCGCCCTTACCTATGCCCGCTGCCGCTACACCTATGCCGACGGCGATTACACGCGCATGCGCCACCAGCGTCAGGTGCTTGGCGCCCTTGCCAACCAGATTCTCAATAACTTCGATGCCACGAAGATCTTTGGCCTGGTTAATTCGCTGTCCGATATGCTCGTAACCGATATGAGCGTTCAGGATATCGTGGCTACGGTCAATGCCATGCGCGGTATGGATGTCGACGGTATCTACTCGGCCAACCTGCCCTCGTACGCCGACGACAGCACCATGATCGACGGCGTGAGCTATGTCTTTGTCTACGAGGACGAGCTCAAGGAAATGATGGAGCGCGTCGATGCCGGCAAGGATCCCAAGGGTCCCAACACCATGGGTCTTTCCGACGGCTCCAGCTCTACGATCGGTGACCTCAGCAACAACACGTCTGACGACTACGCAAACGGTACCGCAACCTCATCGGTCAGCTCTGACGATTCCGATGGCTCAAGCGATTCGAGCGATTCGGACTACTACGAAGAGCCCACCGGCGACGGCAACGGCTACGAGGCCAACTACTAGGGTTACGCGGTTTTACCAAACCGCGTAACCGCTTGACGCTGCGCGGGCCGCATTTGGACAATCTGACGTTCAACTTCAAGGGCGCGACCAGAAGGTCAGCGCCCTTTCGTTTCACGTCACCTTGTCTCAAATGCGACCCGCTCGCTGCCCGTCCTCAACCTGCGACGTTAGTCATTGGGGACGTTCTTAAACGACTGGTCAAAGGGGACACTCTTGATGCACTTGGCACTTGGGGACGTTCCTTTTGTGCCGGCAGTTTGGGACACTCCTTGCGTTAAGAGGCTGGCGTGCGTCAACCTGTTCTCATTGCAGCAAAAAATCGCCCCGTTCTTGGTTGAGGACGGGGCGATTCGTCTTTTTGACTTGTGCAGCCAGGCTTATGCAAAGCGGGCGACGAGCTCCTGGAGCACGTCGGTCATCTTGACGAGCGAACTGACCGGGACGAATTCGTTGACGCCGTGATAGCAATAGCCGCCGGTGGAAAGGTTGGGGCAGGGCAGACCGCGGAACGACAGCTGCGCGCCGTCGGTGCCGCCGCGAATCGGCAGCACTTGGGGCTCAACGCCGCAGGCAAGGTAGGCTTCCTTGGCAACATCAATAAGCTCGGGATAGTCACGAACGATTTCGGCCATATTTCGATACTGCTGCTTAATCTCGACCGTTACGCGCTCCTCACCCAGACGCTGGTTGAGCATCGAGGCGGCGGCATCAATAAGGTCGAGTTTCTGCTGGAACTTGGCGGCGTCATGGTCGCGGACGATGTAGCGCGCCGTGGCGTGATCGACGGTTGCAGATACGCCCTCAAGGTGATAAAAGCCCTCGTAGCCTTCCGTATACTCCGGGCGCTGCACGTAGGGGAGCAACGCGTTGAAGTCGCAGAACAGATTGCCTGCGTTGACCATACGGCCCTTGGCGTCGCCCGGGTGGATGGACTGGCCCTCAAAGCGGATGGTCGCCTCGGCGGCGTTAAAGCACTCCCACTCCAGCTCGCCGATGGGGCCGCCGTCGACCGTGTAGGCGTACTTGCAGCCAAAGGTATCGATATCCAACAGCTCGGCTCCGTGACCGATCTCCTCGTCAGGGCAGAAGCAAATGCCGAGTGCGGGATGGGGCAGAGAAGGGTCCTGAGCGATACGCGCGACAAGCGACATGATCTCGGCGACGCCTGCCTTGTCGTCCGCGCCCAGCAGCGTGGTGCCATCGCTGCAGACCAAGTCCTCACCCGCGAGGTCGTTCAGGGCGGGAAGCTTGGCGGTACTCATGGCAACGGGCTTACCGTCAACCGTGCCGCAGACCAGGTCGCCGCCTTCGTAGTGTACGATGTGCGGCTTCACGCCGGCGCCCGGTGCAACTTCGGTGGTGTCGAGATGGGCGATCAGGCCCAGGGCGGGCTTGTCCTCAGCGCCCGCACTTGCGGGGATATGCGCGCAGACATAGGCGTGCTCGGTCACGTGGGCATCTTCCGCACCAAGCTCGCGCAGCTCTTCAGCCAGCACGTTGGCAAGGTCAAACTGAACGGTGCTCGAAGGTACCTGGTCGCAGTTTGCATCCTCGGACTGCGTGTTGATCTGGACGTAGCGCAAAAAGCGTTCGAGGACATCGGGGTTCGTGGTGGTGTTTTCCATAAAGACCGCTCCAATCTTGGTCGTCGTGTGCAACAAGAACTCTAGCACGGTATGCCACGGCATACCGCGATGCTTGGATGGGGTAGAATCAGCCATTGAATGCAGAAGGGACGGAAGATCATGGATACGACAAATAGCTCGCGCGAACTACATCTGACGGTGGCGAACGAAGACTACTTGGAGTGCATGGTTCGCATTGAAAGCGAAGAGGGGGAAACCAACGGCGTGCGATCGGTCGACATCGCGCAGCGCCTTGGCGTCTCCAAGGCATCGGTCAATAAAGCGGTTTCGGCGCTCAAGGCATCCGAGCTTGTCGAGCAATCGCACTATGGCAAGGTAATCCTGACCGATCGCGGCCGCGAGGTTGGCACGGCTATCTGGTACCGTCATCGCCTCATCCGCACGTTTTTGGTTCAGGAGCTCGGTGTCGAATTTGAGCGAGCCGATTCCGAGGCCTGCATGATGGAGCATGCACTATCCGAGGACACGATGAACCGCTGGCTCGCCTATCTCGAAAAGCAGGGAATCAGCGTCGAGGAATAGCGGGATATATGGATACGAGTTATTACAACCGCTTTGGTGCCGAGGAACTTACGCGCCGCTTGTCGAGCGAGACCTTGTTGGCGCAGGGCCCCATGGGCAGTGTCTTGTTGAGTGAGTACGATGCCGCCGACATTCCACCGGCGTTTTGGAATCTGGCAGAGCCGCAGACCGTTTCTCGCATCCATCGCTTGTATGTCGCCGCCGGCGCGCAGGTGCTCATTACCAACACCTTTCAGGCATCGAGCTATGCCCTCAAGCACGACCAGATTTCGCCGTCCGTGGCGGAGGTCAATCGCGGGGCCGTCGACGATGCTCGCCAGGCGCACCCTCAGCTGCTGCTGGGCTCGATGGGCCCGATCGGTATTGAGTGGTTTGCCGAGGACTCTGCCGAGTATCGTGAAATCCGAGGCATTGCGCGCGAACAGGCGCACGCCTTGCTCAATGCCGGCGTTGACGGTCTGCTGATCGAGACGGTGACGTCTATCCGTAATTTGCAGCCCATGCTTGCCGGCGCTCGAGATGCCGCCGACGGCATGCCTGTTCTGGTGAGTTTTGTCGTTGACGATAAAGGCGACCTGTTGGGCGATGGCCTCAACATCGAGGCAGCCGTTTTGTACGCCGAAAAACACGGCGCAAACTCGGTTGGTGTCAATTGCTGTTCGCTTGCGGCCGCGAACGCGGCGGTGCCCAGGATGGTTGCATCGGCGACTACTCCCGTCACGGTGCGTCCCAACGTAGGCGATCCGGTCCAGACTCAGGATGGCCCCGTATGGCACGAGAACCCCGAAGCTTTCGCGCGCGCATGCATCGAATGGAGACATGCCGGTGCCGCAATGGTGGGCAGTTGCTGTGGAACCACGGCAATCACTACGGCAGCGATGGCCGAGGCGCTCGATATATAAAGGGCAAAACCGCTCCATACGGGGCGGTTTTTTTTATTGCCTGCATGTCCTCGGCAGCATTTGCCCAAATGGTGAATGCTGGTGCCGGCAGGTTGCCGAGTGTGTATCGCGGGTATACCTCATGCGTACCATGATCCAAACACTGTGAGGTGTCTGCGCGTGTGCGCGATAATTCATTTTGGAACTGACGGTTGGCGCGCTCGCGTCGATGAGGACTTCAATGCCGATAACGTTGCCCGTATCGCCGATGCCGTCGGCGAGTTGTGGCAAAAGACCAATCCGGGCAAAACGGTATATATAGGGTTCGACACTCGGCCCCTGGCGCGCGAGTTCGCTGAGCTTGCGGCGGGTGTGCTAGCAGCGCACGGGCTAGACGCCGTGCTCGCTTCGCGACCTGTTCCGACCCCTGCCCTTACGTGGGCGGCGGCTTATGACGGTGAGGCGTGCGGCGCGCTCATGGTGACGGGGTCCCATCATCCGCAGGGTTATCTGTGTCTCAAGATTCGCATGGGTGACGGCTCGACCGCCAACCAGGATGTCATCGAAGAGCTCGAAGAGACCATGGCTCCCGAGCCAATGGGGATCGAGGGGCAATATCGCACCGCGGATATCATTCCTGACTATATGCAAGCGGTGGCATCGTTTGTCGATGCCGAAGCCATCCGCGCCGCGCACCTGCGCGTGGTTGTTGACCCCATGGGCGGCGCAGCCCAGGGCTATCTAGCCGACTTGCTGCGCGAGCTTGGCGTTGAGGTGCACGAGATTCACGCCGGGCAGGCGCCTGACCAAGAAGATATCTGCCCCGACCCCGTTGAGCCGTGGGTGGACGCTTGCGAGCATACGGTTATCGAGGACGGAGCTTGCGCTGGCCTGGTGACCGACGGCGACGCCGACCGTATCGGCGCGGTTGACGAGCGCGGCAGATATATACATCCGCATCAGATCATGGCGCTCGTTTTGGGTGACTTGGTTCAATTTCGTAATTTGGAGGGGCGCGTCGTCGTCAATCTTTCGTGCTCGACGCTCGTGCGTCGCATTGCCGAGGCGCTTGGCTGCCGCGTGACCGTCAAACCAGTCGGTTTCAAATATATAGCGGCAGAGATGAAGAAGGGTGGCGTCCTCATAGGCGGCGAAGAAGCCGGTGGTATCGGCATCGCCGCGCATATGCCCGAGCGCGATGGAATCCTCGCCTGTCTGATTCTGTGTGAGCTTATGGCAAAGACGGACGCGCCTTTGGGCGTTCTGGTCGACCAACTCGAGGACAGATTTGGTAAGACGAGTTACGGTCGACGCGATTTGCGCCTTGAGGCCGAAGATGCCGAAACGTTGCGAACCCTGCTGCCGGGCGTAAACCCCAAGTCGATTTGTGGCAAGGTACCGCAAAACGTTAGTCATATGGATGGCTTGCGTTTAGCATTCGAGGATGATACGTGGCTGCTGGTCCGTCCTAGCGGGACCGAACCAGTGGTGCGCGTCTACGCCGAGGGGTTCTCAGTGGAAGAGCGTGATGAGTTGCTCGATGCTGGCTGTGCTTTAGCTAGGGGAACGTATCCGCTTTAACCATGAGACTGCCTTATATAAAGAGATGCTCGGCGAGGGGTAGTTAACGGCTGGCAAACGTTAGTCGGATCCCAAATTGTGTAGGAAATGTGTACGCCCAGATTCCCGCCCCCGACGCCCCTCCGGTCTGGCAATATATCTCCTTGCCGCGCGGCCCGGTCGGACCGG
>NZ_QSOP01000003.1 GCF_003436275.1 Collinsella sp. TM09-10AT
ACGGTCCCGGGCTGACAATTTCGACTGTAATGGACGTTCTTAAACGACTAGTCACTGGGGACACTCTTCGCAAAAAGCTGCAAGGACCGTCCCCCACTGTCGGCAGAAAAGGAACGTCCCCATCTGCCGGATTAGGAGAGACTCTCCAGCACGCGACGGAGCTCCTGCTGGACGGCGTGGTCGCGGTTACAACCCACCACGCGATCGGCCACCGCCTTAAGCGCGGGGCGCGCGTTTTCCATCGCGCAGCCCGTGCCGACAAAGCGAATGATCTCGTAGTCGTTCATCGAGTCGCCAAACGCCATGACCTCGTCGCGACCAATGCCGTAATGCTCCGCGAGCTGCGCGATACCCGAGGCCTTCGACACACCGGGCTGCATGGCATCGATCCACGCGTTGCCCGAAGGCGCAAAAGTAAAGAGCTGACCAAGTTCGCGCTGTAGCACGTACGCACTGTCCATAACCGCACTGTCGTCGCAAAAGATACTCGCTTTGATGATATTTACGCTGGGATCGGGCAGCTCCCAAATACGCTCGGCATTGGGAAGGTCCTTATCGACCTCACGCACGAACTTGCACTCGTCATCGAGCAGGAAGGACTTGGTTCGGTCAAAGAGCGCAAGATGCAGATTGGGAAACGTCCTGACGGCTTGGGCGAGCCTTCGAATCGCCAGGTGGGAATACACCTCACGGTCTACCATCTTACCGTCGGCGTAGACTTGGGCGCCGTTAGCGGCGACAAAGTCCATCTTGTCGCGAACGGGCGCAAAGAACTCGCACAGGCGATCGTAGCGACGACCTGACGATGCGGCGAAATGCACGCCATGCTCGTGTAGCGCCAGAATCAGTTCGTAGGTCTCGGGAGGCACCTGGCCGTTTTCGTCAAGCAGTGTGCCGTCCATATCGGATGCAATCAGTTTAAACATAGAAAAGCTCCCTTCGGGCTTGTTGGAATCGAACGTGTATCCGATTCCAACGTACCCAAAGGGAGCTCAAATAAGACTCCGCGGGCGTAAACGTTACAAGGACCTGGCAAATAGCTCACACATGCCAGAGGTCTCACGGTCGCGGCGTCAGGCGACACGCCACCCCGACGGCTAGTCGTTTAAGAACGTCCCCGATGACTAGTCGGCGTAGGTGAAGGTCGTGACGTCGAACATGCCCTCGGGGCGGATGCGGAGCGTCGGGATTACCGGCAGGGGCAGGAAAATGATGCCCATGATGGGGTCGAGCGGCGGCTCGATACCCATGGCGCGCGCCTTGACCATAAAGTCGTCGTGCTGCGCGGCGACATCCTCGGCCGTGCCCTCGCTCATAAGGCCACCGAGCGCCAGCGGAATGCGCGCCACGACCTCGCCGTTGCGCACCAGCACGTGGCCGCCCTGGCCCACGGCCTCAACGGCAGCCATCATATCCGCCGCGTTGTCGCCCACCACGCACACGTTGTGCGAGTCGTGGCCAATCGTGGAGGCAATGGCGCCACCCGTGATGGTAAAGCCGCGCACCCAGCCGCGACCGATATGCTTGCCAACCAAGCCCAGACCCGCGGGGCCGTCACCGTCGGCGCCCTCGGCCTGCAGCGACACGCCGCGGCCGTGGCGCTCGATCAGCATAATGCGGCGCAGGCCCTCGGCACTCTCGGGGCGAGCCATACCTGTGATAGCCATACCCGGGATGACATCGATAACGGCCTCGCCCGGCTTAAAGGCATAGTCAAACACGTCGAGCGAAAGCTTCGGCAGCTTAACGGAGGCGCGCAGCTCATCGGCAAGGGCCGCAACCTCGGCCATCTCGGGTGCGATCTCGCCCACAAAGGTGCCATCCTGCGCCACCAGAGCACCGGCGGCATATACGCAATGCGGAGCCGTAGCAAACGTCAGGTCATTGAGCACCAGCAGGTCGGCACGCTTGCCCGGGGCAATCGCACCACGCAGCTCGTGCGGGTCGCGGCAGCCGTGATCCAGGCCAAACGCCTCGGCCGTGGAGAGGGACGCCATAGAGATAGCGACCACGGGGTCGATACCGGCCTCAATCGCCACGCGGCAGGCATTGTCGATCATGCCAGTCGCAAGCGCATCGGAAGGGGCGCGGTCGTCAGTCGCAAAGCAGCAGCGGCGGGCGCGCGCGGGGTTCTCCAGCAGCATCGGCGACAGATTGGCCAGGTCATGGCTGCACGTGCCCTCGCGCAGCATCACGTACATGCCACGAGACAGTTTATCGAGCGCCTCCTCGGGAATCGTCGACTCGTGATCGGCGATAATGCCCGCCGCGGCATAGGCATTAAGGTCCTTGCCGGCAACGAGCGGTGCATGGCCGTCGACCTGCTTGGACGGCGTCTGGTTGGCAGCATCGATGCGAGCACAGGTCTCGGGGTCGGCCATAAAGACACCCGGCAGGTTCATCATCTCGCCCAGGCCAAAAACATCGCCCGGATGCTCGGCAAAAAACGCCTGCATATCGGCAGCCGAAATAACGGCACCGGCCTGCTCGTCGGGCAGCGCGGGCACGCACGAAGGCATCATGTACTTGATGGAGATGGGTGCGCGGCGGCCGTCCTCGATCATAAAGCGCAAGCCGTCGAGACCGGCAACATTGGCAATCTCGTGGCTGTCGGCAATGGCGGTGGTAGTACCGCGCGTCGCGGCCATGCGAGCATACTCGGCGGGACGGATGTTCGAGGACTCAATATGCAAATGCCCGTCAATAAAACCGGGAGCGAGATAGCGACCCTGGCAGTCGATGACCTCAGTTGCCTCGTAGGTGCCAGCAGCATCGTCGCGACCATCGTAGAGCACGCCGACGATCACACCGTCCTTGACGGCAACGCTACCGGGCGCCACACGCTGGCCATACACGTCGACGATCTGCGCATTGGTAAACAGCGTGTCGACGGGCACGCGCCCCTCGGCAGCATCGATCACAGACCTCATGACCTCAACGGACATACATACTCCTTTAACCGTAGAAAAAAGCTGCGGAGCGGACAGACCTTCACCGCAGCAAGCCAATAGCCATTGTATGCCCAAAAGAAAGTCCCGCTAACACCCCTTCCGCTTAACGGCACCGCCAAATGATCCCTCCGTCCCCAAGGGATCGTCGTAACCAAAAAGGCCGCAGTCGGGATTCCCGGCTGCGGCCTTATTGCACTTGTGAGGTCAACTCGCTCGTTAGACCAACTTAAAGCCCTTGCGCTTGCCCACGGAGAGGGTGTCGCCCAGCTTGAGGGCGCTCGGATCGATGTTGTAGCTCTTGGGAGCCACAGCCTTGCCGTTGATCTTGACGCCGCCGCCGTCGATGTCGCGGCGGGCCTGACCGGCGCTGGCCGAAAGGCCCAGGTCCTTGAGCAGGCCAGCGAGGTAAATCTGGCCCTCGTCGTTGACGGTCAGCTCAACGTGCTTCTCGGGGAAGTCGGCAAGCTGGCCCTCCTTGAACACACGGTCGAACTCGGCCTGAGCCTCGTCGCCGGCGCCAGCACCGTGGTAGGTGTCGCACAGGTCGCGGCCTAGAGCGCGCTTGAGCTCGTAGGGGTCGGCGGAGCCATCGGCCAGGGCGGCATCGATCTTGTCGACCTCGGCCGGGGTGAGCGAACTGGCCAGACGATAGTACTTGCCAATCATCTCGTCGGGGATGGACATGGTCTTGCCGAACATATCCTTGGGAGCATCGGTCAGGCCGATGTAGTTACCGTAGGACTTGGACATCTTACGGACGCCGTCGGTGCCCTCGAGCAGCGGCATGGTGAGCGCGATCTGCGGTTCCATGCCCATCTTCTCCATGAGCTCACGGCCGGCGAGCAGGTTAAAGAGCTGGTCGGTGCCGCCCATCTCGACGTCGGCCTTGATCTGCACGGAGTCGAAGGCCTGCATCACGGGGTACAGAAACTCGTGCAGGGCAATCGGCGTCTGGGACTGGTAGCGCTTGGTAAAGTCGTCGCGCTCGAGGATGCGGGCGACGGTGAACTTGGAGCACACCTGCAAAAGACCGGCCAGGTCCATCGAAAGGATCCAGTCGCCGTTGTGCACGATGGTGGTCTTCTCGGGGTCCAGGATCTTCATGGCCTGGCTCACGTAGGTCTCGGCGTTGGCCTCGATCTGCTCCTGCGAAAGCTGCGGACGGGTGGAATTCTTGCCCGAGGGGTCGCCGATCAGCGCGGTACCGTTGCCAATGATAAGGGTGACGTTATGGCCCAGGTCCTGGAACTGGCGCATCTTGCGCAGGGGCACGGCGTGGCCCAGGTGCAGGTCGGGGCTGGTGGGGTCGACGCCGAGCTTGATGTTGAGGGGCTCGCCCTTCTCAAGCTTCTTGCGAAGGTCGGCCTCGGGGACGATCTTCGCGGCGCCCGAGGTGATGATACGCATTTGCTCGTCAACAGACAGCATTGGGTATCCTCCTTTTGCCATAGCACCCTCACCGGATACGGCGGTGCTGGAAGTTCATAAACTCTCTTATGATAACCAAAACGGCGCGGCCGAACACCTACGACAGGAAAATCCTCGTCCTGCCGCACGCATCAACGGCGACCGGCAGGCGCATGCCGTCGCGCTCGACCAAATATCGTGTTTGCTGACGGCGCGAGCAGTCACGGCAACGGATCTGCCCCGTTGCATCCGTGGCGCAGGCGCCCTCGGCAGTCAGCAAGCAGTGCTCGCACACCATGAGCTCGGGACGGTCGGCATCGACAGGCCCCAAGACACCGGGACAAGCGGCAAGCTCGGCAATACGCTCCGCATCATTGCCGAGCAACTCGGCCGGCAAGTACACCCGCCCCGCACCGAGTCCGCGCAGCCAGGTAAGCGTGGCCCGATTCGCGCAGAACACCGGCGCCGCCACGTCAAACGTCACGCCCAGCTCGCGAGCAATCACCACCTGTCCCAGGTTGCGGCAGACGACGCGCCCGGCACGCTGCATCAGCGAGCGGGTCCGGTCAGCGTCACCCGTGCGGCACACCTCGTCAAGCACCACAACGGTGTCGGACAAATCGAGTTCTCTGCGCGGGTCGGTATCCATCAGCTGCCAAGCAAAAACCATGCGAGCGGGAACCGCGCACTCCACCAACTCCGGCGACGCACCGCTATCCACCGCAACGTCCTCAAAGGGCAGCACCTCAACGGCACGCGCAACGGGCGCAATCGCATCCGCCTCGGCCCGCATGCGCTCCAACACCGCCGCCGTCTGATCCAACACGCCGGCGCTACGAATCAGGTATACCTCGCAGCCCGCGTCCACCTTACGCTTGCAATGCACGACGACGCGCTTCCCCGCTGCGGCATCCACCGGGCAGGGCACCTGCGGCCAGCGCTTGGGCACATCGGGACGCGCGTCGACACCCGGATAGAACCGAATCTCGAGCGTGTCACCCGCCGCCACGGCGGCATCGAGCTCAACGGTCACCTCTTCGTGGCCCACAGCGACCAAGCGCCCCACGCGCACGCCCTGGTTAATTGCACGCTCAAAGCTCATCAGCTCGGCACCCGAACGCCCTCGCAGGTACGCATCGGTAAACCCACGGTTAAACGACCTTCCCAGCTCGCGCTCAAGCTCTTCCACGGCACCGGGGTCCCACGCGCCGTCGCGCAGCATATCGAGCGCCCGGCGCCAAACCCGCACCACGTTGAATACGTAATCGGGGTTCTTCATGCGTCCCTCGATCTTGAGCGACGCAACGCCAGCATCTACAAGCTCGGGCAGATGCGCAATACCCAGATAGTCATGCGGACACAGCAGACGATCCCCCTCAACGGCGACAACGCTCTGCCCCGCCTCGTCCACTAGGTCGTACGCCAGACGGCACGGCTGCGTGCAGTCGCCGCGCATCGCCGATCGTCCACGCCGCAGGGCCGAGAACTCGCACGCCCCCGAATAGCCGATGCAAATCGCACCGTGGCAGAATACCTCGATGGGCACGCCCGTGGCACATAGCGCCGCAATCTCGTCGACCGTCAGCTCGCGTGCCGTCGTCACGCGCTCGACCCCCAGCTCATCGGCGGCAAGCCGCACGGCACCCTCGCTATGAGCGCCCGCCTGCGTGGACAGGTGAATCTCGACCCCGGGAATCGCCGCGCGCAGCGCGCAGGCCAACCCGGCATCGGCGACAATCAGAGCATCGGCGCCCAGCTCCAGTGCATGAGCTCCCAACGCCACCGCGTCGGACAACTCATCGTCAAACACGAACACGTTGAGCGTTACGTACACACGCACGCCATGGGCATGCGCCACGGCGCAGCCGCGCGCAAACTCGTTATCCGTAAAGCCATGGGCGCTCACACGGGCGTTAAAGCCGCCCAACCCCGCATAGATGGCATCGGCGCCCGCGGCGATGGCCGCAAGCATCTGGTCGAGCCCGCCCGCCGGCGCCAGCAGCTCGGGCAGCGCCGCACCGGCAGCATCCAATCCAGTCTCGTATTGTCCGCTCGGCCCCATCGTCCGAATCGCCATCGACAAACTCCTTACCAAGGTATGCATTCACTCTGAAAAATGCCGTCTTCCAGCATACACGAGGCCTCGCGCGCCCCGTTTGGTTTATCGTGTAATAACTTATGTCCATCCTGCCCCGACGGCACATCCACCGTCTGGCACGACATACCTGGAGGTCAATATATGGGTCCTCGCCAACGACAGGGACACAGCCGTTCAAAGACGCACGCCCTGCCCATAATCCTGCTCTCGTTTTTGGGCTTTCTGCTGATTGCGGGCGTGGCGTTTGGCATCGGCATGCTCGGTAACGTCAACCGCTGGCTGTCCGATCTGCCCGACTACACCGACGCCAACGCGTATCTGGTGAGCGAGCCCACCGAGATCGTCGACTGCAACGGCAACAAGATCGCGAGCTTCTACACGCAAAACCGCAAGTCCATCACCAAGGACGAGGTCTCCCCCTACGTGCTGCAGGGCACCGTTGACGTCGAGGACGAGCGCTTCTACGAGCACGGCGGTATCGACCTGTGGGGTATCGCGCGTGCTGCGGTGGCAACCCTCGGCGGCGGGCACGAAGGCGCCTCGACGATCACCCAGCAGCTTGTGCGCAACACCATCCTGCAGGAGGAGCAATTCGACTCGACCATTGAGCGTAAGGTGCGCGAGGCCTACATCGCTATCAAGATGGAGGACATGTACTCCAAAGACGAGATCCTCATGATGTACCTCAACACCATCTATTACGGCCACGGCGCCTACGGCATCGAGGCCGCAGCCGAGACCTATCTGTCCAAGAGCGCCGCCGACCTCACCCTGAGCGAGGCCGCGCTGTTGATCGGCCTTCCCAACTCGCCCTCGCAGTACGACCCCACGGTCAACCCCGACCTGGCGCTGTCCCGTCGCAACAAGGTCCTCGACAACATGTTGCGCCTGGGCCACATCACCCAGGAGGAGCACGATGCCGCACAGGCCGAACCCATCACCCTCAATGTGACCGAAATCTCGGGCAGCGGCGTCGACGTATACTCGCAGCCCTACTTTGTCTCCTACGTCAAGCAGCTGCTGGAGCAGGAGTTCTCGACCGACGTGCTCTTTAAGGGCGGCCTGACCGTCAAGACCACCATCGACCCCACGATGCAGCAGGTGGCAGAGAATGCCGTCCGCGAGCAGCTCGACACGCTCTCGCTTGACGGCCTGGACATGGGCATGGTCGTCGTCGACCCCAAGACCGGCTACATCAAGTGCATGGTGGGCGGCTACGACTACAACGCCGACGAGAACCACGTAAACCATGCCACGGCCAAGCGTCCCGTCGGCTCCACCTTTAAGGCCTTTACGCTGGCAACTGCCATCCAAAACGGCATGAACCCCAACGTCACCCTCAACTGCAACTCGCCGCTCAAGGCCAAGGGCACCACGACCGAGGTCCAAAATTACGCCAACCAGAGCTATGGCAACATCACGCTTAAGCAGGCGACGGCATACTCCTCCAACACCGGCTACATCCAGGTGGCGGAAGCCGTCGGTAACAGCAAGATCATCTCGCTCGTCAAAAAGCTCGGCATCGACCCCGCCAAGGACAACATCGAGGACGTTCCCGTCATGACCCTCGGCACCGGCTCGATCTCGCCGCTCGAGATGGCCGCCGCCTACGCGACGTTTGCCAACGGCGGCTACTATCGCCAGCCGATCGCCATCACCGAGATTGACTCTCGTACCGGTTCGGTGCTGTACCAGCACACCGACAATCCCTCACAGGTGCTTACCGAGGGCGAGGCCGCCGCGGTCACCGATGTTCTGTCCGGCGTCATGAAGGGCAGCGGTACGGGTGCTGCCGGCGCTCTGAGTGTCAACCAGCCCTATGCCGGCAAGACGGGCACCACCGACAACACCACCAACCTGTGGTTCTGCGGCTATACCCCGCAGCTGGCGTGCGCCCTGTGGACCGGCTATTCCGCGGGCGAGATCCCCATCCAAAAGTACGGCACGGACCTGCTGGGCGACAGCACCAACCTGCCTGTCTTTAAGCGGTTTATGAACACCGTTCTGACCGGTACCGAGCGCGAGGAGTTTGCGACCGGAACGGCGCCCACCTACAAGAACAACAGCGTCTGGAAGTTCTACGGCACCAACAACACCAAGAAGTCGGAGAACGACGACAAGGACAAGGACGAAGAGGAAGAGGAAACCACCACAACGACTACCACGACGACCACGACCACCGAGACCACGGGCGGCGACACCACCGGCGGCACCGGTACGACCGGTGGCTCGACGGGTGGCTCCACTGGTGGTTCGACCGGCGGCGATGGCGGCACGCCTACGCCTACGCCTACGCCTACGCCCACTCCCGACCCCTCGCCCACGCCTGACGATACGGTCGGCTAAGAAGTACGCGACTAAAGCCAACAAGGCCCCGAGCAGCTTATTGAACTGCTCGGGGCCTTTTAGTTTGAAGCGACCTGGTGGGCGGTCTTTATACCGGCAAACAAAAAGGGGTACCGACCAACGTCGATGCCCCTTACAAGCCACTATGTCAGCGCACACAATGCCGAGCGCACGACCCGCACACCTACTTGCGAGAATTGCTCAACTTATTGATCAGCGCCTCGAGACGCTCGCCGTCCTCGGCCGTCTGGGCAATAACCAAAATCGTATCGTTGCCGGCAAGCGAGCCAAGCACATCGGGTAACTCTGCCGCATCAACGGCGGCGGCGATGCCGGAAGCCGTGCCAGGCTGAGCCTTGATCATAACCAGATTATCAGTACGCAGAACGCCCGTTACGAGCTCGGAAACCATACGCTGCAGGTGCAGGTCCTCTGCCAGAACATAGATGCCCTCAGGGAGCTTACGCAGCCCCATATCGGCAATATCGCGAGAGACAGTCGCCTGCGTGCAATCAAAGCCCATAGCACGGAGCTCATCGACCAGCACGCGCTGCGTGCGGACATCCTTATTGCGCACAATATCTCTAATGGCATCCTGGCGCCCATTGCGTTTTTTAGCCATACAAACCCTCTCTCCAAAAGATGGCGGAGACAATCAATCAGTGATTGAATAGTTTAACGCTATTTGAAGGCTTTTGTGTATAAGAACGCATTTCGAAACAATTCTATGCAAGTTTGTTTCGTAATGAGCCGTTTAGGCGGTTTTTGCGCCCGTCCGGTTAAGAAAAGCTGCCAGATGCGTACACATCACGCAGCGCGCGGGCTTGGCGCTGGCGATCGGCCCAAACAACAGACCGAGTCCCCGATGGTTATCCTTGAGCGCGGCGACCATCTGACGGGTTCGAGGCGCCTCGAGCATATCACGCATGCGGGCGGAACGCTCGATTGACGACACCCCATGCGGGCTCAGACACAAATTCTCGATGCAGGCGACCAGTCCGGCAAAGTAGAACTTTTGGCTTGCCAGCTTGAGCCGACCACCGCTATCTGCTTCCGAGAGTGAGTCCGCAAGCTCGTCGAGCGCTCGAGTGTCATCGGATATCCTGGCATACATGGTGGGATCAAAGGCATCTGTAAGCTTAGGTGCCGCCGCGTGGAAACAAGCGTCGCCGCAGCCGGACACGAATCGTGCCTGCGAGAGCGCATAAGCCATAAACTCAACCGTACGGTACGCCTTGCCGCGCGACAGGCATGCCTCAAACAGCGGACGGCTATACATCACGCCAGAGGTCTGAGCGACTAGGCCGCCCAAAATCAACTGGGGCAGCCCAGTCACCATAGAAGACTCGTCTTCTATGGCAATAGAGGCAGCATCCAAGACGCGCGAATGACGCTCGCGATGCGCATCGTATCGATCGAGCGACACCGAGGGGAGCACAATGTCTGCCGCAGTATCGCACGCGATATCGACCATCTTGGAAAGGGCCTGCGGAGCAAACCACTCATCGGCGTTCATGGCGATGATTTGAGAGCCGCGCGAGGCATCAAAACCGGCACGAAGACAAGCGCCGCGCTTCGCGTCCTCGACGTCAATCAAATCAATATGGATGTCCCTGTCGGCAGCAACTTGAAGCGAATGGCGCACACCGGGCGCAGCATCGCGGCAGACAACGACAATCTGCAAATCGTAGAGGTCTTGGTTCTGGATACTCTCGAGCGCACGCATCGCATAGCTGGGCGAACCTTCTACCACAAGGATCACCGAAAGTCGCGGATGCGAACCACGTCGAACCAAGTTTTCCATCCTCTCGATAGCACCAAATCAAACTGTCGTTCATGGTACACCCGAGCTATAAAAGCAACGAGCCGCCTAACATGTTGCACGCCAAGAACAGATGTTGCACACGCGCAGCTCACACATAGTATGTGCAAGGCACAGACGCGCCGAGCACTCCCCTAGTCGAGAACGACAAGCTCGTCGGGGCCGTAATCCACACCCATAAACGTAAGGCCGCAGGCAGGCGCCGTGGGACCCGCAGCGGTTCGGTCACGGGCGTCAATAACCTCGCGCATCCACTGGGGATCGCGACGATGCATGCCAATCTCCACGAGCGTTCCTACAATGGTACGCACCATCGAGTGCAAAAACGCATTGCCCTCGATAGTGAAGGTCAGGATATCCTCGCCAAAAGCGACCTCGTGGCCAAACTCCGCACGCATCACGCAGCGGTGCGTGGGCTTGCCCACAGCAGAGGCAACCTTGCAAAAGCTCTTAAAGTCCTGCTCGCCCAAAAGCGCAGGGCAGGCGGCCGCCATCGCATCTACGTCGAGGGGATAGCGATGCCACCACACCGCACCGCGCGAGAGCACGGGGCGCGCATCGCGATCGGCAATACGGTACGTATACGTACGGGACCGCGCGTCAAAGCGGGCAGAAAAGCCCCTACGGGCCTTGTAGACCTCGTTTATGGCGATATCTTTGGGCAGGAGGGCATCCATAGCCCTCAGCCACCTACGGCGCGTACACGCGAGCTCAGCGTCCGTAACGGGCACGCTGATGTACTGAGCCACGGCATGCACGCCGGCATCGGTACGCCCCGCACACGTCAGATCGATCGGGCGGCGAAGCAGCGTCTCGATGGCTCGACGTAGCTCACCCGCAACCGTCGTCTGTCCCGGCTGCTCGGCAAATCCGCTATACGACGAGCCATCATAGGCCACGCGAAATACGAGCGTGGCGTCAAGCTCGGAAATCGAATTGAAATCAGACGGCGCAGTCATGGGCGCTCCCAACAAACAAGCAACGGTATCGCGACAAAAAAAGAGGGGTACGCGAACGTACCCCTCGAATATAGCCTATGCAGACGGAATGTCTACTCAGCGGTCTCCTCAGCAGGAGCCTCCTCGGCAGCGGTCTCCTCGACAGCCTCGACCTTCTTGGGAGCAGCGGCCTTCTTGGGGGCCGGAGCAGCCTTCTTGGCCTTAGGCGTGCAAGGCTCGGTGACGAGCTCCATGATAACGATGGGAGCGTTGTCGCCCTTACGGTTACCGAGCTTCATGATGCGGGTGTAACCGCCGTTGCGGTCCTGCCACATGCCCTGAGCAGCCTTGTCGAAGATCTCGGCAACGAGCTGCTTATCGCCGAGCTTGGCGATAGCCAGACGACGAGAGTGCAGGTCGCCCTTCTTGGCCCAAGTGATGATCGGATCGACGACCGAACGCAGCGCCTTAGCGCGGGTCTCGGTGGTCTTGATGCGGTCGTTCTCGAAGAGGGCCTTAGCAAGGCTCTTCTTCATGGCCTTGGTGTGGCTCGCATCGGTGCCGAGCTTCAGGCCCTTCTTAACGTTGTGACGCATGGTCTAGTTTCTCCTCAAATATGCGAAGCATTAAGCCTTCAGGCTCAGGCCCATGGACTCAAGCTTGTCCTTCACTTCCTCGATCGACTTAACACCGAAATTACGGATGTTGAGCAGATCGTTCTCCGAGAACTCAACGAGCTGACGGACCGAGTGAATGCTGGCGCGCTTAAGGCAGTTGTAGGAACGGACGGAAAGGTCCAGATCCTCGATCTGCTTGTCCAGCTCGGCGTTGTCGTTGGTGACCTCGGGAGCGAAGATCGAAGCCTCCTCCTCGACCTCGGGGGTCTCGGCAAGGTTCATAAAGGCGGCCATATGCTGGTTGATGATATTGGCAGCCTGGACCACGGCGTCGCGCGGGGCGATGGAGCCGTTGGTCTCGATCTCGAGGACAAGGCGGTCGTAGTCGGTATGCTGACCGACACGGCAAGCCTCAACGAGCTTGGCGCAACGGGAAACCGGCGAGTACAGCGAGTCGACATGGATCACACCGATGGGATCGTTGTCGCGCTTGTTGGCCTCGCCAGAAACATAGCCGCGGCCATAGCCGATGCGCATGCTCATGGTGAGATGGCCACCCTCGGTGAGCGTAGCGATGTGCTGCTCGGGGTTGACCAGCTCAAACTCGGACGGAATAAAGAAGTCCGCACCGGTGACCTCGCAGGGGCCGTCAACCGAGATGGTGGCGGTCGCCTCGTCGGTCGTGCCGAGAGCCCTGAAGACAAGACCCTTGACATTCAGGACGATGTCGGTGACATCCTCGACCATGTTAGGGATGGTCATGAACTCGTGCTGCGCACCATCGATCTGAATAGCCTCGACGGCGGCACCCTCGAGCGAGGACAGAAGAACGCGACGAAGGGAGTTACCCAGCGTATCGCCGTAGCCACGCTCGAGCGGCTCGACGGAGACACGAGCAGACGTCTCGTTGATCTCTTCGACCTGAACCTGAGGCCTAATGAATTCTGACATGTATTACCTCCAGCCTCAGCAGCCCGGATGGACTACTTAGAGTAGAGCTCGACGATGAGCTGCTCGTTGATATCACCGCTGATCTGCTCACGCGTCGGCAGAGCGAGCACGTTACCAGACAGCTTCTCGATATCGACCTCGAGCCAGCCAGGGACCTCAAAGCGCTCGGAGGAAATCAGAGCCTCCTTGATGGGGAGGAGGTCACGGAACTTCTCGCCGACAGCGACGACGTCGCCGGCCTTGACGCGGTAGGACGGGATGTCCACGCGCTTGCCGTTCACGGTGAAGTGACCGTGACGGACGGACTGACGAGCCTCTTTGCGGGTGCGGGCGAAGCCAAGACGGAAGACGACGTTGTCGAGGCGAGACTCAAGGATGATCATGAGGTTCTCACCGGTGACGCCGTTCATCTTGCGGGCCTTGTTGAAGTAGCCGTGGAACTGCTTCTCCAGAACGCCATAGATGAACTTGACCTTCTGCTTCTCGCGCAGCTGCATGCCGTACTCAGATTCCTTGCGACGGCGCTTGGGCTGACGGATAGATTCCTTCTTGCTGCTGTAACCGAGCTCAGCGGGATCGATCCCGAGCTGACGGCAGCGCTTAAGAACAGGAGTCCTGTCGATTGCCATATTGATACGATCCTTTCAGTTACACGCGGCGACGCTTCTTGGGGCGGCAGCCGTTGTGCGGAATGGGGGTCTTGTCCTGGATGCTCGAGACCTCGAGGCCAGCAGCCTGGAGGGAGCGAATGGCGGTCTCACGACCGGAGCCGGGGCCCTTGACGAAGACGGAAACCTTCTTCATACCGTGCTCCATGGCCTGCTTGGCAGCAGCCTCGGCAGCCATCTGGGCAGCGAACGGCGTGGACTTACGGGAGCCCTTGAAGCCCACCTGGCCAGCCGACTTCCAGGAAATGACGTTGCCCTGGGGATCGGTGATCGAAACGATCGTGTTGTTGAACGTAGAACGAATGTGAGCCTGGCCCACGGAAATGTTCTTACGGTCCGCGCGCTTCAGACGGGCAGCGCGAACGTTCTTCTTAGCAGTAGCCATCTATCTAGCGCTCCTTATTTCTTCTTCTTAGCACCGATCTGACGCTTCGGGCCCTTGCGGGTACGAGCGTTAGTGTGGGTGCGCTGGCCGCGGACCGGGAGGCCCTTGCGGTGACGAAGGCCGCGGTTGCAGCCGATGTCCATAAGGCGCTTGACGTTCTGGTTGCGCTCACGGCGGAGGTCGCCCTCAACCATGATCTGGTTCTTATCGATATAATCACGGATGGCGTTAACCTCATCCTCGGTGAGGTCCTTAACGCGCGTATCCACGTTAACGTTGCACTCGACGCAGATCTTCGTCGCAGTGGTGCGGCCGATGCCGTAAATGTAGGTCAGACCGATCTCAACGCGCTTCTCACGCGGGAGGTCGACACCATTAATACGGGCCAACGTAGTCTCCTCTCTTAACCCTGACGCTGCTTATGACGGGGGTTCTCGCAAATGACGAGGACCTTGCCATGGCGCCTAATGATTTTGCACTTATCGCACATCTTCTTGACCGAAGGACGTACCTTCATCGTTCTTCCTTTCGGTAGCGCTCAAACTACTTCCCTACTATCTACTCGCCCAGCCGCAGGCGTTTAAAACTATGGCTGGTCTTCACACACAATCCGACCGTAGGTTGAGCTAAGCCTGCAGTCGGAAATGGAGTGCGCGTATGCGTGCCGCTATTTGTAGCGATAGGTGATGCGGCCGCGGGTCAGGTCGTACGGGGAAAGCTCCACGACAACCCTGTCACCGGGGAGAATACGGATGTAATTCATTCGGATCTTGCCAGAAATGTTGCACAGAACCGAATGACCGTTCTCGAGCTCGACCTTAAACATGGCATTGGGCAGCGGTTCCTTTACCGTACCCTCGAGCTCAATTGCGTCTTCCTTCTTCACAAGCAATCATCTTTCTCTAGAAAACGACAGCGATTGAGTATTCTACAACACGTATGCACGCATCGTAATAACTTCGTAATGGCTCCACAACTAAGTGGAACTTGTTACATTTCTCCGCCTTGGAGCGAACACCAAGCACCTTGGGCATCCGTGGTGATAATCACCGGACCGTCATTGGTAATGGCGACGGTGTTCTCGTAGTGTGCGGCGGGCAGGTGGTCGTTGGTCGTAACAATCCAACCGTCGGAGCCCGTGCTCACATGGTTGGAACCCATCGTAACCATCGGCTCGATGGCAATGACCATGCCGGCCTGGAGGCGAACGCCCCTCCCCTTCTTTCCATAGTTAGGAACGTTGGGGTCCTCGTGCATCACGCGGCCAATGCCATGGCCCACATAGTCACGAAGCACGCCGTAACCGTGAGACTCGGCGAGGGACTGAACGGCGTAACCAACATCCCCGATATGGTTACCGGGAACAGCCTGCTCGATGGCAGCCTTAAGGCAATCGCGCGTGACCTCGCACAGGGCCTTGGCCTCGGGCGTGGGTGTGCCGACAAAAAACGTCCAAGCGTTATCGCCAACCCAACCGTCGACAACGGCTCCCGTATCGATGGAGATGATATCGCCATCGCGCAGGATCATGTCGGGGTTGGGAATACCGTGGACCACGGCATCGTTAATCGATGCGCAAATGGTACCGGGGAACCCGCCGTAACCCTTAAAGGCCGGGGTGCCGCCATGCATACGGATAATCTGCTCCGCGAGCTGATCGAGCTCAAAGGTCGAAACACCAGGGCGCACCATGGCTCCAACGTGGCGGAGCGCCATCTTAGATAGCGCTCCTGCCTTCTTCATCTGCTCGATTTGCGTTGCAGACTTAATCTTGATCATAGACCGAGAGCCTCTTTGACATCCCCGTACACGGTCTCGCGAGCCTGGTCACCGTTGACCGACTTGAGCAGACCCTGGCCACGATAGTAGTCGACGAGCGGGCTCGTGGACTTCTCGTAGACGTCGAGACGGTTCTTGATGGTCTCGGGCTTGTCGTCGTCGCGCTGATACATCTCGCCGGCGCACTTGGGGCAGGTAGCATCGGCAGCGGTGCCGGTGTAACCGCAGGCGCGGCAAGTGCGACGCGAAGACAGACGAGCGATGATGACCTCGGGGGCCACGTCGACCAGAAGGGCGCAGTCGATCTCGCGACCCATGGCGGAGAGCTCGGAATCGAGCGTCACAGCCTGGGCGGTGTTGCGCGGGAAGCCGTCGAGGATGAAGCCCTGCTGGGCGTCATCGGCAGCAAGGCGCTCCTTGACAAGGTCGATCACGAGCTGGTCGGGAACGAGCTCGCCAGCGTCCATGTACTTCTTAGCCTGAATACCAAGCTCGGTGCCACCCTTGACGGCAGCACGCAGCAGGTCGCCCGTGGAAATGTGAGCGACGCCAAACTCGGCGACGAGCTCCTGTGCGACGGTGCCCTTACCGGCACCCGGAGCTCCGAGCAATACGAGGTTCATGAGCAATCCTCCTCTAGCCTATTTAAAGAATCCATCGTAATCATACATCTTGATCTGGCCTTCGAGCTTATCGACCGTGTCGAGCACGACGCCGACCATGATGAGGATGGACGTGCCGCCAAATGCCTGGATCAGATGGTTACCCGTGAAGGAGAAGATGATCGAAGGCACGATGGCGATGAGCGCCAAAAAGACAGCGCTGGGAAGCGTGATCTTGTTGAGCGCGTTCTTGATGTAGGCCGCGGTAGCCCTACCCGGACGGACGCCCGGAATAAAGCCACCCTGCTTCTTAAGGTTGTCGGCCGTGTCATCGGGGTTGAACACCATGGAGGTGTAGAAGTACGCGAAGAACACGATGAGGACAACGTTAAGCACCCAGTTGAGCCAACCGGTCGAAAGCGCAGAGGCAACTGCCTGAATCCAGCCGATGCCGGGGAAGAACACGGCAATCTGAGCCGGGAAGTACAGCAGCGCCGAGGCAAAGATGATCGGCACGACGCCCGCGGTGTTGACCTTGATGGGCAGGTAGGTTGTCTGGCCACCCATCATGCGACGGCCCACGACGCGCTTGGCATAGGAGACCGGGATGCGGCGCTGGCCGCGCTCAAGGAAAACAATCAGCGGGATAACCAGCAGGATGATGGCGCAGATGATCACCATGGTGATGATGCCACCGGCATTACCCTCGGTGCTGGAGAAGATAGCCTGCGGAAGGCCGGCCATGATGTTCGCAAAGATGATCAGCGACATGCCATTGCCGATACCGCGCTGGGTGATGAGCTCACCAATCCACATGATCAGCATGGCGCCCGCAGTGAGCGTGCCGACGACCATGAGGTCGAAGATGATCTCGGGAGCGCCGGCGCCATTAAAGCTGATGCCGAAGCTCTTAAAGAGGAAGAGGTAACCCACGGAGTTGAGGATTGCCAGAGCCAAGGTGAGGTAACGCGAATACTGCGTAATCTTGGTCTGACCGACCTCGCCCTCGCGGGCAAGCTCATGCAGGGAAGGCACGACGGCCTGGAGCATCTGGAGGATGATCGAGCTGGTGATGTAAGGCATGATGCCCAGCGAAAACACCGACACATAGCTCAACGCGCCGCCAGAGAAAAGATTCAGGAGGGCCATAGCACCTGCGGCGACCGAATTGTTATCGGTCGAGAAAAGGCCCAGCATCCCCTGGAAGGGAATGCCGGGCACAGGAACGTGCGCACCAATGCGGTACACGACGAGCATAGCTATGGTAAAAAGAATCTTTTCGCGCAATTCTTTGATGCGGAAAGCATTCTTAAGACCATTTAGCACGGCAGCTCGACCTTTCCGCCGGCGGCCTCGATCTTGGCCTGCGCAGAAGCGCTGACCTTGTCGACCTTGACCGTGAACTTCTTGGTGAGCTCACCATTGCCGAGCACCTTGACGGGCTCGAACTCGCTCTTGGTGATGCGAGCGGCCTTAAGAGCGGCACCGTCGATCACAGCGCCATCCTCGAACTTACGCTCGAGACGCTCAACGTTAACAGCGGTGTACTCGATACGACGGGGGTTGCGGAAGCCCGGAAGCTTGGGCAGGCGCATAGCCAGCGGAGTCTGGCCACCCTCGAAGCCGGCACCCTTGGTGCCGCCAGAGCGGGAACCCTGGCCCTTCTGGCCGCGGCCAGAAGTGGTGCCGTGACCCGAAGAATTGCCACGGCCGACGCGCTTACGGTTCTTGGTGGAACCGGGCGCGGGAGTAAGATCGTGAAGCTGCATTTGCTACTCCTCTACAATCTCGACAAGGTGCTTGACCTTGAAGATCATGCCGCGGACGGACTCGTTGTCAGCAATCTCGCGAACCTCGCGGATCCTGTGGAGACCGAGGGCACGGACAGTACGGACCTGGTCCTGCTTGCAACCGTTGGTGCTGCGGACCTGCTTGATCTTGATGGTGTCAGCCATGCTTAGTTCTCCTTACCGACGAACATCTCGGAGACCGTCAGGCCACGGCGAGCCGCGACGTCCTCAGGGCTGGAGAGCTCCTTGAGGCCCTCGACGGCAGCCTTGATGATGTTGAGGCCGTTGTCGGTACCGAGGGACTTGGACAGGACGTTCTTGATGCCAGCAAGCTCGAAGAGGGGACGCACAGCGCCGCCGGCGATAACGCCGGTACCCTCGACAGCGGGCTTGATGATGATGCGGCCGGCACCAAAGTGGCCGAGAACCTCGTGCGGGATGGTGCCCTGCTCGGTCACCGGCACGTGGAACATGTTCTTCTTGGCATCGAGAGACGCCTTGGAGATGGCCAGGGGCACCTCAGCGGACTTGCCCATGCCAACGCCGACGTTGCCCTTGCCGTCGCCAACGACGACGAGAGCGACGAGGCTCATGCGACGACCACCCTTGACGGTCTTCGACACGCGGTTGATGTAAACGACGCGCTCCTCGAACTCGGAGGCCTCGCGCTGCTGCTTCTGATTACGAGCCATGTGCTACATACCTCCTAGAACTCGAGACCGGCGGCACGAGCACCGTCGGCGAGGGCCTTGACGCGGCCATGGTAGATACGGCCACCACGATCGAAGGCGACCTTGGTGATGCCGGCCTCGATGGCGCGCTTGCCAACGAGCTGACCGACCTTCTCCGCAGCCTCCTTGTTCGAGGTGTGGGTGCCCTTGAACTCGGCCTCGAGGGTCGAGGCAGAGACGAGCGTCAGGCTGGAGCCCTTGCTGTCGTCGATGATCTGGGCATAGATGTTGGCGTTAGTACGGGTCACGCGAAGACGCGGACGCTCGGAGGTACCCGAGACCTTGCCGCGAACACGACGCTGACGACGCTTGAGGCCTTCCAGCTTCGCCTTATGCTTGTTCATACGTAAACTCCTAAAAAGGTTGATCTTGCCAGCACCTGACGGGGTGCTGGTCTTATGCGAGTGAGTCGGTTACGACTACTTGGCGGCCTTACCCAGCTTGCGGCGGATGTGCTCGCCAACGTAGTGGATACCCTTGCCCTTGTAAGGCTCGGGAGGACGATGGCCGCGGATCTCAGCGGCGATCTGACCGACCTGCTGCTTGTTGATACCCTTGACGTTCACGTGGGTGTTGTCGGGAACCTCGAAGGTGATGCCCTCGGGAGCCTCGACGATCACGGGGTGCGAGAAGCCCAGGGAGAACTCGAGGTTCTTGCCCTTCTGCTGCACGCGGTAACCGACGCCGGCGAGCTCGAGCTTCTTCTCGAAGCCCTCGGAAACGCCAACCACCATGTTGTGGATGAGGGCGCGGGTGAGGCCGTGGCGGGCACGGGTCTCACGCTCGTCGTCGGGACGGGAAACGGTGAGGACGTTGTCCTCGATGTTGATAGCGAGCTTCTCAAAGACATCGAGCTCGAGCTGGCCCTTGGGGCCCTTGACGACAACGTTGTTGCCGTTGACTGCCACTTCGACTCCGGCGGGAATCTGGACAGGCTTATTACCGATACGAGACACGGTGATCTCCTTTCCTTCTACCTACCGAGCGAATTACCAGACGTAAGCGATGATCTCGCCGCCGACGTTGTGCTTGCGAGCATCGCGGTCGGTCATAACGCCATGGCTGGTGGAAATAATGGCGGTACCAAGGCCACCGCGGACGCGGGGCATGTCGGCAACGCCGGTGTACTTACGCAGGCCCGGCTTGGAAATGCGGCGGATGCCGTTGATGACCTTAGCCATCTTGGGACCATACTTAAGCGTGATGTGCAGAGTCTTCTGGGGAACGGTGTCCTCGACATCGTAGCCCTCGATGTAGCCCTCCTCGTGCAGAACACGAGCGATCTCGACGAGCTTCTTGCTGCTCGGCATGGAGACCGTGGCCTTGTTCACAGAGTTAGCGTTACGGATGCGCGTAAGCATATCTGCGATCGGGTCTGTAAGGTTCATACAGATTCTCCTTCGTTCTTGATGAACACGTGCTCTTGGTTCTTCGCCGCCCTTAACGGCAAAGCCTTTTTAGCGCGTTTTCCCTGTTCCAAACGGATGCTTGAAACGCTGGTAGTGACTTACCAGCTGGCCTTCTTAACGCCGGGAAGCTCGCCCTTGAGTGCAAGCTCGCGGAAGCAGACACGGCACAGGCCGAACTTGCGGTACACAGAGTGCGGACGGCCGCAGCGCTGGCAGCGCGTGTACTCACGAGTAGAGAACTTCTGCTTGCGATTGCACTTGACGATCATCGATGTCTTAGCCACTTATATCCTCCTCACATAGAGTATTGTTCGCCCCAAGCGCCGCCCCCTTCTGGGAACGGCGCTCATAGGGCAGGTGAACCTATTTCTTGAACGGGAAACCGAAGGCGTCCAGAAGGGCCTTGGCCTCCTCATCGGTATTGGCGGTGGTCACGAAAGTGATGTCCATACCACGCTGGTGATCGACGGAGTCGAAGTCGATCTCGGGGAAGATGAGCTGCTCGGTGACGCCCATGGAGAAGTTACCACGGCCGTCGAAGCTCTTGGCGGAGATGCCGCGGAAGTCGCGGATACGGGGAATCGCGACGGAGGTCAGACGATCGAAGAACTCCCACATACGGTCGCCACGCAGGGTAACCTTGCAGCCGATCGGCATACCAGCGCGCAGGCGGAAGGTAGCGATGGACTTGCGGGCACGGGTGATCATCGGCTGCTGGCCGGTGATGGCGCGCAGGTCGCGCACGGCACCGTCGATGGCCTTGGAATCGGTAGCGGCCTCGCCGACACCCATGTTCACGACGATCTTCTCAAACTTGGGGATCATCATGACGTTCTCGTACTGGAACTTGTCCTGAAGCTGCTGCTTGACCTCGTTGTTGTACTTGGTCTTCAGACGCGGCACATACTTCTCTTCTGCCATTGTTCACTCCTTCTTGGGGTTTTAAGCACGGGGCGTGGCCACGATGGGTTGTCCTCGTGCCTCCTGGCTGCATCCGCGCCGCTCATGGCATTTCGCGGTTTGGACTCGACGCAGCAGGAGCCGACAAAACAATCGGTACTATACGCGCATCGGGAGCGTATTTCCAGAAAAACCTCGTCTGCCTGCACAACTCCACAACTCCCCCGCACAAATTGATCCCTAGGGCACGGAGGAAAACAGCAGTTGCGGTGAGATAGGGACTGTTTGATGGCTTAAAAGGCTTAAACAGTCCCTATTCCACCGCAACTCATATATGGGGCGTTATTTTTGGCGCGGGAGGACCAGGTTGAGGATCACAGCAACGAGCGCGGCGACGGCAATGGAGGATCCGCCAAAAACGGTGCCAACCCATGCGGGGAATCCAGCGCCGGCAAGCGCGCCGGCCGTGCGCTCAATGCCCGTGCCAAAGGCGATAGAGAGACCCATGAGCGTGGTATCGCGCTGAGACAGGCCGTGGCGGGCAAACATGACCACACCGTTCATACCGATGGTCGCGAACACGCCAATCGTGGCGCCACCGATGACCGGCTGCGGAATAGACGTGAGCACCGCCGCACACTTGGGCAGCAGGCCCGCGATGAGCAGGATGGCAGCCGCAAGCGTAAAGACCATGCGGTTGACGACCTTGTTCTCGGCGATAATGCCCACATTCTGGCCAAAGGTTGCCGTGGGGACGCCGCCAAAAAAGCCTGACAGCATACCGACCAGGCCGTTGGCGATCAGGCCACCCGAGATCTGGCTATCGGTCGCAGGGGTATCGAGCGCAGCGGACGACACGGCGGCAAACTCGCCCATGACCTGTACTGCGTTGACAATGGCGACAACGCCCACAACGGCGCACGCGGCCGGGTCGAACACCAGGCGATGGGCGCCCAGGGCCGGCGGGGCGAACCAGCTGGCGGTCGCGATGGCCGAGAAATCGACCATGCCCAACACCGCAGCCAAAACAAAGCCCGCGCAGATACCAGCCAGGATGCTGCCCAGCCTAAGCGCGCCCTTGCCGTAGTTGCCAGCCATAAAGGTGACGACGAACGTCACAAGTGCGACGGCCCAGTTGGTGACACTGCCAAAATCGGCCGCGCCCTCCCCGCCCGCCATGGAGGCAACTGCCACTGGGCATAGCGACAGGCCAATGACAAAGATGACGGTGCCAAGCACCGGGGCCGGAAATAGAAAACTCACGCGCCTAAACAGTAGGCCGAAGAGCGCGACGAGCGCGCCGCCGATTACCTGGGCGCCCAGTACGGCCTCAAAACCAAGCTCAAGACCGACTGCCTTGAGCGCCGGCACGAAGGTAAAGCTCGCACCCATCACAATGGGCAGGCCCGAACCGACGACACCTTTTATGGGAAACTGTTGAAGGAAAATGTCAAGCGCCGAGAGGACGAGCGACGCCTGGATGACGGCGGCCTCCTCCTGAGGGGTAAAGCCACAGACCGACGCGATAATGATGGCGGGCGTGACGATACCCGCGAATGCCGCCAGCACATGCTGCAGTGCATGGGGTAATACCTGCACAAACGAAACTTTTCCCGTACGCTCGAACAGGGCATCCCCTGCTGCCGACTCTGCCATTTGCGCCTCCCATACCCTAGGCAGCGGCCCCATGCCGCTCAACGGTCGGACATTATAGGGCATATGGCACAGGTAGCATTTTGACCCGCATGCGGCAGAGGGCTGGGGCAGCTCATTTGGGATGCGACTAGCGCTTGCGGGGGACGAGTTTGGTGCGACGCAGGTGGATCATCTCGGCGGCGATGGAGATGGCGATCTCCTCGGGGTCCTCGGCCTCGATGGCGACACCAATCGGCAGGTGCAGCTCGTCGATCTGCTCCTGCGTAAAGCCCTCCTGCTCCAGGCGGGCGCGCACAAAGGCGGTCTTGCGGCGCGAGCCCAAGCAGCCCAGATAGGCGGGTTTGGCGCGCATGGCCTGAATCACCACATCGATATCGGACTTGTGACCCGCCGTGGCGACGACCACCAGGTCGCGCGGGCCGATGGGGCACTGCTTGCTCAGGCTCTTGTAGTCGACCAGACGACGGTCGTAGACACCGGGCACCCAATCGGGGGTCAGCGTGCCGGGGCGGTCGTCGCAAGCCACGACGGCAAAGCCCGCCGCCGTGAGCACGCGAGCCGTCGCAGCGCCCACGTGGCCGCAGCCAAAGATATAGGTCAGGCCCTCGGGGCAGAGCGTCTCGATGTGCGCCGTGGGAATCTCGGAGGCGGCGTTGGTGTAGGTGACCTTACTCCCCTCCTCCACCAGCGAAAGCCCGGGGCAGCCCGCAATGGTGCGGCGCGATTCCTCGCCATGGTACTCGGCCACATCGCCCTCGAGCACGCTCGCGATAAACGGCTCAAAGTCGATGACGAAGTCGCCGATGCGCCGATAGGCCAAGATGTCGGCAACCGACTGGAACAACGGCGCCTGCGATACATCCAGGCGCAGATAGCACAGGCAGATGGCTCCGCCGCAGATCATGCCGGTATCGGAGTTCTCACCGCCCATGGTGTAGCGGACCAGACGCGATTGACCTGCGGCCAGCAGCTCGCGCGCCTCGTCCAGCGCAAAGAGCTCAATCTTGCCGCCGCCGATGGTGCCCGCTTGGCTGCCATCGGCAAAGACGGCCATCCAGGCGCCCACGCCGCGCGGCGATGACCCTGCCGTGCCGGCCACGACCACGAGCTCGCACGTCTCGCCAGCACGCAGGGCGGCAAGCGCCGCATTCACCACATCGAGCTTTTCCATTGCCGCCTTCTATCCTCTAAAGACATCGGTGAGCATAGCGAGTGCCTCGAGCACGCCGCCGCCGACCGACGTCGCCTTGTCCGAAATATAGTTGATATAGCTGGCATCGCCGCGCGGATCGACGTCGGCGCATTTAAAGCCCTCAGTCACCCGCACGCCGTTCGCCAAAAGCCCGCGCAGACAGCCATCGATCTGCGTGCACATGGGTGTATCTCCCGCGTAGCCAATCACGTCTCCGGCGCTCACGATGTCGCCGATTGCGCGGTCGGACCGAAACACGCCGGCGGCGGGGCTGTGGATAACTCGTTCCTTGCCGTAGCCGGCGATGACGCCCGGCACGCCCGTGTTGGGCTGGGGCGAACCTTGGGTAATGACGCGGCCCAAAAAATGCCCGCGCATGGTTTCGACCGCTGCGTCGCAGTCAACCGGCGCGGTGAAGCCCGGTCCCACGGCGATGACGGCAGGCGCCATATCGCGCGTGGTGCCCAAGTTGCGCTTAGCCAAAATCGCGTCGACCACAGCCGTGGGTTTAAGCTCATCGAGCATCTTGGCCTGAGGGTCTACCACGACGGCGACGTCTCCAGCCTCGGCAATCGCAAGCGCCTCAGCCGGCGTCTGTGCCAAGCGAGCGCGAATGCCCTCGACCTCGACCTCGCCCAGGCGAATGGCCTCGCAAAAACTGATTGTGCGGCGGATGCACGTGGGAACCGCGATATCGGCCATAACGACCGACACGCCGGAGCGTACCAAGCGAGCGGCGACGCCCGTGGCGATATCGCCAGCGCCGCGAACATAAACGAGCATTCCCGGGACACCTCCCTGTGCTACGGTTTGAGCAGAGCAAAGCGGTTCGACCGCTACTCTGATGATTTTTTATTATCACAGTATTATACGGCGGTGAACAGATGAAAACGACGAGCGGAAACCTTGCCTCCGCGCTCAAGATCGAGCCGGGCATTACCGCGATTGTCGGCAGCGGCGGCAAGTCGACGCTGCTAAAGACGCTCGGCCTTGAGCTTATGCGCGCTGGCGGCCGCGTGCTCCTCTGCACCACCACGCACATGTTTCCCGTCGCCGGCGTGCCATGGGACGGGTCGAGCCGTCGCCTGGACGCCGCGCCTTGGAAGCCGGGGACCCTGCATGCCCCCGGCTGCACCTGCGAGGCCTGCGCGGGCCTTGTGCGCGGAAGCATCTGCCAGGCAGGCGTCTTGGACCCGGAGACAGGCAAGCTCTCCGCCCCCGCTGAGCCGCTCGACCAGCTGGCGCAGCGCTTTGACTATGTGTTGGCCGAGGCAGATGGCAGCAAGCGACTCCCGCTCAAGGCGCATGCCGCCTGGGAGCCGGTAATTCCCGCCGCCACGGCAAACGTTGTCTGGGTCGTCGGCGCCTCAGGGCTGGGCAAGCCCGTCGCCAAGGTTGTCCACCGCCCCGAGCTCTTCTGCGAGCGCTGCGGCTGCGAGCCCACCGACGCTGCCACCCCAGAGCGCGTCGCCATGGTGCTCAATGCCGAGCTGCAGATGCTGAACCTCGACAATGCCCGCATCATGCTCAACCAAGTCGACACGCTCAGCGACCCCACGATGGCCGACCGCTTCGAGACAGCTCTCGACCGCCCCATCGTCGCCACCAGCCTCCAGGGGTAGCTAATTTGGGACGGGGCTCTTTTAGCTACCCCGGCGCCCTTTCTGCTAGCGGGGGACGTAGCGGCCGGGCTGGGCTCCGGTGGGCTCGCCGTCGCGCGCAGCCAGTACGCCGTTCACAAACACGGCCTTGGCGCGGCCGTGCGCCTCAAAGCCCTCGAGCGGCGTGTAGTCCACAGCCTGATGCTGCGTCGCCGCGCGAATGGTCCAGCGCGCCTTGGGATCCCACACGCACACGTCGGCATCGGAGCCCTCGGCAAGACAGCCCTTGCGCGGATACATGCCAAAGACGCGCGCCGGGTTCTCGCTCATCAGGCGGCACAGATCCTCGGGGCCCAGCTGTCCCTCAAAGCTCGTGGCGATCGCGACGGGGCGATGCTCCACACCGGGTCCGCCGTTGGGAATCGCGCGGAAGTCGTCGCGCCCGCGATCCTTTTGCCCGTGCAGGTTAAAGCTGCAGTGGTCGGTCGCAATCGTATCGATCTCGCCGGCCACAAGCGCCTCGCGCAGTGCCGCACGATCACCCGCATGGCGCAGCGGCGGGCTCATCACATACTTGGCGCCCGCAAAGCCGTCCTCGCCCTGCTCCAAGTAGCACGTATCGTCGAGCATCAGATACTGAGGGCAGGTCTCGACATAGATATTCTTCTGCCCGCGCGCCTTGGCGGCACGGATGGTCTCGAGCCCCAGCTTGGTCGAAAGGTGCACCACGTTGACCGGTGCGTCGCCGGCCAGATGCGCCAGATACAGCAGACGGCTCACGGCCTCGGCCTCGCACACATCCGGACGGCTGAGAGCATGTCCCTCGGGCCCGTGGATACCCTGCTCAAACACGCGCTTCTGCAGCTCGTTCACCAGCGTGCCGTTCTCGCAATGCACGCACAGGATACCGCCCACGCGCTTGAGCTCCTCCAGCACCTCGAGCGTCTCGGCATCGTCCAAGCGCAAATGATCGTAGGCAAAGTAGGTCTTGAACGACGATACGCCCGCCTCGCGCATGGCAGAGAGATCGGCGCGGTTGCGC
Source organism: Collinsella sp. TM09-10AT (assembly GCF_003436275.1). Classification (GTDB taxonomy): domain Bacteria; phylum Actinomycetota; class Coriobacteriia; order Coriobacteriales; family Coriobacteriaceae; genus Collinsella. Next base: position 26,886 of record NZ_QSOP01000003.1, read on the forward strand.
TCGTTCCACTCGGCGAGCGCCATATGAAAGGCGTAGTTGGCCGTGCAGGTTCCGTCGGCGCGGCGATGCCACTCGGCCAAGGCATCGGGCATGGTCACACCGCGATCGGCCGTGGCGTAATCCACAATGGTCGTCGTGCCGCCGCAGGCAGCCGCACGTGTGCCGGTCTCAAAGCTATCGGCCGTCCAGTCCATGCCAGTCCAGCACTGCATGTGCGTGTGCCCATCGATAAAGCCTGGGAACACCCAGCAGCCCGCGGCATCCTCGACGGTATCGCCCTCGGCCGGCTCAATCGCCGCGGCGATCCGCACGATCTTATCGCCATCCATGGCAAGATCGGCGCGGCGAAGCCCCTGGGGCGTCACGAGCGCGCCGTTTTTGATGATGATCATAATTGCTCCTTATTGATTGATGCAGTTGGCCACGCGATCAAAATACGAGCAGGCGGCGATATGCTCCGTTATGCGTCGCTGTCCCTTGGCGGTATCGACGTCCCACAGCTCGTAGGCACGTGCCTCAACCAACGCAACGTCGGTGCGGCCCTTGAGAATCGACCCACCACCGTCCTTGCCCTCGAGAAGCATGAGCGAAGGGAACAGTTGCCTTGGGAAGAGCACCGGGCTCGAAGGCTCACCGTTGCACGCAAGACGCACCGGATGCCTGCGGCCACGCTCGTCAAATGCACGAACCATAGCCTCAAAAGAATCCGAACTCACGAGCGGCTGGTCACCCGGCAAAAAGAGGCAACCTTTCCAGTTGCGTTCGACTCCCCACGAAAGGCCCGCACGGACGCTTTCGCTGCGCAGCTCGCCATCGTGCAGCACGCACGGGCAATGCTTGTCATCACAAATCTGAGCGGCCTCGGGCCAACGCGTCGAAACCACGACGTCAAAGCCCCGGGGAACCGAATCAATGGTCCGGGCAATCAGCGGCTCGCCATAGATATCGGCGAGCATCTTGTTAGAGCCAAATCGCTTGCCCTCGCCCGAAGCCATAATGACGCAACCAAGTTTCATGGCGATACCTCCCCTGAAACCATCGTACCCATAACTCGCGTCGCGGGGCATCTACATCGAAAGCGCTTATCCCGCACGCCCACGATGCAAAAAGGGGCACCCCGCCGGTTGGCAGAGCGCCCCCTTTACATGGCTTACCTCAGCGCGGCTTTAGGCCTGGAACCAACGGGCGGTGTTGCGCTCGTCGAGGGCCTTGAGGGTAGCGGCGGGATCGGCAACCTTCTGCAGGAACATCATGGCTGCGATGGCGTACGGCTTGTAGCTGGCCTCCTTGTACATGCCCACGCGGTGCATGTCAAAGACGTCGGCGTTGACCTCGCCGCGCTCGCAGGAGACACCGGAGATGTCGGCGGGCAGCGGGTGCATAAAGATAGTGTCCTGGCCGTTGGCGGTCTTCTCCATGAGCTCGGTCGTGGAGCACCAGTCCTGATGGGTGGCGTTCTGAGCGAGCAGCTCCTTCTCGAGCGCTGCGATGCCGGCGTCGTCGCCCTCCGCGTACAGGTTGGTACGCTTCTCCATGGCGGCAAACGGAGCCCAGCTCTTGGGGATCACGATGTCGGCGCCCTCGAAGGCCTCGGCCATGGTGTTGACCTGCTTAAAGGTGGTGCCGGACTCGGCGGCGTAGCCCTTGGCGCGCTCGACGACCTCGGGCATGAGGTCGTAGCCCTCGGGGTGGGCCAAAGTGACGTCCATGCCAAAACGGGGCAGCAGGCTGATCAGCGACTGCGGACAGGACAGCGGCTTGCCGTAAGAGGGCGAGTAGGCCCAGGTGACGGCAACCTTCTTGCCCTTGAGGTTCTCGAGGCCGCCAAACTCGTTGATGAGGTAGAGCATGTCGGCAGAGGACTGCGTGGGGTGATCGGAGTCGGACTGCAAGGAGATGAGCGTGGGACGGTGATCCAGAACGCCGTCCTCGTAGGCCTGCTGGACAGACTCGGAGACCTCGGCCATGTAGGCGTCGCCCTTGCCGATGTACATGTCGTCGCGGATGCCGATGACGTCGGCCATGAAGGAGATCATGGTAGCGGTCTCGCGGACGGTCTCGCCGTGAGCGATCTGGGACTTCTTCTCGTCCAGGTCCTGCAGCTCAAGACCGAGCAGGTTGGCGGCCTTAGAGAAGGAGAAGCGCGTACGGGTGGAGTTGTCGCGGAACAGCGAGACAGCCAGACCCGAATCGAAGATCTTGGAAGAGACGTTGTTCTCGCGCAGCTCGCGCAGAGCGTCGGCGACGATGTAGAGAGCCTTGAGCTCATCGGTGGTCTTGTCCCAGGTGTGCAGGAAGTCGCTGCCGTACATGCCCTTAAAATCGAGGCCGTTCAGCTGCTCGACGAGCTCGGTAAACTTGGCGTCCATGTAAATATCCTTTCCAAAGATGAAACGATCGCAATGAGTAGATGCGCTCCGGCATGCGCGTGTGGCTAGAACATGCAGAGCACTATGACGAGGACCCGCTACCGTTGAGGAAGCATGGGAGATAACGACCACGGGCCCCAAGTCAACAGGGGGTGCCGGGGACACGAGCGGCCCCCGGCTCAACAAGATCGAGGAATGGGACTAATCGATCTTGTTGTTGGTCAGACCGGCGCGGAACACGGTGGCGTCGCCATCGGCCTGGCTCGGATCGTAGAGGTTCAGGGCAGCCACATACATGGCGGCAGCGGTGACCAGGTCGTCCTTGTAGGTGACCTCGTTGGGAGCGTGAGCCTGAGACTCGGCACCCGGGCCGAAGCCGACGCAGGGGATGCCATAGCGGCCCTGGATGGAAACGCAGTTCGTGGAGAAGGTCCACTTGTCGCACAGCGGACGACCGGTGCGCTTGTCCATGCTGGGCTCGCAGCCGATGCGCTCGTCACCGAACATGGCCTTGTGGGCGTCGACGAGGGCCTTGACGTGCGGAGCGGTCTCCTTGTTGATCCACGTGGGGAAGTAAGCCTCGGTCTCGTAAACCTCGCCGGTCCAGGACGGACGGTCGTACATGTACATGGAGACCTTCACGTCGTCGCCGTACTTCTTGGCGGCCGGCAGGTTGCGAATCTCGTCCAGGCAGGACTCCCAGGTCTCGCCGGCGGTCATGCGACGGTCGATGGAGATGGCGCAGGAGTCAGCGACAGCGCAGCGGCTGGGGCTGGTGTAGAAGATCTGGCTGACGGTGCAGGTGCCGCGGCCCAGGAAGCGGGCATCCTCGAAGTGCTCGGGGTTGTACTTGGGGTCGAGCATCTTGACGAGGCCCTTGATGTCGGTCGACTCGTCGCAGCCGTTGTTGTTGAGGGCGCGGACGTCGGCGATGATGTCGGCCATCTTGTAAATGGCGTTGTCGCCGCGGTCGGGAGCGGAGCCGTGGCAGGAGGTGCCGTGAACGTCGACGCGGATCTCCATGCGGCCGCGGTGACCGCGATAGATGCCGCCGTCGGTGGGCTCGGTGGAAATGACGAACTCGGGCTTAATGCCGTCCTTGTTGTAGATGTACTGCCAGCACATGCCGTCGCAGTCCTCTTCCTGGACGGTGCCGACGACCATGATCTTGTAGCCCTCGGGGATGAGGCCCATGTCCTTCATCATCTTGGCAGCGTAGGTAGCAGAAGCCATGCCACCCTCCTGGTCGGAGCCGCCGCGGCCGTAGATGATCTCGTCGGTCTCGTAGCCCTCATAGGGATCGGCGTCCCAGTTCTCGATGTTGCCGATACCGACGGTGTCGATGTGAGAGTCGATGGCGATGATCTTGTCGCCCTCGCCCATAAAGCCCATGACGTTGCCCAGGCCGTCGACCTTGACCTCGTCATAGCCAAGGCTCTCCATCTCGGCCTTGATGCAAGCGACAACCTCACCCTCCTCGCAGGACTCAGAGGGGTGAGAGATCATGGCGCGCAGGAAGCGAGTCATATCAGCACGGTGAGACTCCGCAGCGTTTTTAATTGCCTCGAAATCGAGTTCCTTAGTCATAACAGTCAACCTTTCTACAAGGGTTTACCTACAGGTAGATATTTCAGATAGATCACTTGTGCCAAGCAGCGTGAGGTCGAGCACCCGGCAAGCAAGCAACCATAGGAGGCGGACGGAGGACTTTGCTCCGTCGCGAGTTCCGCACGAGCCGGAGAGCACTTAATGTGCTCTCCGTGCGAGCAGGACTGTCCGAGCAGGGAGTAAAGTCCTCCGGCTGCCTCCGGACAGGTCAGCCTGCTAGCAAGTCGGGTACTCGCCCTCCCAGACGATGCGACGGTACTGATCCGGATCGGTGTCGCCCTCGGTGGAGAAGCAGAGCACGGAGCTCGTCTTGTCCAGGCCGATGAGCTCCTTGAGCTCGGCGTACTCGGGGTCGAGCATGAGGGTCTCGACCAGGCCAGTGGTCACAGCACCGGACTCGCCGGAGATGACGCGCGGGTCGCCCTTCTCGGGAGCGCCCAGGGTGCGCATGCCGCGAGCGGTGACCCAGTCGGGGCAGGACACGAAGGCGGTGGTGTGGTTGCGCAGGATATCCCAGCCCAAGATGTTGGGCTCGCCGCAGCACAGGCCGGCCATGATGGAGGGCATGTCGCCGTCCACGATGCGCGGGTCGCCGTCGCCGGCGGCAGCGCCCTTGTACAGGCAGGCGGCAGGCGCGCACTCGACCACGACGAAGGTGGGCGGGTTATCGGGATACAGGTTGGTGAAGTAGCCCACCACGGCGCCGGCGAGCGAACCCACGCCAGCCTGGACAAACACGTGCGTCGGGCGGTTGATGGCCATCTCGCGCAGCTGCTCGGCAGCCTCGGAAGCCATGGTGCCGTAGCCCTCCATGATCCAGGACGGGATCTTCTCGTAGCCCTCCCAGGCGGTGTCCTGAACGATGACGCCGCGCTCGCAGGCATCGGCCTCGGCGGCGGCCATGCGCACGCACTCGTCGTAGTTGACCTCTTCGATGGTCACCGTGGCGCCCTCGGCGGCGATGTTATCGAAGCGTGGCTTGGTGGAACCCTTGGGCATGTGCACGACGGCCTTCTGGCCCAGCTTGTTGGCAGCCCATGCCACGCCGCGGCCATGGTTGCCGTCGGTGGCGGTAAAGAAGGTAGCCTGGCCAAAGTCCTTGGCAAGCTGATCGGAGGTCAGGTAATCGAAGGTGCACTCGGCAACGTCCTTGCCGGTCTCGTCGGCAATGTAGTTGGCCATGGCAAACGAACCGCCCAGGACCTTAAAGGCGTTGAGGCCAAAGCGATAGCTCTCGTCCTTAACGCACAGGTTGGACAGGCCCAGGCGCGCGGCCTGGCCATCCAGGCGGGCAAGCGGAGTGACGGTGTACTGGGGGAACGACTGGTGGAAGGCGCGGGCCTTCTTCACGTGGTCGAGGCTCATGATTCCCAAGTGCTTGTCATCGCTCTTGGGCATCGTGTTGCCCGCCCACTGGATCTTATCGGCCATACGGTGAACTCCTTAAGTTCTCTCTTGCCGGCCCCCGCATACGCGTTTCAGCCCGATCCCATTCACACGGCTGAACTTTTATGTGGATGCCAAACAAAAAGTTTGTTAGCACTGTTCTATCACACTTTTTGATTGGAAAACCTAACAAATTGTTTGTTGCCGTAATCGGTACCTTTTCGCCGCCGAACGGTCACATAACACAGCGACGCTTTCGTTATTTGCGAACAAGTGGGGTTTATGGCACAGTGAGCCCAAACTAATTTTTAGGAAGGCACCCATGACCCCCGCACAGATTGAGTTCTACAAGCGCCTTGCACACGGCCTGGCGCTCCAATTTGGCCCCAACTGCGAAGTCGTCGTCCACGACCTGGAGACCGAGGACGTGGACCGCTCCATCGTAGTGATCGAAAACGGCCACGTCAGCGGGCGCAAACTGGGTGACGGCCCCAGCCATATTGTGCTTGAATCCATGCACGAGGGCACCGCCGACGTGCACGACCGCGAGCCGTACCTCACCAAAACCGCCGATGGCAAGCTGCTCAAGTCCTCGACCATCTTTATCCGCAACGATGAGGGCAAGCCCGTCGGCATTTTGGGCATCAACTTTGACATTACGCTTATGAAGGCTTTTGAGCGTTCGCTCGACGCCTTTACCGGCACCGGCGGCACGGGTTACACCGAGCCCGAGCCCATTACCAAGAACATCGGCGACCTGCTCGAGGACCTGCTGCACGAGTGCGAACAGTTTGTGGGCAAGCCCGCGGCACTCATGACCAAAGATGAGCGCATTCGCGCCATTGGCTACCTCGACCGTCGCGGCGCCTTCCTCATTTCCAAGTCGAGCGAGCGCGCCTGCGAGTTCTTTGGCATCTCCAAGTACAGCTTCTATAGCTACCTCAATGAGGCCAAGGCGGCGGCCGACGACAAGTAGGCACTCGCCTAGATTGCCCCTCCCCTTTTGGGCGCGAGTTCTGGAAAGCTCGAATCCAAGACCGAGCCGCTTGGGAAGTTCCATATAATCGATGTCATTAGTATTTCGAAAGGGTGGAACAGAATGGCGTTGAGCAAGGCATCATGCACCGGTCGCGGATTGATTCCGGCAATTGGTGGACATGTGCACCGCATGTTCGATGAGGGTGAAGACGACCTGTTTTCGCTGAGCCTTGACGACGTGATGGATGATCGCCCGTGGACCGCCGACGAACTCATGGGCGGTGGGGCTCGCCCGTCAAGCCCCAATCCCGCACTTGCGCCTAAGCCCGCATCTGCGCCGACTCCTGCGCAGCCGCCTGTTTCGACGCCCGCGTCTGCGCCCGCACCCATTTCGGCGCCCACGCCCACTCCCCGCCCCGCAAGCGACCCGTCCGAGACGGCGGCATTTCTCGCTGCGGCGACGCAGGGCAAATCGGCCGACAGCACCGTTATGTACAGCGCCCAGCAGTTGCCTGTTCCTGCGGCACGCAAGCCTCCGGTCACAAGGCTCGATGAGCCCGTTGCCCATCAGGTTGCCTACGATTTCTGGGCTGCAGCCGATCTGGATGAGACCTCTACCGGCATGCCGGCGCTCGATGTTCCAGTTAACCCGCTTTTTGCCGCCAACACGAGCGCCGCGGATTATGAGGGCGGTGCGGCATATTCCGATTATTCCGATGGCTATGCTGACACCGGTCGCATCGAGACCGAAGATTATGGCACCGCATCGAGCGATTATCTCAACGATCCGTACGCTGCCACGCCTGCACCGGAATATGACCCGGAGGCCGCGTCCGCGCCGGCGTATACCAAAAGCACGGGCGAAGAGCGCTTCGCCGATTATTACGCCACGGAAAAGGCGCTGCGTTTCTCGGAATTTCCGCAGGCAGTCAAGGTTGCCTTTATCGCCATTATCATTGCCCTGCTCGGCGTCATTGCGTTTGAGGGATTCCGGCTGTTCTCCGGCCCCACCCAAGCGGAGTCGGAGACCCAGCAAAAAGAGGACGATAACGAGTATCTGGACATCAACACCCTCAAGGGCGACCCCAACGACGGGGACGACGAGTAGCGAGGGCTAAGGGAGGGTCGGAAGAGTCGGCGGCACGTTACGGCTCCAAAAGCCCTGCCATAAAGATGGGCAGATACAGCACGTCACCATCGCGGTGAAGATTACATTCCGCAAGTACCAGGGCGCGATCGATTCCGTAGCCCTTCGTTGCCAGTGCGTTATCGAGCGCCGCGTGGGACTTAAAACTCTTGCCCGATTTGACCTCGATGGCGAGCACTTCCCCATCGAACGTCTCTTCCACAAAATCGAGCTCACCGACCTTTTTGGACGTAAAGTAGCGCAATCTAAATCCGTGGGCTTTGAGCTCTTGGGCAACGAAGCCCTCGAATGCCGCCCCCATATTCATGCCAAAGGGGCCTTCTGCCTCCCCATCAAAAACGCCTTGGGCGACCCTTTTGGAATACGACGACATAAGCATTCCGGTGTCCAAGTAAAACAGCTTAAACAGATTTCGTTGCTCCCCCAATAAAAGGGGTGCCACGGGCGCCGTTACGTTATACACAGGAAGCGCGACACCCGCCTCCGATAGCCAGAGGAAATGATCTGTCACCTGCGAAAAACGTTTGACACCGTTAATCGATGACAGTTTGAATCGCTTGTTTTTGGAACCGGCCTCGCTGGGAATCAGATCATAGATATCGCGAATAACCAAGCGCAGCTCGGGCGGAGCGTACTTTGCGATGTCATCGCGATACAGGGCGTGAAGATCGCGGTGGATGTTTCGAACCTCGTCGACATTGCGCGTCGCCAAGAAGGAATTGACCGCGTCGGGCATGCCTCCCACCACCACATACTGATGGAACAGATCGAGCAAGCGGTCATACAGATAGCCGGGAAGCTCCCCCTCATTCTTTAGACAGCCCCTGAGCATGTCAAACACGCTGGCACCAACGCCATTTGCCCAGCAAAACTCCTCAAAGTCGAGCGGGTACATCTGGACCTGCTCGACATACCCCACCGGCAGGGAATCGATGCCCTCGAGCTCAACGCCAAGGAGCGATCCGGTAAGGATGTATCGAAAGTCGCCGCGCTGGACCAGATATTTGATAAACGTCACCACGTTGGGGCATCGCTGCACCTCGTCGATAACCACAACGGTCTTGTTCGCAACCATCGGCTGCGTTGCAGCAATAGACATACGCATAAGCAGATCATCCGCACTTTTCGCCGCCAAAAACGAATCGCGCACGGACGCGTCGGCGATAAGGTCGAACGTCACGACATTTTCGAACGATTCATTTGCAAAGACGTTGACCAAATATGACTTTCCTACCTGTCGGGCGCCCTTGACCAAAAGAGCCTTGTTAGGCGACGAGGCAAGCCAAGATTCAAACTGTGCTTTCGCTTTTCTCTGTAGCATAAGCGCACCCCTTATTACGTGCTGTTTTAGCACTAGGATACACTTTTCCGTGGTTGCTAGATGCTCATTTCGACACTTTTTCGAGATTTTGAAGTGTGTATTACGACACTTTTCCGTACTTTTACACGGGATATTTCGACACTTTTTCGGATTTAAGCCTAACAGCAGCCGGCGAAATCAAGCGCCGTCTGCACATCATTTCGCAGGCGGCGCTTGATTTGTGTCCGCGCGCGCTGAGAGACTCCATCGTGCCAGCAAGGAGCGGGCGCGTTTTATCCAGAGTCGGGGTAGAGAGTTGGCTCCACGATCCCGACGCCAACCGGCCAAGAGGCACGGTGGCCCTGCCAACATCGATGAAAGGAGTCCGTATGGACAATTTCTCCGTGCGCAGTGAGCGCAACTTCCACAACCTGGTAGCCAAGCCAAAACGAATGCATCTTCTGGATAAGCCAAATGGCTACGCCTCCGCCATGGTCAAGAGCAGCCTCTCCCACCAGATACGCTTTACGGTGCAGGTACTCGAGGAAGAGCTCTGCGCTGCCGGCAATCCGCATGTGTTGCAGATTAAGCTTCTTGGAGATGACTCGCGTGAGCCGTCCAGCTGGAAGCTCTTCGCCGACGGCGCGTGCGTTGCGGACGGATCCGGCGTCTTTGCCCGTGAGTGTTTCTGCGAGGGAGCCGAGGTATTCCTGGACCTGTGCCGCGATGCCGTTCGCGCGGCCGAGCTGCACCAGTGGAGCCAAAGGGAGTACGAGCTGCTGAGCGCGGCGCGTGGGATTGCGGGAGTGTAAGCGAACGCACCCGCCACGCGAGACCACGACATCGTTGTTGGCAGGATTGTCCCTGCCTGACTCTTCGATTCCACGCCTGACCATATTGCCGTTCACCCGTTCGCCTCAACAGTCGCCAGCAATGCAACGCTATAATTCTGTAAACGTATTTGTATTGCATTTCGAGCGATGGGAGCGCAGATGCCCGATAGCTACAAGCAGCTCATCAAGAGCAACCCCGACGAGACCGAGATCAGGAGCTTCCTAGTGGACGGCGACCAGGTCTCCGTGACCCTGCGCATCCCCGATACCCTGCGTGACGCTGCGAAGGAGGAGGCGGCGCTGCGAGGCATGAGCTTCTCCGCCTTCGTACGCACCTGCATGATCGAAGAGCTCGCGAAGAAGGGGGCGTGAGCATGATCAGGGTCAAGACCCTCACCGTCCAGCTCATAGACGCGCAGCCGGACCGCATCCGCATCTGCCGGATCGACGGCGAGTCGCTTGTGACCGTCGTCGTTCCGAGGGAAGACCTCGCCGAGGCGAAGTCGCTGCCGAATATCCCGCAGCGCGGCGTCTACTACCTGCTCGACGAGGACCACGGCAACGTGACCCGCGTCTACGCGGGGCAGACGACCCAGGGCATCGCCCGGCTCGACGCGCACAAGGCGAAGAAGGAGTTCTGGAACAAGGCCGTTATGTTCCTCGATGACGACCAGAACATCAGCAGGGACGCACTGGACGTTCTCGAGGCGAAGGCCATCGATTACGTGCGTACCCACGGCTCGTACGAGACCGACAACTCGGCGACGCCCAAGCCCTACGTCGACCCGTACAAGGAAGAGGCCGTCGAGCGCTTGCACGAGAGGATCCTCTTCAGGATGGCGGCTCTGGGGTACGACCTCGACAGGGTCGACCAGGGCCCCGCGGGTGCGCCGGCAATCTTCCACACGAAGAAGAATGGCATACGCGGGGCGGGGCGCTACGACAAGGCCACCGGGCACTTCACCGTGCTCGCTGGCTCGAAAGTGAACCTCTCGAGACCCGTGCTGAAAAACGCGGCCGTCGCGGCCGCACGCAGGAAGATCTTCGGCGATTCGGGCGGTATCGCAGAGCTCGCCGAAGATCTCGAGTTTCCGACGCCCAGCGCCGCGGCGGTGTTTGTGCTCGGCAGCAGCCAGAACGGCTGGACCGAATGGGTAAGCGACGACGGAGAAACACTCAACCAAGTCTATAGAAGTGAGGAAAACTAGATGAACAAGCAGCAGCTGGCCTCCAAGATATGGGAGTCCGCCAACAAGATGCGATCCAAGATCGAGGCAAACGAGTACAAGGATTACATTCTGGGATTCATCTTCTACAAGTTCCTATCCGAGACCGAGGTCACCCGCCTGAAGGCGCGCGACTTCGCAGAGGAGGACCTGCCCAGCCTGGTGGAAGACGAGGAGGAGACGGTCGAGTTCGTCAAGGGCGAGTGCGGCTACTTCATCGCCTACGAGAACCTCTTCTCCACCTGGGTCGCCAAGGGCGGCGACTTCGATATTTCGAATGTTCGCGACGCCCTCTCTGCCTTTAGCCGCAACATCGATCCCGCCCGCAAGCGTGTCTTCGACGGCATCTTCGACACGTTGCAGACCGGTCTCTCCAAACTCGGCACCGACGCGCGGAGCCAGTCCAAGGCCGCTCGCGATCTCATCTACCTCATCAAGGACATCCCGATGGACGGTCGCCAAGACTACGACGTGCTCGGCTTCATCTACGAGTACCTCATCAGCAACTTCGCCGCCAACGCCGGTAAGAAAGCCGGCGAGTTCTACACGCCGCACGAGGTGTCCATGCTCATGAGCGAGATTGTCTCGTGGCACCTGGCCGGACGCGAGAACATCACCATCTACGACCCCACGAGCGGATCGGGCTCGCTGCTTATCAATATCGGCAAGGCAGTGGCGCGACGCAACGGCGACCCGAACTCCATCAAGTATTATGCGCAGGAGCTTAAGGAGAACACATACAACCTCACACGCATGAATCTGGTCATGCGCGGAATACTCCCCGACAACATCGTGGCACGCAATGGCGATACGCTCGAAGACGATTGGCCCTGGTTCGATACGGTCGAGAACAAGGATGAGACCTACAATCCACTGTTCGTCGATGCCGTGGTGTCGAATCCGCCCTACTCCCAAAACTGGGATCCGGAAGACAAAGAACTCGATCCGCGCTTCAAGTTCGGCGTTGCCCCCAAATCCAAAGCCGACTATGCCTTCCTCTTGCATGATTTGTACCACTTGCGCCCCGACGGCATCATGTGCATCGTTCTGCCCCATGGCGTGCTGTTCCGCGGCGGCGAGGAGGGCACCATCCGCAAGAACCTGGTGGAGAACCGCCATATTCAGGCAATTATCGGGCTTCCCGCCAACATTTTCTTCGGCACCGGCATCCCGACAATCGTCATGGTACTCCGCAAGCAGCGCGAGAGCAGCGACGTGCTGGTCGTGGACGCTTCCAAGCACTTCGTGAAAGAAGGCAAGAACAACAAGCTGCGGGCAAGTGACATCAAGCGTATCGTCGACGCTGTGACAACGAACGCGACCGTCGACAAGTTCAGCCGCCTGGTTCCCATCGACGAGATCCGCGCCAACGACTATAACCTCAACATCCCGCGCTATGTGGACTCGAGCACGGCCGCCGAAAGCTGGGACGTGTATGCCACCATGTTCGGCGGCGTGCCGAAGGCCGAGGTCGACGCGCTCGAGCGCTATTGGAAGGTATGGCCGAGCCTCAAAGGGCAACTCTACCGTGACGCTGGTGGATCGTGTCTTGTGCCCGCGACCGACAACGTTGCGCAAGCGGCGAAGGAAAACGCCGATGTCCGTGCCTTTCTGGACGGATACCGTAATGCGATAAGCCATTTACCTGCCACGCTGCGAAGCCGCTTGGTAGACGGCGCCGATGAAGTTGATACCGTGGCGGAGGAAGAGGTCATCGCGGCGCTATTGAAAGACGCACTGACGGGCATGGCCCTGGTCGACAGCTACGACGCCTACCAGGCGCTCGACGATGCCTGGGTGGGAATCTCTGGCGATCTGGAGGTCATCCAGACCGAGGGGAAAACCGCCGTGCGCAAGGTAGACCCGAACATGGTGGTCAAAAAGAAGAACGGCAAAGACGTCGAGGTGCAGGACGGCTGGGCTGGCCGCATCCTGCCGTTTGCGCTTGTGCAAGAGCACCTGCTTGCCGAAGACGTCAAGGAGATCACTTCCCGTGATTCCCGTCTAGGCGAGATATCGCAGGAAATAGACGAGATTCTCGAGAGTTTCGATGAGGAGGACAAGGGGTCTTCCGCTGCTGTCAACGACGAAGGTTCGTTTGTGGCGACTGAGCTCAAGAAGGCTGTGAAGGCTATCGGAAAGCACCCCGAAAACGATTTTGAGCAAGGTCTGGTTCGTGCGCAGGCGTTGTTCGATGAGGAGAAAAGCCTCAAGAAGGTAAACAAGGAAGCGAGAGTGGCTCTTGAGGAGACGACCAAGGAAGTCATCGAGGGCCTGACCGATGCCCAGCTCGATGACCTATTGGTTGCCAAGTGGATAGAGCCGTTGCAGGCCGAGCTCCAGGCTCTTCCCGAAACTGTCGTGAGCGACTTCATCGCGAAGGTAGCTGCGCTCAACGCCAAATACGCGACAACCTACTCGGACGTGTGCAACCAGATAGATGATGCAGAAAGCCAGCTAGCAGACATGCTGGGGCAGCTTACGGGCAATGAGTACGACATGGCTGGCATCGCCGAGCTGCGCAAGCTGTTGGGCGGTGAGTAGCATGGTAGAGAAACAAAATACCCCAGAAATCCGCTTCGAGGGTTTCACTGACCCTTGGGAACAGCGTAAGTTCTTGGATGTCGTCGATGTTTGCAGTGGTAAGGATTACAAGCATCTCAAAGAAGGCTCCATTCCCGTCTATGGAACCGGTGGTTTTATGACGAGCGTTGACGAGGCTTTGTCTCACGATCGCGATGCTGTTGGTATCGGCAGGAAGGGAACAATCGACAAACCGTATTTGCTAAAGGCTCCATTTTGGACGGTTGACACGCTGTTTTATGCGATTCCAAAATCGGACATTGACCTTGAATTCGTTCATTGCTCCTTCTTGAATGTTGATTGGAAATCCAAAGATGAATCAACTGGGTTGCCCAGTTTATCTAAAGAAGCAATTAACGAAACGATCGCACTTGTTCCAAGTTTTAACGAACAGAGCCAGCTCGGCGAGTTTTTTAACAACCTCGACACCCTCATCACCCTTCATCAGCGTAAGCACGAAAAGCTGTGCACGGTGAAGAAATCGATGCTCGACAAGATGTTTCCGAAACCCGGCGAGACCGAGCCCGAAATCCGCTTCGAAGGTTTCACTGACCCTTGGGAACAGCGTAAGTTGGGGGAACTGCTTCTTTTCCAAAATGGTTTTAATGGCTCCAGCGAGTCATTTGGAAGCGGGATTCCGCTTATCAGTGTCATGGATGTTCTTGATGATGAATTCATTACGCACGAGACAGTAAGGGGCAAAGCTCGCCTAAATTACGAAGAAGCTAGCCGCTATTGTGTTGAGTACGGTGATGTACTGTTTCAGCGCAGCTCGGAAAATCAGGAGGATGCCGGAACGTCGAACGTGTATCTTGACCAGCATGTTCCATCCGCTTTCGGAGGATTCGTGATAAGAGGTAAAAAAGTCGATGAGTATAACCCCATTTTCATTAAATATCTTCTTGGTTCCTCTTTAATTCGCGAGCAAATTACTCACAGAGCTCAGGGCGCTCAACATATCAATGTGTCGCAGGATACCTTAGCCGATGTTGTTCTCTTGATGCCCTCCATGCGCGAACAGGAGGCTGTCGGATTGGTTTTCCTCCATCTCGCTAACCTCATCACCCTTCATCAGCGTAAGTTGGATTTACTGAAGAATATGAAGAAATCGCTTTTAGATAAGATGTTCGTTTAGTTTTTTGACACAGGCATCACTCTGTGATCCCTGAAACCGTCGATTCGCATTGGCCGAATCGACGGTTTTTACTATTTGCGACCGAGACATAAGACGTCATCGCCTTCTTGCCGCTGTCGCTGATGAAGGGTGATGAGGTTATCAGTCAACTCCAGTTGCTGTGCAATTGCTTCCTGCTCGGCTAAAGACGGACACCAAATCGGCATCTCAAAGAACATCGAGTCAGAAATGGAGAACCTGTCTGATCGTGCGCCTGTATTACCCTCAAGAAACATGAAGTCGTGCCATCTAGATGTTTTGAAATAGTGCTCAAGATACGTCTTGCAAACACCGTCATCAATAGAAAAAACCGTGTATAGCGGCGACATGACACCCGTTCTGTTCAGGCGATTTCTATTAATTGGCCCACATGGCGCGATGGTAGAAATGCGGGGGTTATACACGAAATCATTTGGATGCACGACGTAATACCCATTTGCGTTTGCTTCGTTAGTGATGTCGTGGTCAAAATAATCGAGTTGGCTAACAATCCCGCGCTCAGCAGAGTTTGTAAATGTCTCATTCAAAGCACCGTCAGCATTCTTGGTAGTTACTTTTTTGCCGACATCCCCCAACTTACGCTGTTCCCAAGAAAGATACCCGCATAAGCCACGGTATCGGCACTTACGCTGATGAAGGGCGATGAGGTTGTCGAGACCCTCTAGACAATCAGATATTGCTCGCTGTTCTTCGATGGTCGATGGTACTTCAGCCGTAATTTCAGCGAAACGTTCGTACCTCAGAGTTTGCGTATCTTTGGAATTGCCCTGAGAGTTGCAGAGGTATTTGTAAAGCAATTCAGGCCTCTTCAACAGGTAGCCAAAGCAAGTCGAGTCAAGCTCGACTACAGGCTTTGCAACCACATAAGCTGGGCTTACGATACCGTTGTACCTGCTTGAACCGACCGCGCCCTGCCACATGCGCATGCTGTTGTACACGATGTCCCCGACGCGAACAATCTTATAATTGGCGATGCTTGCGCCAGGATTGGTGTCTCTTTCGGATTCGGATGCCGGATAGATACCGTTGGCTACGCTAACCGACAGGATTTCTTCGGTTGAGGAGCGCTCATCGCTTTCGACAAACAGCTCCCCCAACTTACGCTGTTCCCAAGCGGTTATCCAAATTGGACGACTCCATCTTGGGAACAGCGTAAGTTGGGAGAGCTATGCACGTTTTCTAAGGGACATGGATACAGCAAAGCTGACATTAGGGATGCCGGCACCCCACTAATCTTATATGGACGCCTGTATACCCAATACGAATCGCGTATCGAGGAAGTAGACACTTTTACCGTTGAGCAGGATGGATCGATTCTTTCAAGGGGCAACGAAGTGATCGTTCCTGCATCCGGTGAGACGGCAGAAGATATCGCCGTCGCATCATCCGTGCGCAGGTCAGGAATCATTTTGGGTGGTGATTTGAACGTCGTCACCCCGACAGGCAAGCTCGATCCGGACTACACCGCACTTGCCATAACGCACAGCAAAGCCCATGATGATTTGGCAAGGCGGGCACAAGGAAAATCGGTCGTACACGTCCATGGCAACGACATCGCTGAAGTTGAGATCTCTTACCCGTCGGAAAGCGAGCAAAAGCGCATATCATCGGTTGTTCTCAATCTTGATTCCCTCATCACCCTTCATCAGCGTGAGCCACGGTTTGCTGATACAGGTTAAATAAGAGTCGAAAGAGCCCTCATGACGATGTCAATGTCCTTGTTCTCGAGCTCTTGAATGACGTGCAGATAGGTTTCCTGAGTGGTGGTCATGCTTGCATGGCCGAGCCTTCGGGACACGCTGGCGATAGAGACACCGGCGAACAGTAGAAGTGATGCGTGCGTATGCCGCAGTCCATGGACGGATATGGTGGGCACGCCAACATTTTTGCAGTGGTGCGCCAAAACGCTGTTAGCCGTCGAGTTATAGACTTTCCCCTTCACAAATATGGGCTCGGTCGGCGGAAGGTCTTTGAGCAGTCCAGAAAGTTGCATGATGAGTTGCCAGTCGAGTTGAACCTTCCGCATCGATGAGGCGTTTTTCGTGGGGACGAATCCGCCACCGTTCTTGTAATCCCAAGTCTTGTTCACCGAGAGCGTTTGATGGGCGAAGTCAAAGTCTTCGGGAGTAAGTCCAAGGGCCTCGGAGAAGCGCAAGCCCGTTTTAGCGACTATCAGAATAAGCCAATCCCAACTCGGCCCGCCTGATAAATCAAGGTCACCGAGCATGGCATGAAGCTCAAACTGGTTGAGATACTTGATCTTTTTCGCCCGCGGCTGTTTCCCTTTGATGATGGCCTTGCGCGTAGGGTCGCGGGGAATGAGTCCTTCGTCAACTGCATCAAGGATCGCCCCCTTAAGCTGATGGTGGAAGTCCATGGTTGTCTGGCGCTCGTGGTGTTCTGCGTAACCATTGATGAGCTGCTGGTACGAGGTCCGGTCGAGATCTTTTATCTTGAGGTCTGGAATCAGCTTGGCAAGCCAAGACTGCGTGAGCCGGTACTTTCCCATGGTGACCTCACGGATGGCCCCTTCTTTGTAGACGCTAATCCATTGCGAGTAGTAGTCGCAGAAAAGAGATTCTTCATTGATAACAATTGGCATTTTTACCCTCTTTCATCATGTGAGTTGGCTCACGCTGATGAAGGGTGATGAGGTCGTCGAGCTTGGCAAAGAACCGGCCGATTTCTTTTTGCTCTCCACTGCCTGGAATAGTGACTTCTGCACTCAGTAAGTCCTTGTTGTAAAGTCGCTTAATCGTGCTGCCTTCTAAGCCCCATTCAATTTGCGAATATAAAGGCTTGAGAAACGTATCGTTCAATCTATGATCGTGTTCGAGCCAAACAATGTTTGAGTCTTGAAAATATGCCTTTTCACCTTGGTATTCAACAACTCGCCCAATACTTCCTGCAGCCGATATCAATAACGTACCCGGAGTTGGATACGGATAGGTACGCTTGAAGTAGTCAAACAGCTCATTGGAGATGAAGGCATCTGGATCCGCACCAAAAGTTCCAATCTTAAAGAACGGAACATCGCCCTGCTCCGAGGTTTGCTCTTTGTAGATGCGCTTGCACATCGCAACCGAACCAAATTCTCCCAACTTACGCTGTTCCCAAGTTGAAACGAGGGGACGCATGGTCGCATGCGTCCCCTCAGATAGACAAACTTTCGATTTCGCCTGTTCAAAAAAGCCGCTCATTCGTCGATGTCGAAACCGCCTTCCAGGATGAACTTCTTCAACAGTGCAGCCGCACGGGTGTTCACCTTGAACAGGGGAAGCGTCCTGCCTTCCTTCTGCTCAAAGAAGGCCTTGGCGCGCGCCTTGTCCACCGAGTCCTTCAAATCGTCGAAGCGTCCGAACTCGTTAATGTTCGATTCCGTCAGGTCAAGCGCAGCCATGGTGGCAAGAAGCCCGCCGTCTATGCCGAGCGCCTCGACGATTCGCTCGACTTGAGCGTTTTTCGCCTTGCGGGCATAGGACGTGATGTAATCCCTCAACGTCTTGCCATCTTCCAGGGCGACGTCCCCTCGCTCGACATCGTGAAGGAACAGCTCGGCGAAGCGCTGGTCATCCTGGCTTAGGGACGCGAACGATCGGTGGAGCTCCTCGCGCGCGGCGGCAAGACCCTCGTCATCCTGCTCAAGGCATTTCAGCCACTTCTCGAAGTTCGCGTTCATGTAGTCGCTGTCTATGAGCCCCGTGTCGATCTCGGTTATATGACCATCGAGCTCGTAGGGCGCCTCGGGCGCGTCGCCAGGCCCGTCCCCTCCTGCGAACAACTCCTTGTAGCGCTGCACGAGAATGAGATAGGTCCGCTCGTCGATGACCGGTTGCACGAAGAAGGACTTGCCCCTCGGCTCGCCTTCCTCCGGCTCCTCCTCAAACTCGTAGGTGTCCTGCTCCCATGTGAAGCCCTGCACCTTCGCGGCCTCAAGGAACTCGTTGAGCTCAACGAACTCCTTGGCGAACTTGCGCCTGGCTTCCTGCGATGCGGGGAGCCTGGAGAGGTCTCCTACGCCAGCTGCTTCGAAGACCATGAGTATCTCCCGAAGGCACGCGTCCATCAACGCGATATTCTCCGGTAGCTTCTGGACAAACATGTCGAGCGGTCGGTCTCCCGAATACAGCTTCACTGCCGCTTCGATATAGCCCTTCATGGTGTGGGGATGACGGTAATAGCGGATCGTGCCGAAGGGCTTGTCGGGGCCGAACAGGCGATTCGTACGGCTGAACGCCTGGATGATGCTCTCGTAGTCGATGACCTTGTCGAGGTAGAGCGTGTTGAGCCATTTGGAGTCGAAGCCCGTGAGCATCTGGTCCACTACGATGAGCAGGTCGATACGAGAGTCGCGGTTGGAGTCGACGTTGACGTAGGGCTTCTTGTGAGAAAGGCGCGCCGAGATGTCCTTCTTCATGGCGGGCCATGTAGGGATGGTGTACTCCTGGCCGTATGCCTTGTTGTAGTCTTCTATGAGCTCGACCAGGGCATCTTCCTTCACCGTAGAGCCGGCGCTGTTGTCAATGCTCGGGTCGAAAAGGGCGGTCACCTTCATCTGCGGGGCGCGTTCCTTGAAGGCTCGGTAATAGTCAATCGCCTCTGGAATGGAGCTCGTCGCCAAGATTGCATGGAACTTGTTGCCGTGGGAGAGCACCGGGAAACGGCGCAGGATATCCTCTACGACCTTTTCGTGGTGCGGAGTGTCGGGCCAGTATTGGGCGCGGGTGAGGAAATCCTCGATGCCCTTGATGCGGTTGCCGGCGCTGTCGACCATCGGTCCCATGGGGACCTTTGCCGAGTCCATATAGTAGTAGAAGACCTTGCTCTTTCGATCGTCGAAGATGGCTTCGGCTACTGTTGCGGCTTTCGCTTGCTCTAGGGCGACCGCCTCGCGCACGTCGTGGTCGTCGAAGGTCGTCACCATATATGGGTCGAAGCCCAGGACGTTGCCGTCGCGGATGCCGTCTGCGATGCTGTAACGGTGCAGACACTCGCCGAACACCATGGCGGTGGTGGAGCCCTTCTTCTGGTTCTCGTCGAGAATCGGCGTACCTGTGAAGCCGAAGAACAGCGCGTTGGGGAACGCGTGACGTATGTCCTGGAGCATCTCGCCGAAAGTGGAGCGGTGGCACTCGTCGATGACGAACACGATCCGTTTGGAAGCTAGGCGGTTGAGTTCCGCCTGGGTGATTCTGCCCTCGCCAGCCTTCACGTTGCTCATCTTCTGGATAGAGGTCACGATGAGGCGGTTCTTGGGGTCGTCGCTCGCGAGCTTCGACTTCAGCACCTGCGTGTTCTCGGTCCCCTGCACGTCGTCGGCGTCGTCTGCGAACGCGCGGTACTCGGAGAGCGACTGCGTGCCCAACTCGATGCGGTCCATGAGAAAGATCACCTTGTCGGCGTCGCGCGAGTCAGCTATGAGCTGGGCAGATTTGAAGCTCGTCATGGTCTTGCCGGAGCCGGTGGTATGCCATATGTAACCGCCGGGACGCCCCGGGGTACTGCTCTTGGGTCTCTCGTCCCATTTGCACCTGCGCACCTTGTCGGATATGGCGGCGGCCGCGTAGTACTGGTAGCTGCGCATGACCTTCAGGCAGCCGTCCGAGCTGTCGGCCACGGTGTAGAAGCCGATGAGCTGGTGCGCCATAGGAATGGAGAGCAGCGTGGAGGTGAATCGCTTCCATTCGTCGGCTCCAGGTTTGTCGCCCGCACAGACGGGCTCGTTGTTGAAGTCCTCCCAGTGGAAGAAGAAGTTGGGGTTAAACGCACCCGCTCCGGGGTTGGCGAAGTACCGCGCCTCGTCAGGGGTCATTCCCACGAAGATCTGCACCAGGCGGAAGAGTCCCGTGAACACACCTTCGTGCGCGTATTTTTCAATCTGGCCGGTTGCCTGGCTTACGGGCACGCCGCTGCGCTTAAGCTCGATATGGATGACGGGCATGCCGTTGATGAGCAGGCATAGATCACCGCGACGATCGTTAAGGATTTTGCTTTTAGCAGGATAAACCGGCTGTTGAGCAATCTGGTAGCGGCTCTGACCGGCTGCAATCTCCTGGCGATCGTAGATCTTTAGGCTCACCTCTCTGCCTAGATGAAGCACATCGTCGGGGTTGTCGCGTGTGATGGCAACGGTCTTCCCATTGATAAACCCGTTTAGCGCGAGCGGGGTCTTGAGCGTTTCGATTTGTTCGATGACCTGTGCCATCTCGCTCTGGGTGAGCGGACAGCCGTTCAGGCGGTCTATGTCGGCGTTGTTCTGGAACAGAATCTTCGCCCAGTTGTCGATGAGGTCCTGCTCGGTGGGATAGCGAAGCACACCTCCCGCATCGTCCCAGCCGTGCTGCTTCAGCACGGTTATGACCGCTTCTTCGAACGAAGCCTCTTTATCGAAAACCATAGCAAAACCTATCTGCACAATTGCAAAAAGCGCATTTAACTGTTCCAAACATTATAGGTCACGCGGCAATTTCCCCGGGATGGCTCAGGCCCATTACAGTCTGAAATAGGCCATCGATAAATTTCGATGGCGAGCATTCGGCACATTGCCTACGTACGGGCAAGCCCCGAGGGGCCGCCAATCAGACGCCTCCGGATGGCCGTCTGCCCCTACCTCCCCTCCGCCTTAAGTCTCAATAGCAGGTCGCCCAGCTCGGGGCACTTGCTGGAAAGGCGCGTCTGGGATCGCTCGCCCATCCCCCACCGCTGGCGGATCTCCTGGGCGTGCGGGCTCACACGGTAGTCCCCGTCCATCATCTGTTTGAGCAACTTGGCGGTTACGCGCGCATCGGCTAGGGCGCTGTGGGCGTGGCCCGTCGACTCGTCAAACTCGATGCCAAACCACGTTGCCGCGTCGCCCAGCGAGACGCACCCGTGGCTGCCCACGTCCATGATCGAGGTGTAAAACGCCTGCAAGTCAGCCCAGTCCGTCGGAAATGCGGCAAGGCCGATGTGTTTTGCCTGGCACTCGGTCAAAAGCTGTCGACAATCCGCCCCGCTCCAGCAAACCACCTGGGCGGAGTAGCGACCGATCCAATCGCTGAGCCTTTCGATCACCACATAGAGCGGATCGGCCATCGCGGTATCCACGGCCGATATCCCTGTGAGCTCGCGGACGGGGAACGCAACGCCTTCGGTAAATTCTGTCTGCACAAACTGCGAGAACTCGCCTATAACGTTGCCGTGGTAATCGAGCTTGACGGCGCCAACCTCGATAATCTCATTGCGCAGCCCACGTCGCTGGCGCTGCTTTGGCACCGGCGCAAACTCAAAGTCCAGCACAATCTGGCGCGCAAAGTTCGTCGTATCGATAGCCGAGATACACGGCGTCTTTTTGTCTGGCACGGTCAGGGCCTTTCTCCGTCAACTGCCGCTCGTTTCATAGGCGGCTACATTGCCGTAAGAATAGGCGGTCGCGCGGACATAAAAGCGGGGCGCAATGCCATACGCCAGGCACACGCCATACAGACGGCCCCAAGGGAGTCGCCTGCTCTATTCAAATGCATAAAAAAGGTTTAGGCCCGGTGACTTGAATCAGCGGTCATCCCGGGCCCATCAGAGCTCACAGAGCTCTTGGTTGCTTTGGTCTTGCTCTTCACGGCGCTTATCGAACTTTCCGAGGCACTCAAGCAGCATTCGAAGCATAACAAGTCGCTGCCATTAAGGCACTGACCTCTTGACCAAGCAACGGCGCTGCCCAGCTCTTCACCACTTGGCTGCCGTCGACTTTATTCTATCCGCGAGCATCTGGTTTACCAAATGGATTTTCGGTAAAGGAAGCACGGCACGCCCGCAAAACCACTACGCCCCAAGTGCCGCCATGGGGATCACCGCCACGCCGTCGTCGCGTGTGTAGGCAATGCTCCCCTTTCCAACCACGACCGCCAAAAACGCCGGCGCGGCATTCTGGGCGGCAGGATTGGAGAGCACTTTCCTCTCCAGCGCCTTGAGATTTCTCGCTCCATCGTCTGCTTTCGCATCACTCAGCTTGACCTCGATGGCTCCCCAGCGCCCGTCGTGCTCAACGATCAGATCGACCTCAAGGCCCTTCTCATCTCGGAAATAATGGACACTGTTGTCGACACCGCCGTAGGTGGAAAGGAACACGCGCACGTCGCGCAGAACGAGGTTCTCAAAGAGCATCCCCAACGTTTGCATATCGCCAAGCAGCCGCTCAGGGGTAGCCCCCAGCAACGCCGCCGCAAGTGACGGGTCACAGAAGTAGCGCTTGGGGCGCACGCGAACGCGGGCCTTCGAGCGCATGGGCGGCTCCCATCCGCACAGGTCCTCGGTCAGCTTGAGCCTGTTGAAGAGGTCCAAGTACGCAGCGATGGTCCTCTCGTCGGGGCCCGCCTCACCGTACGAGGCGTCCTTTATGAGCGTCTTGTACGTGACGGCCTGGCTCTCGTTCATGGCAAGAGCTCGCAAAAGGCCGTGTGCAAGCTCGGGCGACATGCCCTCATCCAGCACGTTAACGTCGAGCACCGAGTGCACGTACTGGCTTGCCGTCTCTCGCGCAAGCTCTTCCGAAAGCCCAAGGTTTGCAGGCCAACCGCCCCTGCAGCACCAGCGGGCGACGTCATCCACCGTGCTCTCGCGATGCTGAGGGGCAAAACCCTCGCCCTTAAAGAGGCTTGCCAGTGACACGAGCGGCTCGCCGTCGCCCGACTCGCACAGGGCCATGGGGCGCATTGACAGACGGGCGATCCTACCCGTGCCGGAATGACGAACATGGCTGCGCTCCTCGCTTTTGAGCGCGGTCGAGCCCGTGAGCAAAAGTGTCCCGCGTTCGTTGCCGCTCGCGTCCACGAAGCGCCGAGCGGCATCCCAAACCTCGGGCACCTCCTGCCATTCATCGACCAGGTGTGGCGCATCGCCGATGAGCGCCAGGCTTGGGTCGACCTCTGCCGCCGCGCGCTGCGCAGGCTCATCGAGCCTGGAGACGCTCGCCGAGCGAGAGAGCGCCGTCCAGGTCTTGCCGCACCATTTGGGACCGTTGATCTCCACACAGCCAAATGCCCGCATAAGGGTGTCGAGGCGCTCCTCTATGAGCCGGGGCCTATATCCCTTTTGGGTCAATCTCTTTGGTGCATCCATAGACGGCCGTCCCTCTCTATCACGCGATATGTGAAATTACGCCATTCTCAATGCTGATTTTACGCTACATTCAATGTAGTTTTTACGCCATGGCAGATGCAGTTTTTACGCTATTTTCATTGAAGGTTTTACGCTTGGCATCCTTAGCGCGACACTCGCTCAACCCCTGACCACCGAATTGCCCGAATTCCGGGATGCTGCCTCCGCTCCAAACAAAAGGCCCCGGCTCGCGATGGAGCTGCCTCCCATTTCTTGAACATTAGAAATGGGAGGCTTTCCACCCCATGCCTCTATCGGAAACGGCATCCCGTCCTGAGCATCGAATCCGGGACGTAGTTTCCGCATGCGGCCTCGTTAGGAAAGCATGTCCCACTCTGAGCGCTCATTCCGGGGTGCAATTTCCACCAGAGACGCCGCCGGGAAAGCGCATCCCGGTTTGGAGCCAAAATCTGGGACGCATCCCATTCTGAGGCATGATTCCGGGACGCAGCTTCCGTTTGAGGGCCGATCCGGAAAGCGCGTCCCATTCCGAGCATCACATCAGAGCGCGCTTGGTTATCTCCGCCCTCACATCTCGGCAAAGGAGATCAACTTAACGTCTCCCCTGCTCTCCGCGGCATCCCGACATCCCTGCGTAAAGCCGCTTTTTGAGAAAAGTGCATAGCTTTTTCGTTGCCGTCTAAAGAGCTCGCTTCGATGCACGAGCTTTTGCAGCACGTCTTCGCCTACCGGCTCATTGCGCCATTTGCACTCCGCAAACAGCGCAGTGCCCTCGCCATCGTCAACAATCAAGTCGATTTCTTCCTGCGTATGCGTGCGATTATCCGTCCCCCACCAGCGCCCGACGCTCGCCGGAACCACATCGAGCTGGCCCGCGCGCGCGAGTTCGTACACGTATTGTCTGCATATAAGCTCAAAGACCGTACCCATGTAATCCGATATGTGCGGCTCAATGCGCTTATACGCCATCTCAGCCATATCGTTTTGAATCGGCCCAATGTTCTGCGGAACAAACTTGTACCAGAACCTAAACATATGGTCGCTCAGCAGATACACGGCTCGCTTATTGCTCGTCTCGTTTAGGGGCAGCTCGCGCTCGACAATCCCAAGCGACGCTAGCTTATCCACATAGCTCTTTACGTTGCTCGCAGGGATTCCCGTAGAGCTCGCAATCTCCGAGATCTTCGAGCGCCCCTGAGCAATTGCTTGCACGATCGCATCATATTGCTCGGGATTGCGGCACTCTTGCAATAGCAGGTTACTCGGCTCCTCAAAGAGATAGCCTGTAGGAGTAAGAAAAAGACGTTTGATGTTGTCCTTGAGCGGTGCGGCAGGATCGACTTTCTCGATATATGCGGGAATGCCGCCCGTCATGCCGTAGCAAACCGCTGCATCTTCGCGCTCCATGCCCTGCCACAGACCGAGGGTCGTCGTAAAATCGAGCGGCATGATCTTAAACTGAGCCGTACGCCTACCGTATAGCGGGCTCTCGTAGCCCAGCACCTGTTCTTCCATAAACGAAAGAGACGACCCGCACAGGATAAGCATGAGCTTGGTCTTTTTGTACAAGTGATCGATCTTGTCTTGCAGCAACGAGCTGATCTCGGAATTTGATTGAGCGAGATAGGGATACTCGTCAATCACGACAATCAAACGTTCCGTGCGGGCCATGGTGGCCAATGCATCGAACGCCTCGTCAAAACTACGAAACGACACGCCTGCAGCACCAACCGAGCCTGCAAGTATCGCCTGGCTAAAGCCGTGCAGGTTTGCCTCTGCATTGGTACGACGTGCTTGAAAGTAAATAGCCTTCTTGCCTTGGATGAACTCCGTGATAAGGCGTGTTTTACCCACGCGACGGCGGCCGTAAATCACAGGCATCTCAAAGGAGCCCGTGCCATACAGTCGATTGAGCTCGGACATTTCCGCTGTTCTTCCGATAAACATAGGGCCATCCTTCCTTTACGTTATAGCTAGCTATATTATACCTTCCTATAATATAGCTAGCTATAACGTAATTCGACAAGCGGGCCACGCAAAAGGGACGTTACACCACCGCACGTGGACTGTTCCGGAAAATACATCCCACTCTGGGGCCGAAGTCTGGGACGCAGTTTCCGGTTGAGGGGCGTTCCGGAAAGCGCGTCCCATTCCGAGCGGCAATTCCGGATCACTGTTTCCGCAGATACAAGACGACAATCCGTCGCCCTTATCACAGGCCTTCAAACATACGATCCGGAAACGCAAAACAGCAGATAGAATGCTCTTTTTCAAATAAGTACACGTCCCGAAACTTACCAAGATTTCATATCTAGCTACCGTTCAAGGTCGCCGATTACCGCCCACCGATTCGGATGTAAAAATGTCGCCGAAAACAGGCCATCTACCTGCATGGTTAGATTTTGGTCAGCTTTTGGTCAGCTGAGCGGCAAGTTCCAGCTGATACGTTTTTGCTACCCAAAAGGAGGCGGTAGCTCATGACCCATTGCAATGACCAGCTCATCGACCAACTGCTCACTCAAGCCGAACAAGAGGGGCGCTGTCTAATTCCCCCGAGCACGGCGATCCGAAAAGCGCTCCTTCGGCGCATCGGCGGCACGGTCGTCTCCCCCATGCCGGGTATGTTCGCGCGCAAGCCACGCTGGAAAGAGCTCAACCGAGCGCAACGCCATTGCGAGATTATCCGCGCCCTTGCGATCATCCACCCCGATTGGACGTTCTGCTCGTTTTCGGCCGCCTGTCTGCTGGGGCTCGAGGTCTCGTGGCGGCACCTGAACGTCGTGCATGTTTGCAGCTCGACAAAGCCGTCGGCTCGTCCGGGCGCACATATTCAGCGGCACCAGATTGAGCCGGCCGGAGCAATACGCAGAGCCGGCATATCGGTAACGCCGCCCATCCAAACGGTCACAGATTGCCTGCTGCAAACTGGTTTTGCCGACGGCATGCCCATTGCCGATTCGGCGATTTTAAAGCTCGGCCTTGCACGGGAACAGCTGATGGAAGCCGTCGAACAACGAGCGACCGCCCGCAATGGTCGCGTGATTCGCACCGCCCTCATGACACTTCGATATGCCGACGCCCGCGCCGAGAGCGGCGGGGAATCGGTCGCCCGAGCCGTCATGATCGAGACGGGCTTTGCGCCCGACTGGCTTCAATACGAGCTAACGGACCCCTTCGATTCGGCCAAGCCCATACGAACGGACTTTGCCTGGGAGCGCCAGGCGCGGGAACTCACGCTGGGCGAGCTCGACGGGCTCATCAAATATACCGACCAGACCATGCTGGCCGGACGCACCACCGCCGAGGCGCTCGTCGCCGAACGACAGCGCGAGGCGCACCTATCGCTCTACGGTCACCCTCTGCTGCGCTTTACCATGAACGAGGTCCGCTCGGCAGGAACGCTCGCCAAAAAGCTGCAGACGGCAGGCATCCGGCAGACCGCGCTACCGACATGGCTCAACGAGGTAGAGCTGTAGGGGCTGTTGGGCCACGCATTGCCGGATCGCATCCCCCTATCTGGACCGCGTTTTCCCAACGGCCACGCCAACGGAAAGCGCGTCCCAGTCTGGACGCTCAAAACGAGACAGGCTTTCCGGATGGCGGGCCAGCGGAAAGCGTGTCCCGGAATCAAGCCTCAGAACGGGACGCAGCTTCCGCTTGAGAGCTGTTCCGGAAAACGTGTCCCACTCTGGAGCCGAATTCCGGGATGCAGTTTCCGTCAGAGGCTCAGGAGGAAAATGCATCCCATTCTGAGCAGCGATTCCGGGACGCAGTTTCCGCTTGAAGGCCGATCCGGAAAGTACGTCCCACTCTGGGGCTCGATTCTGGGGCACAGCTTCCGCTTGAGGCCTCCGCCGGAAAGTGTGTCCCATTCTGAGCGTCGAATCCGGGATACGGTTTCCGTTTGAAGCCCCGTCCGGAAAGTACGTCTCATTCTGGAGCCGAAATCTGGGACGCAGTTTCCGCATGCGGAGGCGCTCCAAACAAAAGGCCCCGGCTCGCGATGGAGCTGGGGCCAAAGACGCAGCATATGTAGTTGATGTTGAGCGCGAACAGCCCGTCAGCAATGGGCGTCCGCGCTCTACTCTACCCGCGGTGACGGGCGCGGCTGTACGGGGTATCCACCATGGGCAGATCCGGGCGCAGCTTACCGTCAAACGCGCGGTAGGCATTCTGCACGGCGGGCGCCGTGGGGATCGTGGCGATCTCGCCGATGCCCTTGCCGCCATATGCCACAGGCAGTAGCTCGTCCTTCTCCACGTAAATGGCGTGGATATCCGGAATCTCGGGCGCACGGAACAGCCCGAGCGTGCCATACCTTGCCTGGGGTACGCAGTCCTTGAGCGGCCAGTCCTCGGTAAGCGCATAGCCCATGCCCATGAGCACGCCGCCTTCGATCTGACCCTGAATGGAGATGGGGTTGACCACCTTGCCGGAATCGTGCGCGGCATAGACCTCGCTCACG
Source organism: Collinsella sp. TM09-10AT (assembly GCF_003436275.1). GTDB lineage: Bacteria > Actinomycetota > Coriobacteriia > Coriobacteriales > Coriobacteriaceae > Collinsella. The sequence continues at coordinate 55,048 of NZ_QSOP01000003.1, forward strand.
CGGCCGTCATCGTCCAAAATGACCACATGCGTGGCAAAGCCGTAGCAGATGTGGCTCTTGGGGTTGGGGACGTCGGCGCCCAGTTTGTCGGTCGGCTCCAGATACACGTAGCCAAACTCGCATCCCTCGAGCGCCTTGATGGCGGTCGCGGGGTCCTGAGGATGCATACCCTGACCAGCGACGAGCTCCTGCGCGCGCAGCTGATAGGCGCGACCGTCGTCGTACTCGATCTTGACGCCGTCGCCATGCGCGCTCACGGGAGCGGCGGGCGCAGGCTTGCCGGCCTCGATGCCAACCATGGCATCGCGCAGCAGGAAAGCGGCGCCGCGCACAGCCTCGCCGGTCACGACCGTCTGACGCGAGCCAGACGTGGTGCCGGAGTCGGGAGCGTTCTCGGTAGAGCACTCGCCGTTGGCGATGCAGCTCAGCGGCAGACCGCAGGCCTCGGCAACGTCCTGCAAAAAGACGGTGTTGCAGCCCTGGCCGATGTCGGACGTGGCGGCATAGACCACGGCCACGCCATCCTCGACGCGAATCTTGCAGCGGCCGGCATCGGGCAGGCCCACGCCCACGCCGGCGTTCTTCATGGCGCAGGCGATACCGGCGTGTCCGGGATGCGCATAGTAGGCATCCTTGACCTCGAGCAGCGTCTCCTTAAGCGCCGTGGAGCAATCGGCAATCTGGCCGTTGGGCAAAACCTCGCCCGGCTCGATGGCGTTTCTGTAACGAATCTCCCACGGGTCCAGGCCGACCTTCTCTGCCAGCAAGTCGATCAAGCTCTCGAGCGCAAACTCGGACTGGCAAACGCCAAAGCCGCGGTACGCGCCGGCGGGCGGGTTGTTGGTGTAGTAGCCAAAGCCGCGAATGTCGGTGTTCTGGTACTTGTAGGGGCCGACGGCATGCGTGCAGGCGCGCTCGAGCACCGGGCCGCACAGCGACGCGTAGGCACCGGTGTCAAAGTTGATCTCGCAGTCCAGGCCGGTAAAGTTGCCCTCGGCGTCGCAGCCCAGCGTAAAGGTGCCGTCCATGGCGTGGCGCTTGGGATGGAAAGCGAGCGACTCGGCACGTGTGAGCTTGCACTTCACAGGACGCTGGAACTTATAGGCGGCGAGCGCGGCCAAGTGCTGGATGGACACGTCCTCCTTGCCGCCAAAGCCGCCACCCACGAGCATGGTCTCGACGACCACGCGCTCGGGCTCGTTGTCCCAGCCAAACATGTGGGCGCACTCTTTGCGTGTGTCGTAGGCACCCTGGTCGGTCGACTGCACCTTGACGCCGTTCTTGTACGGGAAGGCAACGGCGCACTCGGGCTCCAAGAAGGCATGCTCGGTAAAGGGCGTGGTAAAGCGCTGCGTCACGGTGAACGCGCTCTCTGCCAGCGCCTTGGCGGCGTCGCCGCGCGTCACATGGCGGCTCTGGCACACGTTGTCCTTGAGCTCCACCGTGTTGCCAAAGGCAAAGAAGCTGTCGTGCAGACGCGGGGCGTCGGCAGCCCTGGCCTCGACAATGTTGCGCACGGGCTTCAGCGGCTCGTAATCGATCTTTACGAGCTTCTTGGCCTTCTCGAGCGTCGCCTCGTCCTCGGCAACCACCAGCACAATGGCATCGCCCACGCAGCGGGTGATATCGCCCGCCGCGATCATGACGTCCCAATCCTGGATAAGGTGGCCGACCTGGTTGACCGGCACATCCTCGGCGCGCAGGATGCCCACCACACCGGGCAGGGCCTCGGCCTTGGAGGTATCGATGGAGAGCACGCGGGCGCGCGGATACTTGGAGCGCACGGCGCTGGCGTAGGTCAGACCCGGCTGATCGAGCTCGTCGATGTCGTCGGGATACTTGCCCTCGCCGAGCACCTTTTTACGCACGTCGATGCGGAAGGCGCGCTTGCCCACGCCGTAGTCGTCGCCGCGCTCCAGGTCCTCGTCGATCTGCTTTTCGCCGCGGAGCACCGCAGCGGCCAGCGAAATGCCCTCGATAATCTTCTTGTAGCCGGTGCAGCGGCAGACGTTGCCGCGGATGGCGTACTTGATCTGCTCCTCGGTGGGCTCGGGGTCCTCGGCGATGAGCGCCGCGCCCGCCATGACCATACCGGGGATGCAAAAACCGCACTGCACGGCACCCACGGCACCAAAGGCGTACACAAAGGCCTCGCGCACGTCCTCGGGCAGGCCCTCGACAGTCACGATGTTGCGACCGGCGGCAAGAGCAGTGGTCAGTACGCACGCCTTGACGGCCGCGCCGTCTACATGGATGGTGCAGGTGCCGCAGGCGCCCTCGGAGCAGCCGTCCTTGGCGGAATGGATGTGCAGGTCGTCGCGCAGGTAGCGCAGCAGCGGCTTGTTCTGAGTCGTTGTGCGCTCCACGCCGTTAACGGTAAAAGTGAATTCCTGTGCCATGGTGATTCCCTTCTACACGCCGGCGGCGATGCCGGTGCGGTCGTGAATGGCGCCATGCGGGCAGACGACGGCGCACATGCCGCACGACAGGCAGTCCGCGCCGTCGATATGGGCGCAGTTGTCCTCGATGCGGATAGCGCCTGCAGGGCACTTTTTGGCGCACATGCCACAACCGATGCAGCTCGTGTCGCAGATCTTGCGCGCAATGGCACCCTTATCGGTGTTGTTGCAGCGCACCAAGATATTCTGGTAGCCGGGAACGAAGGCAATCACGCGCTGCGGGCATGCCATGCCGCACAGGCCACAGCCCGTGCACTTGGAGCGGTCCACGCGGGCGATGCCGTCGACCAGCGCAATGGCACCGTGGGGGCAGGCCGTGACGCAGGCGCCACAGCCAATGCAGCCTTCGCTGCAGTGGGTATCGCCGCCTGCGGAAGCACAGCCGCTTCCGCAGGCAACGTAGGCCACGTTATGTTGAATGGATTTGGCCATAAGAGACTCGCCTATTTCTTAAGAAGATACGGATAGCTGTCGCGCACGGCCTTGATGGTCAGGCGGACGGCCTCGGGAAGGCCGGTGTTGACGGCATCGACCGAGACGGTACGGACCGTGCCGGCAACACGGACCTTAAAGTGATCCTCGTCCACGGCCAGGAAGCCCTCGTTCTCGGAGTTCTCCATGTCCTGCTCGCTCCAGAACAGGGTGAGCTTGTCCTTGTAGGGACGACCCTCCTGGTAGGGGCAGAACACAGCGCAGTTGCCACACTCGTTGCACATGCCATCGACATGTACCACCTGATGCTTGGCCAGGCCCGGCACCTTAATAGCAACGTTTGCGCGGTTGGGGCACACGTCGCAGCAAACCTCGCACACCGAGCCGCAGCCCAGGCAGCGGGTCTTGGTGCAGCTGCGCTTGTCGCGGCACAGCGATCCCTTGCGCTCGTAGCAGGTGTCCTCGCGACCGGCCTGCTCGTTGCAGTCGGCGTACTTGTTAAAGTCCACGCCGGCGATGGCACGGGCGACCTCGGCGGCGTCGGCAATAGCCTCGACCACGGTGGCAGGACCGCGGCGGCAGTCGCCCGCAGCCCAGACGCCCTCGACGCCGGTGGAGGTGGCGGCAAGGCGACCGCGACGGTCGTGCTCGACGCCCGCGGCATCGTACAGGCTGGCATCGATACCCTCGCCCACGGCGCAGATCACCGTGGTGGCGGAAAGCTCGACGGTCTCGCCCGTGGCGACGGGGCTGCGACGGCCGCTTGCATCCGGCTCGCCAAGCTCCATGACGTCGCAGGTCAGCACGGCGCCGTTGAGCGCCTTGGGCGCCAGCAGCTCGCAGAACTCAACGCCATCGGCAAGAGCAAGATCGAGCTCTTCCTCGTCGGCGGGCATCTGCTTCTTGGTGCGGCGATACACCAGGCGCACGTTCTTCACGCCTGCCAGGCGCTTGGCCACGCGGGCGGCGTCCATGGCGGTGTTGCCGGCACCAATGACCACGACGTCCTCGCCCAGCTCAAGCTTCTCGCCCTTCTTGGCGGCCTCGAGGAACTCCAGCACGTCGAGCTCGGCACCCTCGCCCAGGCCCGCAGAGCCGGGCATCCAGGCACCGGTGGCCACGACCACGTCGGTAAAGCCCTGGGCCTTGAGCTCGTCAATGGACTCCACGCGGGCGTTAAGCTGAACCTTGGCGCCAAAGGCCAGGCAGAGCTCGGCGTCGTGCGAGATATCGTCGCTGGCGATACGGAACTCGGGGATTACGTGACGGACCACACCGCCGAGCGAATCGCGGGCCTCAAAGATGGTAACGGGCACGCCGACACGCGTCAGGAAGAACGCCGTCGCCAGGCCGGCCGGACCGCCACCGATAACGGCAACGTTGCGCTCGCCGTCGTTGGCGATAGCCTGGGCGCGCAGCTTGGGCAGCACGGCGGTCATTGCCTCGCGGGCGGCCTTGAGCTTGCTGGCGCGAATCTGGGCGCCCTCGGGCTCGTAGAATGCACGCTCGCAGGCACGGCCGCAAGGATGCGGGCAGATAGTGCCGGTGATGAACGGCAGGGCGTTGCGCTCGATGATGATGTTGAGCGCGTCCTCGTAGCGGCCCTCGTCAACAGCCGCCAGATAGGCAGGGATATCCTGCTGGATGGGGCAGCTCGTACGGCAAGGCGTGGTAAAGCAGTCGGAAAGCGGGCTCTTGCCGGCGACCTTGCGGTCGGGCAGCGGGCGCAGCGGCTTCTTGTAGAGCGGGTTGGTGAGCGAGTCGGCCTGGATCGCGGTCACGGCCTCGAGAGAGACGCCCGCGAACGGCTTGCCATCCAGGTCGATGAGCTCGCCGGCCATCTGGCTAAAGCGCTCGTAGCCACCGGGCTTGAGCACGTCAGTCGCCAGGGTGACGGGCCAAATGCCGGCGTCATACAGGGCACGGATGTTGTAGACCGTGGCACCGCCGGAGTAGCTGATGCGCAGCTTGCCATCGAACTGCTCGGTAATGCGACGGGCGGCCTCGATGGTCAGCGAGAACAGCGAACGGCCGGACATGTACATCTCGGTGGAGGGCAGCTCGTTCCTCGTCACGTCGACGGGGAACGTGTTGGTCAGCTTGACGCCAAACTCCAGGCCGCGATCGGCGCACAGGGCAATCAGGCGCTCGAACATGGGCACGGCGTCGGCCCACTGCAGGTCCTCGCGGAAGTGCGTGTCATCAAAGACGATGTAGTCAAAGCCCAGATCGTTGAGGCGCTGGCGGGCAAACTCATAGCCCAACAGCGTGGGGTTACACTTGATGTAGGTGTTGAGGCCCTTCTCGGTGATGAGGTAGGTCGCGATGCGGTCGATCTCGGCGGGCGGGCAGCCATGCAGCGTGGACTCGGTGATGGAGTTGGACACGCGCGCCGGAATGGACTCGACAAACGCGGCGTCGACATGCTCAAACTTGTCCAGGTTGGCGAGCGCCCATGCGCGGCACTCGTTCCAGACGTCGGAGCCACTGGCGTCCTTCATGCCCTCGATGTAGGCATCGACCTTGGGACTCTTAATGCCCTCCAGGTCATAGCCCACCGACATGTTGAAGACAAAGCCGTCCGGGCTGCCCAGACCGTACTCGCGAGCGATCAGGTGGCAGGCAAACCATGCCTTCACGTACTCGGCAAAGGCCTGCGGAACCTCGAGCTCGGTCGACCATTCGCAGTTGTAGCACTCGTCCTGAGCCACGATGCAGGGCTTGTTGACGCACTTGGAGAGCTCCTCGCCGTCCATAACCTGGACGGTCTTGAGCTCAAAGAAGCGAGAACCGGCCACATAAGAGGCCACGATGTTCTGGGCCAGCTGCGTATTGGGACCGGCAGCCGGGCCAAACGGAGTCTCGATGCGCTCGTCAAAAATGGGAAGCGCACCCTCCTGGTTGGTCGTGACCATCTTACGCACGCCAAAGATGGCGTCCTGGGTCTTGTGCTCCTCGATGATCCAGTTCATCAGCTGCGAAAACGGGATCGGCCTCATGATGTCGCTCATAGTGAGCTCCTCTCTGTAACGCCCGGCGAGACCGCGCGGCGGGCGCAAATACGGTGTAGCGCTAGCACAGCGCCGGCGACCCCGCGGAGGCCGCCTATGCGCGCGTCGGATGCGGCGAAACATCCGACGCGCGCGAATCTCCAATTGGAATTAGTACACGCGATCGTTGAGCGTGCTCCAGAGCTTCTTGGACTCGGCCATGGTCCACGCGTTGATCTTGTCCTCATCAATCCCAACGAACTCACGATCCTTGTACAGGACGCGGCCGTTGATGATGGTGGTGCGGCAGTTTTTGCCCATCATGCCAAAGAGCATGTGGCCGTCGATATTCTCCTCGCTCAGCGGCGTAAAGGGCTTGTAGTCCATGACGATGACATCGGCGGCAGCGCCGGCCTCGAGCACGCCGAGCTTGCGATCGAAGTACTTGCTCGCCATCTTGGCGTTGTTCTCGAACAGCATGGTCATGGCCTCGCACCAGCCCACGTTGGGCATGGCGGCGTTGTGGCGCTGAATGATCAGGAAGACCTTAAGGCTCTCGAGCATATCGTGGGTGTAGGCGTCGGTGCCCATGCACACGGGGATACCGCGGCGGAAGAACTCGAGCACGGGGGCGCAGCCCACGGCGTTGCCCATATTGGATTCGGGGTTGTTGACGAGCCAGGTACCGGACTCCTTGACGATATCCATCTCGGCAGGCGTCACGTGGATGCAGTGGCCGAGCATGGTGTCGGGACCCAGCAGATTGTGCTGCAGCAGGCGCTCGACGGGGCTGATGCCACCGCGGTTGAGGCGGGAGTCCCACACGTCATTCATGCCCTCGCACACATGGATGTGGAAGCCGGTCAGGCCGTTGTTGGCCTCGGCCATCTTATCCATGGTCTCGTCCGACAGCGTAAAGGTGGCATGTCCGCCAAACATGGCGGCGATCATGTGGTTGTCGTTATCGCGACGCTCCTTGGCGGCCCACTGGGCAAACTCGGCGTTCTCGGCAATGGCCTGGTCGCATTTTTCCTGGCCGCGGCGATCGGAGACCTCGTAGCACAGGCACGAACGCATGCCCAGCTCCTGAGCGGCATCCTTAATGGTAAAGAGGCTTCCCGGAATCTCGCAGAAGCTCGCATGGTGATCGAAGATCGTGGTGACGCCATCGCGGATGGAGTCAAGAATCGTGGCATAGGCGCTGGCCTTGGTGCCGTCGAGCGTCAGGTTGTCGTCGATCTTCCACCACTGCTGCTCAAGATTCTCCAGGAAGTTGGTAGGGTTACAGCCCTTAATGGCAAGGCCGCGGGCCAAACCCGAGTAGATGTGGGTGTGGCAGTTGATGAGTCCGGGCATGATGAGGTTGCCCCGGGCGTCGACGTACTCGGCATCCGGGTACTTGGCCTTGAGCTCGCACTCGGGGCCCACTTCGACGATCGTATCTCCGTCAATGGCGACCGCACCGTTGGGGATGAACGGGGTCTGAGCGTTGCGAGTAAAGACGGAACCGTTAGCGACCAGAAGCATGAATGCTCCCTTCAACATCAGGGGCGGGGTTTGACACCTCTGACATAGCGGAAGTGCGAAGCGCCGGCCTACACCGGAAACGGGCCCTCTCCCGTCAACGCTTCACCAAAGGGACGAACCCTTTGAAGTGCGGCTTGGCGCCGCATGACGTCGGCGGACGAGGCGATGCGTCCGCCGACGAATAGCACCGAATTGGTTACTTCTTGCTCTCGGGCAAGACCAGATCAACGGCAGCGTCCTTGGCAGCATCGATGTGCTGAGCCACGACCGGCGTCTGCGGAAGGATCAGGTTAAGGACAATGGCCATGATGGCGGTGGGGGTTACGGCATTGGAGCCGATGACGGTGGACACCCAGGCGGGCATACCCTCGCCGGCAAGGCAACCGCTGGCCATCCAGATACCCAGGCCAAAGACGACGGAGGTACCGACGATGGTGGTAGTGCGCTGCGTGAGGCCCTCGCGGGTGAACATGCGAACGCCGTTCATGGTGATGGTGCCAAAGACGCCGACGGTCGCGCCGCCGATGACGGGCTGCGGGATAGCGGAAAGGACGGCAGAGAGCTGCGGGAACAGACCGGCGATGGCAAAGACGGCCGCAATGATCACAAAGACCCACTTGTTGACGACCTTGTTGGAGCAGATGATGCCCACGTTCTGGCCAAGGGCGCTGGTGGGAAGACCGCCCAGCAGGCCGCCGACCATAGAGGTGAGGCCCTGGGACACGATAGCGCCGGAGAGCTCGCGCTCGGTGGGCATACGGTCGATGGAGCCCAGGCAGGCGGCGGAGACGTCGCCGATAACCTGGATGGCAACCATGGGGAACACGACGGCGAGGGTAATGCAGACCTCGGGATCAAACTCAAGCGCGTAGGGCATGAGCTTGGGAAGGGCGAAGACCTGAGCGGTGGCGACGCTGGAGAAGTCGATCATGCCAAAGGGGATCGAAACGATCATGCCAACGATCATGCCAAAGAACACGGAGCCCAGTTTGAGCGTGCCCTTGCCAAAGTTGGCGAGCGCAAAGACCACGGCGAAGGTGATAAGAGCGACGCACCAGGCCTGCGGGGTGCCCCACAGCGGCGTGCCCATGCCGCCGGCCATGTACTTGACGGCCGTGGGATAGAGAGAGACGCCAATGGAGAAGATGACCGTACCGGTCACGACGGGCGGGAACAGCCACTTAATCTTGCTGTAGGCCAGACCAAAGAGGACCGCAACGGCGCCGCCGACGATCTCGCCGCCCAGCAGCGCACCAAAGCTAAAGCCCGAGGCGCCCATGGCCTGCAGGGCCGGCAGGAACGCGAACGAAACGCCCATGACGATGGGCAGGCCGCCGCCGATGCGACGGAAGGGAGCGAAGGCCTGAAGGGCCGTGTCGATCGCCGAAAGAATGAGCGCGACCTGAATGATGTCGGTGCTCTGCTGGCTATTAAAACCGTAGACGCCGGCCATGATGACAGCCGGGGTGATGATACCGGCAAACGAAGCCAGTACGTGCTGAAGGGCACACGGGATCATTTCTTTAACGGGAGGCATGCCTTCACGAGTGAACAGGGCTTCAGTGCCGTTCGTAACCGTCTCCTGGGTCATTTGACCACCAATCCTCGAAATAGTTGTTTTCGCATCTAACGCTCTATTGTGACGCAGTGCGGGGTTGAGGTTGTGCCTTCGTTGCATATCGTATTAAAGATGATTCTCATTCTCAATAATAATTTTTTGTTATCAGACTATTCTTCAGCTGAGATAATGCATTTCCGCAGGTCAGGAAAGTGTCTGTTCAAAATTACATCTAACTTTTCTTTTGGTCGACCGTTTACCGCCAAATACCTACCGCTCATCTGTATTACGCAATGTACCTGCGAATATGTGAGTCAATAGACACCGTGTTACCATGAGAAAAAATTGTTATGAACATTTCCGATTTCACCCAAAGGAGTTGCCCGTGAACGAGACCGTACGTCGCTTTTTGCCGATGGTCGATTTTCTGGAGCAGATACTCGGCAAAAACAGCGAAATCGTGCTGCACGATTTCTCGGATCCCGACCACGCCATCGTCGATATTCGCAACGGCATCGTGAGCGGCCGCAAGGTCGGCGGTCCCGCCACCGATCTGGCACTCAAGATCATGCACGACGCCAAGTATCGCGACCTGCCGTTTATTACGGGCTACGAGGGGCGCGGTGCCGGCGGCAAGACGTTGGAGTCAGCGACGTACTTTATCCGCGAGAATGACGAGATCGTCGGTATGCTCTGCGTCAACACCGATCTCTCGACCGTGCGCTCCATCAACGCCATGGCGCAGCAGCTCATGGCGTGCTTCGACGCGGCGCCGACGCGCACGGAGCCCGCCCCTATCGAGGTCGAAAGCCTTTCGGAGTCCACACAGGAGCTCATCGACCGCAGCATTGCCGAGTTGCTGAGCGCGCGCGGGCTGGATGTAGCGTCGCTTGGTCAGAGCGACCGCGTGGACGTCATTCGCCACCTCAACGGCAACGGGGTGTTCATGCTCAAGGGCGCCGTGGCCTGCGCCGCCACCTCGCTGGGCATCTCGGAGCCCAGCGTCTACCGCTACCTGCAAAAAGTCCGCAAGGAGGGCTAACGAGCAAAATGGAGCGCGGCTCCACAAGCGATTCGTCACCTGACAAAAGACCCTGCAGCTCGCACGCGCTGCAGGGTCTTTTTGCATGTCATGTTTAGTTGTGGTCAACGCCTTAGAGAGCGGCGACGACCTCGATCTCGACCAGACCGCCAGCCGGAAGAGAGGCAACCTGGAAAGCGCTGCGCGCGGGGAACGGGGCCTCGAACTTGGAGGCGTAGATCTCGTTCACGGCGGCGAAGTCGGCAATGTCAGCCAGGTAGACTGTGGTCTTGACGACATCGGCAAAGGTGGCGCCGGCAGCGGTCAGCAGGGCCTCGACGTTAGCAAGGGACTGCTTGGCCTGGGCCTCGACGCCCTCGGGCATCTTGCCAGTTGCGGGATCGATGCCCAGCTGGCCGGACAGGAACACCATGTTGCCGGTCTGGATACCAGGGGAATACGGGCCGATGGCTGCGGGTGCGTTATCGGAAGACACGACGGTCTTGCTCATGTTTTTCTCCTTACAAGTAAAAGGGAACGGGAGCGCGGCGTTCACACCGGGAGGCACAGTTCGGTCTGAACACCGCGCTTGATTGGGATAGTACTCAAGGTTTCCGCGCGATGCAAGATTATTATCACGTTTCGAGAATATTTTATCGTCCAACGGTTTCCCCGGACCGCTGAACGGTTCTCATGTGAAGCAGCCAGTCCAAGCTGCTGAAGACTTTATCCCGCTTAGAGCACGGGCATCGCCTGCCGCGACGGCACCACTATACTTTTGAGTATCTGAGCATTTTGAAAGGCAGGATATGACCGCAACCGCCAGTCGAACCACCAACCGCAGACCCGAGCTTTTGGCGCCCGCCGGAGGCCCGGAGCCCTTTGCCGCCGCGCTCGCCGCCGGGGCAGACGCCATCTACTGCGGCATGGGCAGCTTCAACGCCCGCCGCAAGGCCACCAACTTTACCGACGAGGCCTTTGAGCAGGCCTGCCGCGCCGCGCATCTGGCCGGCTCGCGCGTCTACGTCACGGTCAACATCGTCATCAAGGAATCCGAGATGAGCGATGCGCTGCAGCTCATCCATCGCTGCTCCACGCTGGGCGCCGACGCCTTCATCATCCAGGACTGGGGCCTGTTCTTTGAGGTCAAGCGCACGATGCCCAGCATCGAGACGCATATCTCGACCCAGGCAAACATCCACGACGACCGCGGAACCCTTTGGTGCCGCGAGCAGGGCGCCGACCGCGTGACCCTCTCGCGCGAGCTTTCCATCGACGAGATTGCCGCCATTCACGATGCCGCGCCCGATGTGGACCTTGAGGTCTTTAGCCATGGCGCCATCTGCTTTTGCTACTCTGGCCTGTGTCTGCTTTCGAGCTTTGCCATGGCGGGCCGCTCGGCCAACCGCGGCATGTGCGCTCAACCCTGTCGCCTGCCTTACGAGCTGATCGACGAGAACGGCCGCTCGCTCTCCCCTGCCGGTCGCGAGCGCGCGCTGTGCCCGCGTGACACCAACACTTCACAACTTGTTCGCCGCCTGTATGACGCCGGCGCCGCGTCGCTCAAGCTCGAGGGCCGCATGAAGGCGCCCGATTACGTGTATTCCATCGTCGACGTGTATCGTCATCAGATTGATGACATGCTGGCCGGAACCACCGTTGCCAAGGACGAGAAAGACGCCCGCCAGCGCCAGCTCAAGCGCTGCTTTAACCGCGACTTTACGCACGCCTATCAGGACGGCACCTCGGGCGACGAGATGATGAGCTATGAGCGTTCCAACAACCGCGGCCAGATCGTGGGCACGGTGCTGGGCAGCCGCCCGGCCAACCGCGATGTGCGCGGCCTCAAGCCCGACGACCGCCGTCGCCGCGCCGCCATCGCCCGTATTGAGCTGTTTGAGCCCGTGGGCAAGGGCGACCTGCTGGAGCTTCGCCACGATAACGAGTTTGACCAGTTCCTGACCACCATTGCCGCCGATGATGCCGCAGCCGGTGAAGTCATCGAATGTCGCGTACCCCGCAGCATGCCCGAGGGCTGCCGCGTCCGCGTGATTCGCAGTCAGCGTGCCATCGACGCCGCCGGCGCCGCGCTCAAGCGCGATGTGCTGCGCCGCCGAGCTGTTGATGTGTCCGTCGTGGCGCGTCTGGGCGAGCCGTTTACCGTTACGCTCACCTGCTGCGACGACCCTTCGCTTACGGCCACGGCCACGGGCTTTACCGTCGAAGCCGCCAAGACCCGTGCGGTCGAGGCGTCCGATCTGGTTGAGCACGTCGGCCGCATGGGTTCCTCTCCCTTTGAGGCTGCGAGCTTTGAGGTGGCGCTCGATGAGGGCTGTGGCATGGGTTTCTCCGCCGTACATAAGGTGCGCGCCGCCGCTTGCAAGGCGCTGGAAGAGGCCATTCTGGCGCCGTACGCGGAGCGCGCGAAAACGCTCGAGCTGCCGGCGATTGTCACCAGTGATTCCCGCCCCGCGCCCGAGCACTACCGCGACGAGCCGCAGATCTGCGCCACCGTCACCTCGCTCGAGGCCGCCGAGGCAGCGCGGGCGGAGGGTGCAACGCGCATCTACATGACCACCGACGCGCTCGATGCGGCCAAGCTCTCCCCCGCCGATACGTTTGAGCAGGGCATCGTACCCGTGCTCGATGAGGTCTGCCGCGCCGTTGACCACGTCCGCGTTGACCCATGGGTTGTTGCCGGCGCCACGGTCGCTATTGGCAACATCTCTGAGCTTGCCCTGGCCGCCCAGGTTGGCGCCACGGCCGAGATTCGCTCTTGCCTGCCGGTGCACAACACGCCCTGCATGGAGGCGCTTGCCGAGCGCGGAGCCGGTGCGTTTTGGCTCTCGCCCGAGATCACGCTCGACGAGATTATCTCGCTCGGCACCGCCGCGCCCGCGGCTCTGGGCATCACCGTCTTTGGCCGCCCGCGCGTCATGACAAGCGAGCATTGCATTCTGCAGGTTGCCAACGGCTGCATCCACGATTGTGCCAACTGCCGCCTGCGTGCCCGCAAGCTCTCGCTCAAGAATATCGACGGCAAGGTCATGCCGGTGCGTACCGACATCCACGGCCGCTCACGCCTGTACGACGCCTACCCCATCGACCTCACGCCGCAAGTTCCGCAGCTGCTCGATGCCGGCGTGCGCCGTCTTATGGTCGACGGAACCTTGCTCGAGGCCGATGAGATTGGCCGTGCCGTCGCTCGCGTCCGTCGCGCTGTCGAGGCGGCTCAAGCCGGCCGCAAGCCGGCCGCCCGCCTGCGCGGCGCCACCTCGGGCTGCATGTTTGTGGGAATTAGCTAACCGAAAGGCTTACACGTGAACGAAGAACCTCAAGTCCTCTACTGCGACGCCTGGCTCATGGCCATCGACAAGCCCGCCGGCATGATCGTCCACGGTGACGGCACCGGCGAGCGCACACTTACCGACTACGCCAGCGACCTGCTGCTGGCGATGGGCGACGGCTTTGCCGCGACCGACATGCAGCCGCTCAATCGCCTGGACCGTGACACCACCGGCGTGGTGCTGTTCTCACTCGACAAGCAGACGCAGCCCGCCTTTGACCAGATGATCATCGACCACGCTTTCGAAAAGCACTACCTGGCGCTCGCCGAGGGCAAGATCGACTGGAACGAAAAGCTCATCGACAAACCCATCGCCCGCGACCGACACGACAGTCGAAAGATGCGCGTCGGCGCCAGCGGCAAGCCGTCTCAAACGCGCGTGAAGGTACTCAAGCGTCTTAAGAGCCGTCGTGGCCTGCCTACGCGCTCGTATATCGATGTCGAGCTGCTCACCGGCCGCAAGCACCAGATCCGCGTGCACCTGGCCAGCGAGCATCATCCCCTGGTTGGCGACGACCTGTACGGAACGCCGCGCCCCTGCGGCCTGATGCTCCACGCCCACAGCGTGTCCTTTACGCATCCCGTAACCGGCGAGCACATCCACATCGAAGCCCCTTGCCCCTGGGAGCCCTAAACCACCACAAAGGGGACAAGCACCTTTATGGTGGTTTTGCCGCAATGGCTCAGCCGCGGTCCCAAAACGTCTCGATCTGTAACAGTTAGAACCCATTTTCCGGTCTATCTGTTACAGATCGAGACATTCGAATCCCCCTTAAGGGAAAATCTCAATCTGTAACAGTAACTCGGCAAAATCGATCCCAGATGTTACAGATTGAGACAAAGGGACGGCGCGGTTCGGAAGCATCTCAATCTGTAACACCTATCCCACTTTTAACGGTCCAGTTGTTACAGACTTAGACAGAACCAGTAGACGACGAAAGCGGCAACGTCCGTGATGGACGTTGCCGCTTTTCTATTGAGAAAACTAAATGGTTTTGACCTTGCCCCGCCGCTAGACCGTGACGACGTTGTCCATTGCCCGGTACTTGGCGGGGACCTCGCCCGCGGTGATGATCGTCGCGTCGCGGAAGTCCGCGAACTTGACGGGCGCCACCATGCCAAATTTACTGGCGTCCGAGATTACGAAGCGCTTGGCCGTATGGCGCATCGAGATACGCTTTACTTGCGCCTCCTCGATATCGGGCGCCGTGAAGCCCTGCTCGGCGGCAATGCCGTTAGAGCCCCAAAAGCCACAGTTGAAGTTGTAGCGGTCTAAGGTTGCCAAGGCATCGGGGCCAACGAGCGCCTCGGTCTCGGGTTTGAGCTCGCCACCCAGCACCACGGTACGCATGCCGCGCAAAGCAAGGCGTTGAGCATGGAGCACGGAATCGGTCACATAGGTGACATCTTCAAGGTGTGGAAGATGCTCGATGAGCCTGAGCGTCGTCGAACCCGAGTCGATGTATACAAAGCTCTCGGGCTCCACAAGTGCCGCCGCACGGGCGCAGATACGTTCCTTGTCGTCGTTATGGAGATCGCTGCGCTCATTAAGCGTTAGGTCGCGCGTCACGTGCGCGCGCTCAAGGCTCGTCGCCCCACCGTGCACCTTGGCGATACGGTGTGCGCGATTGAGCATCTGCAGGTCGCGCCGAATGGTAGACGCCGTCACGCCCAGGGCTTCGGCAAGCTCCGGCACGGTAACCGAGCCGGTCTGCTGAACCATCGACACGATCGCGTTGAGCCTATCTTCCGCTAGCATCGCTTACTCCTCCTCGGGGTACACGACTCCCCAGTCGGCGCGTAGCTTGGTCATCAGCTCCATAACATCAGAAGCATAATCCAGCAGCTCACGCTTAGAGTCGTCGCCGGCAACGGCCTTCTCAAGATCGGCCATCTCATAGCAAAGGGCGTAAGCCTCGGTGCCGGCGTGGACCTCCTCGCGGTGGCCGTCCGCAGTCCACACGATGGTCGCGTGATCGGCGCGCGGATACTCGTTGACCTCGATATAGCACTTATCGAAGCTAATAATCGAGCGCTTGGGTTGCTTGGAGTGGAGCGTGAGGCTCACAACACCCAGCTGCTGCTCGGCATTACGGCAGACGATGCCGCCCGCAACGTCAACACCGGTCTCACAGGTGTTGCCCAACGAAACGACCTCAATGGGCTGGCTTGCCATAAAGAGACGCATGACGGACAGGGCATACACGCCAATGTCGAGCATGGCACCGCCAGCAAGGTTGCGGTTGTAGAAGCGATTGGTCAGATCGCCGTACTCCTTGTAGCTACCAAAGTTGAGCTGGGCGAGGTTCATGCGGCCGAACTCACCGGCATCCATGCGACGGCGCAGCTCTTGATACAAGGGCATATGAAGCACCGTGGTGGCGTCCATGAGGACGACGTTGTGCTCGTCGGCGATGGCACGCGCCTCGTCGAGCTCAGCGGAATTGAGGGTAATGGCTTTCTCGCAGAGCACGTGCTTGCCGGCGGCCAGCGCGTCACGCAGATAGGTGATATGCGTGTTGTGCGGCGTGGTGATATAGACGGCGTCGATGCCCGGATCGGCGTAGAGGTCCTCAACCGATTCATAGACCTTCTCGATGCCATACTGCTCAGCAAAAGCCTGAGCCTTGGACAGCGTACGGTTGGCGACGCCCGCAAGCTTGCGGCCGGCAAGAGCGAGAGACTGGGCCATCTGGTTGGCGATAACGCCGCACCCGATCACAGCCCAACGAAGCTCGGGAGCCGTAAAGATATCATCGGGGAATGGCTTGTCCTGGACCGAAGCGAACGCTGCTTTTGCGGCTGCCGCGGAGTCGAGTGGAGCCTGCTTGGAATCTACCATATGTGCCTCCTGTGTCATAGAACGTCTTGCATTTCGGATAGCTCTATATTCGCACAAACACGCGCGTCTGTGCGCGTTTTTGCGTATCTCACCGCTAAACGGTCATTTTTGTCCCGTAAACGGCGCATCTATACGCATATTCACGCAATCCCACGCACGCAAATACGCACAAATGCGAACCGGTCATTGCTCAGAGACAGGGGCTTATGCTTAGAACTCAAAAGACAGGATGATCCGCTTCGCCTTCGCTCATGGCGCGCTGCAGCTCTAAGGACCGTCCCAAACTGCCGACAGAAAAGGAACGTTCCAAACTGCAGACAGAAAAAGAACGTCCCCAGGCGCCGGCATTTCAAGAGCACTCATTTAAGTCTGTCCCCAATGAGTGGGAGTAATCAGAGACCCTTTGCGAGGGAGGCCGGACGTGGCCTTCCTCGTTTTTATTCATGGACTTTAGTCCGTGCCGCGCGGCACGCGCGGCATAGAAAGCCACCCGCTCAGCGGGTGGAGGCCAATTTCCGCTACGCGACAAAAACCTTCCCCCTAGCATGAGGATTGTTCAGGTCATCATACTAGGGGGAAGGTGATTGCTGTGGCCCAGAAAGCCAACAGCCTCGCGTACACGAAATGGCTGTGCAAGTACCGCATCGCACCGAGGTCAAGCTCATCGCCGCCATCGTCGAGAAGCACCCCAAGGTGCGCTTTGCCGCGAGCCGCACCTCGGCCCACGCCGACCTCTACGACCGCATGGAGCAGGCCCTGTGCGAGTGCGTGGCCAACGCGGTGGAGGTCGTCCGCTCCGACATCAGCCCCGCGCTTCTTGTCCACACCGGTCCAAACCTCGTGGGTGTGGCGGTCCAGGGACTCTAGCGGAGGCGGGGCGTCCTGCCCCAAAAACAAATGCAAAAGACGAGCACTTCTTGCCGCTCAATTGGCAAGAAGCGCTCGTCTTTTCTTAACGCGTTGTATGGCGGAGAGAGCGCAAGTTACGCGAGCGCCCTTCTTGCCAGCTCGGCCGCGCCGAGGATTCCTTGGTCGCCGCCGCAGCCCGGGGCGCAGATGTAGCTCTCCATGTCCTTAAGCTCGGCGGTCTGGATGTAGCCACCCAGATATTCGAGGGTCTTCTTGCGGACGATGCCGTAGAGCTGCTCCTGGTGCATCACGCCGCCGCCGAGGACGATGCGGCGAGGCGAGTACATGAGCACGAGGTTCGCGCACATCTGCCCCAGATAATCCCCCTCGAGCGCCCACACCTCATCGTTGTCCGCGAGCTCGGCCGCGGGCTTTCCCCAGCGCGCGGCGATGGCGGGGCCGGAGGCGAGCCCCTCGAGACAGCTCGCGTGGCTCGGGCAGACGCAGCGTCCCTCCTCGGTGGGACGGGTCCTTACCAGCATGTGACCGGCCTCGGGGTGCAGCATGCCGTGAAGGAGTCTGCCCGCGCACATGACGCCCGCGCCCACGCCGGTGCCGATGGTCACGTAGACGGCGTCCTCGAGCCCCTTGCAGCAGCCGAAGACCACTTCGCCGAGGCAGGCAACGTTCACGTCCGTGTCGTAGGCCACCGGAATCCCGAGGGCGTCGGCGAACGCGGCGCGAAGGCCATGGCCTCGCCACGCGAGCTTGGGCGTCTGGAGGATGGAGCCGTAGCGCTCGTCGTTGGGGTCGACGCAGGTCGGGCCGAAGGCGCCGATGCCCAACGCGTCCACATCGCGGGCGGTGAACCACTCGATCATCTGCGGGACGGTCTCGGCGGGCGTAAGCGTCGGGGTCTCCATACGGTCGAGGACCTCGCCGTCGCCGGACACCACGGCACAGACCATCTTGGTCCCGCCGGCTTCGAGGGCGCCGAGCCTCATTTGCTTTTCGCTCATGTGATCCTCCTTACAAAGGGACGCCCGCAGTCATGGTCAACCGCGGGCGCCCATAACGTTGGCTTGTTTCGAGGCGACCCTACCTGGGCACGCGGTCCTGCCTTGCGGCAAACGGGGCGAGCACGGCGTGCGGCTCGCTTTGGTACCAGTAGGCGACGGTGGAGATGTCGTCCTCGCGCTCGTAGAGCTTGATGTCGTCGTTGCCGAGGTCCTGGAACGTCACGCGCAGGTCCTCCTTGAACGAGATCGGGTCGGGAAGGTGCCACCTGTAGAGGCCGTGCCTGGGCAGCGCGTCGTCGTTAGTCGCGAGCATCGGATTCGGGTTCGGCTTGCCCGCGCTGAAGCGGTCGCGCGTGGCGTCGCGCGTCGAGCGGTACGGGTAGCCGGCGAACAGCGTGTTGAAGCACTGCGCCTCGGGCAGCGCGTGGGGCGGCCTGTCGAGGAAGGCCCAGGCACCGCCGAAGTAGTCCTCGGCTCCCGTCGAGGTGACCGTGGGGAACTCCTCGTCGCCGTCGAGGAAGAACTTCATCTCGCCCTCGCCCCACCAATAGCGCTCCAGGGCGCACAGGGCCATGTAGGTGCCGACGTAGTAGCCCTTGCCGCGCACGCCGTCGAGCACGGTGTAGTCGACGCCCCTGCGGGTGCTGCGCTCGCGGTTAAAGCGGGCGTGGAAGTACATGGCGTCGTCCGGCACGTCGGTGAGCGCGTAGTTGAACGTGTAGAAGATGTACTTAATGAACCCGGGGTGCTCGCTCGTAAGCGTGACCTTGGCGTGCTTCCTGAAGGGCATCTCGAAGTAGCAGTTCATGCCGCCCGTCGGGTTCACGCAGATGGGCATCGAGTTGACGATGGCGCGCTCACCGAAGCCGTTGCAGAAGAAGTCGCCGACAGGGCACTCGACCGAGGGGGTCTCCTCGTCGTCCCAGTAGAAGCGCAGCACGAGGTCACGCATGACGAAGCTGCCGGCGGCGGTCTTGTCGGGGACGGTCATCCAGATGTGGCGGATGATGCCGGGGCCCTCGATGTCCGCGAGCGTGATGGTCTCGCCGGACTCAAGGGGCACGCAGCACGAGCCCTTGCGGCCGACGCCGAGGTGGCTGGCCGACATGGCGGCGCGGCCCTTCTCGCCCGTGATGTTCTCGGGGGTGATGGCGCGGCTTTCCTCACCGCCGTGCATCCACACGTCCTTAAGGAACTCTCTCATCGTCGACCTCCTCTATTCGTCGTCGTCGCACTCGGCGGAACTGGCACCGTTCACGTAGATGATCTGCTGGCGCGCCTCGTTGACGAGGGCGTCGAAGTCGAGTTTCTCGTCGGGGCGCGCGAGCGCGACCGTCATGGCGAGCGGGAGGTTGACACCCGCGATCACGTGGATCCGGTCGGAGGCGAAGCGGGAAAAGCGCTGGTTCACGCTGCCGCCGTACGCGTCGGTGAGGACGACGACCTCGTCAGTGCCCGAAAGAGCCGCCTCGACCGCCGCGTCGAGCCCCTCGCCGTTGTCGTTCACGTAGGCGCACACGGCGTTGACGGCGTCGCCCTTACCCGTAAGGAACTCGAGGGTGTCCTTGAAGCCCTGGGCGAGAAGGGAATGGCTCGCCACAACTATCTTTCTCATTGATTCACCAATCTCTTGGGTCGAAGCTAGGCGAGGATGCCGGCGGCGGAGGCAACCATCGCGAGGACGATCACCACGAGGATGAGGGCCGTCATGCTCGCGTTCTTCTTGGTAAGAAGGTAATACGCGCTTCCCGTGATGGCGGCGGGGATCATGGCAGGCAGGATCTTGTCGAGCAGCGGCTGAATCTCCATCGCGACGTCGCCGAAGCTGAAGCTAATCGGGCAGGTGACGCCGATGACCGAGGCGATGAGGCAGCCGACCACGGTGAGGCCGAGCACGGAGGCGGCGGCAGTGAGGTTGGGAAGCTTCTCGCTGAAGTCGGTGACGAGCTTCACGCCCTGCTTGTAGCCGAACTCGAGGGCGTGCATGCGGACCCAGAAGATGGCCAGGATGAGCGCGAACCAGATGCCGGCTCCCACGGGGTTGCCCTCGATGGCCATGTAGGCGGCGATGGAGCCCATGATGGTCGGGATCATGGTCATGAGCAGGGAGTCGCCGACGCCGGCGAGCGGTCCCATGGTGCCGATCTTCAGGTCTTGGACGGCGTCCGCCGCCGCTAGGCCGTCGCGCTCCTCCATGGCCACGCAGGCGCCAAGGATGATGGCGGCGAGCCAAGGCTGGGTGTTGTAGTAGCGGAAGTGGTTGTTGAGCGCTTGCTTATAGTCCTCGTCGTTCGTGTAGATCTTCCTCAGGACCGGCGAGAGGGCGTAGGCGACTGAGGCGCCCTGCTGGGTCTGGTAGTTGAAGGTGCACACGCTCATGAGCCAGCGCCAGTTCGCGTTGCGCAGGTCCTTCTTGGTGACCTTGTAGCCGGAGGGCTTGCCCTCGGCGACGGCGGTGATGTTCTCGTTTTCCATGGTTACTCATCCTCTCCGATGAAGGCGTCTGCGGAAGCGTGGGCGGCGAGCTCGGTGTCCCTCTCGGCACGCTGGTAGAACGCAATCGCGAGGGCAACGCCGACGATGGCGGCGCCGATGATGGGCACGTTCAGGAAGGCCGAGAGGAAGAAGCCGGCGAGCAGGTACTGGAAGTACTTGGCGGTTGGCATGTAGCGGAGCAGCATGGCGATACCGACGGCCGGGAGCATCTTGCCGGCGAGGGTGAGGCCGGAGAGGAACCACTGGGGCATGACCTCGAGGAGCCAGTTGACGGCGGGCTGGCCGAGCGTCACGGAGACAAAGACGGGCAGGGCGGCGCACAGGCCGAAGAGCGCGGGGCAGACCCACAGGATGGCGTTCATCTGATTGAACTTACCCTCGTTGCAGAACTTCTGGGACTTCTCGACGACAAAGCCGTTGAGGATCTTGGCGACGACGTCGAGCTGGATGCCGAGCATGCCGACCGGCAGGCCGATGGCGAGGCCCGTGTCGGAGCCCAGGGTCACGCCGTAGGCGGTGGCGATGATGGCCATCGTGCCGTAGTCGGGAATGGAGGAGCCGCCGAAGCCCGCGACGCCGAGCTGCATGAGCTGAATGGTGCCGCCGATGACAAGGCCGGTCTTCCAGTCGCCCATGACGACTCCGGTGATGAGGCCCCAGAAAACGGCGTAATTGACGAAGATCATCGGGATGCCGTAGTAGTCCACGTGCTTGATGAAGGCCAGCAGGGTCAAAAGGACGACCTGCAGGATAGTGAAGTTGACCATATTTCCCCCTTAGATGAGGTCTGCGACGGAGACGGGCTTGTCGGCGGGCACGAACTGGGCCGTCACCTTGACGCCACGGGCGATGAGCGCCTTGTAGCTCTGGACGTTCTCGGCGGAGGCGTAGGCGCGCTGGGTGAGCTGGATGCCGTCCTCCTTGACGAGCGAGCCGCCGACGACCAGCGACGGGAGCTCGACGCCCGACTCGACCAGGCGAAGCATCGTCTCGGGCTCCTTGGCGATGACGAAGACCTTCTCGCGGTCGTACTTGCCCGCGGCGAAGTTCTTGAGCGCGGTCTGCTCGGAGATGATCGAAACGGCCATGCCCGCGGGGCGCGCCATCCTCATGGTGGACTTCAGGACCTCGTCGCCGGCGACCTTGTCGTCGATGACCATGACTCGGGTCGCGCCCGACACCGGGGCCCACTGCGTCACGATGATGCCGTGAAGCAGGCGATTGTCGATTCGTGCCATAACAACACTCATGTTTGCTCCTATCAAATGAAGTTTTACGTTCGGTACTGCCTCGGCGCTATCCGGATTCGCGCCGGGCAAGGGGTTATCGGATTATTGAGGACGCGCGGTCAGCTTGCGGCGGCGCGGGGAAGGTCACTCGTCGAGCAGGAGGTCCGAGGAGCCGAGGCGCTCTTCTCGCGCCGGGGCGGCGCTCACGCTTATGTAGTCGAAGACATATGCGATCTCGCTTACGGGAACCTCTACGCGATAGCGCGTCGAGATGCTCGAGAAGCTCTGCCTGAAGGACTCGATGAAATCGGCGCGTTCCTCCTCGAAGCGGTCCTGGCCAACGTAGGTCTCAATGGGGTTTCTGGTAACAAGGCGCTCGACGAGACAGCAGAGGTGAACGTAGAGCCCAATGATGGCGTTGCTGCCGATCTTCTCGCCTGTCCTGCGCTGAAGCTCGTGCACGGCGCTCTCGATCTCATGGAATAGCCGCTCCGGGTCGAGGATGGTGATGGAGCGGATGACGTTCTGCAGCGTCATGTTCGAGAGCAGCTTCTCGTGGAAAGAAGAGAGCTCGGAAGCGTCAAGCCACCTGCCGAACACGGCATCAACCTTAGAGGCGGACGCCGTCGACATGATGTCCTCGAGGGCGACGAAGGGGACGGAGGCGACCCCGGGGTCTCCCGTGCCGATGACGGCGCAGACGCGGTGCTCGGAGAAAACGGCGTCGTTCGACCCGTTCGCGACGAGCTGCTTGAAGGGCCTCGTGAGCAGGCGCGCGCCTATGGTGCGCGGGAGGCTCTGCGAGACGAGCTGGCGTATCCTCTCCGCGGCGTCGACCCCGGACTCGGAGCAGAAGACGATGGCGTCCTCACGGTTGACGCGCTCGATCACCTTGCAGTGCGTCACGCACGCGGCGGTCGCATCGCCAAGAACCTCGGCGATGGACTTGCCGCCGAGCAGCCCGACCCCGATCTCGAGCGCAAGACCGGTAGAGACGTTGTTCACCACGCCGATAGTGGAGTCGGTAACGTTCTCGAGGGCCTTATAGGCCTCCTCCAAGGAGCCCATGTCGACGAGGAACACGACCCCGGTGCAGTAGGAATGGCGGTCGACGAGGCGCTGGAGCGGACCGACGATGTCCTTCAGCTGCTGGTCGTAGGGCATGTCGACAGCCTCGTACACATGCATGCCGAGCATACGGTTCGCCGCGTCGGCGATGCTCGTCGCCGTTGAGTAGCCGTGGGACAAGATGACGCAGAGCGTCCGAAGGGCCTTCGCATCGCGAGACTCCGATGCGACGCACAGCGTCAGAAGCGTCTTCGTGAAGTGATCGAGCGAGATTCCCAGCGCCCCTTCCACGTCTGCGGCGACCTGATCGGAGACACTCGAGGCAAACGGCAATTCGGAGGTCACGGCACCGAGGAGATGGGAGATTTGCTCCGCACAGGCAGACTTTCGCTTAGCCAGGCCGATACCCGGCCACAACTGCAGGCAAATCTCCTGGGCCAGTAGAAAAGCGACCTTCCTCGAAAGCTCGATGCCATAAGAAGAGCCTGCGTCGGCAAGGACCGCGCCCACGACGCGCTCGAAGGCGCGCGACCTCGAGGAGGCGACGCCGTGGTCGAAGATCAAGTGATCCTCAACGCCGCGCACAGCGGAGACAGCTTGCGAGACAAGCTCGGAGACAGAGAGCTCCCCGGCGCAGAATCGCTCATCGAGGGAGCACAGGGCATCGAGCGCCTGCTCGACCGGCCCTGTGCTCTCGGCGGCATCCAGAGACGCGTCGATCAGAACGCCATCGTCGGGCTGTTGATCGATCTGCGCGGAGGAGAGGAGCCCGCTGGGAAGAAGATACGGGCGAACGACGACGTAGTCGCCCTCGCGATTGAGGAACGCTTTGGCGCAGCAGTTCGTCACGCAGGCGCGCAAGCCGGCGATGTTATCGGAAAAGTCCGCGTTCACGAGGCAACGGTATGCGCCGCGGCTGATCTTCACATCAGAACCGATTCGGCACCCCTCGCTGCGCAGGAAGCTCAAGATGAGATCCTCGCGCTCCTCGGGGGTCCGCTCCTTGAGTGAGGGGACGCGGGCACAGATGGGCATTTTGCTGTAGGCCGAGGAAACCTTCAGGTCATCGGCGGATAGCGTCGTCGAAAGAACGAGGCGAGCGCGCGGCGCATCCTGGGAGGCATCGAGCCCGAGGGCCGTCGCAAGGCAGTGCTCCATCGCAGAGGGAGAGAGTGCCTCGATGCCGTTGACAAAGACCACACCCCCGCGCGCATTCGCGATCGACTCGTCAAGAAGCCCGTTGAACGAGGCGGCGTCCGGGACCCCGGCGCAGTCGATGCGCACATAGGAGGAGTCGCGGGACAGCAAGCCCTGGTTCTTGCCGTACTCGTACACAAGGCGAGAAAGGAAAGACTTACCGACACCCACGCCGCCGCTCAAGAGGATGGGCAGGCCAAACGGAGGGTACTGAACCGCGGCCTTGCACTGCTCGACAACGGAGCTGAGGCTCATGTCGATGCCCACGGCACGCGCGAAGTCGCGGTGATCGGCGATTCCCGTCGCCTGGATGAGGTCGGCGAGCGAGGCGTACTCGCTTGCAGAGAGCTTTACCTGAAAACGCTTCTGGAACGCGCGGCGATGAAAATAACGGACAGGCCTGCCCGCCACCTTAACCACAAGACCGGCGCGAACAAGGTCGTTGAGGTACTGGCTCGCCAGGCTCCTGGAGATGATGAGTGTCTCGGCGATGTCGGAGGTGGACAGACGGGCAAGGTCGTCGAGCGAGACGGCAGAGGTGAGGGCCTCGAGATGCTCGAGAATCCTGTCCCTCATGTCGACGGGTTTCTTTGCCAAGCTGTCCTGTGTGGTCTTGTCCATGACTTCTTACCTCCTCGTACAAGGAGTATAAGGGGAGAACAGAGAACGGAAGGGGGCGCGTGGGGGAATCAACAGCTCCGAGGAAAAGTCCACCACTTGAGGGGCAGAAAACAACGGCCATTGAACATTCAGGGCCGACGCTCAACACTTCGGCTCGACACTTCGCTTTGGAAAGGGCCCCGGCGCGCCGGGGTCCCAACATAAAGAAGGGCCCCGGCGCGCAGGGCCTAAAGCTTAACCATGCGCGCGGCGATGCGGGCGCAGTCGCAGGCGGCCTTCTTCTCGAAGGTGTTGTAGTCGACGACCCGGCCCTCGGCGCAGGGCTTGTCGCTGATGGCGCGCACGACGACGAGGGGCACGCCGTTGAGATAGGCGGCCTGCGCGATGGTGCAGCCCTCCATCTCGCAGCACAGGTCGCCGAAGATCGCGAGGATTCGCTCCTTCTGTTCCGCGGGCGAGACGAACTGGTCGCCGGAGACGACGCGGCCCTTGAGGACCTTAATGTCGGGGGCGACGGCGGCCGCGGCGGCGCACGCCGCCAGCAAGGGCCGGAACGGATCGCGCAAGATCAAGGCGTCGCCCGGGAGGTCGGGCGTTACCGTCAGCCGGCGCCGCGTCTGCCGCATCATGAGGGAGAACGGCCTGGCCGGCGCATACGGCAGGAAAAGGTTCAAGGTGCACCCCGGGGCGATCAACGAGGCCGACGTGTCGAACGTCGTCGCGCGCGGCTTCGGCGGCAGGGCGCCGTACACCCATATATGCAGCGACTTGGCCTGCGTGCGCGTCGGGGCGTCGTGGAACTACGTCTGCCTGCTCGTCGACCTCTGCAACGGGGAAATCGTCGGCCACTCCGAAGGATCGAGGAGGGACGCGCGAGCTCCGAGCCAAGCTCTTGGATTACGTGCACTGGTACAACAACTTCAGGATCCACTCGACGCTGGGCTTCATGTCGCCGGTCGAGTTCAGGGAGGCGGGGCCGTCCCTCCCGGAATCGTCCAAATAAGTGTTGCCAATCCATAGCCAATCCAGCCATCATCTCCGCGAAGGAGGACGTCAGGAAAAGCTCGGCTTGAGCTCGGTCGGACGCGGTCTGTGGGGCATCATTCAGGCTCAGGGGGTCTCCTTGTCTTCTTCGGTCGCAACCTGAATGATAGGGCCGGCCCCTTCTCTCTTTCCCCTTCGTTTTCGACGCGTCACCCTCTCGGCGGGCTTAAGGCCCGCGCTCGCGGGTGCAGGGGCTACGCCCAAACCCCAAAAACGTAACGCCGTGCTCGAAGCGTTTCCGGACGTCAGCGTAATCTCAAATCCCGTTCGTCAACTCATGGGCAAGCCACCTGAGACTACTCATTTCTCCTACTGGCAATGAAGACCTGCGACCTGCAGTTTTGCAAACTGCTTGAAAGCCACCTGCGTTGATTCACTTCCTATTGCAGCTGGCGGCTTGCACGCGAAAAGGCATTTAAGTTTCAAAACGGGCGTTTTCGGCGCTATCGAGCCTCCAAAGGCATCCCGCCGCGCCCTTTGGGACAAAAACAAAAACTCAAAGCCCTGAGTTCGAAAATAGTTTTTGGAGTTGTCCCGACTTTTGTCCCCGAAGCCGACGAAACGCGACAGGGTGTCACCTGGCGGCACTCGATTCGAGACGGCACCGAAAACTGGATGCAACCGGAATGACGGGACGGCAGAACCGAAGTCA
Source organism: Collinsella sp. TM09-10AT (assembly GCF_003436275.1). GTDB lineage: Bacteria > Actinomycetota > Coriobacteriia > Coriobacteriales > Coriobacteriaceae > Collinsella. Next base: position 81,398 of record NZ_QSOP01000003.1, read on the forward strand.
TCGAGTGGGGATAGAAAAAGGCCCGGGTGCCGTGGCATCCGGGCCTTTGCTAGCAACTTGATGTTGCGGGCAGCTTAGAACTTGTGGCCGCACTTCTTGCAGACGCGCAGCTTGTTCTTGCCGTCCTTCTCGTGACCGACGCGGGTAACCTTACCGCACTCGGGGCAGACGAGATTGACGTTGGAGGCGTCGATGGGAGCCTCCTGCGAGACGATGCCGCCCTGCTGGTTGGCAGCGTTGGGCTTGACGGCCTTCTTGACGACCGAAACGCCCTCGACAACGACCTTGTTCTCGGCGGGGAGAGCACGCAGGATAACGCCCTGCTTGCCGCGATCCTTACCAGAGAGAACCTGGACCTTATCGCCCTTCTTGATATACATATATCTCCCCTAACTACAAGGTCTCGGGAGCGAGCGAGACGATCTTCATGTACTTCTTGTCACGAAGCTCGCGAGCGACGGGCCCGAAGATACGGGTGCCGACGGGCGAACCATCGTTGTTGATGACAACGCAGGCGTTCTCATCAAAGCGAATGTAGGAGCCATCCTTGCGGCGGATCTCCTTAACGGTGCGAACGACGACGCAACGGACAACGTCCTTCTTCTTGACGTTGGCGCCAGGGGTAGCCTCCTGGACAGCACCGATGAACACATCGCCGATGCCTGCATAACGACGCTTGGAACCGCCAAGCACCTTGATGCAGCGAATCTTGCGAGCGCCGGAGTTGTCGGCGACGTTCAGCATGGTTTGCATCTGAATCATGGTAGATGTTCCTCCGAACTAAGAACCGAAGAGAGGTGCGCAGCCTTTATACGGCCCGTGGTATGCAAGCCAGGCATACGCACATCTTCGGAAACGTACAAGTCGTAAGAGCGACTGCTTATTTAGCGCGCTCGACGACCTCGATGAGGCGCCAACGCTTCATCTTGGACATAGGACGGGTCTCCATAACGCGGACGGTGTCGCCCACGCCAGCCGTGCACTCCTCGTCGTGAGCGTGCAGCTTCTTGGAGCTGGTCATCATCTTGCCGTACTTGGGGTGACGCTTGCGCTCGGTGATGGTGACAACAATGGTCTTGGCACCGGAGACGGAGGTAACGACACCCGTACGGACCTTACGCGAGTTACGCGAATCAGTCATGTTCTCTCCTTAGGTCCTACTCGGCGACAGCGGACTTCTCCGCTGCGATCTCGCGGGCGCGCTGCTCCGTGAGGACGCGAGCGATGTCCTTCTTCACGGTGTTGACGCGAGCGGTGTTGTCCAGCTGGCTGGTGGCCATCTGGAAACGAAGGTTAAAGAGCTCGGCGCGCATTTCCTTCAGCTTCTCAACGAGCTGAGCGTCCGAGAGCTCACGAATCTCTGCGGGCTTCATTAGTTCTCCTCCTTGGCGGCGGCGGCGTCCTCAGCAGCCCACTTGGCCTCGAGAGCGGCCTCCTCAGCCATCTCCTTCTCGATGCGCTGCTCAGCGTTCTTGGCAGCAACAATCTTGGTCTTGATGGGAAGCTTGTGCTGTGCAAGACGCAGAGCCTCGCGAGCGACCTCCTCGGGCACGCCCTTGACCTCGAACATGATGCGGCCGGGCTTGACGACGGCCACCCACTCCTCGGGGTTACCCTTACCAGAACCCATGCGAGTCTCGGCGGGCTTCTTGGTGATGGGCTTATCGGGGAAGATCGTGATGTAGACACGACCGCCACGCTTCATGTAGCGGGTCATGGCAATACGAGCGGCCTCGATCTGACGGTTGGTGATCCAATGGGCCTCGAGAGCCTGGATACCAAACTCGCCGAAATGCAGCTCGGTATTACCCTTGGCCTGGCCCTTCATGGAGCCACGCTGCACCTTGCGGTGAAGAATACGCTTAGGGGCAAGCACTACTGACCCCTCCTCTCGGAGTTACGACGACGAGGACGGGAAGAGCCCTCGAGTGCAGGGTTGGGAACAGGCTGGCCCGGGAGCTTCTCGCCCAGGTAGATCCAGACCTTCACGCCGCAAGCGCCCATGGTGGTGCTGGCGACAGCCGTGCCGTAGTCGATCTTGGCACGGAGGGTGTGCAGAGGCACGCGACCCTCGCGGTACCACTCACGACGGCCCATCTCGGCACCGCCGAGACGACCGGAGCACTGGATACGGATGCCCTTAGCGCCGGCCTTGCGGGCAGACTGGACAGCCTTGCGCATAGCGCGACGGAAGGCAACGCGGCCCTCGAGCTGCTCGGCGATAGACTGAGCAACGAGGTTGGCGTCGAGCTCGGGGCGCTTGATCTCGACAACGTCGACGGAGAGCTGGCCCTTGGAGACGCCAGCGACCTTCTCGAGCTCGGTGCGGAGGGTATCGATCTCGGCACCCTTCTTACCGATGACAACGCCGGGGCGAGCGGTGAGGATGATGACCTTCACCTTGTCGCCAGCGCGCTCGATCTCGACGCGGGAGACAGCTGCGCGGGAAAGACGCTTCTCGAGGTACTTGCGGATCTCGAGATCGTTACCGAGGGTCTTAGCGTAATCCTTCTCTGCGAACCAGCGGGAGCGCCAGTTCTCGGTGATGCCAAGACGGAAGCCGGTGGGGTAGACTTTCTGACCCATACAGCTTTACGCCTCCTTTCGAGGAGCAACGACGACGGTGATGTGGGAAGTACGCTTCAGAATGCGAGAAGCGGAACCCTTGGCGCGGGGACGGATGCGCTTAAGCGTCGGACCCTCGTCAACATAGGCAGCGGCGACAACCAGGTTGTCGGCACGCAGACCGTTGTTGTTCTCGGCGTTCGCAACGGCGGAACGGAGAACCTTCTCGACATCCACGGCGACGGCGCGGTCGCAGAAGTGGAGGATGTCGAAGGCCTGAGCGACAGGCTTGCGGCGGATCAGATCGACCACCAGGCGGGCCTTGCTGGGGGAAACACGCACGTACTTAGCGACGGCGCGAACCTCGGTGGCCTCAGTTTCAATAGACTTAGTTGCCATTTACGGTTAACCCCCTATTTGGCCTTGTGGCCACGGAACGTACGAGTCGGCGCGAACTCGCCGAGCTTGTGACCAACCATGGACTCGGTAACATACACGGGCACATGCTTGCGGCCGTCGTGGACGGCGATGGTGTGACCAACCATCTCGGGGAAGATGGTGGACGCGCGGGACCAGGTCTTCACGACGTCCTTCTTGCCAGCCTCGTTCATCGCGGTGATACGCGAGAGAAGGCGAGTCTCCACGAACGGGCCCTTTTTGAGACTTCTGCTCATAAGTGCTTTCTCCTAAAACTCGGTATCCAAAATTACTTCTTACGGCGACGAATGATGTGCTGGTTCGAGACCTTCTTCTTCTTGCGCGTACGAAGGCCCTTCGTCGGCTTACCCCAGGGGGTAACAGAGGGACGACCAGAGGTGTGGTTCTTGCCCTCGCCACCGCCGTGCGGGTGGTCGACAGGGTTCATGACGGTACCGCGGACGGTCGGGCGCACGTTCATGTGACGCTTACGGCCGGCCTTGCCGATGACGATGTTGGCGTGATCGGCGTTGCCGACCTCACCGACGGTGGCGCGGCAGGTAACGAGGATGCGGCGCATCTCGGAGGAAGGCATACGGACGATAGCGTACTTGCCTTCCTTACCCATCAGCTGGCAGGAGTTACCGGCGGAACGGGCGATAGCAGCGCCCTTGCCCGGCTGGAACTCGACGGCGTGGATGAGCGTACCGACGGGGATGTCGGCGAGGGGCAGAGCGTTGCCCGGCTTGATGTCGGCGTCAGAACCGGACATGATGGTCTGACCGACCTCGAGGCCCTTGGGGGCCAGGATGTAGCGCTTCTCACCGTCAGCGTAGTGCAGCAGAGCGATGCGAGCGGAACGGTTCGGATCGTACTCGATCGTGGCAACCTTGGCGGGCACGCCGTCCTTGTTGCGCTTGAAGTCGATCACGCGGTAACGACGCTTCACGCCGCCGCCCTGGTGGCGGGTGGTGATGCGGCCGTTGTTGTTACGACCGGCCTTCTTGGGCAGGGGCTCGAGAAGGGAATTCTCGGGCTTGGTGCAGGTGATCTCGGAGAAGTCGGAGATCGTCTGCCAACGCCTACCAGCGGAGGTCGGCTTAAGGTGCTTTACAGCCATTACAATCCCTTTCAATAGGAATCCGTTAGCCATCGCAGACAGGGATTCGAGGTTCTGCCTCGGGTGCGATGACACCGGACGTATACACGGTTCCGGGCGTGTCCATTTTATACGCCCGAAACCTTGAGCTCTCGCCTCCCCTATTTGGGAGGCATGAGCTCACTCAACAGCAGCGAGTCTTAGGCCTGGTTGCCAAAGACCTCGATGGTGTCGCCCTCGGCCAGCGTGACGATGGCCTTCTTCCAAGAACGGGTCTTGCCGGCGACATAGCGCACGCGCTTGATCTTGGGCTTGACCGTCAAGGTGTTCACGCGAACGACCTTGACGCCGAAGATCTCCTCGACAGCGTCCTTGATCTGATACTTGTTAGCATCCTTGGCGACCTCGAACGTGTACTTGTTCAGCTCCATGCCGGAGAAGGAACGCTCGGACACGATCGGACGGATGATGATCTCGTGGGCGGTCATTTATGCAAGCACCTCCCCGAAGTGAGCGGCGATGTCAGCGGGCATCAGCACAGCGTTGTTGTTGACGAGATCGTAGGTGTTGGCCTCGTCGGCAGTGATGATGAACGTCTTGGGAATGTTGCGGAACGACAGGTAGGCGTTGACGTCCTCATCGCGAACGATGATGGTCAGACGCTTGCCCTCAAGGCCGAGAGCCTTGAGCATGGCGACGGCAGCCTTGGTGGAAGGCTTCTCGAAGCCGTAGTCGTCGACGAGCACGAGCTCGCCATCGGCCAGCTTGGCGGACAGCGCGGAGCGCATAGCCAGCTTGACCTCCTTGTTGTTCATACGCTTAGCGTAGGAACGGGGCTTGGGGGCGAAGACAACGCCACCGTGACGCCACTGGGCAGCACGGATGGAACCCTGGCGGGCACGACCGGTGCCCTTCTGACGCCAAGGCTTCTTGCCGCCACCGGAAACCTCAGAGCGGCCCTTAGCAGACTGGGTGCCCTGACGCCAAGAGGCCATCTGGCACTTGACGATGTGGTGCATAACGTGGATGTTCGGCTCGATGCCGTACACCTCAGCGGCGAGCTCGGCCTCGGCGACCTTCTTGCCCTCGCTGTTCTTTACTTCAAACTTTGCCATTTAAGTGTTCTCCTTGGTATGACGCTGGGCTAAATGGGCTGGGCCCTTAGGCCATACGGATGGCGACGAGACCATTCTTGGCACCCGGGACAGCGCCCTTGACCAAGATGAGGTTCTGCTCGGCATCGATGCGGACAACGGAAAGGTTCTTGACGGTAACGCGCTCGTTACCCATGTGACCGGCCATCTTGACGCCCTTGAGGACGCGCGCAGGATAGGCGCACTGACCGATAGAACCGGGGTGACGCTGGAAGTGAGAACCATGCGTCATAGGACCGCGGCGCTGACCCCAGCGCTTGATGCGACCCTGGAAGCCCTTACCCTTGGAGGTACCGATGACGTCGACCTTCTCGACATCAGCGAAATCAGCGACGGTGACGACCTCGCCGACCTTGTGCTCCTCGCCGTTCTCGACGCGGACCTCACGAAGGAAGCGGACAGGCTCGACGCCAGCCTTGGCGAAGTGACCAGCCATGGGCTTGTTCACGTTCTTGGCCTTGATGTCGCCGAAACCGATCTGGACGGCGTCATAGCCGTCGGTTGCCTGAGTTTTAACCTGCGAGACAGCGCAGGGGCCAGCCTGGATGACCGTGACGGGAACGACGTTGTCATCCTCGTCCCAAACCTGGGTCATGCCAATCTTGCGGCCGAGAATCATGCTGATCAAGATATGATCCCAACTCTCGCGTGGTCTTGGGACAATGCGTACACCACCGAGCGTACGCCCCTAGAGGACCACTACTTACACGACGTGCTCCCCAGCCTTGTATTTCGCCCGGACTACCTGACAACCCTATTAAGCAGGCATTTTGTCCAGCCAGAATACTCCCCTGGTTACACACAGCTGTTTAGTATACACGGCTGCGGGCGTATCCATCGAGATTCATATTTCACTCACATTGTTTACGCAGGTAAAGTGCGTGGAGTCGCCTGGGGCCGGCAGAGCGGCGGCGAAATATATTAAGGTTGCTGCTCTGCCGGGCTTGGGAGACGACACGTTGACGCCTGCTTAACTCTGCTCGCTCAGGCTAAAGACTTTGTTGGGGATCCACTATTTGTTGGAGGGTGAATTTGCTTTGAAGCGGTTTGCCTTCCGCCTGTGGCTTTTTTGAATTGGCGGCTGACGCTGCCGCGACTTATTGCCAAGAGGACTTCAACACCATCGGCGCTCATGAGACGAGCGGGACACGGCGACCTCCTCAAGGCAGAAGAGGAAGGCCCGCGCTCCAGCTCCATTATCGCGGCATCCCGTTTCGGGGCGAAGAACTAGAGCACCGAGAACCGGATGAAATTGTACGTGCAGATCACGATGATGAGCACGAGGGCGAACACGTAGAGCTTATCGACCGCCGCCGAGTCCATCCGGCGCAGCAGGCGGCGCCCCACGACCGACCCAAGCACCGCCATCGCCGCCATGCCCAGCAGGACCACGGGGAGGAACGCGGGCACGCTGCCCGTGGCCAGCGTGTAGATGAGGCTCGCCGTCTGCGAGAACGCGATGATGAACAGCGACGCCTGCGCGGCGGGCTTGCTCTCCATGGCGAAGAAGAAGACGAGGATGGCCAGGTTGAAGGGGCCGCCGCCGATGCCGAGGAAGGACCAGCACGCCCCGGCGCAGAACCCTATGAGCGCCTGCGCCCACGCATTCTCGAGCTTGAGGCCCTTGATGCGCGCCTTGTTGAGCGTGTAGGCCAGCACGAGGACGGCGAGCACGATGAGCACGGCGGCCTGGACCGCGCCGACGAGCTCGGCGTCGGGGAACACGGACCCCAGCCGGTTGAACAACATCTTGCCGATCACGCCGCCCACCGCGGAGCTGACGGCGATGGGCGACATCGCCCGCGCGTCGATATCAGACTGCCCGCTCGCCGCGTTCTGCGCGAGCGTGGAGAGCGACATGATGAGCACCGACATGCTCGAGAGGAAGCTCACCGTGCTCACGCTCATGACGTTCATCGCGTCGACCACGGGCTTGATGATCACGCCGCCGCCGATGCCACAGAGCGGCCCCAGAAGCGACGCCAGGAAGCATACCGCGAAGACCAAGATGTATTGAGGACCCATCCGAACAAGCTCCTATCGATCGAGCAACACCCTATGCAACGAATTGCAAGCGTTCGTATCATTCAAAACCGCAGCGTATGGTTGTGGACTTTTACATATCTCGAACGCTGCTGCGCGATATGTCCCTATTTACGCCGCTCATGCGGAGCACCGTTGCGCCAAGGGCTAGGCGTCCCCGCCAATCTGCCTGCCGAGTCCATCAATGGCCCGCGCACCGTCTCGACACGCCGCTAGTAGTTAGCGAAGTAATCCTGGTTGAAGATGCACGCGTAGACGACGTCGAGCAGCAGCGCGGTGGAAACGCTCATGGCGAAGTGCCCGATGTTGTCCTCGCGGTGCATCCGGACAGGAAGTTGATGGTCGCCACGTCGGCGACACCCACGGCGTCCATCACGGGCTTAATGATGATGCCCCGCCGACACCGCAGATGGCACTGATGGTAGAGGCGAAAAACGCAATGGCGAATACGATTGCTAGCATATGAAGCGCCTAGACTCTTCCCTACTTGTCAGGCATGGCTGCTGCGAGCGTCCGCTCAGCGCGCTCGCAATAGGACGCGGCGCGCCCCTCGTCACCCTTGTTCTCGTACTGAACCGAGAGCATCTGGCAGAGCAGGGCCTCTTCCATGCCAGCCGCCTCCGACAACGCGCGCTCCATCTCGTCGATATAGGCATACGAGCCCTTGAGGAAGACGTCATAGGTGCGACGGTCGGCACGCGCAGCCTCGCGATCACCGTGCTCCTCGAGGTAGGAGAGCACCTCGCGTGCGTGGGGCTCATCCCCGATCTCCACGTAGAAGGAGAACGCCTTTGCCGCCAGCGCGAGTGTCTGCTCCTCGCTCATCTTGAGCGAACCCATCTCGCGGATGATGCGCTCGGATGCCTCGACGTCATCCATGGCAAGAGCTGCGTTCAAGCGCATGAAAAGCACGTTGTACTTGGGGTACAGCACGCTAGTGAGCGGGCGGTTCAGGACCTTGAGGTAGTTGTTGAGGTCGCCCTCGCGCAGGTACGCCTCGAGCTTGGCGAAGGTTGTGCGCTTTTGGACCTCCATGTAAATGGTGAACCCGACCGCAACCACTACGACCACAATGCCGATCGTCTTCATATCCATGGATAGGCCTTTCTCTTAACGTTGGAGGCGCGAGGGCCGGGGGCGCTCAAGCATAACGGCGGGCGCACGTCCCGCCACCAACTCGCCGTCACGAACATATCCCTCTTCGCGACCAGCGAGCTCCTTAATCAGGCAGGCACGGAGCACGGCGATGCGCGCGGCGCGCTCCGGAGCGTCGATGAGGTCGTGCTCCTCACGCGGATCGGCGTCCAGGTCGAAATACTGCTCCACCCCGGTCCGTGTGAACCAGATGTACTTGTCATGCGGGGTCACGATCCACTGGTTGGACTGCTCGCGGCTGCCGCTGTGCTCGCCGTGCAGGTATGCACGGTTCAGCGGCACGGCGCCGGTAAGCTCGCCCATGAGCGAGGCGCCCTCCACGCCCTCGGGCACGGGCAGGTCGCACGCCTCGAGGATGGTGGGCATAAGGTCCATGAGTTCCACCGTGCTCTCGCTCACGCCGCGAACGCGCTCGCCGCCCGGCACATCGACGTTTTTGCCCACGTGCACGATGAAGGGGATGCGCGCGGAGCCCTCGTAGGGCAACACCTTGCGAAAGAGACTGTGGTCAAAGAGCATCTCGCCGTGGTCGGAGCAGAACACGATCACGGTGTCGTGGTAGGTCTCGTCGTTCTCGAGCGCCGTGATGAGCCGGCCGATCTGGTGGTCCATATGTGTGATGCAGGCATAATAGCCCGCCATGGCCTCGCGGCGCAGCTCGGCGTCGCGGCAGCCGTGCACGCTGTCCAAGATCATGCCATCGCGCTCGGTGGCATCGGCGTCATCCCAATCGCCAGCGGCAGGCGCGCGCAGCTCCATGTCGCGGTACAGATCGAAGTAGGTCTGCGGCGCGTCGAAGGGCGGGTGGGGCCGCACGAAGCTCGTCATGAGGAAGAACGGGCGCGTGCGATCGCGGGTCTCCAAAAAGCGGATGGACTCGTCCACCACCCAGTTGGTGGGGTGCAGGCGCTCCTCGTAGGCCCAGGGATGGGTGATCCAGGAGTTGTTCTCAACGCCCGAACCGTTCACGTCGGCGAATTCGCCCAGTTCATTTTTGAGGAAGCGCATGTAGTCGTCGGAGACGTTCTGGTGCATCCAGTACGGCAGGTTCGCCTTGCGGTAGTGGCCGATGTAGCCGTCATGCAGGCGCATGTGCTCGAAGCCGCAGCCCAAACGCGGCGGATGCACGTGCATCTTGCCTACCACGGCGGTCTGGTAGCCGCCGTCGCGCATCTCCTGCGCGAGCATATGGTCGTACTCCCACGCGATACCGTCCTGGTAACCCACGCGGCCCGTGCCCGCGGGCGTCTTGCCGCAAAAGAGGGCGGCGCGCGCCGGGATGCAACTCGGGCAGGCGGAGTAGGCGTTCTCGAACAGCATGCCGTCGGCGGCGAGCGTGTCCAAGTAGGGCGTCTGCACGTCCGGATGGCCGTCGATACCCAGGCAGTCGCCGCGCATCTGGTCGCACATGATAAGGAGAACGTTGGGTTGCTGGGGCATAGGGAACTCCAAACTCACGGGAACGGGATGAAGATTGAGTGGTCAAGGCGGGAGGGGCGCAGAGCCCCACACAACTACGACGAGGCAAAACCCGGGCAGGATCAGCGCCGCGTGAACATGCGAGCCACGCGCTGCAGGCCGGGATAGGCGTACTCCAAAAACTCACGCAGCCCGCAGTAGCCCGCATCGTAATAGGCGATGTTCAGGCGCTTGCAGTTGCGATGGCAAATGCCCTCAAAGGGGCAATCGGCGCACCGCGCGCAATCGCGACGCGGCTCGTTCAAAAACATGCGCATGGTCTCACAGGTCGCCATTGCCTCAAGGGAATCGACGCGAATATCGCCCACGCGGTACTCATCCAGCGCATAGAAGTCGCACGGATACACCGAACCGTCGCTTTCCACCACGAACTGCGGAGCGCAGCGGCCGAGCATACCGCACTGCGACGGAAACTGCCCGAGCGCCATCTGCATGACGTTCTCGAACAGCCAGATGCTCACATAGCGCCCAGCACCGAGCTCGCGCCACCACAAGTCGAACAAGCGGCGGTAGAACGAGGAGAAGGCACGCGGGTCGAGCGAGAACGTGTCCCGCTCATCGTCGAGGCCCGGCAGGCACGGGATGAACTGGATATGGGTGATCTTCTCCTGCTTGATGAAGGAGAAGACGCGCTGTGGATGCGCCGCCATCTGCGAGGTGAGGACCGAGAGTATGTTGACGTCCACGCCGCGCTCGCGCAGCAGGCGAACGCCGCTCATGACGCGCGCGTACGTAGCGGCACCGTGCGCATCGGGACGCATCGAATCGTGCAGGTCGCGATAAGCGTCAACCGAGACTCCGATGAGGAACCCGTGCTCGCGGAAGAACTCGGCCCATTCCTCTTCGATCAGGTAGCCGTTGGTCTGCAACGCCCAGCTCACCCGCTGGTTCTCACGGCGCTCCTCCACCCGCGCGACGAACGAATGGAAGAAGTCAAGGCCGGCCAGGGTGGGCTCGCCGCCCTGGAAGGCGAAAGAAATGTGCGCATCACTCGCCACGGCGAGTGCACGGTCGATGATGGCACTTGCCACGTCTTCGCCCATGACGCGGGCGCTCCGCTCCTCGCGATGAGCAGCGACATCGCAGTAAAAGCAGTACCTGCACCGCATGTTGCAAGCACTCGATGCCGGTTTTATCAAAAAGCCAATATGCTTCGCGCACATGGCACATACCCCCCTTCGCACAGGCTAGCCCTCACTCATCGGGCCGGAAACCACCTCCTTACCCGAGGCGGCGCATCCGGCCCGCACAATCACCGCATGAATCTTAGGCCAAGCCCAGGCGCTCCTTTTGCTCGGCCGGGGACTCATGCTCCTCCAGGCCGCGCAGCAGCAGGTCAATCATGCGCTGTTCGGCGTGGTCGTCCTTGCCGGCGAGATTATTAACCTGGCCGTAGTCACTCTCAAGGTCGAACAGCATCGTCTGCTCGACCTCGGCGAGCGGCGTGGCTCCCTCGATCTGGGCCGGCTTCTTACAGGGGATCTTGAACAGCGGGTACTTGGTGCGTTTGAAGTAGCGGCCACACTCAATCTCCTCCGGGCAGTCCGAACCCATCTTTTTGCGGATGGTGTGCGGCAGTGCGGTGTACTCGAAGCACGGCTGGTTGCCGGCGACCGGCGCGCGGAAGTAGGTGTAGCGGCCGTCGGTGACGTTGACGGTCATGGCGTGCACGCCGTACAGGGCGTAGCCACGCGTGGGCGCGTCAGCATCCGTCATGAGCGGCACGAGGGAGGTGCCGCACACATCTGCGGGAATCTCGCAGCCGTGGGCCTCAAGCACCGTGGGCATGATGTCGATTGCCTGAGTGAGCTGGCGGGCATGCTCGCCGGCGCGGGCGTTACCCGGGAAGTGCACAATGAACGGCAGATGCGCGAGCTCGTTATACAGGTGCATGTAGTTTTTGCCCATGTAGTCGCGCTCGCCCAGGAAATAGCCGTGGTCGGTGGTGACCATGACCATGGTATCGTCCAGCATCCCGCGCTCCTCGAGCTTGTCGATGAGCCTACCAAACCAGCGGTCGGTCATGGTGACGAGGGCCTTGTAGCGGCGCTGCAGGTAGTCCTCCGCGCCCTTGTTGACGTCGGTGGCGGAGACGCGCTTGTACTCAGGAATCTCGAAGTAGTCGCGGTCGAGCTCGCCAGTGCCGCCGTACATCTCCATGTACTTGTCGGGCACATCGAAGGGCTCGTGCGGGTCGAAGGCCTCAACCATAAGGAAGAAGTCGTCGGCCCCAGCATTGCCGTCGATCCAGTCGCAGGCGGACTGGAAGGTCTTGGGGCTCGGCATGTCCTCTTCGTTGGGCCAGAGCTGACGGTTCTTCTGGTACTGCTCGCGCACGCGCCCGTAGAAGGTCTCGGGCATGTTATTCGGCTCATCGATGCGGCTGACCCACGGGTCGCCCTCCTGGCCGCGGTAGTAATCCCAGGTGTTGAACTCCTGGAGGTAGCCCTCGCCACCGGTGCGTAGGTAGTGGCAGTGGTCGGTGGTGATGTGGCAGAAGTTGCCGTTCGCGCGCAGGCAGGCCGGCAGCGTCACATCGAAGGGCTCGATAGGGCCCCAGGGGCGCTCGAGGAAGTTGTAGCGACCGGTGAGGATGTCGCGGCGGGCAGGCATGCAGGGAGCCGAGCCGATCCAGTGGTTGTCGAACACGCAGGAACGCTCGGCAAAGGCATCGAGATTGGGGGTCTGGACGTCGGTTGCGGGGTTGTAGCACGACAGGACGTCGCGACGCAGAGTATCCATGAGCACGAGGACGGTTCTCATTGGCATCCTTTCGATAGTTGGATTTGCCAGATGGCGATACGCCAAAGGCACATGGGCATAATGGAGCGCACCCCGATCGCGCACGATGGAGAGCACATGAGACAACGAGGCCCGCGCCCGGCATGCGGGGCGCGGGCATCAAACGATTTGCCTTTTGATAAGCTCGCGATTAGGCGAAGATCTTGAACGCCGGGAAGTAGAAACCGATAGCGGCGAACACAAGGGAGAACACAATCAGACCGATGATGATCTGGGCGGAGTTCTTGCCCTGGCCCTTCTTGAGCAGGCGATAGCAGATGAAAGTCAGAACGACAGGCAGCAGGAAGGGCAACACCTTATCGAGCTGGTCCTGGAGCACCAGCGGGTCACCCTCACCGAAGGCGAACTGCACGGCAAGCTTGAGCTTAACGGTCGTGGCGATCAGGCCGCCGGTGACCATGACGCCCAGCACGTTGGCGAGGTTGCCCAGACGGTCGAAGACCTGGACGCCCGCCTTCTCGACGAGCTCCATGCCCATCTCGTAACCCTTGTGCAGGCCGAAGTACTTCAGCGGCCAGTACAGCAGGTTGATGAGCAAGAACATCACGAGCGGACCCACAATGGAGCCGTTGTCGACGCACATAGATGCGCCGATGGAGCCGGCGATCGGGAACCAGGTGAGGTTCAGCAGGGAGTCACCAAGGCCGGCGAAGGGACCCATGAGGGAGGTCTTGATGCCGACGACGGTGTCCTTCTGATCCTCATCCGTGGTCTCCTCCAGGGCGGCGGTGATGCCAAGGATGAAGGGGATCGCGAGCGGGTGGGTGTTGAAGTACTCGAGGTGGCGCTTCATGGCGTTAACGCGCTCCTCCTTGGGGGCGTCCTTGTAGAGCTCCTCGAGGACAGGGGCAAAGCAGTAGGTCAGGGACAGCGACTGCACGCGCTCGTAGTTGTGCGCGAATTGGCAACCCTGGGTGCGCAGCAGGACCTTGTTCAGGGTGGAGTTGGAGATCTTACCCATTAGAGATCGTACTCCTCGTCATCATCGGAGCCGGCGGCAGAGGCGGCGGCAGGGGCGGGTTGATTCTTCTGGCCCTCGGTAATGACGTCCCACACGCCGGCGGCGGCGCAAGCGGCGAGCGCGATGCCCACGGTCGGGACGTTGAGGAAGGCGGCCATGATAAAGCCGAGCAGCAGGAAGATCCACATGTTCTTCTTCATCATCATGGTGAGGAGCATGGCCAGACCGACGGCGGGCATCATGCCACCGGCGGTGGAGAAGCCGGTGAGGACCCACGGAACCTGGTTCTGCAGGAAGGCCATGATGTCCTCGATCACGAAGGAGCCGATGCCCGTGGCGATGAAGACGGGAACGGCGCGGGTCAGGAAGAAGCACAGGGCGCCGGTCCAGAAGAACTTGTTGACGGCGTTGAACTTACCGGACTCGATGGCCTTGTCGGCACCGTGGACAAGCGAGACGTTAGTGGTCATGACCAAGATGTTCAGCTGCTGAACCAAGGTGGCGGTGGGGATGCCGATGGCGACTGCCAGGGCGATGGCGCTGGCGGTGTCGGTGGAACCCATGATGCCCAGGGCGGCACCGACGATGGTGCCGGAGATGACATCCGGCGGAACATAAGCGCCGATGTTATTGACGCCGAGCCACATGAGCTCCATGGTCGCGCCGATCATGATGGCGGTCGTCATGTCACCGAGGATGATGCCGACGCCGACGGATGCCAGCAGGGGCTTGCGGAAGCCCAGGTGGGGACCGAACTGGTCCCAAGTGCACAGACCCGCCCAGATGGCGAGCAGAAGTGCCTGAAGCATAAGCCTCTCCTTCCCTATTCGCCCATCGTTCCCTCCGATGGGCACGCCCCGGGTTCACATGCCCGGAGATGGTTACTTACTTAGTAGTTCTTGAGGAGCTCGGACACGGGCTCCTTGGAATCGCGCGTGGTGGTCTGCATCCAGCAGTCGACGCCGAGGCCAATGAGCTCCTCGAAGGCGGCCTTTTCCTCGGCGGTGACGGACATGTTCTTGTGCAGGCGATGACGCTGCTCGTTGAAGCGCATGCCGGAGACGTTCAGGTAGTCGAACGGCAAGCCGTTCTCGTGCAGCTTGAGGGCGTCGATGGGGTTGGTGAAGAGCACCATCGTGGCCTTCTTGAGCTCGGTCTTCTTGAGGACCTCAATGAACTTCTCGACACCGAAGACGGAGACCTTGATGTCGGGGGCGGCGAGGCCGGCGACGGACTTCTGGACGGGGTCGTTGGCGACCTTATCCGAGACAATGATTGCCGATTCGATGCCGAAGTCGGGAATCCAAGTGGTGGCAACCTGACCGTGGATCAGGCGGTCATCGATGTCGACGAGTTTGAGTGCCATGATGTTCTCCTTTTCGTTTGCACGTTCCTTCAGTACCGTTTACGAATGCTCTGCTCGATCGAGGCGCCCACTCGGGGGATACGGGTGAGCGCCACTCGAATCGACGGGCTAACGAGCCTAGAGGTCCAAATCGTCCTCGTCTGCCTCCACGGCCGGAGCGGGAGCCTTGATCTCCTGCTGGGCCCCGGCGTGAGCGGCAGTGAGCTGGGCACGGACCGCGTCGGCGGAATCGAGGCCATCGCGGGTGAGCAGGAGCTCGACCGCAACGGGCATGGACAGGCCAGTGTAGGCAACCATGTTCATGCCGTTGAGCAGGCAGCGGGTAGTCACGTTGAATGGGGTGCCGCCGTAGATGTCGCATAGGGTGACGACGAGTTCGCACTCGGCGCTGAGGGTCTCGTAAGCCTCGCGCATCTCGGACTCGAAAGACTCCAGGCTCTTCTCGGCGGTGAGACCAAGAGCGATGACATCAGGCTGCTTGCCCGCAATCATCTCGACGGCGCCGAGGGCGGCCTGAGCGAACTCTCCGTGACTTGCAAGGATGACACCGATACGCATCTCTAATACCCTATCTGTTTCGGATATGACCATCAGGCGTGACCTGGCCGAGCTTGCCGACAAGGGCCTTCTTGTGCGCGTACACGGAGGGGCTCAGCTTCCACACTCCGCCCACGGAACAGCCCTTTCACGTTTGACCCTGCATGAGGAGAAACGTCGTTTTCAAGTTGATCAGAAACGTGCCGCTGCTATAGCCGCCGCCCAAACCGTCTCAGCCGGCGATACGATCTTTCTCGGTGGAGGCTCCACTCTCGAGCTCATGTGTTCGTATTTGCCCCAGGAGGACATACGCGTCGTCACCAACAGTCTTCCCGTGCTGAACCTGCTAGCCGACAATCCACATATAGATCTATTCTTTGTTGGTGGCATGATGCGTCACGACACGCGAGTTTTCACCATGCCATACAACGGCCGCGGCCCCTACGGTCTATCCGCTCCCAAGGCCTACGTCTCGGCAACCGGTATTTTTGGAAACGAGGTCTTTGGCTCTCGTCCCGATGCAGCCATGGTCCTCTCAGACGCTCTTTCTCGAGCTCAGGAGCGTTATCTTGTTGTAGATGCTGAAAAAGTCGGAAGGCGCGACTTCTGCCTTTTCACCACACTGGAGGATATGACCGCGGCATTCATTAACGAGGACGCAGACCCCCGGACCATCGAGGCCCTCCGCGCCTATACCTCCGTCATTACCGCATAATCCAATTGGCAAGCCATGCTTAAACCCGAACGTCACGAACAATTACTTGAGCTGTGCGCTCAGCGCGGAATGGTCACTGTTGCCCAAGCCGCAACAATCTTTGGTATATCTGAAATGACCGCTCGAAGAGACTTCGATGAGCTCTCGCGACGCGCTGGCGTCATCCGCGAGTACGGTGGCATCCGACTTTCAAGCGGCTCCCCCATTGCCGAAGAGGTCCCGTTTTTTGAAAAGCTCTCAATCCGCTCCCCTGAAAAAGAGCATATCGCACGCACCGCTGTCAACCTCATCAGAGAGCGCGACACCATCTTCCTCGGACCCGGTTCGACTTGCGCTCTCATCGCCCTTGCGCTGCCGCGCATGCGGCTGCGCGTCATCACAAACAGCATCATCGTGCTGAACATGCTCCAGACGCGTAACGATGTGGAGATCTGGGCCCTGGGAGGACAGTATCGCAAACGATCGGGTTCTTTCGTCGGGCCCATCGCCGAAGATGCTCTCGCCCCGCTCGGTATCGACACTTGCTTTATCGGCACCAACGGCGTACTCGCCCAATCCATCTCCTGTTCTAACCTTGAGGAAGGACGCTTACAGGCGCTCGCTTGCGATCGCGCCGCCAAGCGTTACCTTGTCTGCGATTCAAGCAAGATCGGACAGATGGACTTCTTCGGCTTCTTCAATCTCGATCAAATGGACGCACTCATCACCGATGCAAATGTCAACGACAAACAGCGTTCCATGGTTCTCGAATCAACTCGCATCATCGTCGCAGAATAGGCCTGTTTTGATTTAGCTGGACACCACAGCAAAGACCCCGATTCGATAAAGCCGAATCGGGGTCTCATTATTCGCATCAAATCGCAAATAGGTCAGCAGCTACTTCTCAGTGTAGACGCTCTCGCCACCGAGATAGGTCTCGACGAGGGATAGGTCGGGGTTGAGGACGACAACCTCACCCACGTAATCGGAGGTGCCGGCACCGGTGAGCACCACATTGAGGCGACCGTCGCCCATGGCGCGGGCGTCGGCCAGGAACGCCTCGACGGCCTCAAGGTTATCCTTGTAGATGTTCAGCGTGTCAAGCCAAAGCTCGGGAGACGACACGTTGATGCCTGCTTAACTCTGCTCGCTCAGGCTAAAGACTTTGTTGAGGATCGATGATCTGCTGCAAGGTGAACTTACATTGGGACGTGTCGCATTCTTCTTGCGAATCCTCAAAATCAAAGATCATGATGGCGCAGTTGGGGAGCTTTGCTGGGAGTTCGAAGCCCTCTGGGGCGGCGGCTTTGATGAATTGGCGGCTGGCGCTGCCGTGGCTTACTGCCAGGACGGTTTCAACATCATCGGCGCTCATGAGATTAGCGAGCGTGCTTACCATACGCTCTTGCAGCGCCTGACTTCCCTCCCCTCCGAAGGGGATTAAGTCCTCGCCCGGATCCCAGACGTCGGTAGGCAGTGCGTCGTGCGGGCCCCCTTCAAAGGAGCCATAGCAGCGTTCGATGATGCCTTCGCAGGGCTCGACGGCGGCGTCCGGGCCGAGGAGCTCGCCTGCGACGAGCCGAGCCGTGGCCATGGCCCGGCTTAAAGGAGACGAGACTACCTTGTCGGGGGTGACGTCGCGGGCTTTAAGCCATGCGGCGGCCTTTGCGGCCTGCTGACGGCCCAAGTCCGTTAGCGGTGAATCGCAGCGGCCCTGGACGAGCTTTTTGACATTGAACTCCGTCTGACCGTGACGGAGCAGATACAGTTTCTTCATGGTCTCCCCTTTTGCGCGAATGGCCCTAGCGATACAGCCCTACTCGCGTGCCGCGCCGACGTAGTCTTCATCGACCGTAATCTTGGCTATCGACTTGGGATATTCGGACTCCACCTGCTGCGCCAGCGTGCGCCTAAGGTCATCGGCGCCCATCGTTAAATCCGAAGGACGCACGCAGTCAAAAATCACGTTAGTGTGCGTAGGGCCCGGCACGCAGCGCAGGTCGTGGATCGAAATACGGCCGTCGATCTGTTTGGCCATCGCGTTGATGCGGAGGCGCATATCTGCCACCTTTGGATCGTCGGTCACGATGGGGTCGTAATGAAGCGTGACGATCATGCCGTCATCTTTCCTAAACGCCTGCTCAATGTTGTCGAGCGTGTCATGACTCTCCAGCGGATCGGCTTCGGCCGCCATCTCGGCATGAGCGCTTGCGAACTTCCTGCCCGGGCCGTAGTCATGGACCATTAAGTCGTGAACGCCCAAAACACCCGGGTAGCTCATGATCTTGTCCCGGATGTGCTTGACCAGTTTTGGATCGGGAGCCTGGCCCAACAGCGGACTCACCGTATCACGAATCAGATCAAACCCGCTCCAGCCAATATAGGCGCCAACGGCAAGTCCAACCCAAGCATCAAGATTTACATGCGTCACCTGCGAAACAATTGCACAGATCAATACGGCACCCGTGGCAAGGACGTCGTTTTTAGAGTCCTGCGCGGTCGCGTGCAGCGTTTCGGACTCAATGCGATCGCCGAGTTTTTGGTTGAGGGCCGCCATCCAGAGCTTAACAATCATCGAAAGCACCAAGACTGCCACCAGGGCAAGCGAGAACTCGACAGGTTCGGGGTGGATGATGCGCTCAACCGAGGATTTCACCAGCTCAACGCCAATCAGCAGCACGAGCGCCGCCACGACCAGACCCGAGAGATACTCGTAGCGGCCATGTCCGTAAGGATGCTCGGGGTCGGCCGGCTTGCCCGCCAGCTTAAAGCCAAGCACGCTCACGATGTTCGAGCTGGCATCGGACAGGTTGTTCATGGCGTCCGCCACAATCGAAACCGATCCCGACAGCACGCCAATTGCACCCTTCGCAGCGCAAAGCGCAACATTGGCGAGAATACACACTATGCCCGTCAACGTTCCCACGCGCGCACGGTCGCCCTGCGCACGACGAACAATCCACTCGACCATCCTCATCAGTCCCCACGGTACTACCTATATATCTATTGCTCAAACGGATTGTAGTGTAGCCACTTTGTCCTCCAGATACAAAAAGGCCGCAGCCCACACGGGCCGCAGCCTTGGAATATGACAAAGGAATCGTCCTTTTGTCGCACAGATTTATGCGCTTGCTTCAGCAGCGCTCGCCACTGTTTCGAGCGAATCAGCTTCGTCTTCTGCCGCCTGCACCTTTGTCGGCACCACGCCAAAGCAGTAGCTCAGCGCCGCAGACACCGCAAATGCTGCGCCGCCGGCAGCGCAGCACCACAGCAGATTCGAGATGCCGCCCGTGGCAAAGCCAATGACCATAAGAACATTCGTCATACCGATAGTATAAGCCGTAACGTGGCCTACGGCCGCAACAAGGCCTCCGACGGCGCCGCCAACGGCCATGCACGTCAGACACCTGCCATATTTAAAGCCGCATCCGTACAGCGCTGGCTCGCTTACGCCGCCAAGAATACCCGAGATTGAATAGCCCAGCATGAGCGCCTTCTCGTCCTTATCCGCAACGCGGAGCGACGCGCCAAAGGGCATACCCCAAACGGCGAACGTCGCCATCGTCGCAGCGATCAGAATGCACGAATCCGTTCCCACACTCATAAACTGCGCATAGGCGAGCGATAGGACAACGTTGCTGACACCCGCGATCTTAAGAAACTCCCAACCCGCGGCAAGCCCCATAAGCGTGAGCAGCGACACGATGCCACCGGAATTGCCAAGCATAAACATAAGCTGTCCCAACAGCATGCCCAGATAGCTGCCCGCCGGCGCCGTAATACACAGCGAGACCGGAACCATGACGAGCATGGTTGCAAACGGAACAAACGAAAACGCCACGGCCTTAGGGATAACGCGCTGGAAGAAACACTCCACTCGCCATAGCACGGGTACCGAGATGAGAACCGGAATAACAGTCGTTGTGTAATCGTTGACCGGCGCGGGAAGCAGACCATACACGAAAGTCATCGATGCCCCCGTCGTCGATGCGGCATCGACGAGCTTAAGCAGATCGGGCGCAATCAATACGCCGCCCAGCATCATGCCCAGCTGCTCCGAGCAACCGAGCTGGCGGGCGGCCGCCCAACCAAGATAAATGGGCAAAAAGTAGTAGCCGGCGTTATAGAGCCAACTGTAGAACAGGCGATAGATTTCGGAATCGGCAGACCACAGGCCCAGCATGCCTTCGCCCATAATGACGGCGGCGGTGCGGAACAACGCCGCGCAAACAATAAACGGCAGCGCCGACATCATGCTTTTGGACAGATAGTCCACCACGGCCATGGCGTTTGATGAAACCGTCGTTGTAAACGAGGTGTTAGAAACTTGTGACATGGAACGCCTTTCCCAATGTGACATGCGGGCTGTCCCTTTGTCACATCGTGCGGTACTGACCGATTGCGCGGTACTTTTCGTAGCGGAGGTTTGTGAGGGTCGCGTCGTCGAGCTGCTCAAGCGTATCGAAGGCATCAAATGCCGAGGACATGACGACACCGGCGATCTCCTCATGCGACAGGCCCCTATCGTCAACAATGCCGTCGATGATGCCGAGCGCCAACAGATCGGGGGCCGTGAGCTTAAGCGCCTCAGCGGCCTCATTCGCGCGCTCGGTATCCTTCCACAGGATCGACGCACAGGCCTCGGGGCTCACGACCGAATAGGCCGAGCTCGAGAGCATCAGGATGCGGTCGGCCACGGACAGCGCCAGCGCGCCACCAGAGCCGCCCTCGCCTGTCACCACCGAGACAATCGGCGTCTTAAGGCCGCTCATCTCCATGAGATTCTGGGCAATCGCCTCGCCCTGGCCGCGCTCCTCGGCACCGATGCCGCAAAACGCGCCCGAAGTATCAACCAGGCACAGAACCGGCCGACCAAACTTTTCGGCCTGGTGCATCAGGCGACGTGCCTTGCGGTAGCCCTCGGGATGTGCCATACCAAAGTTGCGACGCATGCGCTCTTTGGTCGTGGTACCGCGCTCGATGGCGATGACCGTTACGGGGCGTCCGTCTTTCCAGCCAATGCCAGCCACCACAGCGGCGTCGTCGCCAAAGTAGCGGTCGCCGTGCAGCTCTACGAATCCGTCGAGACCCAACGAGATCATCTCGCCTGCCGTGGCGCGGTTCGCCGAGCGAGTCTGTTTGACGATTTCGAGCGCGCTTTTTGGTGCGGCCGAGCGCTTAAACAAGTGTCCCAGCTTTTTGTCGCGACGACCCGTATGCACGATCTCATGCGGTGCCCCCAGGCCGGGCGCGTACCCTTCGTGCAGCGCCAGCAGCTCGCCTACCGTGAGTGCAATCTCACCACGCGGAACAACGGCATCGCAAAAGCCGTGCTCCAGCAAAAACTCGGAACGCTGGAATCCCTTGGGCAGACGCTTGTGCATGTTCTGCTCGATCACGCGCGGGCCGGCAAATGCCGTCAGGGCATCGGGCTCGGCCAGGATAATGTCGCCCTCCATGGCAAAGCTCGCGGTTACACCTCCGGTCGTGGGATCGGTGAGCACCGTGATATACAGGCCGCCCGCCTCGCTGTGGCGCCTAACCGCTGCAGAAATCTTGGCCATCTGCATGAGCGAGGTCACGCCCTCCTGCATGCGGGCGCCGCCCGATACGGTAAAGCCAACGACCGGCAGCCCCAACTCGGCCGCGCGCTCAAAGACACGACAGATCTTCTCGCCCACCACGGAGCCCATTGAGCCCATCATAAAGTTGGCATCCATAAAGAAGAGCGCGGTATCGCAGCCGCAGATTTTGCCCCTGCCGCACACAACGGCATCGCGCTCGCCCGAACGCTCGCTCACGCTCTTAAGCTTGTCGGCATAACCGGGAAACGAGAGGAAGTCCTTCGACGCCAGATTGGCATCCCATTCCTCAAAGGTACCCGCGTCGACCGTCATGCGCATGCGCGCGCGACCGCTCACGCGAAAGTGTTTGCCGCAACGAGGGCAGACCTCGAGGTTGTCGTGCAGGCGCGCCTCATCGATCACACGGCGGCACTCCGGGCATTTGACAAACACGTGGCGCGCGGGGAACTCGGCGCACGACTCGGTTATCGGCCCCTCAAGGACATTGACCGTCTTCGCTTTTCTATTCATCAGCATAGAGATGCCCCATCAGATCGGTGTGATACATGCCCGACAAAAACTCGTCGTTTGCCAGCACGTCGAGCTGAAGCTCGCTATTTTCGCTCACGCCCTCAATCACGAGCTCGCCCAGGGCCGAGCGCATCTTGCGAATGGCACCGTCACGCGTGGGCGCGCACACGATGAGCTTGCCGAGCATGGAGTCGTAGTACGGCGGAACTTTCGCTCCGGTAAACATGGCGGAATCCCAGCGCACGCGCGGACCACCCGGCACACGCAACGCGGTGACCGTTCCACATGACGGTAGAAAGTCCGGCGTTTCGGCATTGATGCGGCACTCCATGGCGTGGTTGCGGACCGGTACGTCCTCCTGCTCAAAGGGCAGAGGCTGGCCGGCAGCCACGCGCAGCTGCCACTTAACCAGGTCGGTATCGGTCACAAACTCCGTAACCGGATGCTCCACCTGCAAGCGCGTGTTCATTTCCATAAAGTAGAAATTGCCGTCATCTGAGTACAAAAACTCGATGGTGCCAGCGCCCTCATAGCCAACGGCACGAGCCAGGTCGCGCGCGGCCTTGTGCATACGGGCACGAATATCGTCGCGTCCGTCGAGGCACGGCGCGGGACTCTCCTCGATCAGCTTTTGGTTGCGGCGCTGCACCGAGCACTCGCGCTCGCCGAGTGAAAACACATGGCCCTGCTTATCGGCCATAATCTGTACCTCAACGTGATGCGCCGGCGCAACGAACTTCTCCATGTAGCACTCGCCGTCACCAAAAACGGCCTCGCCCTCGGCACGCGCCTCGATGAACGCCTTTGCCGCATCTTCCACGCGCTCGACCTTGCGAATACCGCGACCGCCGCCGCCCGCGCGCGCCTTAATAAGCACGGGGCAGCCGATGCGCTCGGCCTCGGCCGTCGCCTCCTCGGGGCTTTTGAGCAAATCGCAGCCCGGCACGATGGGCACGCCCGCAGCAGCGGCCGTTCGGCGTGCGGCGTCCTTGTCGCCCATGCTGTCGATCACCTCGGCCGAAGGACCGACAAACGCCAGACCGAACTTGTCGCAGTCGCGCACGAAGCTCGCCTTCTCGGAAAAGAAGCCATAGCCGGGATGAATTGCCTTAGCTCCCGACTTTACGGCACAGGTGAGCACGGCATCGTCGTTGAGGTAGCTCTCGGCAAGACGCGGGCCGCCGATGCAATACGCCTCGTCGGCAAGCTGCACGTGTAGCGCGTCCGCATCGGCCGTGGAATAAACGGCGACGGTCTTGATGCCCATATCGCGGCACGCGCGGATAACACGGACCGCGACTTCGCCGCGGTTGGCGATGAGCACTTTGTCGAACATGGAGCCTTCCTTAACTTTCGTGCATGAGTGCAAAAGACATATCGGCGCGGCAGCAAACCTCACCGTTGACGCTCGCAGTACCCGTCGCAAAGCGGAACGGCCCGCGCGCACGCGTGATGGAGCACACTAGATCCACCGTGTCGCCCGGGCGCACCGGACGCTTAAAGCGCACCTTGTCCAGACTCGTGTAGAACGGCGTCGCGCCGCGCGCCTCCTCATCGCCCATCAGCAGCACGCAGCAGTTCTGGGCGAGCATCTCGCACTGAATCACGCCGGGAACGACCGGGTTTCCCGGAAAATGTCCCTGCAAAAAGTACTCGTCGCCTGTAATCGTGATCTTGCCGTGGGCCTCGTCGCCCACCAGCTCGGCTTCGTCGAGCAAAAGCATCGGCTCGCGATGCGGTAACAGCTTCTTGAGCTCTTCTTTGTTCATGGATATCACCTATCCGATCCTCATGAGGCAGCTGCCAAACTCCACGAGGTCGCCGTCGGCCACGCAGATCTCGAGCACCTCACCGTCTGCCTCGGCCGTCACCTCGTTGAGAACCTTCATGGCCTCGATGATGCAGAGGGTCTCGCCGGCCTTGACCTTGGAGCCCACGCGCACAAATGGCTCGTCGCCCGGCGCAGGGGCAGCATAGAAGACGCCCACCATGGGAGCAGTCACCTCGGTGCCCTTGGGCTCCGGCGCGGCGGCAGGTGTCTGCGTGGCGGGTTCCGGTGCGGCAGGCGCGACTGTGGGAGCTGCAACTTGAGCGGCCATGGCGCTCGGCATAGGCATGGGCACGGCAACCGGCTGCGCCACACTCGCGCGCTCGAGTTCGACCGCGGTGCCATCGGGCTCCTCAACGCGTACGCGCGTGAGGCCGCGGTCCTCCATCACATCGGCTATCTCGGCAAGTCTTTTGGAATCCATGCTCTAGCTCCTCGTATATCTACGCAGCGCGATGGCGGCGTTGTGCCCGCCAAAGCCCAGGTTGGTCGAAAGCGCCCAGGTAAGGTCGGCACGAACCGCGCGATTGGGCGTGTAATCAAGATCGCAGGCGGAATCGGGCGTGTGGTAGTTAATGGTCGGCGGCACCACGCCCTGCTCGAGTGCCATGGCGCAGGCCATGACCTCGATGGCCCCCGTGGCACCGATCATGTGCCCCGTCATCGACTTGGTCGACGAGACATGTGCGGCGCGCGCCGCGTCCTCGCCGAGCGCTCGCTTAATGCCCGCCGTCTCGGACGAATCATTAAGCTTGGTCGAGGTGCCGTGGGCATTGATGTAGAGGCCCTCGGAAGGCTTGACGTCGCCCTCGGCCACCGCCAGCGATATCGCGCGGGCAATGCCGGCGGCCTCGGGATCGGGACTCGTGATGTGATAAGCATCATCGGTGTTGCCGTAGCCCACGACCTCGGCATAAATGTGCGCACCGCGCGCCTGCGCATGTTCCATGCTCTCGAGTACCAGCACGCAAGCGCCCTCGCCCATCACAAAGCCGTCGCGGTCTGCATCGAACGGGCGGCAAGCCGTCGCAGGATCGGGGTTGGTGGTCAATGCGCGGCAGGACGTAAAGCCTGCAACGGCATCGGGGATAATGGCCGCCTCGGCGCCGCCCGCGAGGATCGCGTCGGCATAGCCGTGCTTGATGGCGCGGAACGCCTCGCCCACCGCATGGGCCGAGGTCGCGCAAGCAGTCACGACTGGCAGGGTCGGTCCCTTTGCCTTGTGGCGGATCGCGATATTGCCCGAAGCCATGTTGGGGATCATCATCGCAATCATATAGGGCGATGCGCGGCGAGGTCCACGATCGGCGATCGTGTGGACGTTGTCGACGAGCGTCGTCATGCCGCCCACGCCCGAGCCCACGTAGACGCCCAGGCGCTCACGATCGATGGCGCCTTCGACATCAAAGCCCGCATCGTGCATTGCCTCGTCCGAAGCCGCCATCGCAAACTGAACGCAGGGGTCGAGATGCTTGGCGTCACGCTTGCCAAAGTACTCGTTGCCGTCAAAGCCCTTGACTTCGGCCGCCACCTTGACGGTAAACGCATCGGTATCGAAGTGCGTGATCGGGCCGATGCCGCACGTGCCGGCACACATGGCCGCCCAGGTGGCAAGCGCGGTGTTGCCGAGCGGCGATACGGCACCGATGCCGGTGATTGCAACTCTCTGTTCCATCATGGTCTCCTCATCCAAGCCGTTCTTCGGCCCTGGTTTCTACATCGCCATTCCGCCGTCGACGCGCACGACCTCGCCCGTAATGTAAGCAGCCGCATCGCTCGCTAAAAAGCGCACCACGCCGGCCACTTCCTCGGGACGTGCCATGCGCTTAAGGGGAATCTGTTCCTCGGTTGCCGTACGCACCTTCTCCGAGAGCTTTGCCGTCATATCTGTCTCGACAAACCCGGGGGCGACCGCGTTCGCTCGTACGCCACGAGGCGCAAGCTCGCGCGCCACCGCCTTGGTAAGCCCTATCACGCCCGCCTTGGAAGCAGCGTAGTTGGCTTGCCCGGCATTGCCCATCAGGCCCACGACCGAGCTCATGTTGACGACGCAACCGCCGCGCTGGCGCATAAAGGTCTTGGTGAGCGCGCGCGTCATATTGAATGTTCCCTTGAGATTGACATCGAGCACGCGATCGAATGCGTCATCGCCCATGCGCATGAGCAGGCCATCGCGGGTGATGCCGGCGTTGTTGACGAGCGCCCAAATGGAACCAAAGTCGTTGAGGACCGCTTCCACGCACGCGTTGACAGCAGCGGGATCGGCCACGTCGCATTGATATGCGCGTGCCGTGGCGCCAACCGCCTCACAGGCTTCGCACGTCTCGCGCGCCGCATCGACGCTGCCGGCATAGACGACGGCGATATCAAAGCCGTCCTCCGCCAGACCGACACCGCAGGCGCGGCCGATACCCCGCGAGCCGCCCGTGACCAGTGCCACGCGACGTGAGTCGTTGCGCTCGAGCGCGCCGTTGTTCAAGTTGCCCATGTCATTCCTTTCGGGTTACAGCCCTGTGGACTATGCGAGCTCGTCGGCAATAGCTGCGACCTGCTCGGCCGTTTCGCACGAATACACGCGAACGTCGCTCAGCGTACGCTTGACCAGGCCCGACAGCATTTTGCCAGGGCCGACCTCAATAAACGTGTCGATGTCCTGATTCTGCAGAGTATGCAGCGTGTCGACCCAGCGAACGGCATGACTCACCTGATTGGCCAAGACATCCGATGCCGCTCGCGGGTCCGCCGGATAGGGCGCCGCCGTCATGTTTGCCATGACCGGAATCAGCAGCGGTGACGGCGCGTGGCCGGCTTGGATATACGTCGCCAGCCCCTCAGTCGCCTCGGCCATATAGGGGCTATGAAATGCGCCCGACACCGCGACTTTCATAGCGCGGCCGCCAGCCTCTTTTACTAGGACGTCGAGCTCCTGCAGCGCCTCGGGCGCTCCGGCAACAACCGTCTGCTGCGGACTGTTGTAGTTGACCGGCCAGCAGTCCTCGCCGGCCTGTTTTGCCAGGTTCTCGACTTGCGCCGCATCGAGCTTGATGACGGCGCGCATGCCGCCCGGATGGCGCTCGGCAGCCGCGGCCATCAGCGCCGCGCGCTTGCACACGAGCTCAAAGCCCGCTCGCGTATCGAACGCCCCCGCAAAGGTGAGCGCGGCGACCTCGCCAAGCGAAAAACCCGCACAGGCGGCAGGTACCACGCCGCGCTCACGCAGGGCGGCAGCCGCTGCCAGATCGTGAACGAACACGCACGGCTGCGTGTTCTCGGTCTGCGAGAGTTCCTCCTTGGAGGCGCTTCGGCACTGCTCACTGGTCCCCGGGCGCACCTCGTCGGCAATGGCGAACACCTCGGCGGCGGCCGGCGATGCCTCGATCAGGTCGACGCCCATCGCGGGGTGCTGGGCGCCCTGGCCGGCAAACAGAAACGCTACGCCACCCATGCGCACGCACCCTTCAGGACGTGCTCGGCGCCATCGACCAGGTCGTCAACGATTTCACGTGCACTTTGGCGCTCGTTGACCATGCCGGCAATCTGTCCACACAAAAACGAGCCCTCTTCGTAATTGCCGTCCTTGGCGGCCTTGCGAAGGGCGCCCGTGCCCATGGCCCCGAGCTCCTCGACGCTTACGCCCGCCGCCTCGCTCTTGGCGTAGGCGTTGGTGAAGGGGCTCTTGAGGGCACGCACCGGGTGTCCCGTCGAGCGGCCGGTCGCACGCGTCGAGGTGTCGTTGGCCTTCAGGACCATCTCCTTGTACTGCTCCGATACGGTGCACTCATCTGCGATCAGAAAGCGCGTACCCACCTGCACGCCGGCGGCGCCCAGCATAAAGGCGGCCGCCACGCCGCGGCCATCGGCGATACCGCCAGCCGCAACCACGGGAATATCGACCGCATCGACAACCTGCGGCACCAGTACCATCGTCGAGGTCTCGCCAATATGGCCGCCTGATTCGGTACCCTCGGCAACCACGGCAGTGGCTCCACGACGCGCCACGAGGCGCGCCAGCGCCACCGAGGCAACGACCGGGATGACCTTGATGCCCGCCTCGTTCCACGCCTTCATGTACTTGGTGGGATTGCCGGCACCCGTCACGACGACCGGCACCCGCTCGTCAATCACGACCCGCGCGACCTCGTCGGCAAACGGGCTCATGAGCATGACGTTGACGCCAAAGGGCTTATCCGTCCTGGCGCGCAGCTCATGAATCTGGTCGCGCAGCCAGTTGGCGTCGGCGTTCATGGCCGCGATAATCCCTAAGCCGCCCGCCTCGGACACTGCGGACGCCAGCGAGGCGTCGGCGATCCAGGCCATACCGCCCTGGAACACGGGCTTTTCGATGCCGAGCAGATCGCAGAGAGGAGTCTTGAGCATCTCTACTTCTCCAATGCCGCCTCGACCGTATCGGCGAACTCGCCGACCGTCTTGGGGTTCTCCTCGGTATCGAGCTGGATGCCAAACTCGTCCTCAACGGCGACGAGGATCTCGACGGTGCCCAGACTGTCGAGACCAATCTCCTCGAGCGTGGACTCGGGCTTCATCTCGACGTCGTCAAGACCGGCGGTCTCGCGGATAACATCGCAAACGCGCTCGAAGGTCTTCTGATCTGCCATGGTAGTTCTCCTTTGTTTGTGCCCTAGGGGCGTTTTTATTTCCTATGTGCGACTACTTCCAACGAAGTAGATAGCCACCTATATCCAGACCGGCGCCAAATCCAACGAGGGCGATGGTATCGCCCGCATTCAGTGCGTCGGTGCGTGCCAGCCGGTCAAGCGCAAAGGGAATGCAGGCGCTCGAAATGTTGCCGGTCTCGCGCAGCGTTCGAACCACGCGCTCGCCTGGCACGCCGAGGCGCTTGACCGCCTGACTCAGGATTCGTTCGTTAGCCTGATGGAATACAAAATGGTCGATGCCCTCGACCGAAATGCCCGCATCGCTCGCAAGCTTATGGACCGTGTCGCAGATGGCGTTGACGCCGAACTTGAACACGCGGCGGCCATTCATGGACAGCACGCTCTCGCTATCTGCGGAGGCCTTAAACGGCGAGGTGCCGACCAGACCGGGAACGCACAACGTCTCGACGTCGGGCGCCGTCGAAAGCTCAACGGCAAGGGGGCTGTCTCCCCCAGCCTCAATCACCGCGGCGCCTGCCCCATCGCCAAAGAGCACACAGGTGGCGCGGTCGGTCCAGTCGAGCGCGCGCGTCATCTGCTCGGCGGCAACGACAAGCACATGCTTGGCTCGTCCTCGGGCGATATAGCCCTCGGCAACATCGAGCGCAAATACGAAGCCGGCGCAGGCAGCCGAGACATCGAAGGCAGGGCACGTCGCGCCCAGTCGCTCAGCAACGGCACACGCCTCGGCGGGAACAAGGTGGTCACCCGTCGTCGTCGAGCAGACGATCAAATCCAGCTGGCTCGCGTCGATTCCGGACACCTGGAGTGCCCGCTCGCTCGCTGCCACGGCAAGGTCGTCGAGCGACTCGGTGGTGCACACATGACGGCTCTTGATGCCTGTGCGGGTAAAAATCCACTCATCCGAGGTATCGAGGAACTCGGACAGCTCGTCATTGGAAACACTGCGCTTGGGAAGCGCCGAGCCTGTTCCAAGAATCGTGAAACCCATCACTAACCTCCTTTGAGTTGTTGACGTGTTTACATCGACCAAGAGAGGATAGCGCATTCTTCGCCTTGTTGACGTGTTAACATTAAATTGTCCAAATGCGACAAAGGCTTCACATTGTGTCTATCTATCGACACCATTGCGCCATTCACTTATTCATTAGGGAGGTAGCAGCCGCTATGGATGCCCAATTAACGATAGTCGACGTAACCGGATCGACCAACGATGACCTGCTCGAAGCAGGAAAACAGGGAGCGCCGCACGGCACAGGACTTGCCGCCCGGACTCAGACAGCAGGACGCGGCCGACGCGGCCACAAGTGGGATTCAACCGCCGGCAATCTGTTACTCTCGATTGTCCTACGTCCTCGTGTTGATCCCGCCAAGTACTCTGGCCTTGCCGCCGTCAGCGGCCTAGCGGTGCTCGAGGCGCTCGAAAAGCAGGGTCTTGCAAACGAGATTGGCCTCAAATGGCCCAACGACCTGGTCGCGCGAGGACGCAAGCTCGGCGGCATTCTGGTCGAAGCCGCACGCGATAACGAAGGCAACCCCTTTGCGGTCTGTGGCATCGGCGTCAACGTGAACTATGTGCCCACGGAGGTGCCCGATGGCGGCCTGCCGGCAATCGGTCTCTCGGACCTTAACGAGAACGTTCCTGCTGTCGACATGCTCCTCGATGAGGTCTATCACGCAGTTATAGACGCTGTAGATGCCTGGGCAGAACGCCTCAACGCCATGGAAGAAAACACCGGATCGCTCGCGCCCGTCCACGGCGAATATGTCGCTCACCTCAATTGGGTTGGAAAGCACGTTATCGCCCGCTCCCCTGCCGGTGACGAGCAGGCGCGAGGCATCTTTAAAACCGTCGATACCTTTGGACGCGCGTGCATCGAAACAGAAGACGGCTTGCGATCCTTCCATTTTGAGGAGGCGTCGCTGCGCCCCTTGGGCGAATAGGGCGCCGCAGCCACCTACTCAGCAGCATTACCAGGCGGTCAAAACCCATCA
Organism: Collinsella sp. TM09-10AT; assembly: GCF_003436275.1. Taxonomy (GTDB): domain Bacteria; phylum Actinomycetota; class Coriobacteriia; order Coriobacteriales; family Coriobacteriaceae; genus Collinsella. The sequence goes on from NZ_QSOP01000003.1 coordinate 112,225, forward strand.
TGCAAAACAAAAGAGCCCCGCTACCGTAATGGCAGCGGGGCTCTGTAAGCTATGAGCGATATCGCTTAGAGCTTGATGTCGATGTCGACGCCAGCGGGGAGGTCGAGACGCATGAGCGAATCAACGGTGCCCGAGGTGGGGTCGAGGATGTCGATGAGGCGCTTGTGGGTGCGCATCTCGAACTGCTCACGGGAGTCCTTGTTCACGTGCGGCGAGCGGATAACCGTGTACAGGTTGCGTTCGGTGGGCAGGGGGACAGGACCGGAAACGCGAGCACCGGTCTTCTGAGCGGTCTCGACGATGAGCTTCGCGGACTGATCGACGACCTCGTGATCATAGCCCTTGAGGCGAATGCGGATCTTCTGGGTAGCCAACTTAAACCTCCAAAGAGTGCGAGAGATGTTCTCGCGGATTACGTAACAGGGAGCTCGAACTTAGGCGTTCTTGCTCATGACCTCGTCCACGATGGACTTGGGCGCGGGCTCATAAGAGTCGAACTGCATCGTGTAGGATGCACGGCCCTGGGTCTGGGAGCGAAGGTCGGTAGCGTAACCGAACATCTCGCCCAGCGGCACCTTGGCACGGATGAGCTTGCTGTTCTTGCGATCCTCCATGCCCTCGATCTTGCCGCGGCGACCGGAGAGGTTGCCCATAACGTCGCCCATGTACTGCTCGGGGGTCTCGACCTCGACAGCCATGATCGGCTCGAGCAGCTGCGGATCGGACTTCTTGAGAGCGTCCTTGATAGCCATGGAACCGGCGATCTTGAAGGCGGCCTCGGAGGAGTCGACCTCGTGGTAAGAACCGTCGAACAGGGTGACCTTAACGTCGAGGACCGGGAAGCCGGCGATAACACCGGTGTTCAGGGCCTCCTGGATGCCCTTGTCGATGGACGGGATGTACTCCTTGGGCACGACGCCGCCGACGATAGCGTTGACGAACTCGTAGCCGAAGCCCTCCTCCATCTTCTCGAGCTTGATGACGGCGTGGCCGTACTGACCGCGACCGCCGGACTGACGGACGAACTTGCCCTCAGCCTTCTCGACGTCGTGACCGGCGGTCTCGCGGTAGGCAACCTGGGGCTTACCGACGTTAGCGTCAACCTTGAACTCGCGGAGCAGACGGTCGACGATGATCTCGAGGTGCAGCTCGCCCATGCCGGCGATGATGGTCTGGCCGGTCTCGTGGTTGGTGGACACCTGGAAGGTCGGGTCCTCCTCGGCGAGCTTGGTCAGAGCCAGGGACATCTTGTCCTGCTCGGCCTTGGTCTTGGGCTCGATGGCAACGTCGATAACGGGCTTAGCGAACTCGATCTTCTCGAGGACGATCTCCTTGCCCTCGGCGCACAGGGTGTCACCGGTGGTGGAGTTCTTGAAGCCGACGCAAGCGACGATGTCGCCGGCGGCAGCGTCGTCACGGTCGATACGCTCGGCGGCGTTCATCTCGAGGATGCGGCCGAGACGCTCGCGCTGACCGTTGGAAGCGTTGACCACGTAGGAGCCGGACTCGGCGCGGCCGGAGTAAACGCGGACGTAGGTGAGCTTACCGACGAACGGGTCGGTCATGATCTTGAAGACCAGGCCGGAGAAAGGCTCGTCGAAGGAAGGATGACGCTGGATCTCCTCGCCGGTGTCCGGATCGGTACCGGTGACGGCCTCAACGTCGAGCGGGCTGGGCAGGTAGTCGACGACAGCGTCGAGCAGCTCCTGAACGCCCTTGTTCTTGTAGGCGGAGCCCACGAAGACGAGGTTGAGCTCGTTGGCCAGAACGCCCTTGCGCAGAGCAGCCTTGAGCTCCTCGACGGTGAAGTCCTCCTCCATGAGGATCTTCTCCATGAGCTCGTCGTCAAAGCTGGCAGCAGCGTCGAGGAGCTCCTCGCGCTTGGTGGCAGCGATGTCGGCAAACTCAGCCGGGATCTCGTCCATCGGCTCGGGGTAGGTCATGCCCTTCTCGTCGGCCTTGAAGTCCCATGCAGTCATGGTAACGAGGTCGATGACGCCCCAGAAGTTGTCCTCGGCGCCCATCGGGACCTGAGCGGCCACGGCGTTGGCGTCGAGACGATCCTTCATGGTCTCGATAGCGTTGAAGAAGTCAGCGCCCACGCGGTCATACTTGTTGATGAAGGCGATGCGGGGGACGTTGAAGGTAGAAGCCTGACGCCAAACGGTCTCAGACTGGGGCTGAACGCCGGCAACGGCGTCGAAGACGGCGACAGCGCCATCGAGGACGCGCAGGCAGCGCTCGACCTCGGCGGTGAAGTCAACGTGGCCCGGGGTGTCGATGATCTGGATGCGGTAGTCCTTACCGTCCTTGTTCCAGAAGCACGTGGTAGCAGCGGAGGTAATGGTTACGCCGCGCTCCTGCTCCTGAACCATCCAGTCCATGGTGGCAGCGCCCTCATGGACCTCACCGATCTTGTGGGTCTTACCGGTGTAGTAAAGAATACGCTCGGTCGTGGTGGTCTTACCGGCATCGATGTGGGCCATGATGCCGATGTTACGGGTATCGGAAAGCTTGTACTTAGGCTTAGCCATGTTAGTTCCTTACCTTAACTTACCAACGATAGTGAGAGAACGCGCGGTTGGCCTCGGCCATCTTGAAGACGTCCTCACGCTTCTTGACGGAAGCGCCAAGACCGTTGGAGGCGTCGAGGATCTCGTTAGCGAGACGCTCGGCCATGGTCTTCTCCTTGCGAGCGCGGGAGAAGTTGACGATCCAGCGGATGCCCAGAGCGGTGGAACGACGGGAGTTGACCTCCATCGGGACCTGATAGGTAGCGCCACCGACACGCTTGGGCTTAACCTCGAGCGTGGGCTTGACGTTGTCCATAGCCTTCTTGAAGGTAGCGAGAGCGTCGCCACCCTCGGACTTCTCGGCAACGATCTCGAAAGCGGTGTAAACGATGCGCTCAGCGGTGGCCTTCTTGCCGTCAAGAAGGACCTTGTTGATGAGCTGAGTCACCAGGCGGTTGTTGTAAACGGCGTCAGGCTGAACCTCACGACGATTAGCTGCTGCACGACGCGGCATGTGAAATCTCCTTAAGTGTCTACCGTGCGGCGCTTAGGCGGCGCACGACGAAAGTATCAAAACGTTATCTGGCTTATTTAGCCTTGGGGCGCTTAGCACCGTACTTGGAACGGGCCTGCATACGGTTCTGGACCGGAGCAGCGTCGTAGGCGCCACGGATGACGTGATAACGGACACCAGGGAGGTCACGGACACGACCGCCGCGGACGAGCACGATGGAGTGCTCCTGCAGGTTGTGGCCCTCACCCGGGATGTAAGCAGTAACTTCGATGCCGTTGACAAGGCGAACACGGGCAACCTTACGAAGAGCCGAGTTCGGCTTCTTGGGGCTCGTGGTGAAGACGCGGGTGCACACGCCGCGCTTCTGGGAGTTGTGCTGCAGAGCAGCGTTCTTGGACTTCTTGGGCACGGAACGACGGCCCTGGCGAACCAGCTGGTTAATAGTAGGCAAAGCGTACTCCTTCTCGAATGATTCCAGCTTTCTGTAAAGTGCAACGGCTTGAATCGAGGGGTCAGCATCCCCCTACGAAACACGCAGTTCGATAGGATACGTGGCGTTAGCTGTGCCGTCAACAGACCACGCCGCCGGGCGTATCCTAAAATAGGCACATTTCCGCAAAGCCTACACAAAAGGAATCCCCTCCTGTGCACGGGGGCGGATTCCCGGACCGGGCGGCGCGGGGGTTAAGTTTGCTGCTCTACAGTCCTGGCTCGCACGGAGGCCACATTAAGTGGCCTCCGGCTCGTGCGGAACTCGCGACAAACTTAACCCCCGCGCCGCCCGGGCCGGGAATCCGACGCGCTCGTCGGGGCAACGTTACCTGCCAAAAAGGGACAGGTTTGTTTTGGCAGGTTTTATCTGGGAAAAGGCCGCTTCCCCTAGTGGGAAGCGGCCTCAAGCCTTACGAGTAGACGATGGTAAAGGGTTCTTCCGTTTGAGTCTCCCCTGTTGATGTGCACCTCGTTCCCTCAAGGGTTACCGATACAACCTGATCGACATTGATGAGCCTTGTCGGAACCCAGATGTTCTCTCCGCTATTGCGTCCCATCGAAACATAGAAGTTGTACGCCCCTGCGTCGTCATCTTCGATAATCTGCTCCGATCCATCCTTGTAGCTGACGGTCAGTTTATGATCAACTGCTTCATAGCCCAGATCATCGATGTGCGTCTGGATGGAAAACGGGCTGATCTCGAGAGGCGAGTCGTCGGAGCGGAGCTCCTTTGTATCGACGTGCGCTCCGACGTTAAACTCTGGCGTCGATACCTCGATCACCTTCGCATCCTCACCTTTGCCCTCCGTCCAACTGATATTCCAGGTGACCGCATGTCGTAAATCTCGATCGCGATTCCAAGATGCAAAGTACATCGTGCCGTTAATGACCGTGTCGCTTGATGTGTCTTTATCAATGGTGCAGCGTGTATCAGCCCATTCCTCGCCGAAGTTCATGCTGGGTGTACTGACGCCCCCTTCTTCTTCACCATAGAGAACAAGTTCGCCAAGCTCTGCCGCCGGCTTGTAGTAGCTAACGCCATTCGGATTGGACAATGTAAACGTCACAGCACCGCAACCGTTCTCGTCGATTGCCATCTCATGAATGTCGAGCGTATAGCCGTTGCCCTCGACGGACAGATTGACCTTCTGGACTGCACCCTCCAGGCTTTGGGGCGCGATACCATCACCAAACTCTCTGGTGTAGGTATATTTCGTCCCCGACGAGCCGCCATTTGTCCAGGTAACGGACTCTCCGTTGCCATGGTTTCCCCAGGCAGAGGCAAAATAACTGGAATTGACAACAGCGTAGGCGACCCCTCCGGTCGCCAGCACTCCGGCAAGACATCCGATTACGGCAACATACAGAGGCTTCGCGTGACCCTTTCGGCGAAGCGGCTCGCCAGCAGCGGCATAAAGAACACGGTCAGCAAGATCGCTATCGGCTTGGACGGACTCGAAGGCCTGCTTGATCTGGTTGGATTTCACGGTCGCCCTCCTCTAGGATGAACTTGAGCTTCGATCTGCCGCGAGCTAAACGCGTTCGAACGGTCGCGGCTGGCACATGCAGTAACTCGGCAATTTCTGAAGTCGAGAAGCCCAGATAGTAATAGAGCACGATGGAGATACGGAATCGTTCCGGAAGCCGCATGACGTCTAATAGGACGGCCTTGGTCTCGTCCTGCGCCGTCAAGAGCGAATCGGTCAGACTTTCAATATCCTCCACGCGCCTCCACGGCTTTCGAAAGAGAGATTTGCATTCATTGATCGTGACCCGGATGAGCCATCGACGAAGATGCTCCCAGCTTTCAAAATGCGTATCGCTTTTGAGTAACTTTAGAAAGACGTCTTGAGCGACATCGTCGGCGTCAGCGCGATCACGCAGATACGTCAAGGCGATTCGGAACACGACATCTCGGTGATCCTCGACCGCCTGTCTAAAAGCTTGTTCTTCCATAATCACCTCCCGGTGACACTGATGGTTCTTGATGGGGCCCTCACCATAGATACGCTTTGACCAAACGGAATGTTTCAAATTCAAGCAGGAAAAACTACCAAAATAAACCTGTCCTTTTTTGCAAGTGATCAACGGAACGCAACAAGTTGAGCATACGCAAGCGAGCGGCCCCCAGAGCGTACAAGGTGGCATGAAAAAGGCAGGGCATTGACCTTTTGGTCATGCCCTGCCTTTTGAATGACAGATTGTAGCTCTGGGGGCCGCGCAGCGACGGAGGTCGCCGCCGTTCGTTAGAACGGCGGAACTAATTACTCCTCGTCGTTGTCCTTGGCCTCTTCGGCGTCGTCGGTGTCCACGAGCTGGTTGAGCAGCTCGTCGAGGGAAGCCATGTCCTCGTTGATCGCGCCGTTGGCGGGAGCCTTCTTGTCGTCGATCGGGGCGCCCAGGAGCTCCTCGTCGGCGTCGGCGTGATGCGTCGGAGCGGAGGTACCCAGCAGGATATCGTCCGGACCGTCGGGGCTAAAGACCATCTGCAGCAGCTGCGAGAGGTCTTCCTCGTCGGCAACGTCGTCGTTGTTCTCGAGGATGTAGAGCAGATCGTGGGCCTCCAGGCCGTCACGGAGCTCCTCGATCGCCTTGGCGCCGATGCCATCGATGCGCAGCAGATCCTCCTCGGACTTGCCAACCAGGTCGCCGACCGTCTCGATGCCAACCTCGCTGAACTTGTTGGTCCAGCGCTGCGACACGCCCAGATCGTCGAACAGGTACAGACGAGCCTTCTCGGCGGAGATGGTGTGGCCGTTGCGGGTGAACGAACCGTCAGCACCACCGAACTCGTCGTAGCCGGCCCAGTCGAGCTGCTGCGGGAGCTGCTCGTCCAGGTCCTTGAGCTCCACAGGAGCCCACTCGGGCAGCGACTTGGCGTTGGGCGAAGCCGGGCCGTCGATGTCCACGTAGCCGTCGGCCGTGCGATACGTCAGCTTGGCGTTGGCGTACGGCTTGAGGCCGGTACCAGCCGGGATCTTCTTACCGACGATGACGTTGGACTTAAGGTCGAGCAGGTGGTCGACCTTGCCCTCGATGGCAGCCTCGGTAAGGACGCCAGCGGTACGAATGAACGAAGCGCTCGACAGCCAGGAGTCGATGTTGGACGCGACCTTGAGCGTACCCAGGATGACGGGCTCGGCCACAGGAGCCTGACCGCCCAGACGGGCAACGCGCTCGACCTCGTCGGCAAACTCGTAGCGGTCGACGTACTGACCAAGCAGGTACTTGGAGTCGCCGGGGTTGGTGATCTGAACGCGACGCAGCATCTGGCGTGCGAGCACCTCGATGTGCTTGTCGTTCAGGTCGACGCCCTGGCTGGTGTAGACGTCCTTGACGCTCTCGACGAAGGTGTGCATCGTCGACTCGATGTCGGTCAGCTTGCGCAGGTTGCGGAAGTTGACGAAGCCCTTGGTGATCTGGTCGCCAGCGCGAACCTCGCAGCCGTCCTCGATCTCGGGCATGAAGCGCACCGAAGCGGGGACGCGACGCTCGTCGAGGACACGGGTGTGATCCTCGGAGTCGGTGAGCGTCAGCACGTACTCGGACTTCTCGGGCTTAATCGAGAGGTGACCGGAGTACGGAGCCAGCTCGGCCTCGCGACCCAGGATCTTCTCGTTGACGTTGCCGACGATATCGAACATACGGCTGACCGTAGGCAGACCCTGCGTAATATCGTCGACGCCAGCGACGCCGCCGGAGTGAATGGTACGCATCGTAAGCTGCGTACCGGGCTCGCCGATGGACTGGGCGGCAATAATGCCGACCGCGGTACCGATGGCGACCGGACGACGGGTGGAAAGATCCCAGCCGTAGCACTTCTGGCACACGCCGTACTTGGAGCGGCAGGTGAGCAGTGCGCGAAGCTTGACCTTCTTAAGGCCGGCATCGACCATCTTCTGGATGTCGGCGACCTTCTCGATGTAACCGTCCTGCTCAAAGAGCACGGTGCCATCGGGAGCCACGACGTCCTCAATGAAGCAACGGCCGACGAGGTCGGTGTTGAGGTCGGTGGTGCCGGGGATGATGAGGTTGTAGGTGACGCCCTCGTGCGTACCGCAGTCCTCCTCGCGGACGATGACGTCCTGGGCCACGTCGACCAGACGACGGGTCAGGTAACCAGAGTCCGAGGTGTGGGATGCGGTATCGACCAGGCCCTTACGGGCGCCGTAGGTCGAAATGAAGTACTCGAGCGGCAGCAGGCCCTCGCGGAAGTTCGCCTTAATGGGAAGGTCGATCGTCTCGCCGGACATGTCTGCCATCAGGCCACGCATACCGCCGAGCTGACGCAGCTGGGTCTTAGAACCACGGGCGCCGGAGTCGGCCATCATGTAGAGCGGGTTCTCCTCGTCGAACAAGTCGAGCATGAGCGCTGCGACCTTGTCGGTACAAGCGGTCCACTCGTTAACGACTTCGATGTGGCGCTCCGTCTCGTTGATGAAGCCCTCCTCGAAGTACTCGTTGATCTGGTCGACGTTGGCCTGGGCGCGGTCGAGCAGCTCCTGCTTCTCGGCAGGGATGAGAGCGTCCCACACCGAGATGGTGAGGCCGGCGCGGGTAGCGTAGTGGAAGCCGGAGTACTTGATGGCGTCGAGGATCGGGCCGACCTTGGCCTCGGGGTAACGATCGCAGCAGTCCGCAACCAGCTTGGCCACGTCGCCCTTGACCATCTTGTAGTTCATGAACTCGTAGTCTTCGGGCAGACACTGGCGGTTGAAGATGATGCGGCCGATAGAGGTCTCAAAGCGCGCGGTCTTGTTACCAGTAACGTCGTAGTCGACGAACTCGTTCTTGCCGTTCTTGACGCGGAAGATACGGGTGCCGTCCTCGTTGATGACGTTGGCGTTCTCGGCGGACACGCGGACCTGGATCTTGGCCTGCATGTCGACCTCGGAGCGGCAGTCATAGGCGTGCAGCGCGTCGTCGAAGCTGGCGAACACGTGGTTCTCGCCGGGCAGGCCGTCGCGGACCTGGGTGAGGTAGTACACACCGATGATCATGTCCTGCGAGGGGATGTTAACCGGCTTGCCGGATGCCGGCGAGCGCAGGTTGTTCGCAGAGAGCATGAGCACGCGAGCCTCGGCCTGAGCCTGGCTGGACAGCGGCACGTGGACAGACATCTGGTCGCCGTCGAAGTCGGCGTTGAAGGGCGAGCAGACCAGCGGGTGCAGGTGGATAGCCTTGCCCTCGACCAGCACCGGCTCAAAGGCCTGGATGGACAGACGGTGCAGGGTCGGTGCACGGTTGAGCAGTACGACGCGGCCGTCGATGACCTCTTCGAGAATGTCCCACACAAAGGTGGCACCACGGTCGATAGCGCGCTTGGCGCCCTTGATGTTCTCGACCTTGCCAAGCTCGACCAGGCGCTTCATGACGAAGGGCTTAAAGAGCTCCAGCGCCATGGTCTTGGGCAGACCGCACTGGTGCAGCAGCAGCTTGGGGTCGGTAACGATTACCGAACGGCCGGAGTAGTCGACACGCTTGCCCAGCAGGTTCTGACGGAAACGACCCTGCTTGCCCTTGAGGGCCTCGGCGAGCGACTTGAGCGGGCGACCGCCACGGCCAGAGACCGGGCGACCACGACGGCCGTTGTCGAACAGGGCGTCCACGGACTCCTGGAGCATGCGCTTCTCGTTGTTCACGATGATCGCAGGGGCGTCCAGGTCGAGCAGGCGCTTGAGTCGGTTGTTACGGTTGATCACGCGACGATACAGGTCGTTGAGGTCGGACGCGGCGAAGCGGCCGCCGTCGAGCTGGACCATCGGGCGCAGATCGGGCGGAATGACCGGGATGACGTCCAGAATCATGTTCGCGGGGCTGTTGCCGCCCTTCAGGAAGGCGTCAACGACCTCGAGGCGCTTAACGGCCTTCTCGCGCTTCTGCTTCTGGGAATCCTCGTCGGCGATGATGGCCTTGAGCTTCTCGGCCTCGGAAGGAAGGTCGATGGCAGCGAGCAGGTCGCGGACGGCCTCGGCACCCATGCCACCCTTGAAGTACATGGAGTAGTAGCGGGTCATCTCGCGGAACAGCGGCTCATCGGAGATGAGGTCGCGCTCGGTGAGCTTCATGAAGGCGTTGAAGGCGTCCGTGCGGAGCTGCTTCTCGTCCTTGCACTCTTCCTCAATGTCGACGATGCCAGAGGCGATCTCCTCGGGGGTCAGCGGCTCCTCGTCGGAGAACTCGTCAAAGTTCTCGGGGTCGCCCTGCTCCTTGAGGGACTCGATCTGGCGGGCGCACTCGGCATCGATCTCTTCCAGATCGGCGGCGAGCTCCTCGCGCAGGTCGTCGGCGTCGGCCTCGCGGGCCTCATAGTCAACCTCAGTGATGATGTAGCTGGCAAAGTACAGAACCTTCTCGAGGTCCTTGGACTTGATGTCGAGCATACGGCTCATCGGGAAGCTCGTGGGGCTCTTGAAGTACCAGATGTGGGACACGGGAGCGGCGAGCTCGATGTGGCCCATGCGGTCGCGACGCACCTTGGCCGAGGTGACCTCGACGCCGCAGCGCTCGCAGACGATGCCCTTAAAGCGGATGCCCTTGTACTTGCCGCAGGAGCACTCCCAGTCCTTGGCGGGACCGAAGATCTTCTCGCAGAACAGGCCGTCCTTCTCGGGCTTGAGGGTACGGTAATTGATGGTCTCCGGCTTCTTGACCTCACCGTGCGACCAGGAACGGATCTGGTCGGCGGAGGCAAGGGAGATCTTTACCGAGTCAAAATCAGTAGCTTCGAAATCTGCCACAGTCAACTACTCCTTATCAGTGGTCGTGGCGGCGACAGCCTCGGGCGCCTCGGCGGTCTCGGCATCCTCAGCCTCGACGTCGGCGTCAACGCCGGCGAGCGCAGCCAGGTCATCGAGAGCGGAGGTCTCCTCGGCGGTCACGGGGGCGGAGGCGTCCTCGTCGGCATCGTGCATGGGCTCGATGTCCAGTGCGAGGGAGCGAATCTCCTTGACGAGAACCTTGAAGGACTCGGGGATACCCGGGACCGGGACGTTCTCGCCCTTGACGATGGACTCGTAGGTCTTGACGCGGCCCACGGTATCGTCGGACTTGACGGTCAGGATCTCCTGCAGGACGTTGGAAGCACCGTATGCGTACAGTGCCCAAACTTCCATCTCGCCGAAGCGCTGGCCGCCGAACTGGGCCTTGCCGCCCAGAGGCTGCTGGGTAACCAAGCTGTAAGGGCCAGTCGAACGAGCGTGGATCTTGTCGTCGACCATGTGGCCGAGCTTGAGGATGTAGGACGTACCCACGGTAATGGGCTCGCGGAACTCCTCGCCGGTGCGGCCGTCGAACAGACGGGTCTTGCCGCGCTCGTCAAGCTGGGTGACGAACTCGGGGCGCATGTGATCGCCAAAGGCAGCGGTGGCCTTGTTGAGCATGTTCTTGTTGGCACGACGGATGACCTCGGCGATCTCGTCCTCCTTGGCGCCGTCGAAGACGGGCGTGGCGGTGAAGAACGGACCGGGGACGTACTTGTCGGAGTCGGCCTGCTCGGTATCCCAACCACACGCAGCAGCCCAGCCAAGGTGGCACTCGAGCAGCTGGCCGACGTTCATACGCGAAGGAACGCCCAGCGGGTTGAGGATAACGTCGATCGGGGTACCGTCAGCCATGTAGGGCATGTCCTCGACCGGCAGAACGTTACAGATAACACCCTTGTTGCCGTGGCGGCCGGCGATCTTATCGCCCTGCTGGATCTTACGACGCTGGGCGACGTAGACGCGCACCTGCTCGTTGACGCCGGGGGCCAGGTCGTCGCCGTTCTCGCGGCTAAAGCGGACGACGTCGATGACGCGACCGTAAGCGCCGTGAGGCATCTTAAGGGAGGTGTCGCGGACGTCGTGGGCCTTGGCACCGAAGATGGCGCGCAGCAGGCGCTCCTCGGCGGTCAGAGCGCTCTCGCCCTTGGGGGTAACCTTGCCGACCAGGATGTCGCCAGGGCCGACCTCAGCGCCGATGCGGATGATGCCGTCCTCGTCGAGGTTGGCAAGCATGTCCTCGGAGAGGTTCGGGATCTCGCGGGTGATCTCCTCGGGGCCGAGCTTGGTGTCGCGGGCGTCGATCTCGTGACGGGTGATGTTGATGGTCGTCAGCAGATCCTCGGCCACCAGGCGCTCGGACACGACGATACCGTCCTCGTAGTTAAAGCCTTCCCACGGCATGTAGGCCACGGTGAGGTTCTGGCCCAGTGCGAGCTCGCCGTGATCGGTCGAAGGACCGTCAGCCAGAGGCTCGCCCTGCTCAACGGTGTCACCGACGCGCACGAGCGGACGGTGGTTGATGCAGGTGGACTGGTTGGAGCGCTGATACTTGGCCAGGTGATACTCGTCCATGCCGCCGGCATGCTTGACGATAATCTTGGCGGCGTCGGCAAAGATGACCTCGCCGGCGTTCTTGGCCAGGGTGACCTCGCCGGAGTCCAGAGCGGCGCGACGCTCCATGCCGGTACCGACATAGGGAGCGGCGGGGTGAACCAGCGGCACGGCCTGACGCTGCATGTTAGCGCCCATCAGCGTACGCTTGGCGTCGTCGTGCTCAAGGAACGGGATCAGCGTGGCTGCGACGGAGAGCATCTGACGCGGCGAGACGTCCATGTAGTCGACGTCCTCGACGGGCACGTCGGCGGGAGCGCCGAAGGAGCCGTCGAAGTCGCGGGTACGGGCGATCACGGTGTGCGGACGGACGATCTTGCCCTCGGCATCGGTCGTGATGAACTCGTTGGTCTTGGGATCGAGCGGCGTGTTGGCCGGCGCGATGACGTGCTTCTCTTCCTCGTCAGCGGTCATCCAGTCGATCTGGTCGGTGGCAACGCCGTTCTCGACGCGACGGAACGGGGCCTCGATGAAGCCATACTCGTTGACGCGGGCGTAGAGGGCGAGCGAGCCGATCAGGCCGATGTTGGGGCCTTCGGGGGTCTCGATCGGGCACATGCGGCTGTAGTGCGAGTTGTGAACGTCGCGGACGGCCGTCGGCACGTTGGTGCGGCGGCTGGAGCCGGACTTGTGGCCGGCAAGACCACCAGGGCCGAGTGCGGACAGACGGCGCTTGTGGGTCAGACCGGTCAGGGGGTTCGCCTGGTCCATGAACTGCGAGAGCTGCGAGGAACCGAAGAACTCCTTGATGGAGGCCACGATCGGGCGGATGTTGATGAGCGACTGCGGGGTGATCTCGTCGATGTCCTGGGAGCTCATGCGCTCACGGACGACGCGCTCCATACGGCTCATGCCGATACGGAACTGGTTGGCGACGAGCTCACCGACGGTACGGATGCGGCGGTTGCCAAAGTGGTCGATGTCGTCGACCTTGAAGCCCTGCTCGCCGGCAGCGAGGGACAGCAGGTAGCGCAGCGTAGCGACGATATCCTCGTCGGTGAGCACCGTGACCTCTTCCTCGGTGGTGAGGTTGAGCTTCTTGTTGACCTTGTAGCGACCGACGCGGGCCAGATCGTAGCGCTGCGGGTTAAAGAGAAGACCCTCGAGCAGGCTGCGGGAAGCGTCCACGGTGGGAGGCTCGCCCGGGCGCAGGCGACGGTAGATCTCGATAAGAGCATCCTCGCGGGTAAGGGCGGTATCGCGCTCGAGGGTGCGCTTGATCACATCGGAGTTGCCGAGCAACTCGATGATGTCGTCGTTGGTGACGGCGATGCCAAGGGCGCGCAGGAACATCGTGGCGCTCTGCTTGCGCTTACGGTCGATGGAGACCATGAGCTGGTCGCGCTTGTCGACCTCGAACTCGAGCCAGGCACCGCGGGACGGGATGATCTGGGCCTTGTAGATCTGCTTGCCCGAATCCATCTCGGAGCTGTAGTACACGCCCGGGGAACGGACGAGCTGGGAGACGACGATACGCTCGGTACCGTTGATGATAAAGGTGCCCTGATCGGTCATCATGGGGAAGTCGCCCATGAAGACGAGCTGCTCCTTGATCTCGCCGGTCTCCTTGTTGGTGAGACGGACGTCGGTCAGAAGCGGAGCCTGATAGGTCATATCCTTCTCGCGGCACTCCTCGACGGTGTGCGCGGGGTCGCCGAACTGATGCTCGCCGAAGGTAACCTCGAGAACATGGTTCTGGCTCTGGATGGGGCTGGATTCCTTGAACGCCTCACGAAGGCCCTCGTCCTTAAAACGCTCAAAGGATTCCCTTTGAACAGAGATAAGGTTGGGGAGCTCCATGGCCTCCGGGATTTTCCCGAAGCTGACGCGCTTGCGCTCAGTGGCAGTGTATGCGTAGGTCACCAGGTTTTTCCTCCTTCACGGAAATGCTCGGTGGATTGGCGAGGCATAGCTTCGCCAGTTATCGCAACCTAATAGTTTATCAGGTACCGACCGTTGAGCAAGAAAAGCCTTGACGCAATTGAGTTTTTGGAGTAGCAAAGTTTTTCGACAGAAAATACGCAGGTAGATGTATGTGTATCGAACATCTGTTCATATATTTTCTGTGAACGAGCCTGCTGATACGGACAGCTGAATGGCGGAATGGCGGTGAGGGTTGGCCGGACGGAAATTACATCCCGTTTTGAGGCCTCAAACTGGGTCGCAGTTTCCGGTTGAGCCCTGTTTGGGAAAGCATATCCCGTTCTGAGCCGAAATTCCGGGTCGCAGTTTCCGCTAGGGGCTCCAACCGGAAAGTGCGTCCCAGAATTCGACCAAATTGTGGGACGCACTTTCCGGGGCTAAGCTGTTGCCCGAATAAAAAACGGGTGCAGACCGAAGTCCGCACCCGCAAATGTCGATGACCGAAGGCTTACTTGCGCATCAAACCGCCGCGCTCGTCGATGGCGTCCCAGAAGGCGCCAGCAAAGCGAGGATCGCTTGCGGCCATGAGGGCGTTGGTGGCCATCCAGCCAGACGGGGTGCCGGTGTCGTAGCCCGAAAGCGGATCGATGACGACGGCGTACATGGCCTCGCGGTCGAGCGAGCGGGCCATGGCGTCGGTCAGCTGAATCTCGCCGCCCTTGCCGGCCTGCTGATCAGCCAGGAGGTCCATGACCAGCGGGCTCAGCAGGTAGCGACCGACGATGTACAGGTTGGACGGAGCCGCCTCGGGAGCGGGCTTCTCAACCAGGCCGCCGATGCGCCACACAGCACCCGGCTCGCCATCGGCAACATCCTCGGCGCCCTCGAGCGAACCCACGCGCTCGCCGGCGATCACGCCGTAGCGGCTGACCTCCTCGGGAGCGCACGCGGCAACGGCGATAACAGAAGCGCCGCCGTGCTCCTTGGAGACAGCAAGCATCTTGTCGCAGATGTCACGGTTGGGCACAACGTAGTCGCCCAGAAGAACCAGGAAGTTCTCCCCTGCCACGGCGTCGGCAGCAGAGCGAATGGCGTGACCGAGGCCCTTGGGCTCGTACTGATAACGGAAGTCGACCGGCATACCGCCCGCATGGGCGACAGCGTCGGCGTAGGCGTCCTTACCGCGCTCGCGCAGCAGGTTCTCGAGCGAACGGTCGGGCTGGAAGTAGTTCAGCAGCTCCGGCTTGCCAGGCGAGGTAACGATGATGGCGTCGTCGACCTCCTCGGGGTCGAGCGCCTCCTCAACGACATACTGGATGACCGGCTTATCGAGAACCGGCAGCATCTCTTTTGGCGTGCACTTGGTGCCAGGCAGAAAACGCGTACCAAGACCGGCGGCGGGGATGATTGCCTTCATATTATTCAAGGATCCTTTCGCAGGCGCAGGATGCGCCCTGTGCGTGCGGCACGGCGGCCGCAGACCAAATTGCGATACCGAAGTATCTTACCGCCGGGACCAGGCGCTACCGCTAGGCAAACGCCATTCTTCAGCAGGTCAACGCAAATTATTGCTCGAACGGTGCAATTTTATCGCCCAACGGTAGTGACCCCAAAGCACTGCAAACGGCAGTAATTTGCATGCCGAGCCAGCAAAAAAGAGGGGTCATAACAAAAAAGACGGGGCTCGCAATGCGAACCCCGTCTGCAAAGAAATCTGGCGAGAAAGCCTGATTACTTGAGGGTGACAGCAGCGCCAGCAGCCTCGAGCTTCTCCTTGGCAGCCTCGGCGTCCTCCTTCTTGGCACCCTCGAGAACAGCCTTGGGAGCGCCCTCGACGACCTCCTTGGCCTCCTTCAGGCCAAGGTTGGTGAGCTCACGGACGGCCTTGATGACCTGGATCTTGTTGTCGCCGAAGCCCTCGAGCACGACGTCAAACTCGGTCTTCTCCTCGGCCTCAGCAGCGCCAGCAGCGGGAGCGGCGACAACGGCGGCAGGAGCAGCGGCGGAAACGCCGAAGGTGTCCTCGATAGCCTTAACGAGCTCGGAAGCCTCGAGAAGGGTCATTTCCTTAAGAGCATCGATGATCTCATCGGTGGTAAGCTTAGCCATTTCTAAGTCCTTTCGGTTTCCGTGTCTGTGCACGGAGATCAGTTAAAACACGGCGCGAATGCGCCAGGGGTGCGGCGTTGCCGCCGCGGGTGAAAACAGCGACTAGGCTGCCTTCTGCTCGGAGACCTGCTGGATCGAACGAGCGAGACCAGAGGAAACGCCGTTGACGCAGACAGCGATGTCGCGAGCGAAACCGGAGATGAGACCGGCGATCTGGCCGAGAAGCTGATCCTTGGTGGGCAGCTCGGCAATAGCCTTAACATCATCAGCGGAAACGGCCTTGCCGTCGGAGATACCGCCCTTGATCTCAAGGACGCCCTTGGACTTAGCAGAGAAGTCCTTGAGGGCCTTAGCGGCCTCGACCGGCTCGGTCTCGTAGAACACATAAGCGACGGGGCCGGCGAGGATCTCGTCGAGCTCGGGCTGCTCCTGGTTCTTGAGAGCGATCTTGACCAGGTTGTTCTTGTAGACCTTCATCTCGGCGCCGCACTCGCGAAGCTGATGACGCAGCTCCTGAGCCTGCTTAACCGTCAGACCGTTGTAGTTGACGACGAACAGACCGGCGTTCTCGGCGATACGGGACTCGATCTCTGCAACCTTGTCGATTTTGTACTGCTGGGGCATGAATTACACCTCCTCGAATTCTTTCCGGGCACGGTCCGCCACAAGGACGTGACGGGGGCATGTCCAAAAAGAAAGCCCCCGCGCTGCATGAGCGACGGGGGCGAGAAGACATATCTACTCGACCACCTCGGCTGGCGGGATATCCCATTAAGCTCGCGGGCGATGCCCGTTTGCACCGGCTGTCTCTGGCAGCGGATTCGTGCGTGAACCGAAAGTATTATGGCGGGGACCCCGGCGTCGGTCAACGGGAAACCGGGCTGCACACAATTCCACCATCCGGCCGCGCCGCCGAAGGCCAGGCGCAAGGTTTTCGCTCGGTCAGGTCCTGGGCTCGCACGAAGAGCACATTAAGTGCTCTTCGGCTCGTGCGGAATCTACGAAAACCTTGCGCCTGGCCTTCGGCGGCGCGGCCTGCGGTGACTTTGGGGCAGCCCGGTTTCCCGTTGGCCGGCGCCCCCACTCATAAGCCTTAAGTCGGTGGGCTGATATGTTGCGTCCCTGATGGCTACAAGGTTGAAAGGAAGGTGGACAGGCGGCGGAGGCCTTCGTCTAGGTCTTTGTCGGAGACGCAGTAGCTTAGGCGGATATGACCTTCGGTGCCGAAACAGTCGCCTGGGACTAGGGCTACGTTGGCCTCTTCGATGGCTTTAATGCAGAAGTCTTCGCTGGTTAGGCCGTACTGTTTAATGCTGGGGAAGGCGTAGAAGGCGCCGGCTGGTTCCACTACGTCGAGATCCATGGCGTCTAAGGCTGCGAGTACGCGTTCGCGGCGGGCTCGGTAGACTTTGAGCATGGGGGTTGGGTCGACGGTGAGGGCTCGGGCTGCGGCGTCCATTTCGAAGGAGACAGCACTCGATACTAAGTATTGGTGAGCCTTTGCGATCTCGGCGATGACGGGTGCCGCTGCTGCGAGCCAACCCAGGCGCCAGCCGGTCATAGCCCATGGCTTGGAGAAGCTCTCGATGACTACTGTCTGCTCACGCAGCTCCGGGTGGCGCTGGGCAAAGCGCTCGTAGCCATCCGCATAGACCAGACGGTTGTACACGTCGTCGCAGATCACGTAGATACCCGCCCGCTCTGCCACGCGCGCCACGGCATCGAGTGAGGCCGCGTTGAGAATGCAGCCCGTGGGATTGTTGGGCGAGCAGATAACGACGGCCTTGGTCGCCGGGGTCACACAGGCGCGAAGCGCATCCTCGTCAATCTGGAATTGCGCAGGCTCCGTATCCAAGAAGACCGCCTTGGCGTGGTTGGCCACGACGATGCTCTCGTACAGGCCAAAGGCCGGCGTGGGAATGATGACCTCGTCGCCGGGGTTGAGCATAGCCATGAATGTTGCCGACAGGGCCTCGGTCGCGCCGTCGGTCAGGATGACCTCGTCGGCCGAAAACGCAAGGCCCGCGTCCCCCATGTAGGCAGACAGCGCCTCGCGCAGGGCGGGGCGACCGTTGTTGGGCGGATAATGCGTGTCGCCGCGGCCCAGCGCGGCGGTCACCTCGGCGCTAATCACATCGGGTGTAGGAAAATCGGGCTCGCCGAGCGCGAGCGCAATGCATCCTGGGTGCTGGGCAGCGAGCGCGTTAATCCGACGGATGCCGGAGGGCTTGAGCGTGGCAAGCGAGGTATTCATGGGCAGGCGCATGGCGTTCCTTTCGTAAGGGTTGCACTAGGATAGCGCGCCCGCGCGCCGCCAGACGGTGTAACCTAAACGGAAACGAACCGGAAAGGAGATGGTATGGAGGCGAACCAGCAGGCCAATAAGCCAAAAACGTTGCGAACCATTGCGTATATCAGCATTCCCGATAGCGCCGATCTTGAGTTTTTGCTCTGGGACCTGCAGGATGCCATCGCGGCCTATGCTCAGCTTTCTGGCACCACGCTCCCCCGCCCGGTCGTTTTGGAGGCGGATGATTCCGGCAGCGTTGCCGGTGCCGCCGATGGCATTGTGTTCGCCATTGAAGACGCACCCAATGATGAAGCGATGGCGCCCATTAAGCAGATGCTCGACCGCTTTGGCGGCGCAGGGACGCGTGCCTATGTTGTTGTCCAGGCCGACGTCGGCGGCCTCGAGCGAGCACACGGGCTCGTCGTGCGTCTGCGAGCGACGTGCGACCTTCGTGGGCTGTCATGGTGCGGCGGCGTTGTCGTCTGTACCGGCAGCGGCTTCGCGGCGCTTCGTCACTCACCGCGCATGGGACTCTTGCGGCGACCGTTTTCGGAAGCGATGGACAAGCTCGTAGGCGCCGTTCGTATGGGCTGTTCGGTTGAGCATGCGCAGCGACTTGGTGGTGGTAATGCCGAGGACGTCGACGCCGACGGCATGATTTGCACCGAGCCAGCCGTGCCCGCGCCGATCTGGCGAGGCGTTCTGAAACGTCTGGGCGCCCACGCTCAAACAAAAATCTAAATTAAATAACAGCCCAGTCAACGGCTTCACTCCAACGCTCGACAAGCCGCTCCAAACGCCACGCCGCGTTGGCAGGACTCGTCGACGGCAGCACGATGGCGGGTAGCCCCGTCCGCTCTTGTAGATAGCGTTTGTAGAGCCGCCCGGCCGCGCCGCCGTTGCAGATAACGACCTCAATCGGCGTGACATCGGTAATGCGCTCGACATGCGCCGGAACGACGTTTTTGATGCTCGCGTCGCTTGAGCCCTTGATGTCACAGCTCTCGATCACGTCCCACAGGGCCACGCCGCCGTTGAGCAGCATAGCCCGCTTGGCGGCAATCGAGGCGTCGAGCGTCGCTGGCTCGTTACCTGCCAAAGCGTCGCCCTCGTTGGGCGGCACAGGCGAACCGAGGCACGCGGCCATCACGCGCCAAAAGCGATTCTGAGGGTTGCCGTAATAAAAGGCATTGGCGCGCGAAAGCACCGAGGGAAACGACCCCAGCAGCAAAACGCGCGAGTGCTCGTCAAACACGGGTTCAAACCCATGCTCAATATGTTGATAGCCCTCGTCCGGCGCGGCCACGAGCTAAGCCCTCAGCAGATAGCGCACCTCGTAGGGCGCAAGCTCAAGGGAGCCCGCCAGCTCGACCGTGGGCACGCCGTCGGCCAGCAGGTCGGCAAAGGACCCATTGAGCTCGCCGGCGCCAAAGGTGTAAGGCTCGCCCACGGCATTGACCGCCACGAGCACCGTCGCGTCGTCGCAGGCGCGCTCGAACAGCAGCTGCTTGTTCTGAATCACCACGTTGCGATAGGCACCATAGTTGAGGGCACGGGCCGCCGCGTCGTCTGCTGAGCGCAGGTGCGCGAGCTGCTTGATGAAGGCCGTCAGCTCGTTGGGCGCAGGCTCATCGAGCGCAGGTCGCAGCGCCCAGTCACCATCGGGGCCGCCCTTTTCGCCAGGAATCCCCCACTCGCTGCCATAGTAGACGCACGGAATGCCCGGCATGCCAAAGAGCATGCCATAAGCGGGGCGCAGACAGGACTTGTCGGTAAGGATGCTCGCCAGGCGCGGCACATCGTGGTTGTCGACAAACGACAGCAGATGCTTGCCGCGATAAATGCACCACGGGTCACCGCCAAACTGGCGGTGCAGCGAGTGCGCGATCTCGAACATATTGACCGAGTTAAAGCTGGAGTACAGGCCCTTGTAGCACTCGTAGTTGGTGCAGGAGTCGAGCATCTCGTCGTTGACGATCTGGTTGTAGTCGCCGTGGAGCGTCTCGCCAATCAGCACAAAGTCGGGCTTGAGCTCACGGGCAAAGGCGTGCAGGCGGCGCATAAAGTCGCGGTCGAGCATATAGGCAACGTCCAGGCGCAGGCCGTCGACGCCAAAGACCTCGGCCCAACGGCGCACGGACTCGAGCAGGTAATCGACCACGGCGGGGTTTTGCAGGTTGAGCTTCACGAGCTCAAAATGGCCTTCCCAGCCCTCGTACCAAAAGCCATCGCCATAGCAGGAGTCGCCGTCAAAGCTGATGTGGAACCAATCCTTGTAGGGCGAGTCCCACTTGCGCTCCTGCACATCGCGGAAGGCCCAAAAGCCACGGCCCACATGGTTGAAGACCGCATCGAGCACCACGCGGATGCCATGGGCGTGCAGCGTCTCGCACACGGCGGCAAAATCGGCATCCCCACCCAGGCGACGGTCGATATGGCGCAGGCTGCGCGTGTCGTAGCCATGGCTGTCGGATTCGAGCGGCGGGTTAATGAGCACAGCACCGATGCCGAGCTCTTGCAGGTAGTCGGCCCATTGGGCGATCTTCATGATGGGCGCATCGGGGTTGGGCGCTGCGTTGGCAGCCTGGGCGAGCTCATCTTCGGCAACGGGCGCGGCGTTTTCGCGCGGAGCTCCGCAAAAGCCCAGCGGATAGATCTGATAGAACGTCGTCTCGTATGCCCACATAGCAACCTCCCGGTAAGCTCAACACAACGACATCCATTGTATGCCCAGCAGGGTAGCTATTTTGGGACGGGGCTCTTTTAGCTACCCCAGCCCCTTTCTAAGTTGCGGTGAAATACGGACTGTTTGCCGGGTTTATTGGGCTCAGCAGTCCGTATTTCACCGCAACTGATGAGGAGACGTGATTAGGCGACAGGCTTTGCGCGGTGTATGGCCGGGAATAGCACCGTGATAGCGAGAATGACACCCACGACGGCAATCGCCCCGCCCGCACAACCGATCCAGGCGATGCCGGGACCCGACACCACGGCGCCGCCGACCGCGGTGCCCGTGCCGATACCGAGGTTAAACAGGCCCGAGAAGATCGACATGGCGACGGCCGACGAGTCTGCCGGCGTGTACTTGATGAGCTCGGCCTGGAACGCCACGTTAAAGGCCGTGGAGCAGCAGCCCCATAGCGCGCAGACGGCAAGCACTGCTACGAGCGACGATGCGACCGGACCCACGAGCAGCAGAGCCACCGGCACGCCGGAGAGCGTGATAGCCAAGAACGGGAAGCGATGCCCATCGAACAGGCGGCCAAACAGCCAGCTTCCGAGCAGACCAGAACAGCCAAACGCCGTCAGCGTCATGGTAATAGCGCTTGCGTCGACGTGCGCGACCTGCGCCAGGAACGGCTCGATATAGCTGTAACCCGCATAATAGCCGGTCGCCATAAAGACCGTGACCGCGTAGAGCGCTATCAGGAACGGGTTCTTGAGCAGCTCGGGCAGCTGTTTGACGGTAAAGCGCTCGCCCGCCGGCATGGCCGGGAGCACCGCGGCCTGGTAGACAACCGCGACAGCCGAGAGGGCCCCGACCACGGCGAATGTCATGCGCCAGCCCACGGCCAGTCCGATGGCGCGGCCGATCGGCAGGCCAAAGATCTGCGCGATGGACGAGCCCGTGGCAATCATGCTGATGGCGAGCGCCCCGTGGCGGGTATCGACCAGGCGCGAGGCCATAATCGAGGCGACCGACCAGAACACGGCATGCGCGCAGGCGACCACCAGGCGCGCGCAGACCAAAATAGGATAGGTGGGCGCCACGGCGGACAGGAACTGGCCCAGCGAAAACACGGCAAGCACGCCCAACAGCATCCGTTTGAACTCAAAACGTGAGGCAAACACCATGAGCGGCAGCGACAGCAGCATGACGCCCCAAGCATAGACCGAGATCATGATGCCTGCCTGGGCCTCGGTGAGCGAGAACGATGCGGCAATATCAATCAGAAGGCCAATGGGCATGAATTCCGACGTGTTGAATACGAACGCGCAACAGGCGAGCCCGATAAGCGGGAGCCACTGCCTGAGCGTGATGCCGTCTTGCCTTGCCTGAGTCATACAAAGAACCTCTCCGATTCGTTTTGAGCGGGGGCGATTATATAGCAACGGCCCCGCATCCGTCAGCAACAGATGCGAGGCCGAAATCAACTCGATGCGCAGAGGTTACGCCATCAATAAATAGCTAAGCCAACCCCAGCAATATACCCGCCGAATGCACGACAAACGCGACAATCCAGGCGACTGCCACCTGAAACGCGAACACGGCAACGGCATAGCGCGCGCCCAGCTCGCTCTTGACGGCGCCGATGGACGCCACGCAGGGCGGGTACAGCAGCGTAAAGACCAGGAACACGTAAGCGGTAAACGGCGAAAACATGGTTGACAGCACCGCGGGCGACGTTGCGCCCAAAAGCACCGTGAGGGTCGAAATGACGCTCTCCTTGGCGATAAGTCCGGTGACGAGCGCCGTCGAGGCGCGCCAGTCGCCGAAGCCGAGCGGCGCCAGCAGCGGAGCGATAATGCTGCCCAGACCGGCAAGCAGACTCTGCGACTGATCGGCGACCACATTAAAGCGGATGTCGAACGTCTGAAGGAACCAAATGACCACCGTAGCGGCAAAGATAATGGTGAAGGCCTTGGTGATGAAGTCCTTGGCCTTATCCCATGCCAGCATCACCGTCGTCTTAACGCTCGGCAGGCGGTAATTGGGGAGCTCCATGATAAACGGCACCGGGTCGCCCTTAAATGCCGTGCGGTTGAGCACCAAAGCCGCTATGCATCCGACCGTAATGCCAATCAGATAGAGCGAGACCATGGCGGGAACTGTCGCCTGCGAGAAAAACGCCCCGCACAGCAGACCGTAGACCGGCAACTTGGCCGAACAGCTCATGAACGGCGTGAGCATGACCGTCATCTTGCGGTCGTGCTCGGATGGGAGCGTACGGGTCGACATGATAGCCGGCACGGTGCAGCCAAAACCGACGAGCATGGGCACAAAGCTGCGGCCCGACAGGCCAAAGCGACGCAATACCTTATCCATGACAAAGGCCACGCGCGCCATGTAGCCCGAGTCTTCCAGAATGGAGAGGAACAAGAAGAGCACGACGATGATCGGCAGGAAGGTCAGCACGCTGCCCACGCCCGTGAGAACACCGTCGACGGCCAGCGAGCGCACCACGTCGTTGGTGCCGAACGCCTTGAGACCCGCATCGGTCGAGGCGATGATGGCAGCGATGCCGTCCTCCATAAGTCCCTGCAACGCCGCGCCGATCACGCCAAACGTCAGCCAAAAGACGAGGCCCATGATCACCAGGAACGCCGGAATGGCTGTGTAACGACCTGTCAGGATGCGGTCAATCTTGACGGAGCGCACGTGCTCGCGGCTCTCGTGCGGCTTTACGACGCAGCGCCCGCACACGTGGCCGATAAAGCCGAAGCGCATGTCGGCCAGCGCAGATAGACGGTCGGTGCCGGCCTCGCCCTCCATCTGGGTAATGATGTGCTCGATGGCGTCAAGCTCGTTGCGATCCAGATGAAGTGCCTCGGTCACCAGCTCGTCGCCCTCAACCAGCTTGGTCGCCGCAAAACGCACGGGAATGTGCGCCGTCGCGGCATGGTCCTCGATCAGGTTGGCAATGCCGTGGATGCAGCGATGCAGTGCACCGCCGTCTGGACCATCGGGCGCACAGAAGTCCAGGCGACCGGGGCGCTCACGGAACCGCGCCACGTGCAAGGCATGATCCACCAGCTCGCCGATACCCTCGTTGCGGGCAGCGCTAATGGGGACAACGGGCACGCCCAACAGGCTCTCGAGCAGGTTGACGTCCACGGCGCCGCCGTTGGCCGTCACCTCGTCCATCATGTTGAGCGCGATGACCATGGGACGATCGAGCTCCATAAGCTGCAGCGTCAGGTACAGGTTACGCTCGATGTTGGTGGCGTCGATGATGTCGATGATGGCGTCGGGGTCTTCGTCCAAGATGAATTGGCGGCTGACGATTTCTTCGCCCGTGTACGGCGACAACGAGTAAATACCGGGCAAGTCGGTAACGCTCGCCTCGGGGTGGTTACGGATAGTGCCGTCCTTGCGGTCGACCGTCACGCCGGGAAAGTTACCGACATGCTGGTTGGAGCCCGTCAGCTGGTTGAATAACGTGGTCTTGCCGCAGTTTTGGTTGCCGGCGAGGGCAAAGTGCAGCGGCGCGCCCTCGGGCACGGCCGTCTTTGCCGCACGGGGCGAATACGTCCCCTCGCCCAGGGCCGGATGCTCCGTCGTGCCGATTGCAGCGTTAGCGCGCGGACCCGTATCGGTGTCGTGAATACCCACAAGCTCGATGCGAGCGGCATCGTCCTTGCGCAGTGTCAACTCGTAGCCACGCAGGCGGATCTCGAGCGGGTCGCCCATGGGGGCGCACTTCATCATGGTGACTTCGGTGCCCGGCGTTAGGCCCATGTCCAAAATATGCTGTCGGAGTGCCTGATCGTCCGATGCCACCGATGCGACAACGGCGTCCTTTCCAATCTCGAGTGTATCGAGCTTCACGCGCTCATCCTTTCGTTAGACGCGGTTAACCGTTTACCGGGGCTAACCAACTCGTAACGACAAATGATAGCGCTCTGAACTATTTTATAAAGTCAAATACCGATGTTTACCTGCGCAAACTTTATGCGGTGCGCCCCGAAAGCTCTTTGCGCATACCGCTCAGCGAGATCGAAATGGAACCCGACCGCGCGGTAGCAGTGAGTCGATCACCCTCAACCGACCCCGTGCATGTAAAGGGCGCCTTGCCCATCAAGACGTGGGAGATAGTACCCGAGAGCTCAAAGAAATCGCCCTCAGCGCGGGCACCCGAGAGAGCGATATTGAGACCCCTGACGTTTAGTACTGCCCTGAGCGCGCCGTTCACCCCATGTGAAAACGTCACCTCGCCGCGTTTGCTCCCCACCGGCGTCTGGGCCAAAACCACATACGTACCCTCAAGCATGGCTCCTCCTCTAAGCAGACTTTTTGAAACGGGCAAGTAGTCTACTTTTACATATGGCGCTCCAGGAAGCGGAAGGCCAGGCGGATCCAAGGACGGACTGCCACTTGCTTGTCCTCGTTGTCGACCGCGGTATTGGCGTTGCCGAGCGAAAGGCCGTGGCCACCCTGGTCAAAGACGTGCATCTCGCATGCGACCCCTTCCTCGGCCATGCGCTGCGCAAACGGATAGACCTGCGCAATCGGCGCCGTCTTGTCGTCCGAAACGCCCCACACAAAGGTCGGGGGCATCTGGCGCGAAACGTGCGTGGTAGGGCAAATGTCGGCCAGGTGCTCATCGGTCGCCTCGCCGCCCGTCACCATCGACAGATAGTCGTTGAGCAAATCGCGCCCCGTCTTGCCACCCGTCTTGGGCACGCGCAGGTCGATGCGCGGGTCGCGCGTCTGCATATCGCGCACATAGGCAAGGTCGAGCAACGGATAGCCCAGCACCACGGCGTCGGGACGAATATCCTCCGGACGAGCCCCGGCAAGGCCCGCGAAAGGTCCGGTCTTCCACTGCGTTGCCAACGAGGCGCAGATCATGCCGCCCGCCGAGAAACCCACGATGCACACGCGCTTGGGATCGACATGCCACTCGTCGGCGTTGGCGCGCACGGTAGCGACCATCTTGGCGAGGTCCGCCTGCGGGTGCGGAAAGCTCACGTCGCCCGTGGCGCTCGTCACATAGTTGAGCACAAAGGCCTGGTAGCCGCGGTCCAAAAACGCAAACGCCACCGGGTCCTGCTCGTGCGGAGCGATATGCGTAAACCCGCCTCCGCCGCAGATGATCACCGCGGGGCGGCGGCCATTGGGCTTGTCGGGCAGCGGCTCGGCACCCAGATACGTAAACGTCGCCGGATAATCCTCGGTCGGCTCCTCGCCCCACAGCGCATGGTTCTCAATAATCATAGGTGCTCCCCCCGTGCGATTCGTGCGCACTCGTTTTTCGCACCTTAGCGTACCCCACTTGAGCCCGCGGCGCAGAAACACCCCCGCAATAAGTTGGCCTTCAACTGATATATCACAAAATCGCTGTTCAGAGGTATCGTTGGACAGCGTAAAATAGGAGCGCTGACCGTGCTGGGAAACACGTACGAAACGTTTCCGGCAAACCACACGCGTGCAACATGCGCGCCTGATACGTTGGAGGCATCTATGGGTCTGCTCGATTCGCTCAAGTCCACGTTCACTTCGTCGGGCGAGGCGTCCGTTCCGCCCGCAGCAAGCTTCGCCACCCGCGAAGGCGTCATCTACGCTCCTGTCAACGGCGTGCTCGTCAATCTGGGTGAGGTTCCCGACGAGACCATCGCCTCGGGCATGCTCGGCCAGGGCTACGGCATCGAGCCCATTACCGGCACCATTTACGCCCCCGCTAACGGCCGTATCGGCGCCACCACCGTCACCAACCACTCCATCGGCATGATCACCGAGGACGGTCTTCGCGTGTTCATCCATGTTGGCCTGGGCACCGTGGAAATGAACGGCAAGGGTTTTGCCCGCTTTGTCGAGATGGGTGACACGGTCAAGGCCGGCCAGCCGCTCATCAGCTTCGATCGCGAGGCCATCAAGGCCGCCGGCCACGAGGACATCGTGACCGTCATCATCTCCGAGCTCGATCGTCTTAAGAGCATCGACCATGTCGGCGAGTCCGGAACGCTTATCGGCGGCAACCCGCTCGTCAAGCTGGGCGACCCGCTGCTGGTAGCCAAGACCAAGTAGCCAGGCCCCGCGCCACACAGCCAAAAGGCAACACGAAAAGCGCCCACGAGCATTTGCCGTGGGCGCTTTTCGTTTGAAAAACCATCCCGCCAATGCCTTATCTGTATAGCCCAAATGAGCCGAGCTGCTAGAATATCGAACTGTATGGATAACTATCATTCAACCGTTATGGGAGGATACGTGAACCGCACCAAAATCGCGCAGCTTTACGCCGATGCCGAGTCGCTTGGCGGCCAGACCGTCACCGTCGCCGGCTGGGTCAAGTCCATCCGCGACATGAAGAACTTTGGCTTTGTTACGCTCAACGACGGCAGCTGCTTCCGCGACCTGCAGGTCGTCATGAACCGCGAGGCACTCGACAACTACGACGAGATCGCCCATCAAAACGTCTCGGCCGCACTCATTTGCACCGGCACCGTCAAGCTGACCCCCGATGCGCCCCAACCTTTCGAGCTTTCTGCCACCTCCATCGAGGTCGAGGGCGTCAGCGCCCCGGATTACCCGCTGCAGAAGAAGCGCGCAACCGTCGAGTTCCTGCGCACCCAGCAGCACCTGCGCCCGCGCACTAACCTGTTCCGCGCCGTGTTCCGCATCCGCTCTGTCGCGGCTGCCGCCATCCACCGCTTCTTCCAGGAGCAAGGCTTTGTCTACGTCAACACCCCCATCATCACCACGAGTGACTGCGAGGGTGCCGGCGAGATGTTCCGCGTGACCACGCTTGACCCCAAAAACCCGCCCCTCACCGAGTCCGGCGAGGTCGACTGGAGCCAGGACTTCTTTGGCAAGCACGCGAGCCTTACCGTGTCCGGCCAGCTCAATGCCGAGAACTTTGCCATGGCCTTTGGCGACGTGTACACCTTTGGCCCCACCTTCCGCGCCGAAAACTCCAACACCACGCGCCACGCCGCCGAGTTTTGGATGATCGAGCCCGAGATGGCCTTTGCCGACCTGAACGACTACATGGATAACGCCGAGGCCATGCTCAAGTACGTCCTTAAGGACGTTATGGCCACCTGCCCCGACGAGCTCAATATGCTCAACAAGTTTGTGGACAAGGGCCTGATCGAGCGCCTGGACCATGTGGCAAACTCCGACTTTGCCCGCGTTACCTACACCGAGGCTGTCGAAATCCTGGAGCAGGCAGTCGCTGCTGGCCACCAGTTTGATTACCCCGTCAGCTGGGGCATCGACCTGCAGACCGAGCACGAGCGCTTCCTGACCGAGGAGCACTTTAAGCGACCGACTTTTGTGACCGACTACCCGGCCGAGATCAAGGCGTTCTACATGCGCATGAACGAGGACGGCAAGACCGTCGCCGCCGCCGACTGCCTGGTGCCGGGCATCGGCGAGATTATCGGCGGCTCCCAGCGCGAGGAGCGCCTGGATCTGCTCGAGGCCCGCATCAAGGATCTGGGTATGAATCCCGAGCAGTACAAGTACTACCTTGACCTGCGCCGCTACGGTTCCTGCAAGCACGCCGGCTACGGTCTGGGCTTCGAGCGCTTGGTCATGTATCTGACCGGTGTGGGCAACATCCGCGACGTCCTGCCGCACCCGCGCACCGTGGGCAACGCCGACTTCTAATCGCCACAGCGCCACCAAACGCGTTCCAGCGCATCACGCCAGCGCCTCTCGGCAAGCCGAGGGGCGCTTTTTTCAACAGCATCCGTCAAGCTTTTGGCAAGTTTTTGGTCAGTTGGGCAGGGCTGTTGAAAACTCGACCCGCCGCTTGCCGACGGCTACCGACCGCCCAGGGCGTCCTGCGCCCCTGGGAAAGCCCCTCGTCCTAGGCTCCATACCGTCGCCACCCAAAACGGAAAGGACGTGGGCGCCATGACCGAAACCGCTGTTGAAACTTACGAGACCACGACGAGGGGCGCCGCCTCGATGGCAGCCTATCGCGCCGTTCGCATCCTGCAACTATTGAGCGAAAACACCGGTGAGGACAAGGCCATGCTTTCCGATGAGTTGATCCGGCGCCTCGCCCATCCCGACGACCCCGCCCGCATGCCCATCTCGGCGGCGCGGCGCAGCATCTACACCGCCATCTCCGCACTTCGCCATGCTGGATACGAAATTGAGTACAAGCGCGGCGTGGGGTATCGGCTCTTGACCCGTCCGCTCACCGACGAAGAAATCATCCGACTCCACGGCATGGTCATGCGCAACCGCTCTACGCCCATCGCCATTCGAAAAAGCATGGCGCAGCACCTGGTCGCCATGGCGAGTGCCGACGTTCGCGGCTACCTCGATGCACCCGAGCCTGCTCCAAGCGCAGGCGGCAAATCCACCAAGGCCACACGCACGCCCGTCAAGCGCATCGATGCCTGCGAGCTCATCGAGCAGGCCATCGACCACGGAACCACGGTGAGTTCTGATATTTCGAGTGTCACGGCACGCGGAGAGGTCGAAGTGGCGCGGATGACACTCCGGCCCTTTGCCATCAAGCAACGAGACGGCATCTCGTATTTGCTGGGAACGGTCTATGACGCGCGAGGCGCCGACGACACGCTGCGTACCGTTGAGATCGGCCGCATGAGAAACGTCACCACACGTCTCCTTGACGGCAAGAAGCTCTTCGCCGTCCTGGACGAGGACGATGCCTCCTCCGCCGCATAAGACCCTCCGCCGCCCATTCGACTACCCGTACCGCCCATCCGATTCTGTATTAAAAAACCCGCCAGGCTGTTGTAAAAATGGACATCAGCGCTACTATAGTTCCACTTGCACTTTGTCCCAGTGCAGTGTTTCCAGCCATTTTTATACTGGGGGTAATGATATGAAGGACATCACCATCAGCCGCAGGAGCCTTCTGGTCTCCGCCGGTCTGCTCGCGCTCGCCCCGCTCGCCGGATGCGGCGGCAACTCTGGTTCCGGCTCTGCTGCCGCCGGTTCCGACTACACCATCGGCGTTCTGCAACTCACCGAGCACTCCGCACTCGATGCCGCCAACGACGGCTTTGTCAAGGCCATCAAGGAGAGCGGCCTTAAGGTCAAGATCGACCAGAAGAACGCCCAGAACGACCAGTCCACGTGTAAGTCCATTGCCGACAAGTTTGTGGGCGACAACGTCAACCTGATTTATGCCATCGCCACGCCCGCCGCGCAGGCTGCCGCCGGTGCCACGGCCGATATCCCCATCGTGGGCTGCGCCATCACCGACTACGCCGCCTCCGGCCTGGTCCAGGACAACGACAAGCCCGGCACCAACGTCACGGGCGCCTCCGACCTCACCCCGGTCGCCGAGCAGCTCGAGATGATGCAGAAGGTCCTGCCCGACGTTAAGAAGGTCGGCTTGCTCTACTGCACCGCTGAGTCCAACTCCGACGTCCAGATCAAGGCCGCCAAGAAGGAACTCGACAAGCTGGGCCTCGAGTACACCGATTTCACCGTCTCGAGCTCCAACGAGATTCAGTCCGTCGTCGAGTCCGCCGTGGGCAAGGTCGACGCGCTGTACTCCCCCACCGACAACACGATTGCCGCGGGTGCCTCGCAGGTGGGCCAGATCTGCAAGGAGAATAAGCTCCCCTTCGTGACCGGCGAGGAGGGTATGTGCATGGCCGGCGGCCTGTTCACCCTCTCCATCAACTATAAGGACCTGGGCTACGCCGCGGGCGAGATGGCCGTTAAGATCCTGAAGGGCGAGGCCAAGCCCGAGGATATGCCGATCAAGCACCTCTCGAGCAAGGACCTGGTCGTCGTCAAGAACGACGAGACGGCCGAGGCCCTGGGCATCGACCTTTCCGCTCTGGACGAGTAGCGCCATGCGCGGTAACGCGTCTAGGGCCCGCACGCGCGCCACAGCCGCGTTATTCAATATCTGAGTCCTTGGGGCGAACGCTAAAGACCGGCGTTCGCCCTGCTTGTTTCGGATGAGACAAAACATCCGTCCGCAGCTCTTTTATGCATTGGTACCGCTATTATGGAAAATCACGTGTCCACCCTATCCTAGGAGGTATGAAGCATGCTCATTGCATTGCAGGGCGCCGTTTCGCAGGGCGTCCTCTGGGGCATTATGGTGCTTGGCGTGTTTATCACGTTCCGCCTGCTCGACATCCCCGATATGACCTGCGACGGCAGCTTTGCCCTCGGCGGCTGTGTCTGCGCCGTGCTCATCGTCAACAATAACGTCGACCCCTTGCTCGCCGTGCTGGCCGGCATGTGCGCCGGCGCCATCGCGGGCGCCGTCACGGGCATCTTGACCACCGTCTTTGAGATTCCCGCAATCCTCGCCGGAATCCTTACGCAGATCAGTCTGTGGTCCATCAACCTGCGCATCATGGGCAAGTCCAACACGCCCATCCTTGCCAAGGGCACTATCTTCTCATCCGTCAGCAACATGACGGGCCTGCCGCAGTCCACTGTTGCCATTATCCTAGGCATTGTGCTGGCCGTGGCCATCGTCGCCATCCTGTACTGGTTCTTTGGCACCGAGATCGGCTCGGCGCTGCGTGCCACCGGCAACAACGAGTACATGATCCGCGCCCTGGGCGTTAACACCAACACCACCAAAATGATCGCCCTCGTGCTCTCCAACGCCCTCATTGGCCTTTCGGGTGCGCTCATCTGCCAGAGCCAGAAGTATGCCGACATTGGCATGGGCACCGGCGCCATCGTTATCGGTCTTGCCGCCATCGTCATCGGCGAGGTGCTCGGTCGCCTGCTGCCCGGCGGTCTCACGCAGTTTAGCGTCCGTCTTGCCTCCGCCGTCTTTGGCTCCGTGGTGTACTTCCTTATCCGCGCCATCGTGCTGCAGCTGGGCATGGACGCCAACGACATGAAGCTGCTCTCCGCCGTGATTGTCGCCGTGGCCCTGTGCGTGCCTGTGGTTTGGGAGCGCTATAAGCTCCGCAGCTCCTACACGAAGGGAGATGAGGCAGATGCTTAAGCTCTCGCACGTCAAGAAGACCTTTAACAAGGGCACCGTCACCGAGAAGCGCGCGCTCACCGGCGTCGACCTCACCCTGAATGACGGCGACTTTGTAACCGTGATTGGCGGCAACGGCGCCGGCAAGTCCACGCTGCTCAATATGATCGCCGGCGTGTATCCGCTCGATTCGGGCGTTATCGAGCTCGACGGCACCGACATCTCGCGTCTGAGCGAGTCGCAGCGCGCCAAGTACCTGGGCCGCGTGTTTCAGGACCCCATGCGCGGCACCGCTGCCGATATGCAGATCGCCGAGAACCTGGCCCTCGCCAAGCGTCGCGGCCAGCGTCGCGGCCTTTCGTGGGGCGTCACCAAGGCCGAGAAGGACGAGTACGTTGAGCTGCTCAAGCGCCTGGACCTTGGCCTGGACACACGCCTCAACGCCAAGGTCGGCCTGCTCTCGGGCGGCCAGCGTCAGGCACTCACCCTGCTGATGGCCACGCTCACCAAGCCGCGCCTGCTGCTGCTCGACGAGCACACGGCGGCCCTCGACCCCAAGACGGCCTCTAAGGTGCTCAGCCTGACCGAGGAGATCGTCGACGAGAACCGCCTGACCACGCTCATGGTCACGCACAACATGAACGACGCCATCCGTCTGGGCAACCGTCTGATCATGATGCACGAGGGCCATGTGATCTACGACGTGGCCGGCGACGAGAAGAAGTCGCTCACCGTGGCCGACCTGCTGCAGAAGTTCGAGGAGGTCTCGGGCGGCGAGCTCGCCAACGACCGCATGCTGCTGAGCTAAACCTACCAAAAAGGGACAGGTTTATTTTGGCAGGTTTTATCTGCGCAAACGTCAAAACCGCCGCAAAGGGACAGACGCCCTTGCGGCGGTTTTCGCATATTATGTCGATAATCCGATATTCAACCAGACTTTCTGGCTAAGGACTAAGGAAACTGCCATGAAAAGACTCCCCCGCCTTGCGTTAGCCGCCGCGTTGTTTGCCGGCTCGCTCGCAGGCATCCCAAGCCTCGCTTTCGCGGGGAACCTGCCCGCCGCTATTGACGGCTCTGTGACCGTCATGCACACCAACGATATCCACGGCAGCTACAAGTACAGCTACAACGCGGGCACTGTGGGCTTTGACGGACTGGCGGTTCTCTACAGCGCCCAGGGCAACGGCCCAGATCTTTTGCTCGATGCAGGCGACACCTTCCACGGGCAGTCCTTTGCCACCATGAGCGAGGGCAAGAGCATCGCCGAGCTCATGGACACCTTCTACGCCGACGGCTACGATGCGACCACACCGGGCAACCACGACTGGAGCTATGGCGCAGACAAGCTCCGCACCATGACCGGCTACAGCACCACCGGCACGCCCTTCGCCATGCTCTGCGCGAACGCGAAGTCTACGAGCGGCGTATGGAGCTCGAGCATCACCAAGACGCTCAACCGCACTTGGAAGGACGACGAGGGCAGTTCCACGTTTGATTACAAGATTAAGGTCGGTGTCGTCGGAGCCATGGATGAGTCGCTGGGCTCCTCGCTGCGCGCGGACCTGATCGAGGGCACGTCGTTCTCGGGTGCGGTGGACGCCATCAATGCCGAGGCCAAGCGACTGCGCGAGGACGAGGACTGCAACGTTATCGTCTGCATCGCGCACACGCTCAACGCCAAGACCTTTGCCGCACAGCTCAATGGCGTCGATGCTCTGGTCGCGGGCCACGAGCACATCAACTTAGACGAAAACGTGACGGGGGCTGACGGCAAGTCGGTCCGCGTCGTCGAGGCGGGCAGCGCCTTTGCCGAGGTGGGACTGCTTTCCGTCCCCTACGAGTACGACACCAAGGGCACCGAAAGCACCGACGATGACACGGTGGCAGTATACGCAGACAAAAGCGACGAGAAGCTCTATACCGCCAAGGATGTAAACGTTCTTTTGACCGATCCCAACAAGGGCTCCACCTATCAGAGCATCCTTGATGAGGTCCACGACAACAAGATCAAGCCGCTCGACGATGCCTTTAGCGCCGCATCGAGCGAGGTGATCGGCACGAGCTCTACCAATTATTTCTACGGCGAGAACGCATCTGGCACGCACGGCTGGGAAATGGTGCGCACCACCGATTTCCGCCCCAGCAAGGAGGGCGACACCACCAAGGCCCAGACCATCGGCCATGTGATCTGCGGCTCCTATCTTGACCTGACGGGCGCAGACCTTGCCATCGAGAACGCGGGTGGCATCCGCGGCGGCATCGCTGCAGGCGATGTGACCGCAGGCAACGTCATCGCTATCTCGCCCTACGGCAACACCGTGGAGACCTGGACCATGACCGGTGCGGACTTCCTGGCAGCGCTCGAGCACTCGCTGCAGATCAGCGACGAGTGCAATCACAGCTACGAGCTTCAGCAAGCCTACGTAGCGGCCGGCCACACCGAGCAGGAGGCGCAAGACATGTACAAGTGGCGCGACGACTCCGGCAGCGTCCTTTCCTTCGGCGGAATCAACGTGACAATCGATTGGACGCAGCCCGAAGGCAAGCGCATCGTGAGCGCCACGCTCACCAAGGATGGCAGCACGCTCGACCCCGCCAAGACCTACACCGTCGCCACCAACAACTACATCATCACCAACACGACCGACTTCCCCACCTTCGCAAACGCCACCAAGCACACCGAGTGGGGTACCTGCGAGTCAGCGCTAAGGGCGCTAATTGGGCAGAACGGCTGGGAGAGCAAGATGGCCTCGCTCGCGGGCACCATCAGCTTTGGCTCCGCTGCCGTGGACCCCACGCCCACACCGGCCCCGACGCCTGAACCCTCGCCTAAGACGGACGCGACGACCACGAAGGTCATCACCAAGAAGACGACCGGCAAGCTCGCCGCAACGGGAGACCGCACGCTAGCCGTGATCGGCGCATGCCTCATCGGCGGTATCGTCATCATCATTCTCGGCATTATCTGGAAGCGTCGACGCTAAGCTACACCGCCGGGCCTTGCAGCCCCGCCGCGTAAACCTTATATCGAGCACAGAAGCCCGTCCGAATTTGATCGGACGGGCTTCTTGGTGGGTATCATGGTTGGATGATCATGAGGAGGTTTCCCTACATGGAATTGTTTGAGCCAATTCTTCATTTCTTTGCACAACGATGGGTCCACAACATCATCTGGGCCGGTATCTTGGCCATCGGCACCGCCGTTGCCGCCAAAATCGCGTCCAAGACCCTGCACCACCTGCTTAACCGCGATGATAACCCGCTCCCAGCATCGAGCATCTTCATCAACATCGCGCGCGCCGTCATCTGGATGATCGGCGGCAGCTTTATCCTAGACAACTGTTTTGGCATCAACGCAAACGCCCTCGTCGCCGCTCTTGGCGTCGGCGGCATCGCCATCTCGCTCGGCTTTCAGGACACGCTGTCGAACCTTATCGGCGGTATGCAGGTGACCTTCATGGGCATCATCAAGCCCGGCGACAATATCGAGGTCGGCGGCGTGTCGGGCGTGATCCAAGACATCACCTGGCGCCACACGACCATCGAGGATGCCTGCGGGCAGACCATCATTGTGCCCAACTCCAACATCTCCAAGAACACGCTCGTGCATCTGATGCCCTTTGGGCGTGTGGCCGTGCCCGTTGCCGTAAAGGACACGTCTAAGTGGGCCTCGCTGGACGCGCTGGCAGATGAGCTTACCGACGCCACCAAGGCCGCGGTGCTTCCCATCTCTGGCTTTGACAAGGAGCCGTACGTGCTCTTTAGCGAGATCGGCGACTTTGGCGTCAAGGGCAAAATCATCTTTATCGTCAGCGACGATAGCACCACCTTCACGGCAGCCGACGCCTGCATTCGTGCCATCGCCCCCATCATCGCCTAAACTACCACAAAGGGGACAGGCACCTTTGTGGTAGTTTCGCATCGTGGTACCATGGTTCATATCGTTGTTTAAACGACTAAGGGAGTAGACACCATGGAAGAGGCCTATCGTCAAGCACGCAAGCGCGGCGAGCAGGGACGCCGTCGCGCCATCAGCCAAAGCGAGCACCCGTACCTTACGGACCTCGACAGCTTGGTTGCCCAGCTCCCCTTAGGTCAGCGAGAGAGCGTCGGCCTGCGGGATATTCCGCTCGAAATGGTCGTCGGCACGGTTACCAAGGGCCGTCAGTCTGCCTTTTCGTGCAACTTTATGCCCCTGTTGCCATTTAGCACCGAGTTCGCCCGCAAGTGGTCCAACCTCTACGACATCCAGGTAACCGAGGGCTATCGCGACCCCATCATCGTCACCGAGTTCATGCATCGTTTCTACGTCCAAGAGGGCAACAAGCGCGTCAGCGTCCTCAAATTCCTGGACGCCCCGACGGTTTCGGCCAAGGTCACCCGCCTCTACCCCGGAAAATGGGATTCCGTCGAAAGCCGCCTCTATGGCGAGTTCTGCGCGTTTTGGCGCGTCTGCCCCCTATACGAGATCGAGTTCTCGCGTGAGGGAAGCTACGAAACGCTCGCCAAGATGCTCGGTCAGAACCTTATCGAAAAATGGCCGCAGAAAAAGGTCGACTACCTGCGCCACACCTTCCTGCTCTTTAAGCGCGCCTACCTGCGCGCCGGCGGCGACCATCTGGACATTACGCCCGCCGACGCTATGCTCGTCTACCTCAATGTGTACAACCAGGACCGCCTGCTGGATACGCCGACGGATATCGTCGTAAACCGCCTGTGCAAGATTTGGCGCGAGTTGGTCATTGCCGGCAAAAGTGATGAGGAGAAGGTCGATCTTGTCGAGGCACCGAGTGTCGATGAGGAAGAGGCGCCCGCCAAGTCCACCTCCGGCGTGCTCAACTTCTTTATGGGCAAGACCGTCTACTCGGCGGCCAGCCCCCTGCGCATCGCCTTTATCCATGAGTTCCCCTGTGCGACGTCGAGCTGGGACAGCCTGCACGACCAAGGGCGTCAGTATCTCGATGAGCACTTTGGCGGTATCGTGCGCACCGAGGCGTTCGAGGACTGTCATAATCCGGATGTGTTCTACGCCGCCGTGGAAACGGCTGTCAAACATGGAGCTAACGTCATCTTCTCGACCTCGCACCGCCTGATGGAATACACGCTCAGAGCTGCCGTTGAGTATCCCCAGGTGCGGTTCCTTAACTGCTCTATCGGCCTTCCCCACCAAAGCGTCCGTTCGTACTTTGGCAAGATGTACGAGGCCAAGTTCCTCCTGGGCGCCCTTGCCGCCAGCATGGCGGACAACCACCGCATCGGCTACCACGCGTCGGTCTTCGCCTCGGGCGCACTCAGCGAGATCAACGCCTTTGCGATTGGCGCCTCGCTGCTCGACCCCCGTGCGCAAATTATCCTGACCTGGGGCGATGTGCCCGCTGGAGGTCTTGCCGAAGCCATGTGTCGCGAAGGCGTGAGCGTCATGACCGGCGCTGACATGTCAAAGTCGCTCGTAGACCCTACGGCCTACGGACTCCATCGCCTGGTCGATGGCAAGGTCGTCGGCATCGCCATGCCGGTCTGGAACTGGGGCCGATACTACGAGCTTATCGTTCGCAGCCTTCTGCACGGCACGTGGGACGAGACCAGCGACGACAACCAAGTGCGCGCCGTCAACTACTGGTACGGAATGAGTTCCGGCGTTATCGACATCCGTTACGCTCCGGGCCTACCCTACCAGACGCGCAAACTCGTGCAGTTGCTCCGCAACGGCATTGTCGAGGGCTCCATCAACCCCTTTGGCGGCGAGCTCCACAGCCAGAACGGCGTGGTACAGATCGAAGGCTTCCCTCCGCTGCCGAGCACGCAGATTGTCGAGATGAATTGGCTGGCGGACAACGTGGTGGGCACCATTCCGCAGCTCGACGATGAGCCGAAAGTCCCTGCCCTATGAAAATCCTTGCCATAGCCGATACCGAAGAACGATGCCTTTGGGAGTGCTTTCGCAAGGAACGCTTTGAGGGTGTCGACCTGATTTTGTCCGCCGGCGATCTGGACCCGGACTATCTTGAGTTTTTGGTTACGGTCATCAACAAACCGCTCATCTACGTGCGCGGCAATCACGATGACCGCTACGCACGTCATGCACCGGGCGGATGTATCTGCGTGGAAGACAGCGTGTACACGTACCGAGGGATTCGCATTGCGGGCCTTGGCGGGTCCATGCGTTATCGCGACGGCGCCAACATGTACACCGAACGCGAGATGTCCAAGCGCATGCGTAAGCTGTCGCGTAAGGTTAGGATGGTCGGCGGGTGCGACATTCTGCTTACCCATGCACCCGCCGCCGGTATGGGTGATCTGGACGATCTGCCGCATCGAGGGTTTGAGTGCTTTAACACGGCGCTTGAGTCCTGGGGGGCCGACTACATGGTGCATGGGCATGTACACCAAAGCTACGGTTACGATTTTCAGCGCGAGCGGCAGCATGTGTGTGGAACGACGATCATCAACGCCTGCGGCTATACGCAGTTTGAGCTCGACCAGACGCGCTACCCCATCCGTGGCTGGCAGGCAGCCTGGCTCAATTCGCAAACCATGCGCCGCGAGCTCAAACGCCACGAGGCCATCGAGTCCTCGACCGCCAGAACCCCCTGGTAACCGCCACAAAGGGGACACTGTCCCCTTTGTGGTGGTTTTGACGCGATAGCAAGAAACCCGGTCCTGCGCAGGGCAGAACCGGGTTTCTTTAGCAATGCTTGCTTTGCTCAGGCAGTAACTAGCAGTTACTCAGCCAGGAAGTCACGCTGGACAGCGGGATCGACCTTGACGCCAGGGCCCATGGTGGAAGACACGGAGATGGACTTGACGTACTTGCCCTTAGCAGAAGAGGGCTTGACGCGCAGGATCTCGGTGTACAGGGCAGCGTAGTTCTCAACGAGCTGCTGCTCAGAGAAGGACTTCTTGCCCAGGGGCACGTGGCAGATGCCGTAGCGGTCAGCGCGATACTCAACGCGGCCGGCCTTGAGCTCGGAGACCATCTTGGCGACGTCCATGGTCACGGTGCCGAGCTTGGGGTTCGGCATAAGGCCACGGGGACCAAGGATCTTACCGATGCGGCCAACCTTGGCCATCATGTTCGGCGTAGCGATAGCGGCGTCGAAGTTGATCTCGCCCTTCTGGATCTGGGCGACGAGCTCGTCGGAACCGATGATGTCGGCGCCGGCGGCCTCGGCCTCGCGGGCCTTCTCGCCCTCGGCGAAGACGGCAACACGAACGGTCTTGCCGGTGCCGTGGGGCAGGGAGATGGAACCACGGATGTTCTGGTCAGCCTTACGAGTATCGATGCCCAGACGGAAGTGGGCCTCGACGGTCTCGTCGAACTTGGCGGTGTCGAGCTCCTTGATGAGCTTGGCAGCCTGAAGGGGGGTGTAGAGCGTGGCGCGGTCGATCTTCTCGGCAGCGGCGTTATAGCTCTTACCATGCTTAGCCATGTGCATTACCTCCTGTGGTTAAACGGGCGTGAGCCCTCCCACATCGTATCGTGTGCCCTATTGCACACATATAACGGTCGCCCCGGTCGGAGCACCCGTCATTACCTAAAGAAATCGCTACTCAGCGATGGTGACGCCCATGGAACGGGCGGTACCGGCGATGATCTTCTTGGCGGCGTCAATGTCGTTGGCATTGAGGTCCGGCATCTTGATCTCGGCGATCTTGGTGAGCTGCTCCTGGGAGAGCTGACCGACCTTGTCGGCCTGAGGCTTAGCGGAACCAGACTTGAGGTTCAGCTCCTTCTTGATGAGGTGAGCCGCCGGCGGGGTCTTGGTGATGAAGGAGAAGGACTTGTCCTCGTAGACAGAAATCTCAACGGGGATGATGTCGCCCTTCTTGTCCTGCGTCTCGGCGTTAAAGGCCTGGCAGAACTGCATGATGTTCACGCCAGCAGCGCCCAGGGCGGGGCCGACGGGAGGAGCGGGGTTAGCTGCACCAGCAGGAATCTGGAGCTTAATGACGTTGGCAACCTTCTTCTCAGCCATGGTCATTCCTTTCGAATCACGAGTGTGAAGTACTTGCTATATCGTAAGCACGCACGTGTTAGAAGCACTCCTGAGATGAGCAGTCACAGAAGAAGCACGCTCGCGCGAACGTACGAAAACTTAAGCGATGACAGCGACCTGGTTAAAGTCGAGCTCGACCGGCGTCTCGCGGCCAAAGATCATCAGCGTGACCTTGAGCTTGCCAGCCTCGGTGTTAACCTCGGAGACCTTGCCATCAAAGTCGGTAAGCGGGCCATCGGTGACGCGGACGGACGTGCCGACCTGAATATCAACCGAGGTGCGCTTGGGCGAATCACCCTTACCGGGACGACGAGTCATCTTGTTGTACTCGTCGCGGGAAAGCGGAGCGGGCTTGCCGTTGCCGCCCAGGAAACCGGTGACGCCAGGCGTGTTACGAACGCACGTCCAAGCATCGTCATCCATCTCCATGCGGACCAGGACATAACCCGGGAAGATCTTGGAATCCTTGGTCTCACGCTTGCCACCCTCTTTAATCTCGGTGACGCGCTCCATAGGAATCTCGATATCAAAGATACGGTCCTGCATGCCCATAGTCTCGATGCGATGCTCGAGATCGGACTTAACGCGGTTCTCGTATCCAGAGTAAGTGTGAACGACGTACCAACGCTTAGACATGGTTTAGCCCCTCAATCCAGAGAACAGAGCAAGAGCCTCGCCAAAGCCAGCATCGAGCAGAGCGATGACGACGCCGACGACGATCAGAGAAGCGCAAACGACGACCGAGTAGTTCACGAGCTCCTTCTTATCGGGCCACGTGACACGCTTCATCTCGGACTTCACCGAAGCGAAATACTTCTTGGTGCGGGCGAAGAAACCAGGCTTCTCGTTCTTCTTAGACTTCGCAGCCTTCTCGCTCTTCTTGGCAACGGCCTTCTTGGCCTCAACCTTGGAGTTGGCGGCAGCGTTGTTGGCAGGCGCCTGCTGCTGTGCCTTCTTCTTGTTCTTCTTGTTGGCCATTTGGGTTACCTCCGCGCAATGCGCTTATACATGAGTAAACCGTAAGCCCCCAACTGGGAGCTTACGGAATAATGACTGGCACGCCAGGAAGGACTCGAACCCTCAACACTCGGTTTTGGAGACCGATGCTCTACCAATTGAACTACTGGCGTATATGACTAGAGACTAGCGAGTCTCTTTGTGCAGCGTGTGGTGACGGCACCAGGGGCAATACTTCTTGATCTCCATACGATCAGGCATGGTCGACTTGTTCTTGGTGGTCGTATAGTTGCGGCGCTTGCACTCAGTGCACGCAAGAGTAACTAGAGTACGCATGTATCCTGAACCTTTCATTTCCGCCCCGTACGGGCACGAGTTGTTACTTTATCAGCTCCACGTAAGTGCTGTCAATGAAAACCTCGAGTCAATTGGTTCTCGGTGGATCCATTCATATTAGGAACACATCAATGAAGCCATCGAAAGCTAATCGACGGTGCATCCAGGACCATTATCGATCCTCTCGACACCAGCAACGGCTCAATATCCATTGCAGAAAAGAACCCGGCACCCATATAAGTGCCGGGTTCTCTAAGTCAACTATATCAGAGAGCTAATTTACTCAATGATCGTGGAGACGATGCCCGAACCGACGGTGTGGCCACCCTCGCGGATAGCGAAGCGCAGGCCCTCCTCCATGGCGATCGGGTGGATGAGGTCGCCCTCGATGGTGATGTGGTCACCAGGCATAGCCATCTCGGTGCCCTCGGGGAGCTTGACCGTACCGGTAACGTCGGTGGTACGGAAGTAGAACTGAGGACGATAACCATCGAAGAACGGGGTGTGACGGCCGCCCTCCTCCTTGGTCAGAACGTAGATCTCACCGGTGAACTTGGTGTGCGGGGTAACCGAACCGGGCTTGCAGAGAACCTGGCCGCGCTCGATGTCCTCGCGCTTGATGCCGCGGAGCAGCAGACCGACGTTGTCGCCAGCCTCGCAGAAGTCCATGGACTTACGGAACATCTCGATACCGGTAACGACGGTGTTCTGGGTATCCTTGATGCCGACGATCTCGACGGGCTCGTTGAGCTTGAGCTCACCGCGCTCGACACGGCCGGTAGCAACGGTACCACGGCCGGAGATGGTCATAACGTCCTCAACGGCCATCAGGAACGGGAGGTCGTTGTTACGAGCAGGCGTCGGGATGTACTCGTCGACGGCGTTCATGAGCTCGCGGATAGCGTCCATCCACTTGGCGTCGCCCTCGAGAGCGCCCAGAGCGGAACCACGGATGACGGGGATGTCGTCGCCGGGGAAATCGTACTCGGAGAGGAGCTCACGGGTCTCCATCTCGACGAGGTCGATGAGCTCGTCATCGTCAACCATGTCGCACTTGTTCAGGAAGACGACGATGTAGGGAACGCCGACCTGACGGGCGAGCAGGATGTGCTCGCGGGTCTGAGCCATGGGGCCGTCGGTAGCGGCGATGACCAGGATAGCGCCGTCCATCTGAGCAGCACCGGAGATCATGTTCTTGACGTAGTCAGCGTGGCCCGGGCAGTCAACGTGAGCGTAGTGACGGGCAGCAGTCTCGTACTCGACGTGGGAGACGGAGATCGTAATGCCGCGCTCGCGCTCCTCGGGAGCCTTGTCGATGTTCTCGAACGCAGTGAAGTCAGCCTTGCAGCCCTCGGTCTCGGAGAGAACCTTGGTGATGGCAGCGGTCAGCGTGGTCTTGCCGTGGTCGACGTGACCAATGGTGCCGATGTTAACATGCGGCTTAGTGCGCTCAAACTTCTCTTTGGCCATAAAGCCCTCCTCTAAACAGGTCGTCCCCGGACGGGACTTTGCCTTTATACCATAGTGGCCTCTCAACATACTATTGAGAAGCCACCGTGTTACCTATGGTAGCGGTGACTGGATTCGAACCAGTGACGCCACGGGTATGAACCGTGTGCTCTAACCAACTGAGCTACACCGCCGGATGGAGCCTGCAACCAGACTTGAACTGGTGACCTCTTCGTTACCAACGAAGTGCTCTACCGACTGAGCTATACAGGCACTTGACGGGTGGGAGCTATAGGATTCGAACCTATGTAGGCAGAGCCAACG
This sequence comes from Collinsella sp. TM09-10AT, assembly GCF_003436275.1. Classification (GTDB taxonomy): domain Bacteria; phylum Actinomycetota; class Coriobacteriia; order Coriobacteriales; family Coriobacteriaceae; genus Collinsella. The sequence goes on from NZ_QSOP01000003.1 coordinate 155,060, forward strand.
GGTTTACAGCCCGTCCCCATTAACCACTCGGGCAAACTCCCAATCGTTCAAGTATCCGCAGGTTCTTTGGTCTTTTGGACCGCCGCCCCCGCGAACGAAAAAGATAATACGATGCAACCTTGGGGGCTGTCAACGAAAACCTCTAGATACACGGTTCCGGGCGTATCTATATAGCCGTGACCTGCGGTTTTATTGAGTTTGGATGTGAAGGACAGTGGTTTTGGATACAGAGGTGACATTTCCCAAGGTAACACTTTGGCGTAGTGGAGTACGCCTACAGCATCGACCTTCGATACCGGCTTATTTACACCTATATATAGGTCGAGATCGGGCTTCCGCGGCAGATTCGATCGTGGATTTTCTTCCGTTTGAAATCGAGCGTGGACAATCTCCCACTTTTGGCGTGTCTCCAAGGCCAAAGTGGCAGATTTTCCACGATCATTCACTAAGCGGGAGAACTATAGAGCCGAACTACTCGGGCCAGGCCAAAGTAGACCCATAGAGCGGCTCCCCCTTGGTGCAGGGGTAGCGACTCAAGTAACACGACGATAGCAAGTCGAAGAAATAAGTCATGGCATATTTCGAATAAACGCCGAGTCGGTCAATTCCGTTTCCCGCATTACCAAGACGATATACACGGTCAAAAGAGCTCGATTTGTCATCGTTGCTAAACGCAGTAATTAGAATCTTCCTGCCCGAACGGCAATCAAGATACTCACGCGCCTGTGACGCAAATAGCCCGGAGACCGATACGAGAATTATCAATGACTGCGAAGCGTCTCCCATGTTTTTCAATTCCGCGACGTTAGCCCCAGCAACTATGCGAACTATCTTGCCCGCATAAAACATTTCCTGCTGAAATCGTACGAGATTGGCGCTCACATTATTGGTGCACCAGATTTCAACGTTTTTATGGCCATCAATTTCGTCGGCAAGGTGCTTAATAGCGATATCGGACACGCCGCTTTCAACCTCAGCGAACATCTCGATCATGCGAACGTCGAGCTCTGCCCTGTACTCCTCGTAGCCAAATTCCTCCTCTCGATGGCTTAAGTCGCTTGGAAAGACTGATTGAGTAAATGATTCTTTCAAATCGCTAAGAGACTGGTAGCCCAATCGATTGCAGAAACGACGAACAGCGGAACGGGTCACGAATGCATCGCGGGTTATAGCGGCAACATTGATTTCGCTCGAACGCCTAATGTGAGCGATGAGATATCGAGCGATGGCGGCATCGTTTGACCCAAACTCGCTGTTGATGATGGAGCTAATGCGATTGAGCACATCGAAGTCATTGATATTCACATGATCCCTCTTTCCGCTCTCCTCGAAATCATGGTTCATTTATTGAATCAAACAGCTTTGGTCGTTCTCCTATGATTCAAATCAGTTGACGTCATCTTAATCGTAATTCCGCCACACGTATCCACCGTGTTGAATGATGGAAAGGGGATTCATGGGCAACGTGAACAACATGCCGTTTCTCTGGGGTTCCGCCACAGCGTCTTATCAGTGCGAGGGTGCCTGGAACGAAGACGGCAAAGGCCTTGGCGAGTGGGATTTCTTTAGCCACACAAGCAATAAGAACATCAACCATGTTGACGGTGATGTATCTTGCGACTTCTACCATCGCTATGAAGAAGATATCCGCATGATGAAAGAAGGCGGACAAAACACCTATCGCTTCTCTCTTTCATGGAGTCGAATCATCCCCACGGGTATCGGCGAAGTGAATGAAGAGGGCATCGATTTTTATAATCGGGTCATTGATTGTTGCCTCGAAAATGGCATAGAGCCCAACGTTACGCTGTTCCATTACGATCTACCATTCACGCTTGCTTGCAAAGGCGGATGGCTGAACAACGACATGGCAGAGTGGTTCTGCAAATACGCCAAGATTTGCTTTGAGCGCTTTGGAGACCGCGTCAAAATCTGGGCTACCGTTAACGAGCCGCATTTCTACAGCTACTGCGTAAACATGTTGGGCAACTATCCCCCCAATCGATCGCTCGACGTTCAGTCGTACATGCAGTTTCAGTACAACCTGATGCGCGCAAGCGCACTCGCAGTCCGAACATATCGTCAAATGGGCTACGACGGCATCATCGGCGCCGTCCACGATGGCGGCGTTGTCGAACTCGACCCGGCAACCGAGCAACCTGATGACGTATTTCGATACGCAGACTTTTTCGCCAATCGCATGATTCTGGCACCAGCGCTTCAGGGTCAACTGCCGCCAGAAATGGACGAAATCCTTGAAAAACTTGGCGTCTCGCTCTATCGATCCCCAAATGACGTAGAAGAATTCAGAGACGGTAAAGTCGATTTTATTGGACTCAACGTGTATTGCCGAGAGTATGTAACCGACTGGCACGGTGGAGAGCTTGCCGTTTCGGCGAACAATAAGGGCGGTTCGAGCAAAAAGGTCGAAGGAAAATGCATTGCGCCCTTGTTTGAAAGCGCCCGCGACAGCAATGTTCCCCGCAATAAATGGGGCCGCGAAATACTCCCAGGTTGCATGTATTCAACCATCATGGATGTCCACGAGCGCTATGACGCGCCCCGCATCTTTATTACGGAAAACGGACATGGCGCCTATGAGCAACCAGACGCAGACGGAATGATCCACGATGATGACCGCATCGAGCTTCTAGGCCAGTTCATCGAGCACATGATGAGGGCTAAGCGCGACGGCGCGCGCGTTGAGGGCTACTACCTCTGGTCGACGATGGATCTGTATAGCTGGATCAACGGCTACGAAAAACGATACGGACTTGTCCATATCGACTTCGAGAACAATCTGGAGCGCACCCCCAAAAAGAGCTGGTATTGGTACCGAGACCTTATCTCGAAGTATCAGGAGCAGGAAGGTTAGGAGAAAGAGATGAAATATCAGGCAATGTCCGAAACAGTCCTAAAGGCTGTTGGCGGCAAAGAGAACATTACATCGGTAACTCATTGTGCGACGCGCCTTCGCATCGACGCACGAGACACCTCGATCATCGATCTCCAGCTCGCCAAATCGGCCGATCAGGCGCTCGGGGCAGTAGTCAGCGGTGGCCAGCTTCAGGTGATCATCGGCCCCAACGTCACCGAGGCTTACAACGACTTCCTCGACTTCGCGGGAATCGAAGTCGGCGGTGGCACGGTTGCCGACGATGCCCAAACCGCCAAAGACCTTGCAGAAGGCATTAAAAGCGGTAACACCGCCATGGGCTTGATTGAGAAATTCGGGAACGTCTCTGCACAGGTATTCATGCCCATCGTCCCGGCGCTCATCGTTGGCGGACTCATTCTTTCGATCAAGAATCTCCTGGTCAATTATTGCGGATTGAGCACCGATAGCGGAACCGCCCAGGTCCTGTTGGCCATCTTTAGCGCTTCGTTTAGCTTCTTGCCCGTTTATCTTGGTTATCAGCTCGCAGCCGTCATGAAGATGCAGCCCATCATGGGCGCATTGCTGGGCGCGATCATGATCAGCTCGTCCATTAGCGGTGCCGAGGGTCTCGACTTTCTTGGTATTCCCATCCCGACGAACGACTATTCGAGTACGGTAGCGCCCATCGTGCTGGGCGTTGTATTCATGTACTTTGTCGACCGCGGCCTTCAGAAGATCATTCCCGACGTTACCAAACTGTTCTTGAAGCCGCTGCTCACCATGATCATCGTCGTGCCCGTCGAGCTGATTATCCTTGGCCCCGCCGGCAGCATGATGGGCTACGCGCTGAGCGATGCCGTCACGTGGCTTATGGACAACGTGGCATTTATCGCTACTCCGATCCTGGCAGCCCTTAACCCCTATTTCGTCATGCTCGGTCTCGATAAGGCTTACATCGCAATCGAAGTTACGAGCCTGGCGCAGCTCGGTTGGGCACCCATTATCTTTGGATTCATCTCGAACCTCTGCATTGGCGGCACGAGCCTCGCCCTGGCAACTGCCATGAAGGGAAACAAAGAGAAGAGGGGTATGGTCACCACGGTTGCCGTCACCGCACTCTGTGGCGTAACCGAGCCCGCGTTCTACGGTTGCCTCATCGAGCGTCCCCGCCTGCTTGTCGGCACGGCAATCGGCGCGCTCTGCGCTGGACTCCCTGCAGGCATCTTTGTTCTGAAAGAGTATGTTGCGGGAGCATGCCCCGGCCTTCTTTCGGCACTCATCTTTATCGCTCCCGATGGGTCCATGGGCAACTTCGTGCTGGCATGCGTTGTCGCCATCATCGCCATCGTCGTCTCCTTCATCGCTGCACGCGTGATCATCAAGAAGAACCCCAGCTATATTGAGTAAATGCCCGCTGTTTGCATTGGGGACATCCTCGGCAGACCATTAGCAAGAACCCAAGAAGTTCCTTAGGAGCTCGATTAATCCATTCGGATTCCTGAGGCACAAACGACCCCGATTCCACAATGAAATCGGGGTCGTTGTTTCTAAAGCCGTCGATAGACAATGGTCGATAGACAATCGGTGTTTACCTTAGCTCCCTATCCAAGTTAATTATCCACGCTCGTTCTCCGGTCGGGAGATTTTCTTCGCTCGCGTGTCCAGAAATCCACGCTCGAGCAGGACATCCAGATCCGCGCCCACCCTTGTCTCGATCTGTAACAGCAAGAGGCCTATTCCGCTTCTACATGTTACAGATCAAGATATTCCTAAAACACCCTAAGTTTCATCTCAATCTGTAACAGTTAGATGCCGAATATCGGTCTTGGTGTTACAGATTTAGACAAACTGGAGGACGAGACAAACCAAAAACGGGATGGGCGCTAACCCGATGGCGCACCACCTAAATAGAAACGGGCCCTGTCCCTCTTGGAGACAGAGCCCGAAACTCTCATGGAGCCAGTGACAGGAATCGAACCCGCAACCCACTGATTACAAATCAGTTGCGCTACCGTTGCGCCACACTGGCACGCTTGGCGCTCTCGCGCGAAGCCTGTTAAGAATAAAGGAATTACGGACGGGGCGCAACAGACCCTTCGACCTACCACATCTCAAAACTATTCGTCAGAACGAATAGTTTTATCTGTTCGCCAGAACCAAAAACTATTCGTTTTGGCGATGCCGACCCGCAACCCATTGATTACAAACCGGTTGTTGGTCAATCGAGAAAGCAGCCCCCATAGAAGGTCTACCTATCGACCGCGCAGGGCCTTGAGCTTGGCCAAGGCCTCGGGGCTCAGGCGGCTGCCCAGGGTCATCTTGATCTGCGGAGCTTCCTCGGCCTCGTGTACGTCGTTGTCGATCTGCTTAAGCTCGTCCACCAGCATGCGGCTCGAAATGCGCGTGACGCCCTTGCCCATCACGACGGCCTGAATCGTGCCGTCGCTCGACACCACCGAGCACGCACGGCCTTCCTCACGCGCTTCGATGCAGAGCTTTTGCACCACGGTATCGGCCGATACGCCCGTCGGAGAAAACTCGATGCGCACGCCGCGGGCCGGTAGGTTGGGGCGCTCGTTGGAGATGTTGCCCGCGCCGTCGAACACGATCACGGCCTCGTAACGGCCCTGGGCAAACGCCGCGACATCGTTGATAAGCGCAGTACGAGCCATATCGTGGACGTCGCTGGAATATGGATCGTCGGAATGGTCGTAGACGAGCTTTTCGTAGCGCGGCGTGCAGTGAATCACGTTGTAGCCGTCGACCACCAAAAGCTCAGGCTTATTGGAGTGCACCGTCGAGACCGGGTCGGCGATAGCCTGCGCAAACGCATTGCCGCCCACGCCATAGGTCGCGGCCGAAACAATTGGCTTGGCCGAGCCCTCGCCAAAGCGCTTGGCCTTGGACTTGGCGCGGTTCTTCTTGGACATGCGCTACTCCTCCCCCATGAGCTCGCCGGCATTGCGGCGCAGCCACTCAAAGCACAGCGCGGTGGTCGCCTGGGCCACATTGAGACTCTCGGTCATGCCGCGCTGGGGAAGCTTGGTCAAAAAGTCGCATTTCTCGAGCACCAGGCGCGAGATGCCGTCGCCCTCGGAGCCCATGACGAGCGCAACGCGGCCCTCAAAGGGAGCATCCCAGCAGCTGCCCTTGGCGTGCTCGGAAGCACCGCTCACCCAAAAGCCGGCGGCCTTGAGGTCGTCAAGCGCTCGGGCGATATTGGGAACCTGCGCGATGGGCAGGTGCATGACGGCACCAGCAGAGGTTTTGTAGCTGCCCACGGTCACACCGGCGGCGCGCTTGTTTGCAATGATGACGCCCGCCGCGCCCACGACCTCGGCGGAGCGCACGATCGCACCAAAGTTGCCATCGTCGGTCACATGGTCGAGCACGACGACGAGCGCCGGGCCCTCGCCTGCGCGGTCGAGGATATCGGCGACATCGGCATAGGGGAAGTTGCCAACCTCGAGCGCAATACCCTGGTGAGCGCCATGGCTCGACAGCACATCGAGCTGCGCGCGCGGCACATACTTAATGCGGACACCCGCGGCGTTGAGGTCATCAACCAGACGAGACAAAGCAGCATCGCGCTCCCCGCCCTCGGCGATGAGCGCGCACTTGATGGGAAAACCAGTGCGCAGCGCCTCGGCGGCAGCACGACGACCTTCGATAAACTCGCCCTTGGGAGCCTGGACAGTGTCGCGGTTACGATCTCGCTGCGGACGCGCAGCCTGGGCTTGGGAGCGCTCGCGCTGGCCCTTGGAAGCGGCAGCGCGGTCATTGCGGCGAATCGGGCGCGAGCCAGAAGCAGCCTGTTTGCCACCACGAGGCGCACGCTTGCGATTGTCGGCCATAAAGCGACCTCCTTAAATAGATAACGAACAAGAATCGACCGTCCGAGCCACGGCGCTTTGCCTTTCAATCGTCGGGCATGACCACCAGGTCTATGCCCTCCTCTTTCAAGGCAATCTGCCGCACCTCGAACGGTCGACAAATACTAGAGACTCTTAATACGAGTACCCGCGGCAGTATCTTCAATCGTCAGGCCCAGGTCCTTGAGCTGGTCGCGGATGGCGTCGGCCAGATCCCAGTTCTTGGCGGCACGGGCCTCGGCGCGGGCCTCGAGAATCTTGGCAGCGGCCTCGTCCACGTCGTCGCCCGTGTAGGCGACCAGGCCGGCGGCAACGCCCAGCAGACCCAGCGGCAGCTCGACCTTGGGCTCGGGGAGCTCAACGCCAAACGTATCGAGCAGCTCGGCCAGCGTATCGGCGGCAGCCAGGACTGCGGCCTTGTCGGCAGCATCGCCCGCCTGCTCCAGGTACTGGTTGCACTCGGTCACAAAGCCAAAGACAGCACCCATGGCACCGGCAGTGTTAAAGTCGTCGTCCATGCACTCCTTAAAGGTGGCACGGGTCTCGGCGGCCTTGGCGGCAAACGCCTCGGATGCTGCCTCATCGGCATCGGCCGTCGCATGGTTCGCGGCCCAGCGCAGGTTCTCGACCGTACCGGCGATACGCGTGAGCGAGTTCTCGGCACCCTCCAGGCGCTCCCAAGAAAAGTCGAGCGGCGAGCGATAGCTCGTCTGCAGCATCAGCAGGCGCAGGGCAGCAGCGGAGTGCTGCTCGAGGACCTCGGCCAGCGTAAAGAAGTTTCCGAGCGACTTGGACATCTTCTCGCCGTCGACCAGCAGCATGCCCGTGTGCATCCAGGTGTTGGAGAAGCCCTGGTGCCAGGCGCAGGTGGCCTGGGCGCACTCGTTCTCGTGATGCGGGAAGGCAAGGTCGGAGCCGCCGCCGTGGATGTCGATCGGGGTGCCCAGGTAGCGATGCACCATGGCGGCGCACTCGGTGTGCCAACCGGGACGGCCTTCGCCCCAGGGGCTCGGCCAGCTGGGTTCGCCGGGCTTAGCGGCCTTCCACAGGGCAAAGTCGAGCGGGTCGTTCTTGTCCTCGTTCTCCTCGATGCGCGCGCCAACCATAAGGTCGTCGATGTTGCGGCCCGAGACCTGACCATAGTTGGGATCGCTGCGCACGGCAAAGTACACATCGCCGTTATCGGCTGCGTAAGCGTGGCCCTGCTCGATAAGCGTCTTGATCATAGCGATCATGGGGCCGATCTCCTTGGTGGCGCGGGGGCGCACATCGGGATCGAGCACGTTGGCGGCGCGCATGACGCCGATGAACTTGTCAGAGAACTCCGTCGCGACCTCGGCGGCCGTTCGGCCCTGCTCGTTGGCGCGCTTGATGATCTTGTCATCGACATCGGTGAGGTTCTGGGCGAACGTGACCTCGTAGCCGCTCGCGATGAGCCAGCGACGAATCACGTCAAAGCTGATGAACGTGCGGGCATTGCCGATGTGGATGTTGTCGTAGACCGTGGGGCCGCACACGTACATGCGGACCTTGCCGGACTCGATGGGCTGGAACTCTTCCTTTTTATGGGTAGCGCTGTTGTAGATACGCATTCGTTACTCCTTAACAGTTTTCTGTAGCAGGCAGACGGCCCAGGCGCCAATTCCCTCGCCTTGACCTTCCCAACCGAGCTTTTCGGTCGTAGTGGCGGCGACGCCCACGTTTTCGACGTCGACGCCCAGGGCATGGGCAAGGTTGGCGCGCATGGCATCGCGGTGCGGGGTGATCTTGGGTTGCTGACAGGCAATGGTGCAATCGGCATCGACAAACTCGAAGCCCAGTTCGCGCGCGTAGTCCATCACGCGAGCGAGCAGCACCATCGAATCGGCACCCTCATAGGCGGGGTCGGTATCGGGGAATAGCTTGCCGATGTCTCCCCCGCGGCAGGCGCCCAGAATGGCGTCGGCCAAGGCATGCGCGAGCACATCGGCATCCGAGTGGCCCAGCAGGCCGCGCTCGTAGGGAATGTCAACCCCGCCGATGATACATCGACGCCCCTCCACCAAACGGTGGACGTCGTAGCCGTGGCCAATGCGCAGGTTACTGAACATGGGGAAGGTCCTCTCCCTCGGCCATGCGACCAAGCAGAATCGCGGTTACGGGACGCAGGTCCTCGGGCACCGTCACCTTAAGGTTATCGCGCGGGCTCTGGACACAGCGGACGCGCCCGCCCATGCGCTCGACCAGCGAAGAATCGTCGGTCCCGATAAAGCCCTCGGCGATAGCTGCGGTGTGGGCGCGCTTCATGGCGTCGACGCTAAAGATCTGCGGTGTCTGCGCGGCCCAGTAGAGCTCACGCGGCGGCGTCTCGACGATATTGTCGCCGTCGACGATCTTGAGCGTGTCGATCGCGGGCTGACCGCATACGACACCGTCGAGGGCGCGGTCGTCCACAAGCACGTCGATCGCATGATCGATGGCCTCGGTCGTGATGAGCGGACGGGCGCCGTCGTGGATGGCGACATATTCGAAACCCGCCGGAACCGCATGCACGCCGGCACGGGTGGAATCCTGACGGGTATCGCCGGCATCGGCGAAGCTGATGGGCGTGTTATACGAATACGGGTCGATGGCCAGGCGGCGCATCTCGGCGCGACGCTCGGCAGGGCAAACCACGACGATGTGGCCGACCTTATTGCTACGGTCAAATGCGCGGATGGACCAGCTCATAAGCGGACGGCCCGCTACATTGACGAGCTGCTTACCACCGGGGTTACCAAAGCGCTGGCCGCTGCCACCGGCAACGACCACGGCGCATACGGGCGCCATTATGCGTTCCCCTGTTTGGTACCCTTCATGCGGTACAGGGAGTCCGCAAGAATGGCAGGGTTGTTGACGCCAAAGTCGCCCAGGCGCTCCGGATCCTCGCTGATGTCATCCATGAGCTCCTGCAGCGAGCCGTACTCGTCGACGATCTTCTCGGCCACGCCGTCGCGCACGACGGACACGCGCGAAAGCGTGCGCAGGCCCAGCGGCGTCATGACGGAGTCCTCGTCCAGGTCGTCGTAACCCAGAACCGCCGCCACATGCTGTGGGTCGGACAGGTCCTTAGGCGTCATACGGCTCAGGTTGGCGCGGATCTTTTCGGCATTGGCCTCGGAGGAATCACTCGCATAGTCGCGAATCATCAGGTCGTACTCGGTATCCATGCTGGAGCCGGCGAGCTGCTCGAGCTGCATCTGCACGAGCTTGCCCTGGTTGCCCAGCTTGACAATGCAATCCTTAAGTTCGGTCTTTGCCTGCTGCATGATCTCGAAGCTCGAGAAAATCCCGGTAATGTCGGCGAGCGTAACGTAGTCGTCGAGCTCGAGGGCCGTCAGGCGCAGTAGGGAGCGGTCGAGCGACTGACGGGTAGTCTGGAGCGTGGCGACGAGCTGGTTGACCGAGCTCATGATGGTGGTGACGGGCTGGATCTCATAGCTCTTGCCGTGAACGTACACGTTGACGACGGCACGACGGGCCGAGACCGAGATCACGATGGCATCGGTGAGCACCGACATGCGAGCGGCAGTGCGGTGACGCATGCCCGTCTCGCTCGTGGCAAGCGAGGGATCGGGATTGAGGTGGAAGTTGGCGCGCAGGATCTGGGTGAGGTCGCCGTCGATAACGATGGCACCGTCCATCTTGGAGAGCTCGAACAGGCGGTTCGAGGTGAACGAAATGTTGAGTGGGAAGCCGTCGTTACCGGCAGCGAGCACGTTTTCGGTGTCGCCGACGCAGATAAGGGCACCCAGGTGACCGGCGATGATCATGTCGAGGGCGGTGCGGATCGGCTGACCAGGTGCCGTCAGGCGGATGGCCTGTTCCATACGCTTTTGCAGCTCGTTCTTATCCAAGGCATCGCTCCCATCGTATACGCTCCATAAACGCTAAATAGTTTCTCACGGTTTGCCCCCGCAGCGCTTGCGAAATCCGATGCTTACAGAATGAGCGAACACCGCTGGGGTAGTCAAAAGAGCCCCAACCCAAATGAGCTGCTTATGTGGTAGCATCGGGATTCGCATAAATGAGGGAGTAGTCGCGTGATCGGGTTCGCCTCCGGTGACGCGGCAAGTCAACACACTGGCCGATGCGGCCTGGCTTGCCTTAATGAACGAGACTCGTGGCTGTGCGCGCAACGCGTACGCCACGGGTCTTTTTTGTTACTCCCCCAAGAGGTACACGCGGGCCCGCCCGCAGAGAGGGAGTCAGACTATGGGACTCGCAGAGCTCGTGCTGCTCGCCGTTGGCCTTTCGATGGACGCCTTTGCCGTATCCATCTGCAAGGGCCTTGGCATGAAGAAGATCGACCTTAAAGTCGCCGCGGTGCTCGGCCTGTTCTTTGGCGGCTTTCAGGCCGGCATGCCCGTAATCGGATGGGCGCTTGGCAGTCAATTCATGGGCATCATCGGACCCATCGACCATTGGATCGCCTTTATCCTTTTGGCCTTTATCGGCGGCAAAATGCTGTGGGAAGCCTTTACCGAGGACGAGAATGAAGGCGACGGCAAGGATGCCGAAAAGATTGACCTGGGCGAGTACCTGATCCTCGCCATCGCCACCTCAATCGACGCCCTAGCCGTAGGCATCTCATTTGCGGCGCTCTCGGTTGACATCGTTCCCGCTGTATCGCTTATCGGCGTCACAACGTTTATCTTCTCCGTCGCCGGCGTAGCGATCGGCCACACCTTTGGCGCGCGCTACGAAAAACCTGCCACCATCGTGGGCGGCATCGTGCTCATCCTCATCGGGCTTAAGATCTTGCTTGAGCACCTTGGGATCCTCGCACTGTAGCGAATAACGGCCGCCCGGCATTACGCCAGGCGGCCGTTTTCATAGCCAGCCGTTTTAGAGCGGCTTAGCCAAAGCAACCTTTACGCAGCGAGGCGCTTGAGGACGTCGATGAGCAGCTCGTAGAAGCGCTCGGCAGAAGCGAGCTCCATGCTCTCGTCCGGGGTGTGGACATCGGAGAGCGTCGGGCCCACGGCGATGGCGTCCAGGCCGTGCAGGGCCTCAGCAAACAGGCCGCACTCAAGGCCGGCGTGAATGGACTCGATGCGCAGCTCGGAGCCAAAGAGCTCGCGATAGCTCTCGACAAAAACGTCGCGGACCGGCGAATGCTCGGCATAGCTCCAGCCGGGATACTCGAACTCGAACTTGGCGTCGAAGCCCAAGACATCGGCCAGCGTCTGCAGGCGGTCCTTGAACTCGTTCTGCAGCGAGGTGATCGAGGAGCGCGGGGACAGCATGATCTTGACCTGGTCGTCGGAAGTGGCGACCACGCCGATGTTGGAGGAAACCTCGACGGAGCCGTCGGTGGCGACGTTGCGGCGAATCACGCCGTTAGGGGCAAGACGCAGGGCGCGGATGAGGGCAAGCGCGGACTTCTGATCCATGGCCTCGACCTCGGCGTCGTCGGCAATCTCGACGGTGCAGGTAAAGCCGGGGTCGAAGACCTCGAGCTCGGCAGTGACGTCGGCGATGATGTCCTTTGCGATCTGGGCCGCGGCCTCGGCGGCAGCGTGGTCGGCGTAAACCAGCTCGGCCTTGCACTCACGGTTGATGGCGTTGTCCTTAGTGCCGCCGTTAAAGCTAACGATGGCGGGCTCGCCGGCGACCATCAGGCGGTCGATGATGCGGGCCATGATGAGGTTGCCGTTGCCGCGCTCCAGGTTGATATCGTTGCCGGAATGACCACCCAGTAGGCCGGAGATGTCGAGCGTGAGGGTGCTGCCGGTCTTGTGCTCGCGCACGATGGGGCAGGTGTAGGTAACAACGACGCCGCCGGCGCAGCTGACGGTGGCAACGCCCTCTTCCTCGGAGTCAAGGTTAATCATGGTGCGGGCGCTAATCTGGGACTTGTCGAGCGTCTCGGCGCCGACCAGGCCAGTCTCCTCGTCGGTGGTGAATACGCACTCGAGGGCGGGGTGAGCAATCGAATCGTCGTTGAGCACAGTAAGCATCAGAGCGACAGCAATACCGTTGTCGGCGCCCAGGGTGGTGCCGTTAGCGGTGAGGACGCCGTCCTTGACGACCAGGTCGATACCGTCGGTCGTAAAGTCGTGCTCAACAGAGCCCAACTTGTCGCACACCATATCGATGTGGCCCTGCAGCATCACGGTCGGGGCATTCTCGGCGCCGGCAGAAGCGGGCTTGCGAATGATGACGTTGTAGACCTCGTCCTGGTACACATCGAGGCCGCGCTCCTTGGCAAACGCAACCAGGAAATCGCTGATGCCCTTCTCGTTGCCAGACCCACGGGGGATCGCGCTGACCTCCTCAAAGAAATGGAACAGCTGGGCGGGCTCGTAGCCGGTGATCTTGTAATCCATGGTGCCTCCTTGGCGCAACTGGTTAGACAGTAAGACATGCGCCTTGTATATTCCCAGACTTTGCGTGCATAAACCAGTCGAAAACGCCGAGCGCCCTTGCATCATCGGCTAACGGTGGACCGCATAGCGTAACGGTCACAACTACCGCAGCTCTACAAATCGAGGCGCCCTTTCCGGAGCGCCTCGATTGCGCGTATCAAATTGTCGCCACGCCCTACAGCGCGCCGGAACCGGCTTGCATCATGCCACCGGGGCCCGAGGTCACGCCGCCGCTCACGGGCGCGGCGTTGCCAGTGTGCGGTGCCGCCGGGGCGGTATCACCACCGAGCGTGCCCGCCAGACGCGGTGCCGGGATCTCGCCCGTGCCGTGGCTAAAGACAAACTTGCCATCGGCCACGTCGCACAGGACGGTATCGCCCTCGCCCCACTCGCCGGCCAGCAGCTCCTCGGACAGCGGGTCCTCGATGAGCTTTTGAATAGCACGGCGCAGCGGACGCGCACCGTTGGTGAGGTCGGTGCCCTCGGCCACGATCTTGTCATAGGCCGCATCGGTGAGCTTGATGTTCATGCCGTTGGCAATCAGACGCTGGCGCAGGTCGTCCACCAGCAGGTGCGCGATCTTGGTGAGATTCTCGCCCGAGAGCTTCTGGAACACCACGATGTCGTCGATGCGGTTGAGCAGCTCGGGGCGGAACAGGCGCTTGAGCTCGCCCATCGCGCGGCCGCGGATCTCACTCGACGTGAGACCCTGCTCGCCGGTGGTGCCAAAGCCCACGCTCGCATCCTGCGCAATCTCGCGGGCGCCCACATTGGACGTCATGATGATCACGGTGTTGCGGAAGTCGACCGTCTTGCCCTGGCTATCGGTCAGGCGGCCCTCCTCCAGCACCTGCAGCAAGATGTTGAAGATATCGGGGTGCGCCTTCTCGATCTCGTCGAACAGCACGACCGAGTACGGGTGGCGACGAACGGCCTTGGTGAGCTGGCCGCCCTCGTCGTGACCGACGTAGCCCGGAGGGCTACCGATGAGCTTGGAGACCTCGAACTCGCTACCGAACTCGGACATGTCGAAGCTGATGAGCGCGTCCTTGCTGCCAAAGAGATACTCGGCGAGCGTCTTGGCGAGCTCGGTCTTGCCCGTGCCGGTGGGACCCAGGAAGATAAAGCTGCCGCCGGGACGACGCGGGTCCTTGAGCGGCGAGCGGCTGCGGCGCACGGCCTTGGCGACGGCCTCGACGGCCTCGTCCTGGCCGATGATGCGCGTCTTGAGCACGCTTTCGGTCTGCAGCAGGCGCCGGCTCTCGCTCTCGGTAAGCGAGGATACCGGCACGCCCGAAGTCACGGACACAATATCGGCGATCTGACTCACATCGATGGTGAGCGGGCTGGCGTCGAGCTCGGCGGTCCAGGCAGCCTTGGCCTCGGCGAGTTCAATCTCGGCAGCCTTCTGCTGCTCGGTGATCTCGGCGGCCTTGTTCATGTCGTCGCTCTCGGTGGCCTCCTGCGCGGCGGCCTTGAGCTCCTCTATGCGATGCTCGGCCTCGCGCACCGGCTCGGGCGCGCGGTTGGCGGCGATTCGGGCGCGGGCACCGGCCTCGTCAATGAGGTCGATGGCCTTATCGGGCAGGAAGCGATCCTGAATGTAGCGGTTGGAAAGGTTCGCGGCGGCCTCGATAGCACCCTGCGTATAGCGCACATGGTGGTGCTCCTCGTAGCGCGGCTTGAGCGCGGTCAGGATCTTGACCGTGTCCTCGACGCTCGGCTCCTCGACATCGATGGTCTGGAAGCGACGCTCGAAGGCCGGGTCCTTGGTGAGGTACTTGCGGAACTCCTCGGCCGTGGTGGCGCCGATAATCTGGAAGGCACCGCGCGCGAGCACGGGCTTGAGCATGGAGCTCGCGTCGATGGAGCCCTCGGCAGAACCGGCACCGATGATGGTGTGCATCTCATCGATAAACAAGATGACGTCGTCGGCCTCGGTTGCCTCCTGGATCACGTTCTTGAGGCGCTCCTCAAACTCACCGCGATACTTGGCACCCGCGACAAGACCCGGCAGATCGAGCGTCCAGATATTCTGGTTCATAAGATTCTCGGGCACATTGCCAGCAGCAATCTGCTGCGCCAGGCCCTCGACGATAGCCGTCTTGCCCACGCCGGGATCGCCCAGGATAAGCGGATTGTTCTTGGTGCGGCGCGAAAGGATCTCCATCATGCGCTGGACTTCCTTTTCGCGGCCAATCACGGGATCGAGCTCGCCGTCGCGCGCCTTCTGCGTGAGGTTGGTGGCGAACTGCTTGAGCGTGTCGGTGCCGCCCCCCCTTTGCTGAGAGGCATCCGAGCCGCTAAAGAACGGCAAGCCCGCACCGGGGCGACCGGCGCCGGCTCCGGCGAGCGGACGCTTCTTGTCCTGATCCTTGGCGGTGAGTTTCTCGATAGCCTTTTTGATGGAGGCGGACGACACACCCAGGCGCATGAGGATGTCCATGGCCATGCCGCTGCCCTCTTCGACGATGCCGATCAGCAAGTGCTCGGTCGACACGTAGGTCTGGTTGTTCTCACGCGCCACGCGGAAGGAGCGCTCCATCACGCTAATGACGAGCGGCGTAAAGGCAAGCTTGGCAGCCTCGGTCTCCTCGCTGGGCTCGGGAACCGTGGTCTGGACCTCTTTGAGGGTATCCATGATGTCGTCGTAGGAGATATCGAGCGAGCGCAGCGCCTCAGCGGCAATGCCCTCGTCCTCCTTGGCGAGCGCGAGCAACAGATGCTCGGTACCCACCTTATTTGAATGAAGATCAAGCGCCTCCTGCTTGGCCATGGACATGACCTTGCGCGCGCGATCGGTAAAACGGTCTAACATGCTAGTTCCTCTTAGACGAGCTAGTTTTTTCAAACGCAAAGCGCCACTCGTGGCGGCGCTTTGGTCTCTTTACCCATATGGAGTATATGTTAACCGCTGGGGCCTTTTCCGCATGCAGCCATACGACAACGTCTACAAAAAAGGAATTGCCAGGTGCGTCTGCATCGGCCCAACGAGCGTGGATTTTCGGACACCCATTCCACGAGCGTGGATAATCTCCCGTTTTGAGCCCGTAAACAAGCCAAAAACGGGAGATTTTCCACGTTCATGTTTTGCGGATCAGTTTCATTTGCACCAATTAGCTGGTGTGGCGCCAGCGAGGGTCGGTGAGCGTACGCGCCACACCCAGGCCAACGGGCAAAAACGCCACGATGAGCACTGCACGCACAAACCAGCCGAGCATATTGACCGTGTCGAAGGTGCACATGTAATACATCGAGCGATACAGATACAAGCCCGGCACCATAATGACAATCGATGGCACCGTGAGGGCGATACGTGGGTAGGTGAGCTTGATTTCGGCTAAGCTCGCGAGCAGCCCCGATACCAGCGCGCCAATAAACGCTGCCGCCTCGGGAGGCATACCTACGCTCAGGCCCAGGAAGGGAAACAGCGCCGGCGCATCGACGAGCGTAAGGCGCAAGGTATTGGACACGGCGCCGATCAGCCCAGCTGCCGCGGCCATCTTTACCGGGCTGTTGAACATCACCGAGAAGCCGAATACGCCAACGAAGCTCATCACCACGCGCAGGAGCGTAAGGGCAAGCGGCGAAAGGCCGAGCGGAGCAAAATCATCCGGTGCCAGCCCCACACACTCGGCAACCATCCAGCCCACAAGGGTCGCCATCACAATAATCGACACGGCATACGAAAGACGCTCAATGCCGCTTCGCATATCGAGCTTAGCGATGTCGAGGCCTGCCGTAATGAGGGGAAAGCCGGGAATCACAAAGAGCATGGCGCCGATATAGCCTTCTTGGTGCGACATTGCCCCCGGTACGACCTGGCCAAGGCCGAGCAATGCCAGCAGATACGAAACGCAAGCGAGCGCAACGCCAATCGTCAGCGCGCTAAACTGGCCAAGACCCTGCTTGAGAATATGAGAGCGAGCAAAGTTGCCAACACCAGCGCCTACGAATGCGCAGGCCATCTCGATAGGGCCGCCGCCGAGCAAAAAGACGAAGGCGCCGCAAGCACAAGCTGCCGCAAGGCCCTGTTGCCAGGGAGAGTAATCGGGTTTTGAACTCTCAACGGTCTTGAGCATCTCGTGGTATTCGTGCACGGTAAACCGGCGCCCATACGTCTCGATTTCCTTTAGGAAGCTCTCCATCATCCAAATGCGATGGGTATTGACTCCCGTTGTGGGCAGGCTGACAACCTCGTTAAAGCAGTGGCCATCTTCGATGCAGGTGCACTCAAACGACAGAAGACTTAAGTCAACGTGGACGGTGACACCGAGTACGGCGGCAACGCGATTCATGGTATCGCGTACACGCCAGGCACCCGTTCCGCTCGCGAGCATAAGCATACCGGTGCGGCAGATGATGGATGACTTATCGGTGAGCGGCGCATCGACGGCAAGCTCATCGCCTGCCGTCACGATCTGGTGCCAGTCTGTTTTCATATGGAGTGCGCCGGCACGAACACCGTGGTGCATGGGGGCTCTCGAAAGCAGCGAGTCAAGGCGCGAAGACTGTGGGGGCTCCGTTGATTCGTCCTCAACCTCATCAGTCTCTTCATCGACCAGATCAAATGAGTCAAGCGATGCCGGCTCGCGACGATCGATTAGCTCCTCATCCTCATCGTCAAAGTAATTGAACTGATCGAGCATGTCCTCTTCGATTGCACGCTCGCTCGCGTCGTCCATATAGACGCTCCCTTCCTACCGACTAACCCCCATCCTAGGCAGCGACGGCTAAAGGAAACATAAAAGAGACGGCTGTCATGCGAGCCATGTGCACAAACGTCGATTCATCGATGGACCACTCTCGTGTATTTGGTGCAAAGTAATGATCCCTTTTCCTCCGTCCCCAAGGGATCAAAGTGCCGGCAGAGACGATATGAGCAGGACATAAAAACATTGAGAGCCCCTGCTGC
>NZ_QSOP01000030.1 GCF_003436275.1 Collinsella sp. TM09-10AT
AGGCGGGGCCGAGGCCGCCTCGATCAATTTGCGAAAGAATCTTGACGGTACCCCCTACTACACGGATGGAGGAAGAAATGCGTTATTCGAGAAAGGTGATTGTCGGATTCATAGTGTTGCTTGCCGCCCTGATGTCTCCAAGGTTGGTTTTTGGAGACGACGACTTGGTCCGTGTCACACCGCAAATAGCTGTGGAGCAAGCGCAGGCTTTCTTTGATGATGTATCGGATGAACCGGTGACCGCTTGTGACCCAGTAAAAATGGTAAATTCCGATGGAGATTCAATCGGGTATATCGTTCGTGCGAAGCGGGATGACGTTAACTATGGCTACGTCGTATTTGATTCAGAGCGATCTTGGTGGATCAGCGAATACTGCTTGGCTCCGAACGCTCTTTTACCTATCGAGAGTGCAAGCGAAGAAATTGCACTCCTCGCATCCTCGGATAACGTCGTTGCGTTAAAGATTGACGAGCTAACTGTTGGCGTTGCCGACTTAGATAAAAACATTGTTTTAGACGCAAGTGGAAAAAAAGTACCAAATAAATTGTCCTCGGGAGGCAATCGCAGCGGATCGCCGGAACATTTCGAAGACGTTTTTGTATCTGCCAAGGATTTGTATAAACAGGGATATGTCGTTGATGCGAGCAAAACGGTTTCGGGAATAATAACGCCAACGCAAACAGAAGTTATCAAAGAAACGGGGACTTATGCTTGCGCTGTTTCGGCAATGTTTGCAGTTAGCAGTCACTATGTGACTTTGAACCGCCTTAAATTGTCCGATTTATACTCGGAGCTTTGGAGGCTGTCGGGGACATGGGAAGAAGAAGAAAAGAAATATGATCAAGCGACTGGTCTGTACTTTACTCAAGGCAAGACTTCTCCTGACAAACCCGCTCCGGCCTTAAAGGAGTTTTGTGCAAGACGAGGCAAGGAGCTTGAGACGTCATTCGTTTGGTATCCGTCATGGGATTCCTTTAGGGTGAATACCGACTCGGGGAATCTGAGTATTTTCTCTGGAAGGCTCCGGTCAAATGGCAGCGGGCACGCAATGGCAGTTGTGGGCTACGTGGCAATGCATAACACATACTCGAATGCCAAGAAGTACCTGCTTGTTGTTTGGAATGGATGGACAAACCAGCTACAGTTTCTTCCATATGACGTATCAATTTACACGTCTCACGATGGCACATATTGCAAGGGTTGATTGTACTCGTGAACGGCGACAAGTTCATTCGAAGGGCAATGCTCCTATTGGTGCTTTCCTTTGCTTTGCTCACCGCAGCGAGCTTCTTTCTGTTAAGGGCGACTAATGGGGGAGAAAACGACACGGTTGTTGCAGTCGAGGTGCGCGCTCTATCGGATGTTCATAACGGGCAATTTGAGGCGCTTATGCCAAGTGGTTGCCGTAAGAGAATCGATATGCGCCGCAAGTCAAGTTCCGGATATGTCTCAGGGTTGAAAGCAGGTGATAAATGGATTCTAGTTTTTGTGGAAGATAAGGAACTTGACGGGACTGTTCTGTATCCCCATTCAGCTGAGAAAGTCAAATCAAGTAGACAGGGGGAATGAAGAATGATTGATAGAAAGCAGTTCTTAGGTCTGATGGCGGGGGCTCCTATTTTGATGCGAGCCGGGATGGCAGAAGCCGTGGAGTTGCCGGACGCTCAGAAGCGATTGACGCTCGTGGTCGACACGGTGGTCAGAGATGAAAATGGCAATGAAAAAACGCGAACAAGAAGCAGAGAGACTATTTTCACGCCAGAGAGCAAAACTGTGTCTGCCGACGCTATGGCCGGTGATGTCATAACAATCCAGAGGGAATCAGATGAAACGTTGCCGCTGCTTGCCAAGATTGAGCTCACAGTCGCTTATTATAACGATAAAACAGAAATTGAGATTCGTTCCGGAAAGTACTCGATAGTCCAAATCGATCCGCTTGTGATGTATGCAAACGCTTGGTACGCGCTCATGCAGAAGGATAAATACGTGATGAATAACTTCACGGAAAGCGAAGCATCATATGAAACGGGGTGGGGGCCAACGCCATACGACGCGGAGAAAGATAAGTGGACGTGCGGATCAGGCATGGGCGCGACGATTACGGACTTCATTAACGATTCAACATATAGCTTTGCTATCGACTGTTATATCGAATAGACATGACGGCATAGAACGAATTGGCCTATAAGCATGTCATTACTTAAGCAAAGCTGAAATCTTGGCATCTAGTGCTCGGGACTGCCCAGCTTGGGGTACAACTCAACGTGAACAATGATGGCCCGCCACATGTTTGGCGGGCCTTTGGTTATTTGACGAAAGGATCGCAGCTATGAGCGAGTACGATTCCCAGCGTCCCCAGGATGCGGGCAACGCCGGCGAGACCCAACAGCAGCCGCGCGTGCAGGTGGAGTCAACGCCTGCCGACAGCAACATTCCCTACGTGCAGGCCTACGACACGCAGACCGGCAAGCCGCTGGGCAGCCAGCAGGTTGTAAACAAGCACACGGTGGTCAAGACCAAGACCAAAAAGCTGCCGATCTTTATTACGGCGCTCGCCGGCTGCGCCTGTGGCGCCCTGCTGGTCATTGCGCTCATTATGAGCGGCACGCTCAACATTGGCGGCGGCAAGAATGCCGTGACGGCGGGTGCTTCGGGTTCATCGACGCAAAAGATTACCATCGACTCTGAGGACACCACGCTGGCCGAGGCGGTCTCTGCCAAGGCGCTGCCCTCTGTCGTTTCCATCACTGCGACTTCGAGCGGTAGCCAGAATGGCTCACTTTCGCAGTCTGCTGACGAGTCGGACAACTCGGGTAGCGTCGGTTCGGGCGTCGTGCTCGATACCGAGGGCCACATCCTCACCAACAACCACGTGGTCGATGGCTATGACCAGTACGTGGTGACCATGGATGACGGCACCACCTACGAGGCCGAGTTCGTGGGCAACGACGCTTCGAGCGACCTGGCCGTTATCAAGCTCAAGGACGCCGACGCCTCCAAGCTCACGCCGATTGAGATCGGTGATTCCTCCAAGCTCAACGTGGGCGAGTGGGTCATGGCCATCGGTTCGCCGTTTGGCAACGAGCAGTCTGTCTCCACGGGTATCGTCTCGGCGCTCTATCGCTCCACGGCCATGAGCTCTGCCAACGGTAACACCATCTATGCCAACATGATCCAGACCGATGCCGCCATCAACCCGGGCAACTCCGGCGGCGCGCTCGTTAACGATAACGGCGAGCTTGTGGGTATCAACTCGCTCATCGAGAGCTACTCGGGCTCCAGCTCGGGCGTGGGCTTTGCCATTCCGGTCAACTATGCCAAGAACATTGCCGACCAGATCATCGACGGCAAGACGCCGGTGCATCCGTACATGGGCGCTACGCTTTCGAGCGTCAACGCGCTCAACGCCCGCACCAACAAGCTGAGCACCGATAGTGGCGCGTACGTGGCAAGCGTCGTTGAGGATGGTCCTGCTGCCAAGGCCGGCATTCAGGAGGGCGATGTCATCACCAAGCTGGGCGACGACGAGATTACGAGCGCCGATGGCCTGATCATCGCACTGCGCAGCCACGAGGTGGGCGAGAAGGTCGAGATCACGCTCATGCGCGGCAAGGAAGAGAAGAAGGTCACGGTTGAACTGGGCTCCGACGAGGAGCTGCAGAACCAGCAGCAGGACGACAGCGCGACCGATACCGGCAACGGCGGTATTACCGACGAGCAGCTGCGCCAGTATCTGGAGGAGCTGCTTGGCCAGCAGGGCCAGGGTCAGGGCAACGGCCAGGGTTTCTAACGAGCTGTATCGCACATATCGAAGCCAGAGGGGCTGTTCCGCCAGCGCGGGACAGCCCCTCTTTTCGCGATGATCCCTTGGAGACGGAGGAAAACGGATCATTTAGAAACGGCAAGGGCATGGTTTGAACGCGCGATCCACTCCAGTTTGATGGCTGCCGATTCGGTGCGGTTTGAGACCGCTATTCGGCCCCATGGTGACCGGTGGTACTCTTGTATCCGTTTGAAATCGAGCGAAGGAGTGCCGCTATGGAGCAATCGAGCCTGTTTGGTGACGGCGTGGACATCGATACCGAAACGCCCGCGAGCACGGATACCGCTGCACCGGCCGATGCCCGTGCCCAGGCGGCAGCGCGTGCGGCCGAGCTGCGCCACGAGCTCGATTACCACGCCTATCGCTACTACATGCTCGATGCGCCCGAGATCACGGACGCCGCCTTTGACAAAATGCTCGTTGAGCTGCAGCAGATCGAGGCGACCTACCCCGACCTGGTGACGCCCGACAGCTATACCCAGCGCGTGGGCGGCTACGTGAGCGAGCAGTTTACGCCGGTCACGCATATGGCGCGCATGTATTCCATGGACGATGCCATGGATCTGGACGAGCTCGACGCATGGCTCCAGCGCACCGAGGATGCGCTCGGTGCCGGCAGCGTCACCTATACCTGCGAGCTTAAGATCGACGGTCTGGGCGTGGCGCTTACCTACCAAAACGGCACCTTTGTGCGCGCCGCTACACGTGGCGATGGCACCACGGGCGAGGACGTGTCGCTCAACGTCCGTACCATCAAGGATGTGCCCATGCACCTGTCCGAGCCGGCGCTCGCCCACATGGGCATCGACCGCGAACGTACCATCGAGGTACGCGGTGAGGTCTACATGCCCAAGGGCAGCTTTGTGCGTCTGAACGACGAGGCCGATGCCGAGGGCCGTGGCCCCTTTGCCAACCCGCGCAACGCCGCTGCAGGATCCCTGCGCCAAAAAGACCCCAAGGTCACGGCGCGTCGCGACTTGGCCACCTTTATCTACGCCATCGCCGATACCGATCCGCTGCACGTCCACAGCCAGCGCGAGTTTCTGGACTGGCTGCGTAGCGCTGGCTTTAGCGTCAACCCCAACGTTGCCCGTTGCGCCACGCCGGCCGAGGTCCACGAGTTCTGCGCCCAGGCCCTCGAGCATCGCGGTGACCTGGACTACGACATCGACGGCGTGGTCGTAAAGGTTGACAGCTTCCAGCAGCAGCTCGACCTGGGCTTTACTGCCCGCGCACCGCGCTGGGCCATTGCCTTTAAGTTCCCACCCGAGGAAAAGCAGACCGTCCTGCGCGAAATTCGCATCCAGGTGGGTCGCACCGGTGTGCTCACGCCGGTCGCAGAGTTCGACCCGGTGACGGTCGCCGGCTCCACCATCGCGCGCGCCACGCTGCACAACATCGACGAGATCCGCCGCAAAAACGTGCGCGAGGGCGACACTATCATCGTGCACAAGGCAGGCGACGTGATTCCCGAGGTCGTGGGCCCCGTGCTCGACAAGCGCCCGGCCGACAGCGTTGACTGGCAGATGCCCGAGGTCTGCCCCGTGTGCGGTAGCCCCGTGGTCCATGAGGACGGTGAGGTGGCCTACCGCTGCGTGTCCATTGATTGCCCCGCGCAGCTCAAGGAGCGCCTGCTCCACTGGGTGAGTCGCGGCTGTATGGACGTGGACGGCTTGGGCGACGAGATCGTCGACAAGATGATCGCCGCCGGTCTGATCCATGATGTCGCGGACTTCTACCAGCTCACGGTCGACGACATCGCCGGCCTGGACACGGGCCGCGTGTACGCCAGCTCCAACAGCAAAAAGGGCGTCAAGAAGGGCGACCCCATTCCGGTGGGCCTCAAGACGGCCGAGAAAGTCATCGCCGAGCTCAACAAGTCCAAGAGCCAGCCGCTCGGTCGCGTGCTGTTTGCCCTGGGCATCCGCCATGTGGGCAAGAGTGTGGGCGAGGTTATCGCCGAGCGATTCCTGTCGATTGACAAGCTCATCTTGGCGAGCGAAGAGGACATCGCCGAGTGTGAGGGCATCGGTCCCAAGATTGCGGCGAGCGTCAAGCAGTTCCTGGCCGTGCCCGAGAACCTTGCCGTGCTGGAGCGCCTGCGTCAGACGGGCCTGTCGCTCGAGGTCGACTTGGGCGCCGCTCATGCGCAAGCCGCAGCCGACGCTGGCGTGGCAGGCGAGCTCGCCGACACCCAGCCGCTCGCGGGCCTGACGTTTGTGCTGACTGGCACGCTCGTCAACCGCACTCGCGACGAGGCGGGCGCGGCGCTCAAGGTGCTTGGCGCCAAGGTTTCGGGCAGCGTGTCGAAGAAGACGAGCTATCTGGTCGCCGGCCCCAAAGCGGGCTCCAAGCTCACCAAAGCCGAGCAGTTGGGTGTGCCCGTACTGGACGAGGATGCGCTCGAGCGGATCTTGGCTACTGGCGAGGTGCCCCGGGCTTAGCGCATCGATAACCAAATTGAAGATCCGCCCGGAAAGCATGATACCTTTCGGGCGGATTTTATTTGGACGGGGAAACGGGCACCGTGATCTGCGTCACGTAGGTTGCCGGGTCGTCGCTGATGATGTCGTCGATGAGGGCGATCTCGCGCGAGGGGCCGGCGGGCGTCAGGTTGTGTTCGTGCATGTAGCCGAGCAGCCGCTCGTAGCGAGGGGCTGCTTGTCCGTGCGTGCCACGGAAACTTATGGTCAGGCAGCGCGCGGCAGGTCGCGTCTCAACATCGCCCAAGTACTCATCGGTGTCATCGAGCAGCAGGAAGACCTCGTCGTAGCCATCAAAGTCGCCGGCGGCGAGGCGTTCGGGCGCGATGCCCACACCCAGATTGCCCAGATAGGCAAAGGTTTCGTGCTGCCCCTGCTGAAGCTGGCGGATATGCCATCCCAGCGAATAGGCGTCGGTGGGATTGACGCGCTCGTGCAGCGTGGCGCAGCGAAGTTCGGGTTCCTCGATTTCGCTAATGGTGTCGAGATCAGCATTCAAAGCGCCATGAAGCAAGGCAAGCCGCTGGTCAATCTTGCGCGACATGCGCTCCAACTCACGCCGCCTGTGCTCAATTAACTCCTGTTGCTTGGTCAGTTGCCGTTGTATCAAATCCATATCGCGCGTAGTGACAAACTCGCGAATCTGCGCCAGCGGCAAGTCGAGAACGCGCAGGTTGCCGATGGTGTTGAGGGTGGAGAGCTGCCGCGATCCGTAGTAGCGGTACCCACTTGCCGGATCGACATATGCCGGCTCCAACAGCCCCATCTGCTCGTAATGACGCAGTGTGCCCACGCTTAAATTGAGCAGGCGCGCCACCTCGCCAATGCGGAGCAGGCCCTCGGTGTGTTCACTTGGCATGTCGGTCACAGGACCACTCCTTTCGGTAAAAACAGGGGAGAGGCGCTAGGCCCGCGTCGCCCCGCTACGCCACCAGCTTGTCAAAAGCCCCGCGCCGGTTGAGCACGGTAAATGCAATCACGCAGATGCCCGCCGACAGAATCGACCCGCACGGTGAGGCGATGCCCATGGG
The DNA here is from genome assembly GCF_003436275.1 of Collinsella sp. TM09-10AT. Lineage (GTDB taxonomy): Bacteria > Actinomycetota > Coriobacteriia > Coriobacteriales > Coriobacteriaceae > Collinsella. The sequence continues at coordinate 7,339 of NZ_QSOP01000030.1, forward strand.
GAACAGCGTGTCGGAATAGGCGTTCGACAGCAGCCATGCGCCGGGCACGCGAATGAGCACCACGGCCAGCACGTTGTGCGCAAAGCCAATGTAGCTCTTGCCATACGCAGCGAAAAAGCCGCTAAAGCAAATGTGGATGCCGGCAAAGATCGCGTCGAAAATATAGCTGCGCATATAGCCGGTACCGGCGGCGACTACTGCAGCGTCCTTGGCAAAAAAGCCGATAAACGCCGGCGCCACCAGCCACATCAGCACCGTGATCAGGCAGCCGTACACCACCGAGATGGTCATGGCGTCCTTGAGTACCTGACGCGCGCGGTCGCCCTTGCCCGCGCCGGCGTTTTGCGCCGTGAGCGCGCTGACGGTAGCGCCCATGGAACTCGGCACGATAAACAAAAAGCTGATCATCTTCTCGACTAGGCCCACGGCGGCGGCGTCGACTAGCCCACGGTGGTTGGCGATGACGGTGATGAACATAAACGCCACCTGGATGCAGCCGTCCTGCACAGCCACGGGCACGCCGATTTTAAGAATGCTGCCGAGCACCTCGGGCTGGGGGCGCAGGTCGCTGCGCTTAACGTGGATGTTTGTGCGACGGCTCTTGAGCCACACGAGCGCGAGGGCAACGCTGGCCGTCTGTGCGATGACCGTGCCGAGTGCGGCGCCCACGGGGCCGAGCCCCATGTGGCCGATAAACAGAAAATCAAGCGCGATGTTGATGATGCATGCCACGCCGATCACGTACATAGGCGAGCGCGAATCGCCCAGCCCGCGAAAGATGGCCGAAAGAATGTTGTACGCGGCAATAAACGGAATGCCGACAAAGCAGATACGCAGGTAGGCGGCAGTGCCTTCGACGGCTTCGGCGGGAGTGCCAATGAGCGCCACGATCTGCGGGCAAAGCGCGAGCAGGACAGCGGCCAGTACCACCGAGACACCCATAAAGAGCGTGATGGTATTGCCGATGGCGGTCTCGGCGCGATCGAAGCGGCGCGAGCCCACGGCGTGGCCGACGATGACCGTCGTTCCCATGGCCAGACCAACGAGCGTCACGGTAATGATATAGAGCGTCTGTGCGCCGTTGCCCACGGCGGTGATGCCGGCAGCGCCGCTAAACTGCCCCATCATGTACAGATCGGCCATGCCGTAGAGCATCTGCAAAAAGTACGAGAGCATATAGGGCAGGGCAAAGACCGCGATGGTCTTAAGGACATTGCCGCGTGTGAGGTCGTGTTCCATGGGCGGGGCTTTCTGGCTTGGTCTGTTTACGTACCAGTGTAGTGAAAACCCTACAACGATTGTAGAGTCAAGGTTTGTGTTGGCGGCGGGGAGAAAAAAGTCACGCTCGCGTTCATTTCCAATTGAATACAGGGGCGCGTCCTGCGAGCTTGGCGCCTGCACTAGCATTGCAGAAATCGATTTCGGAGCACTTGACACCGATGCACGGCGCGCCATAATACCTGGGTTTGCGAACAACGTTTGATGGGGGATGAACCTGCGTGCGCAATCTCAAGATTTTGTTTTCCTATCTGGGGGCATACCGCCGCGATGCCATACTCGGCGTGTTCTTTGTGACGGCAGAGACGGCGCTCGAGCTGTTTATCCCGGTCATCATGGCAAATATCATCGATGTGGGCGTGCCCGCGGGCGACATCAACTACATGCTGTTGCAGGGCACGTATATGTTGGTATGCGCCGCATGTTCGCTGGTACTTGGCTTGGGCTATGCACGCACGTCTGCTCGCGTCGCCTCGGGGCTGGGCGCTAACTTGCGCGAGGCGGAGTACCGCAAGATCCAGACGCTCGCTTTTGGCAATCTGGATAACTACGACGCCAGCTCGCTCGTCACCCGCATGACTACCGATATCACCGTCATCCAAAATGCCATCGGCAATGGCTTTCGCCCCATGGTGCGCGGTCCCGTGACGCTCATCGTCGGCTTGGTCTATGCGCTGGTGCTGTCGCGTCCGCTCGCCACCGTTTTCGCGATCATCCTGCCGGTGCTGGCGATCGTGCTGGGCGTTATCACCTATCGCGTCAGTCCGCTCTACCGCCAGCTGCAGACCTCGATGGACCATCTCAACGGTGTGGTGCAGGAGGACCTCACCGCCGTGCGCGCCGTCAAGGCGTACGTGCGTGCCGAGCACGAGGAGGCCAAGTTCGATGCCGTCAATACCGAGCTTGCGCGCACCGCGACGAAGACCTTTGGCAACGCCGTGCTCAACCTGCCGGTGTTTCAGCTGTCGATGTACGTGGCGGCGCTTTCCATTCTGTGGATCGGCGGGCGCATGATTCTTGCCGGCGAGCTCGGCGTGGGCTCGCTCACGGGCTTTATGAGCTATGTGCTGCTGATCATGAACTCGCTCATGATGATTTCCAACGTGTTTTTGCTGCTCACGCGCGCACTTGCCAGCGTGGAACGCATCTCGCGGGTGCTCGACGAGCGTTCGCTTATCCAGGCGCCCGACGCTGCCGCTGCCGTGCACGAGGTGGCCGACGGAAGCATCGAGTTTCGCGACGTTTCCTTTAAATACCGCGCGGATGCAGCCGAGGATGTGCTCGAGCATATTGACCTTTGCATTGAAGCAGGCTCCACGGTGGGCGTGCTCGGCGGCACGGGCTCGGGCAAGAGTTCGCTTGTGCAGCTGATTGCGCGCTTGTACGACGCCACCGAGGGCACCGTGCTTGTGGGCGGACACGACGTGCGCGACTACGACTTGGCTACCTTGCGCGACGCCGTGGGTATCGTGCTGCAAAAGAACGTGCTGTTTACGGGTACCGTGCGCGAGAACCTGCAGTGGGGCAATCCACAGGCGTCGGACAATGAGCTCCTCGCGGCTTGCCGCGCGGCGTGCGTGGATGAGTTCCTCGATCGCATCGGCGGGCTGGACGGCTATCTGGGCCAGGGCGGTGCCGGTGTCTCGGGCGGGCAGAAGCAGCGCCTGTGCATCGCGCGTACATTGCTCAAGCATCCGCGTGTGCTCATCTTTGACGATTCGACCAGCGCGGTCGATATGGCGACCGACGCCAAGATCCGCGAGCATATCGCTCAGATTCCCAACACGACGGTGATTGTCATTGCGCAGCGCATTGCGAGCGTCATGGATGCCGATTGCATTGTGGTGTTGGACGACGGTCGTGTCCACGGCGTGGGCACGCACGAGGAACTGCTGGCGGGCGATGCCATTTATCAGGAGATTTACGCCTCGCAGATGGAGTTTGCGGGGGATGCGGGCATCGTGGATGGCGCAAATGCCCTGTCTTCCTCTGGCCCCAGTGGATCGCTTCAGGCTGCGAAAGGAGATGAGCATCGTGCCTAAGACATCCGCTCAGGCCCGTCCCGCCAATCTGGCGCAGACGCTTCGCCGCCTGCTCTCCTACATGGGGCATGCCAAGTTCTCGCTGCTCGTAGTGGGTGTGCTTGCCTCTGTGGCCGCCATCGCAAGCCTTGCCGGTACCTACATGGTGCGCCCCATCGTCAACGGTTTGGCAACGGGCGGCGAGGAACTGCTCGCCAAGCAGGTTATCTTTACCGCTGCCATCTACGCCGCGGGCGTGCTCTCGGCTCTGGGCTACTCACAGATTATGGTGCGCGCGGCCCAGCGCGTGGTCTCCGATATCCGCCGCGACCTGTTTGCGCACATCCAGATGCTGCCGCTGAGCTACTTCGACAGCACGCGCTCGGGTGACATCATGAGCTTCTTTACCAACGACGTCGACACCGTCTCCGAGGCGCTCAACAACAGCTTTGCCAACGTGTTTCAGGCGAGCATCCAGGTGGTCGGCACCACGGCCATGCTCATCATCCTCAACTGGCAGCTCACGATTATCACGCTCGTGTGCGATGTGGCCATTGTGCTGTACGCGCGCTACTCGGGCATGCGTTCCAAGCGCTTTTTTGCCGCCCAACAGGCGTCGCTGGGCGATTTGGACGGATATATCGAAGAGATGGTCTCGGGCCAAAAGGTCATCAAGGTCTTTAATCACGAACAGGCCAACGTGGCTGGTTTTGACGCGCGCAACCAAGAGCTGCGCCGCACCGGTGGTGCCGCGCAGGCCTACGCCAACTCGATGGTGCCCATGACCGTGGTGATCGGCTATGCCAACTACGCCATCGTTGCGGTGGCAGGCGGCATGCTCTGCATCAACGGTCTGGCCGATGTAGGTGCGCTCGCAAGCTACCTGGTCTTTGTGCGTCAGGCCGCCATGCCCATCAATCAGTTTACGCAGCTGGCAACTTCTTGCTCAACGCGCTGGCCGGAGCCGAGCGCCTGTTTGCCGCCATGGATCTTGAGCCCGAGGTGGACGAGGGCTGCGTGGAGCTGGTGCAGACGGGCGACGCCGCGTGGGCATGGAAGATTCCCGAGGGCCAGGGCGTGGGCGCGTACGGGCACCTGCATGATGTGGCTGCCGTTGATGAGTCGGGCCGTGCGGTGGCTGCCGACGGCACCGAGCTCACGTGCGGCTTGGTCCCGCTCGCCGGCGACGTGCGCTTCCATGCCGTGGACTTTTCCTACGTGCCGGGCACCCGTGTGCTCACGGACCTCAACCTGTTTGCCAAACCGGGGCAAAAGATCGCCTTTGTGGGCTCCACAGGCGCAGGTAAGACGACCATCACCAACCTCATCAACCGCTTCTACGAGGTCGATGACGGCGAGATCACGTACGACGGCATTGACGTCAAGCACATTGCCAAGGCCAGCCTGCGCGGATCGCTCGGCATTGTGCTGCAGGACACGCACCTGTTTAGCGGCACCATTGCGCAGAACATCCGCTTTGGCAAGCTCGACGCGACTGACGAGGAGGTGCGCGCCGCAGCCGAGGCAGCCTGCGCGGATTCGTTTATCCGCCGCCTGCCTAGAGGGTACGACACACCGGTTACGGCCGACGGCGCCAACCTGTCGCAGGGCCAACGCCAGCTGCTCGCCATTGCGCGCGTGGCTGTTGCCGACCCGCCCGTGCTCATCTTGGACGAGGCCACGAGCTCTATCGACACGCGCACCGAAAAGCTCATCGAACGCGGTATGGACCGCATCATGCGCGGACGCACCACGTTTATGATTGCGCACCGCCTGTCCACCGTCCGCGACGCCGACGCCATCATGGTCCTCGAACACGGCCGCATCATCGAGCGCGGTACCCACGAAGAGTTGCTCGCCCAGCACGGCGAGTACTGGCAGCTGGCGCATGGCTTAAAAGAGTTGGATTAACCCGTTCGAGCACGATGCTTTGGCCCTTCCGTGCCCCTCACCTCGCCTCAAACCATCACAACATTCGACGTTTTTTGCCAAAAACGGGAAAAGCATCGAATGTTGCGATGGTTTTTCTACCACTCGATCGGGCGGAATCGCTTTCTTGCGCACGAAGGTGTGCGGACCCGTGGGCAGGGGAATAAGGTTGGTTATCCGACTCCATTGGAGGGCTCATGGACCTGCCGATCGTCCTGTCCCATAAGACTGCTTGGCTGTACCACAACGTGGCGCGCCCGTCCGAGCCGCTCTCGCGAGCAAGCAGCCTATACGACGAGGACTCGCTTGCTAGCGAGGCGGAGCCGGCTGCGAGCCTGTCCAAATTGGGACTCGATGTCAAGGGGCTGAGGGCTTCAGCGGCAGTTGGGATCGTTACCGACTATCTGGTTTCGCTTGGTATTCCACGAGAAGAGCTCGGTCATATCGACACGCTCGTCAACTTCGATTTTGAGCGCTCGACGCCGGCTGGATTTAGGTGCCACGTGTTTGGGGCACCGGTACCTCCAGACCATCTTCTTGAGGTGGCAGAGGGCCTTCTAGTGGTTGATGAGGTCATGTGCTTTGTCCAAGCGGGTTCGTGGATGAGCGAGCCCGAGCAGCTGGAATATGGGTATGAAATCTGCGCCCGATACCATTTGAATCATCTGTCGACAGACGATTATATCGAGATGGGGCAGAGGTATACCGTTGCCGACTTGATTGCTTATTGCGATGAGAATCGATCTCGTCAGGGGGCCATACGCGCGGCCGCCGTGCTCAAACGCGTGCACGATGGCGCGCGATCGCCCATGGAGACGGCCACCGCAATCATGGTCGTAGCAAAACGTTCCCAGGGAGGGCTGGGATACGCCAAGATCGAGCTCAACCATCGGGTCGATGTTCCCAGCGAGTTCAAGTATCTCGCTAAGGCCGGGTATTTCGAGATTGACGTATATGCGCCTGCGAGCGGTACGGGAATTGAATACAACGGTTCGGACCATCTTGATAAACAGCGCAGCGCGTCGGATGCGGAGCGTATGACCGTGCTGAGCGCGCTGGGCTTTAGGATGATCGTCCTCACCGGGACTCAGTTTGCCCACCAGCTGCAATTGCACCGGGCGGTGAACGCCATCGCACTCGCTATGGGTCTCACGTGCGACCGAAGCGAAGCGTTCCAGAAACGTCAAAACGACCTGCGAGAATTCGTGATTCGACACTGGGGTGGTGGCCTTTAGGGGCGTTCTGGCCCTTCTACGGGGTGCTGTGGGCAGGCAGACCATCACAACATTCGACGTTTTTCGCCAAAATCGGAAAAAGCATCGAATGTTGTGATGGTTTGTATGCTGAGGATGGGCTTGGAAAGTCCGTTTTGCTCGAAGCGACCTGTCCTGTCGTACGGGTGTCGGCATGATTCTCTCGTGCGGTATTATGTTTTCCGAAGAATAAAACGCCGCGTGAGGGGAGGCTGCGTGGACGGGCACGTGCAACATGACGGCTTTGGTCGCGATATCAACTACCTGCGCATTGCCGTTACCGACAAGTGCAATTTCCGCTGCATTTACTGCATGCCGGCCGATGGCGTGGCGCCCCGCGCGCACGACGAGCTGCTCAGCGCCGAGGAAATCGCCCGCTTTGTGCGCCTGGTGGCGGGGGAGGGAATTCGCCGCGTACGCCTGACGGGTGGCGAGCCGCTGGTCAGCCGCCGTATTATCCCGCTCATTCGCGACATCCGCGCGATTCCGCAGATCGAGGACATCTCGCTTACCACCAACGGCGCCCTGCTGCCCAAGCTGGCGCCGCAGCTCAAAGACGCGGGGCTTAATCGCGTCAACATCTCGCTCGACACGCTCGACCCTACGCTCTTTGGAAAGATCACGCACCTGGGCCGGCTCGAACAGACCATGGCCGGCATCGACGCGGCGCTGGCTTGGGGCTTTGAGCCCGTTAAGGTCAACTGCGTTGTGGTGCGTCGGCTCAACCAGGATGTGGCGGCTCTTACGCGGCTGACCGTCGACCGCCCCATCCACCTGCGCTTTATCGAGTACATGCCCATCGGCGACGAGCGTACGAGCTCGCATTGCGCTGTGGACCCGCATGCGCCCGCGCTCAATCCCGAGCTGTGGGACGCGAGCGATACCGTGCCGAGCGACGAACTGCGGGCGCGCATCAATACCGGGGTCGCCGCGACGGGGCTGGCCGAGCTCGAGCCGCTCGACATCAACGACGCTCCTGCCGGCGCGGGCCCTGCGCGCTACTGGCACTTTCCGGGTGCGGCGGGAACGGTCGGCTTCATTAGCGCCATGTCCAACCATTTTTGCGCGAATTGCAACCGTCTGCGCCTGACGGCCGATGGCAACGTGCGTCCGTGCCTGTTCAGCGATGCTGAGTATTCGGTGCGTGAAGCGCTGCGCCGTGGTGATGATATGCAGGTACTTTCGATTTGGCGCGATGCCGTGGCCCACAAACCGCAGGAACACGCGATAATTGAGGGCACGCAACGATTTATGTCCCAAATCGGAGGATGATCATATGGCCAAGAGCAGGTACGCCGATGCCACCAAGGCCGCTCGCAGGGCCGCGATGTCTGCCCACAAAGTCACGGCTGCAGCGAATGCTGGCAACGCCGCCGTGCCCGCGCAGCCGACTGCCAGCGCTGTCACCGAGCCCGCCCGCGACGCCCGTCGCGACGAGCTGACGCATGTGGACGCCAAGGGCGAGGTTCGCATGGTCGACGTGTCCGACAAGGCCGAGACCCATCGCATTGCCATCGCCGAGGGCACCATCCTCATGCATCCCGAGACGCAGGCCATGGTGCTGCAGGACCGCGCCAAAAAGGGCGACGTGCTTGCCTGCGCGCGCGTGGCGGGCATCATGGCCATCAAACGCACGAGCGACATCATCCCCATGTGCCATCCGCTGCTCATTACCAAGAGCAAGTGCGACATTGCGCCCATCGCTCCGGCGGGGACGCCGGCCGAGGACGTGCCCGAGGGCTGGGCGCCGGCGCGCACGGATGGGCAGGTTGGCTTTCACGTACTGGTTACGGCCGGCGTGACGGGCAAGACCGGCATCGAGATGGAGGCCCTGACCGGCGCGAGTGCCGCGTGCCTTACGATCTATGACATGTGCAAGGCCGTCGATCGCGGCATGGAGATCGTCGACGTGCGCCTGCTGCACAAGGAGGGCGGCCGCTCGGGCGTGTGGGATCGCGCAGAGCGTCAGGCCGCTGCTGTTGAGGCCGTGGGAGCCGCGGGCGACGCACCCGCAAGCGCACCTGCCGCCATCGCGCCCGCAGCTCCCGCTCCGGCTGTCCCCGCGATCGCGTTTATCGGCTACCAAAACTCGGGCAAGACCACGCTCGTCGAGAAGGTCATCGCCGAGCTCACGCGCCGCGGCCTGCGTGTGGGTTCGCTCAAGCATCATGGACACCATGGCTTTGATATCGATGTTCCCGCTAAGGATACGTGGCGCCATCACCAGGCTGGCTCCAAGCACGTGGGGCTCATTTGCGCCACGCGCTGGGCGGAGTACGCCGACACGCGCGAGGAGGACGAGATGCCCGCGCGCGAGCTGCTGTCGCGCTACAACGATGTCGACGTGGTGATCATCGAGGGCTACAAGACCGAGGGCTTCGACAACATCGTCGTCGCGCGCTCCGGTGTCGACCGTCTGCGCGGCAAGAGCTCGCTCGACCTGGTCGACGGTCACACGCTGGCCCTTGCCTGCAACGAAGCCCTGGCGCGTCAGGCCTTCGACGCCGGCTTTGCGACCCGAGCCATCAACATCAACGACGCCCGAGCCATCTGCGATCTCATCCAAGACCACCTTTAAGGCTTGACGCTGCGCCGGCCCCAAGCACCCCATCTCGCCCCTCAAGCCGTCGCTCGCGTACCAAAGTACGCGTCGCTCCTCTTTCGGGGCGACCTGGGGCACTTGGAACCGGCTCGCTGCGCTGCCATAACATGCCAAAAAGGGACAGGCATCTTTGTGGTGGTTTTTGCAAAAAAGCTTTGACTTAAAGTTAGCTCAAGGTGTCATAATCGCTGACAAACGATTGCGATCACGGAGGCCTCATGTCAAAACTGTACTTTATGCGTCACGGTCAAACGCTCTTTAACTTGCTTCGTCGCAAGCAGGGCTGGTGTGACTCGCCGCTCACCGAGCTGGGAATCGAGCAGGCTAAAACTGTCGGTGCGACCCTGCGAGGGCGTGGCCTTACGTTTGACCATGCGTACAGTTCGACGTCCGAGCGTGCGTGCGACACGCTTGAGCTTGCGTTCCCCGGTCAGCCTTACGAGCGCGTCAAGGGCCTTAAGGAGTGGAACTTTGGCAAATTTGAGGGCGCGAGCGAGGATTTGAATCCGCGCCTGCCGTACGGCGATTTTTACAAGCAGTATGACGGCGAGGGCGAAGTCGAGTTTCGCGAGCGTATGATGGCGACCATCACCGAGTTCATGCAGCGCCCTGGACATGAGAGCGTGTTGTGCGTGAGCCATGGCGCCGCAGCGGCTCAGGTCATGCGCGGCGTGGGCGTGGAGCCGCTCAAGATGAAGCACCGCATTGGCAACTGCTGTGTGCTCGAACTCGACTTTGATGCTACTACCGGCACATTTGCTCTTGCAGATTTGTACAACCCCTACGGCACCCCGCGCGAGTAACATCGGGGCATCAGCCAAAACCACCACAAAGGGGCCAGGCACCTTTGTGGTGGTTTTGCCGTTTACCGGCGATTTCCTACCGTTCAGCGGACTTTCGCACCAATGGGGCTTACGCTGCATGCAAGTTTCATCCTACAATCGCCCACGTGCTCACAAGTTTGTTACTCCTCTGGAGGCATCGCTTGCGCATAATAGAAGACGAGGAATATCGCCCCGTCGTCTAGCTCCGATGTCCGAGGAGTTTTTTCATGCTCATTTTAAAGAAGATCAACAATAACGTTGCTCTCGCCGCCAGCGATGACGGCCGAGAGGTTGTTGTCTTTGGCAAGGGCATCGGTTTTCACGAGATGCCCTACGAGCTTGCCGATGAGTCGCTCATCCAGCGCAAATTCTATGGCTCTGTTAGACCAAGGTTGACATAAAAACGATGTCACCGCGAGGCGGTA
>NZ_QSOP01000031.1 GCF_003436275.1 Collinsella sp. TM09-10AT
GGCCGTGTTCCGCTATGCGGTTGTCAATTTGCGAAAGAAATTATGCGTCACCCTGGAAAGGTGCAGACGCAGAGCGGATGTACCTTTCCAGCGAGGGCGCAGGGATAGCCGCAAAGCGGCGCAAGGGGCGCAGCCCCTTGTACGGAGCGGAGCGACGCAAACGGCCCGGACTTTCGGAAGTCCGGGCCGTAGCCTCGCAGGGCGCACTTCTATACATGGTCGCAGACCATGTATAGAAGTGCGCCCTTTGTTCCAAAGGGATTTTATAAGTCCATCATTGATGGGAGAATTTTGTTGAACATATGGCGCACCTTATCAATCCGGGTGTTTGGGCGGCGTGGCTGAAAAACTGGTTCGCCGCTGGCGATTTGATACCCCTTCAATTCTGTTAAACAAACGCTTCTCCCGTTTGTATAAAAGGTGAGGTCATTGCGGTACTCTTGCACACAGCGGGCAGGGATTTCGCCAGTAAAAATCACCTCGCTGTTTTTAACCTGGGTCGTTTCAATACTCGCGCGATATTTTGGTGCGTCATGATAAGCTCTGGAGAGATATTCCTGCGGCGCATAGAGTGTAAAAGAAAGATATGGTTCCAATAGCTGCGTCCCCGCCTTTTTCAACACCTGCTCCAATACAATAGGTGCCAATGACCGAAAGTCTGCGGGAGTGCTGACCGGACTATAATAAAGCCCATACTCAAAACAGATTTTACAGTCCGTTACCTTCCATCCATACACGCCTTGTTCCAGACCGTAGCGGATACCATCCAATACAGCGTTTTGAAAACTCTGATTCAAGTATCCAACGGAAACTTTGCTCTCATACTGCACTCCGGTGCCAAGGGGGAGAGGGGTGACGGACAGCCCGATGGACGCCCAGAATGGATTGGGCGGCACTTCGATATGAATGGTGTGACTTACCGCTTTCAATGGCCTCTCCATATAGATGACGGTAGGTTCTTTTGCAGTTGTGTTGAGCTGATATTTTTCCACCAGAAGATCAGAGATAATTTCCAATTGTACCCGGCCCAAAAAGGAGAGAATGATCTCATGGGTCACAGCGTCTACTTCATAGCGCAGAAGCGGGTCGGTATCCGCAATTTCTGTCAAGGCGTTTAACAAGCGTTCCCTCTGTTCTGGTTTCTCTGGTGCAATTGCTGTCCGCAGCAAAGGGAGAGGATTGTCGCTCCACGTTTCACGGGGCAGCAGCAGTTTGTTTCCCAGCACATCATTCAGCCGCAAACTGTCGCAGGGTACAATGACGATCTCGCCCGCATGGGCAATCTCTGTTCGGACAATCTCACCCTTTGAGGGGATACGCATTTCCGTAATTTTCAGTTTTTCTTTCCCTGCCAAGGCTACGGAATCCCGCAAATGAAGCGTACCGCTATACAACCGCAGATAGGCAAGGCGTTGGCTCTGGTTTGCGTACTCAACTTTGAACACAGTTCCGCACAATTCAGAGCTGTTCTGCCCGGTGGGTGATTGGAATGTATCTGTGACCGCTTCAATGAGTTGTCGGATTCCCAAGTTTACCTTGGCACTGCCATGATAGACCGGAAACAGAGAGACGCTTTGGATTCTCCTGTTTTCCTCCCGCAGAAGTTCTTCTTTGTCCATTGGTTCTCCGGCAATATATTTCTCCAACAATTCATCACAGTCCGCAATCACGGTATCCCAATTCTCCAGCCCCATGTTTTCCATGATGGATATATCCGGGGAAAGCTGCACGTTCTGCTTAATAATCATATTTGCGGAGAGCTTATCTCGGATAGACTGATACACACCTGGCAGGTCAATCCCGTCCTGGTCGATTTTGTTAATAAAGATAACAGTTGGGATTTTCATTACTTGCAGAGCATGAAACAGAATACGGGTCTGCGCCTGAACGCCGTCTTTTGCAGAAACAACCAAAATCGCTCCGTCAAGAATGGCAAGGGAGCGATAGACCTCCGCTAAGAAATCCATATGCCCAGGAGTATCCACAATGTTGACCTTACAATCGTGCCACTGAAAGGAAGTGACCGCCGTTTGAATGGTGATTCCACGCTGCCGCTCTAAAAACATGGTGTCCGTTCTCGTTGTTCCCTGATCCACACTGCCGGGCGCCTCGATTGCTCCGCTGGTATATAACAGGCTCTCCGTCAAGGTCGTCTTACCTGCGTCTACATGAGCAAGAATGCCAATATTGATGATTTTCATATGATTGTCCTCCATACAAGGCCCAGAAGGGCGCAAAAATCCCCAGCGACAAATACTTTTACCGCTGGGGATGATAGGTAGGACACACATGAAAACTGCGGCCAAGGCTGGCCGTTGTCTATCACGATATGAAATGAAAAGGCAAAAGTATTCTTAAATTGGGTACAAAAACCAAGCCCTCTCCTTGAGGACGTTTGTCTTTGTTCCCATTATCAAATTTTATTTAAGAATACCTTGCCGCATATTGATAAACTCCTTTGCTTGGATTTTTATAGTATAGCATATCAAATTCCCAAAAGCAACCCTGTTAAGATAAATTTTTTCTGTCACTGCACCTCCATATCTCTCTCGTGTATACTCCATACGCAACTCTTTTCAATTGACCTGCATTTTTTTGCGCAAAAGGAGAAATATTATGCTTGAAAAATATTGGATAAAATGTCCAATTTGTAACCGAAAGACGAGGGTTCAAGTATTTTATAATACGGTATTAAGAAATTTTCCTCTTTTCTGCCCTAAATGTAAATTAACGCATATCGTTGATGTTGAAAAACTAGAAATCATAATCAAAAACTCTGAAAAACAAACTTTTTAATTTTGAAAAGGAAGGATATTTAAATGAAACACTTACCTAAAAGTACACCTACGGAAATATTGAATGACCCATACGGATTTACTTACAAAGAAATGTCGGAAGTAATTGGAGAGGATAAAGCAAGAGCCTTATATACGGAATTGTATAAACAGCCATTTCACAAAGAAAATCTATCAATATCAACAAAAAAAGTCTATAAAAGTAGCGATACTGAAAAGTATGTTTATGAATTGAAAGATAACAGGTATATTGAAACGGTTTTTATTAAACGGCGAGATGGTGGGACTGTTTGCGTAAGTACGCAAGTTGGTTGTTCTGTTGGCTGTATTTTTTGTGAGTCCGGACGCAATGGTTTTGTTCGTAATCTAACACCGTCTGAAATTGTGCAGCAGGTTGTATTGATACGTCAAAAAGTAAATCGTATCGTTTTTATGGGAATGGGAGAACCTTTATTCAATTACGACAACTTGATTGCAGCAATCCATATTCTTCGAGATAGAAATGGACTTAACTTTCCAACCGACGGCATTACCGTATCAACAGTTGGTCCAGTTAATCAATTAAAAAAATTGCGCGAAGAACATCTAAAAATTCAGTTGACAATATCTTTACATGCAGCAACACAGGCTGCGAGAAACTGTATCATTCCTCATATGCACATGTACGCTATTGAAGATGTTGTTAAGCAAGCATTGTCCTATTCTCAAAGGCATAATCGAAAAGTGGTATTTGCGTATTTGCTTTTACCAGGTATAAATGACCGTTCCTCAGATATAAGGCAACTTGCAAAATGGTTTAAGGGCAAAAATGTTATGATTAACGTGCTGCAATACAACCCGACGAGTAATTCAAAAATTAGAGCACCACAAAAACAAGAAATGGTTGCGTTCAAACATCAATTAGAGCAAACAGGACTTGAAGTTACCATGAGAGTTTCTCATGGTAGAAAGATTAAAGCAGCTTGTGGACAGTTAGCTAATACATATAATAAAGCCAAAAAACAACAGAAATAATTTAATTAAAAGAGCCAGACGCACAGACGCAGAGCCGATAATATGCAGTTTGAAATACTGCTGTTATCGGCTCTTTTTTGATTTTAATTTGTGCCCCTAATAACCATATTGGAGCAAAATCAGAACTGTTGCTTGTCGTTCTTTGATTTCCGCAGCAGCTTTGAAAAATCAAAGCCGCCGTTTCTTTTTATCTTCTAATGAAATGACGCGGTATCACTGTTAAAAGCGGCGGCTAAAGGAGGTAGCCGCCATGAAGCACATACCCTATCGACAAAATCCGACGGTCATTGACATATCAAAAAAAGCCCGACCACCGCCGGGAACCTCTCTACCCTTGACTATGAACTGTCTAATCATCTAAATACTGCTTACAATACCTATACGCCTGTCCGGGCTTTTCGGACAGGCGTATTTTGCTGCTCAAAAAATTTTTTGAAAAAATTTCAAAAAATCTTCGGCGTTTTTCAAAAACGCCGTATTGCCCCGCGAAAAGGGGGAAGCACCACCAACTTTCCAACGAGAAAGGAGGTGAGAATGTGGAACCTAATAGCAGGGAGTTTTACAAATATAGTGACCCTTTCGGGTCGGTCACGAAGAAGCTGGCGTTGGCCTGCAGGAGGTTCGGCTTGACGTAGTAGCGCGTCTTGCCGGTGCCGGGTCCTCCCACCACGAGCACGTTGTCGTTGGTGTCGGTGGAGAGGTCGAACCTGCGGCTCACGAGGCGGATGCGCGCGTTGTCGGTGAGGATGATGTTGTTGTCGGGGTCCTTGGGGTCGCCGAAGGGCGCGATGTCCTTGCGCGTGGCCCACCTGGAGCTACCGTGCTCCTCGCCGTCGCGCCGGGCCCCCTTGGTCCCCAGTGAGCGGGCCCAGGCGAGGAGCGCGCCGCACGCGCAGGCGGTCCCGGCGCACAGGGGAACCGCCTCCGCGGAGAAGACGCGCCCCGCGCGGAGCGCCGCGGGGATCGCCGCCATGGCGGCCTCCGGGTCGAGGATCGGGCTCGTGCCCGACGCCGCGATTGCCGCGGCCGCGAAGTCTCCCGCGGCGAACGCCGCCGCGGCCAGCGCGGCCGCCGCCTGCCACCTCATCTCTCGGGCCCCTCGATCTGGCGCGGGCCGCGGTCCCGGCCGATGCCCTGGCTGTGGGCCCTCGACGCCTCGCGCGCCCGCTCGGCGCGCTCCGCCAGCCGCTCGGGCGCCTGGCGCCTCTCGGCGATCTCGGAGAGCCGCTCCCTTGCGCGATCGGCGGCCTTTCCCGTCTCTTGCTCCAGCTGGCGGAAGGCCTCGTCGACCTCGGGGGCGTCCTCCACCTTGAAGAGCAGCCAGTCGCGGCCCTCGCCGGGGATGATGTGGTGCTCGACCGACGCGGCGCGCAGCTTGTCGGAGACGACCTCCTTGATCGTCGCGTACTCGGGAAGCCCAGAGAGCTCCTCGAGGCTGAGCTTCGCGTAGGCCGGCACGCCGTCGGCCGCGATGGGCTCGGCGCGCCCGCCGGCGATGGTCCCGCGGATTCCCGCGAGGCGCTCGGAGAGCTCCCTCGCGCTGCGCGCCATTGCCTCGGCGCCGGCCTCCTGGCCGATCCTCAGCATCCAGTCGAGCAGCTTGCCGCCCGCCTCGTCCCCGTAGTCGCTCGCCATCCCGCGCCTCCCTTCCAGTCGAGATGAAAAAGGGCGCCTTCGCGCCCCGGTCGTCCCTATTCGGCCCCGACGGCCCTCTCGCGCGCCATTGGGGCGCGGGCTTCCTGCCCGGCGTGCGCGCGGCTCGCCTCGCGGGCGGACGCGGCGCGCTGCGCCAGCGGCTCGGGAGCCTTCTCGTGCAGATGGGCCCACTCGCCGCTGCGGCACTGCTCCGGCGTCGCCTCGCACATGTCGCGCATGGCGCGCTCGAACCGCTCGGGCTCCTGGGCGATGGCGCCGAAGCTCCAGCTCTCGAAGCCGGTCCACGCGTCGCCGTCGCGCTTGAGCGTCCACCACTCGTCGCCGCCGTTCACCTGCTGGATGAACGCGAGGTCGCGGTAGCAGAACCCCTGGCGTATGGCCCAGTTGCCCGAGCCGAGCGCCTCGCGGAGCCTGTCGACGCTGTCCGTGCGGGAGAACTCGTAGGGGTACTCCTCGAGGAACGGGTCGTCCTGCCAGTCGAAGCCGCCGACCTTGAGCCAGCCGTTCTCCTGGCACTTCTCCACGAGCCCGTCGTGCTCGCGGCCGGTTATCCTCTCGAAGCCGTCCATGGGCCCTCCGCCTTTCGTTTGTTGCTTGGCGGGCGGCGTCCTCGCGATGGGGGCACGGTGCGAGTCGGAGCAGGCGTGCGTGCCGGCGCGTCGGCGCCGCCCAAGACGTGTATAGCGATTTCGATTGCGGCGGGCATCGGGGCCGCCTGCGATGGGTCGAGCTGGGTCGAGCCGTCCGCGCCTCCACGGGAAGCGCACAAGCTAGCCGAGGCGGCGCCTGTCCCTTCCGCCCAGGTAGACGGTCCTGCAGGTCTGGGAGATCCTGCTCGCGATCGCCTCTGCCGTGACGCGCTCGCCGCGCCTTGCGAGCCTGTCCGCCAGCGCGCCCGGCGCGTAGTTCGACGTGACGATGGTCGGGCGCATGTCCTCGTAGCGCGCATCGAGCACGCTGAACACGGTGCCGACGGACCATTCCGTCGCGTCCTCCTTGCCGAGGTCGTCGAGCACGAGGACGTCGCACTTGGCGTACCGCGCGACGGCGGCCTCGGTGCCGCCCTCGTCGAACGTGGCCTTCACGCGCTCGAGCATGCCCTTGGCCGTCGTGAAGGCGACGTCGTAGCCGGCCTCGGCGAACAGCCTGGCCATGGCGGAGGCGGCGTGCGTCTTGCCGGCGCCGACGCCCCCGTGTATGTAGAGCCCGGCGCCCCCGTTGCCCGCGAACGAGGCGATGTACTCGGCGAACTCGGGGCGGTCGGCCTCGGCGGCCCAGTAGCGCCTGGGGATGCCCGCGCGCGAGAGCGCCTTCTCCCGGCGGGCGGCCTCCTCCTTGGCGGCGAGGGCCGCGCGCCTTCGCGCCTCGGACTCCCGCTCGCTGGCTGCGCCCTCGCACGGGCAGGGGGCGGCGGAGACCCAGGCGACCCTGCCCGCCAGCGCCGCGCCGAGCGGATCGAGGGCGGCGCCGCAGTGCGGGCACGCCCTCGGCTCCGGCTCGTCGAAGGAGAGCCCGGCCGCACGGGCCTGCTCCAGGGTGATGAGTCCCGCTCGGTCCATCGGGCGCCCCTTCCTTATCTTCTGAAGTCCTTGTTGTCCCTTTTGCTTATTGGGTGGCATATCGTCAGGGGTTCGGGCTGCGAACCCTGACGGTTCGTCACCCTTGTTCTCGGCGAACCCTGTCATTTCGTCACCCTTTCGCGCCGGGAACCCTGACGAACCGTCAGGGGTTGCCAGCGCTCCGGGCGGCAGCCTCTCGCGCACGATGCGGTACCGCTTGGTGGCGTGCCCGCGTGCCGGGGCGTGCACGCCGCACTCCTCGATGAGGCCCCGGTCGAGCAGGTCGCGGATGGCGCGGTGGACGCTGCGCTCCTGCACGTTGAGGAAGCGGGCCAGGCCGCCCTTGCTCTCGAAGTAGCCGCACCCGGCGTCGCAGAAGCCGAAGATGCGCGCGTAGACGAGCAGGGGAAGGCCGGAGAGGCCCAGGTCCGCCATCATGAAGTGCCGTACCGTCGTGAACTCGCGCGGGGAGGGGCCGTCGCGCCCCTTCGGGCCTGCGGCCGCCATCGGCGCTAGCCCCTTCTGGGCGAGCCGACGACGCTGTTGCGCTCGACCCATGCGACGAGCTCGTCGTGCAGCACGATGCCGTCGCGAGTCTTGCCGCCGATGTAGCGGATCGGGAACGGGTCGTCGGGGTCCTTGGCGAGCCGGTACATGGCGTCGCGGCTGATGCGCAGCATCGCGCACGCCTCGTCGGCGCCGAATATCGCGTTGGTCGATGCGATGAGCCACACCTGGCTCCTGCTAATGCTCTTGGTCATGGTCGTCCTCGAGCTCCTTTCGTCTCGAGGCTCCCTCGCGTGCCCGGCCGCGGGCGGCTCCTGGGGCGGTCGCCGCCGTCATTTCCTGCCGCTCCTCGACTCGATGTAGGCGTCCACTGACGCCCTCGACACCAGGAGCTTCCTTCCGAGCCTGTACGAGTCGATCTCTCCCGACCAGATGAGGTCGTACGCCTTGTTTCGGCTCGCCCTCATGTACTGCTGCATCTCGATCACCGTCATCCATTCGTCGCGGCCCTGGTTGTTCTCGGGCGCGGCGCATTCGGCTGTGCGTGCCATGGTTCCTCCAATCTTCCCGTGCGGCACCGTGCGGGCACACCGCGCGGCACAGTGTCCCTTTTCGTCTGCGCGACGATTGAACCGCCTGCTGGCGCATCGCGCGCATGACGGGAACGGAGACGGGTCGAGGTGGGTCGAGCTGGTCGGGCCTCCACGAAACGGCCATGAGCCGCGTGCCTTAGCTCTCAGCTAAGTCCCTGAAAAGTAAAAGGCGCCCATGCGGGCGCCTGCCTAGGAGCGATGTTCGTTCGGTTGTGGTTGGAATGCTTCTCTTCCGCGGTGCTGTCGTCCGGGGTCCGGCATCTGTCGTTCGCCTCTTCTGTCGTGTTTGATGTTGTGTGTTATGCGAGCGACCTTGCGCGGGCCTGCCGGCCCGTTGCCCCAGGTGCACCCGGGTAAATGGTACCCATCCGTTGGAACATGGACATCGCGGGAGGGCTGTTTGGGCAAGCTAGGATGGATGAGCGGCGGGGTTCTAAATGCAATAATTCGAGCTAAAGGGCCTTGTACTCTCTTTTGTAAAACGCGAGGGTGCAATAAACTCGACGATCCCCCTGAACCTTTTCTGAACGAATCAGCTCTTAGGCGGTATGACGCGACACGCATCGGTAGTGCTCGGACTGGGTTAGTCATCGAGTGGGTATAGAACATACGTTCTGTATAACGTTATAGCACCAGGTGGCAGGCGTAGTTTCAATCGAAGCTACGCCTGCTGCTATATATGGGTTGATGGTGGTATCAATGACCGCGATGCTTCTGTTTGCGCTTCAGTTTTCGCTGCTCGAAGCGCGCCTCCGCCTCATCCGCACGACGCTGGCTTCTTGCTTGAGCCGATTCCCGCTTCATCGTCTCCCGCTGATTCGCGAGCGCCTGCTGCGCCTTGGTGCTCATCGCCGGCTGCTTGAGGGCTTTCGCCGCCTCGCGGGCGCGTCTCTTGGGGTTCTTCGCGGGCTCGCTCGCCTCGGACGGATCGTCACCGAAGAACGCGAGCTTCGCCCATTTGCTTGTAACGAATCGCAGGATCTCCTCATCGGACGGTTCTGCGCCGAAGACGATGCGGGCGACGCCGTACCTGCCGTCCTCGACATGCTCCGCCAGCCCGACCCAGAATTGGCCGTCGTGATATACGGTCAGGGTGGACGACACGCTGATCTGCATGGCTGGTTCCTCCTTTATGTAGATGACCATGCAGAGAAGGGACAACCAAGGAGGCAGGTTACTGATGCGGACTCCCGCACGCCCACGACTACCCGACGGGGACTGTGTTTTCATCTCTGGTGCCCGCATTGTAGCACGCGCGGATTCACGATGTTGATTGCCGGCGCCTAGACGGAGATGAAGGCGGTTCGATCTAGGTCAAGCCGGTCGCTCGTTCATGAAGCGGCCGATTCCCTGAAAATAAAAGGCGCCCACGAGGACACCTACAGGCTATCTTCGAACTAATTGGTTGGGGCAGACGGAGGAAAAAAATAGGGCAGAATCGCTCTCACGATCCCGCCCCGCAAACCCGAGGGTTTCTAACTGGCTCCATTATTCCGGGCTTCTCAGTTCTGTCATTGACCCAGGTATCATCCGTCTCCTATAGCGAGTGAATATAAAAATAGGGCAGAGTCGCTTGCGCAAGTCCGCCCCTAAAACCGTGAAGGTTTTGCTATCTGCAGGCTATTCTACCAACCCGAGCGATTCTGTCAACCTGCGAAGGAACTCGAGCGCGGAGCGAGCTGCGGCGTCGGGCCCCTTGTCGGGCAGCGCCTCGGTTTCGCCGTCGGCCCTGGCGAACATCTCGGCGAGCTCGGATGCGGCGCGCGAGCGCGAGGAGCCCTCGGGTACCAAGCCGGAGTGCGCCACGAGCACGGTCGCGACCTCCTGCATGGCCGTATTCCCCATCCACTTCCTCCTGGTCGCCTTGGGAATCCCCACGGCGGCGACCCTTCGGGAGACGCCGCTGGACGCCGAGCCCCGGGCGGCGCCCCTCTCGGCGAAGCAGTTGATCAGGCACGAGCCGTGCGCGGCGCAGTTGCGGACGGACTTCACGCGCTTGAGGTCGTAGTGGGAGGCCTCGAGGCGCCTGTCGCCCCATCGCCTGGCGCAGAAGCGCACGAAGTCGATGAGGGTGCCGAACGAGGTGAGCTCAAGGAAGGCCCAGGCAGGCATGTCGCCGGAGTACTTCGCGTAGAGGCTCGAGCTGTAGGGGCTGCGGCCGCTCATCTTGAGCTCGCGCAGGCGGTACTCCCTGTTTGCAGTGGTAAGCGATGCCATGTAGTCGGCCACGATGGCGTAGCCGTCCTCTCCACGGTCCTCCATCTCGCGAAGCAGTGTCACCTTCTGGAAATGCTCGATGTCGAGCGTCATGCCGAGCAGGGCGTGGCGCAGCTCCTGGTCGAGCGCCGCGAGCAGGCGCAGCTGGCCGAAGTCGAGGTCTACGTAGCGGCCGTCGCGCGGGCCTCCCTCGTATTTCGAGAAGAGTTTGCGGTAGGATGCGAGCTTGAAGAAGTTGCACTTGTCGCGCAGGTAGTCCGCGGCCTCTTCCTCGGAACACAGCTCGAAGGCTACGCCCTTCTGCTTGAGGTGCTCTATCTGCTGCTCGATCGTGAGGATCGGCTTCCTATCGTGGGGTTCGGCCATGCTCGGTCTCCTGTCATTGATTTGAGAATCCTATTCTACCAGCATGTTTGCCCTGAATCCTGAAGGCCCGTTCGCCAACTCATAAGCAAGCCACCTGAGACTACTCACTTTGTTCACGAATGGCGAAGACCTGCGACCTGGGGTTTTGCAAATGGCGCGCAAGCCACCCGCGTTAATTCACTTGCGATTGCAGCTGGCGGCTTGCGGGCAAAAGGGCGGTTGAGTTTCAAAACGGGCGTTTTCGGCGCCATCGAGCCTCCAAAGGCGACCCGCCGCGCACTTTGGGACAAAAACAAAAACTCAAAGCCCTGAGTTTGAAAAAAGTTTTTGAGGTTGTCCCAGCTTTTGTCCCCGAAGCCGACGAAACGCGACATCGCGTCATTCGGCGGCACGCGTTCCGTGTCGATGCCGAAAACTGGGTATAACTGGAGTGACGGGACGGCAGAACCGACGCCATCGAGTGGGAATAGAACATACGTTCGATAAAATAATATAGTATCAGATAGCGGGCACGGTTTCAATTGAATCCGTGCCCGCTGCTGTATGCGTGTCCTTGCACGCCCAATATGCGCCGTAAAAGCCGTCTTCTTCGACGTCAAAGTGAATGCGCTTCGTTTTCGCCTCTCAAAATCTTATTTTCACGATTTGCATTTTCATCCCGTTGTCACCGACCCTTGCGAGAAACCGGAAAAAGCAGCTGACAGAAGAGTCTCTCAAATCGTTGTAGCCCAGCATATAGCCGCGACTTGTGACCTGCAGACGGCTGTCCCACGTGCCGATTTCCTTGGCGGCATCCGAAACCGCAAAATATGCCCCCACATCCTTGATTTTTGCAGTCTTAAGCCATGTTTTTGCGATCATCTTTACCGCCGTCCGATTGGCAGCATCAAAGACCAGCACACTGCCGAGGAAAGCGTCCGCCATCCCCCGCACCAGTTCCCGGACCTGCTGGGTCAGAAAGTAATAGAACACCCCGGAGGCAAAGAACACCGCCCCGCGGGAGGCATCGATTTTGCTAAACCATGCGGTGTCTTTCAGGTCGCAGGGGATATTTTGTTCTCGATCCCCGGCGGGCAGTAGCTGCTGCCGCAAGGCAATCACATCCGGGAAGTCCAGATTGTAGATCTTGCATCTACCGTTGTCGCAGGTTCTGCCGGTGTTGTCCAGCCCGCAGCCCAGATTGACCACCGCCGCATTGGGGTGGCCTTTCAGGTAATCCCGCACCTCGAAAGCAAGATCACTCTGCCGTGTGGCCACCTCCAGCGCACCAAAGCGCTGTATCAGGCTGCGGGAGTTTTTCTCTGCCTCTGAAAAGTCGTAGTCGATCTGGTCGAGCAGACGAACCGCTGTTTCATCCCTGTAAAGGTTCGGGTACAACTCCGTACACAGCTTCCGGGAATACAGCGGGAGGATCAGCGTCTCCTGCACGGTGTTTTTCTCAATTTTACATTTCATAGGTTTCTTCCTCAGTGAATAAAAACTGTCATAATTGCCGCCAGCATAGCCGCTATGACCGTCATGCCTATCGCCATGTGCAGGATGGATGCAAAAATGCCCGTGCTTGATACCCCTACTTCCGCGCCGTGACGCAGAGCCACTTTTTCTTTTTGTGTATCTGCACCTCGTGAAAACCCGCCTGCTCCAGACATGCCTTTAATTCAATGTCCTTGTAGATGGTCATGCCGCCGATGATCTGCGTCCACCTCTCGTCCTTGTCCGTATCGCCATTGCTCTCGTTGCAGATAAGAATTGTCCCGCCTGGCTTCAGCGTCCGCCAGACCTCACGGAAGCATCGGGGCAAATCAGGCCAAAAATAGACGGTCTCAAAGGCCGTGGCGGCATCGAAGTAGCTATCCTCAAACACCATATCCGCCACACTGCCTTGCAGAACGGCGCAACGCCCCTCCTGAATTGCAATTCGGTTGAGCTTTCTAGTCTTCTCCACGCTGACGGGCGAATAGTCGACGCCCTTGACGACGCCATGCGGGCATTTTTTCAGCAGCCGTTTTATGTTCGCCCCGCCGCCGCAGCCGCAATCCAGCACCTTGGCATTTGGCGCAAGTCGTAGAAATCGAAGTCCCCACCGCGCCACAGGGCTGTGGCCCAGATTCATCATGGCAACCATAAGTTTTCCGCCGAGGCCCACGGGCTTACGGGTGTTTTCAAAGAACGACATCTGGCCCCTCCGATTTCGTGCATTCCGCATAGGTCAATGGGAACGAGGCCTTCAGCACCGCGCTTTTCTGCACCGCCCAGCCGTTTTGACGCAGGAAACGCAGGTATTCCTCGCTTGTCCACCTGCTGTGGAGGGGGAATCCCGCCATACTCATGAAAAAGGCTTTTGCCTTGCCGGAAACCGAGTTCCCCGCGTGGGTGAAGGTTGGCGCGATGAGCACGCCGTCGTCCTTCAGTACCCGCCTGATTTCTTGCAGTGCCTTTTCCGGATGCGGCACTATGTGAAGCGCGTTGGACGCGATCACCACTTCGAAGGACTTCTGTGCATAGGGCAGGCGGAACATATCTTGTACGGAAAAGTGCAGCTTTGCGGATTGATTGTCCCGCTTTGCTTCAAGGATCATCTGTGCAGAAGCGTCCGTAGCCTCGATGTGCACCGCCGCATCCACGATGCTCTTTGCGATAAGCCCCGTGCCGGTGGCAACCTCCAGTACGGTTTTTGCTTTCACCACCGGCCTGATCAGCTCATACATCTTCTCATACGCCGCCCGGTCCTTTCGCATGAAACGGTCGTACCGACCGGCATTCTTGTCCCAGAAGCCATTGCGTTCGTGCATGGCTATCGCCCCCCAAACAGTTAGAGCAATCTAACTATAACACACGAATCATGCAGTAAGATAAGGCTAACCTTATTTCTTGGCCAAGACGCATCTCTTCGGTTTTGCTTATAACGGTGTGAGTCAGATACTAAGCTGGAGCTGAAGAAGGAGCTTGGCGGACAGGTAGGTCGATACCGGTTCCCGGAACGGTGATCCAGCCAATTACACCAGGGCTCTAGTCATGCAGGTAAACCCAATCCATGACGGGAAATAGGTCCTTTTCTCTAGCTCGACGTCTTTCGGAGCTTGACGATTTGGACTGATGGAGGTGAGAAGTCCCTCACTGCGCCAATACCAGAAGATTGCGCTATAGACATCTCTCCGACCCTTTGAATCACCCCTTTTCACGCCACCCGCTACGAACCCCGGCGGAAACTAGGGAGTGATTAAAAAGGCGACCTGCGGTTTTGCGAATCAATTGAGTCATTCACAAAATCGCGAATTAAGGGCCTGATTCGCCCAAATTGCGCACGAATTGGCCCTTAGGCGGTACGACGCGACACGCATCGACAACACTCGGCCTGGATTAGTCACTGAGCGGGAATAGCGGGAACTGGCTTTTGAACTCGCGTTTTGATACCGTCGAGTACCGCCTGATGCTGTTTCGGCGCCGCCATAGAGTAAAGCCACCAGCGAAATAACGGGAATAAAAGCCTCCGGACCCTCTGGTTCGGAGGCTATCTTTTTGCATATCTGCCTAAAACGACTCCTTGCCAAAGCCCCTTGAGCATCGGGCGGCATTATTGAGTGTGGGCGTTATCGTAGGTATTTTTGATTTCTTCTGGTAAATTATCGGGAATCAGCGCCTTCACTCTATCCTCGTTGCCATCTTGGATTGCCTGCTCGTAGTACCAGCATTTGAACTTCAGCATGTCGAGCGCGCGGTTCATGTTCACGATCTCCGACTCCATGTGGGCCTTGCGCTCCTCGAACATGGCCTTGCGTTTGGGGTATGTTGAGGGACCCTCTGCGCACCATTCCATGAACAGCCGGATGTCCTTGATCTCCATTCCAGCCTTCTTTAGGCATTCGATGACCCGAAGCGCTTCGAGTTCCGTATCGCTGAATCGGCGAATGCCGGATGCCCGCTCCAGCCCCGGGAACAATCCCTGCTTGTCGTAATATCGCAGCGTTGAAGCGGGCAAACCGAACATTTCCGCCACCTGTCCGATTGTGTACATGGCTCCTCCGAAACAATGTCGAATTCATTCCTTGACCTAAAGTCAGGTTTAGGTATTACCTTCATTCTCGTCAATGTAAATCGGGAGCGCAAGGGGTATTCCGTAATGGGCAAAACGGTTTTGATAGTTTCTTCAAGTCCACGAAAGAATGGCAATTCCGAGACGCTGGCGGAGGCTTTCGCCAACGGCGCGCGGGAGGCAGGTCACAGCGTTGAGACCGTGCGTCTGCGCGAGAAGCAAATGGGCTTCTGCAGGGGCTGCCTTGCCTGCTTAAAGTTGGGGCGTTGCGTCATCCAAGACGATGCCGTGGAAATTGCCGCCAAAATGCACGATGCGGATGTGCTGGTGTTTGCAACGCCCGTCTACTACTACAGCGTCTGCGGCCAGCTCAAAACCATGCTGGACCGCGCTAACCCGCTTTTTGGCTCCGATTATGCATTCACCGAGGCATATCTGTTGGCGACGGCGGCGGAGAACGGGCGCTCGACCTTCGACGGGGCGAAAAAGGCGATGCAGGGATGGGTTGACTGTTTCTCCCGCTGCACGCTCGCTGGAACGGTTTTCGCCGGCGGCGTGAACGGCGTGGGCGAAATCGCCGGGCATCCCGCTCTGGAGCAGGCGCGGCGAATGGGCATGGGAATCTAGCCGGGCTGTTTGGCCGCGCGGAAACAGATTTGTGCCAAAACTATCGACAGGAGGAAATCGATCATGGCAGTTAAACAGACGGCAGGCAGAGACGCCCTGGGGGAGTTCGCTCCCAAATTCGCACAGCTCAACGACGACGTGCTGTTCGGCGAGGTGTGGAGCCGAGAGAGTGAGCTCTCCCTGCGCGACCGCAGCGTGGTGACGGTGGTTGCCCTGATGTCGCAGGGGCTGACGGACTCTTCGTTCAAATATCACCTGATGTCCGCAAAGAACAATGGAGTGACCAGGACGGAGATAGCGGAAATCCTTACGCACGCGGCGTTTTATGCGGGTTGGCCCAAGGCGTGGGCTGCCTTCCGCATGGCGAAGGAGGTCTGGGCGGCCGACGATGCCGCCGACGCAAGGGCTCAGCACCAAAACGAGATGGTTTTCCCCATCGGTGCCCCCAACGACGCCTTCGCGAAGTACTTTATCGGGCAAAGCTACCTCGCGCCCCTTTCCACCGAGCAGGTCGGTGTCCACAACGTGACGTTCGAGCCCGGCTGCCGCAACAACTGGCACGTCCATCACGCCAAAAGCGGCGGTGGGCAGATCCTCGTCTGCGTGGCTGGTCGAGGGTTTTACCAGGAGTGGGGAAAGCCGGCACAGGAGCTGCGCCCCGGCGACGTGGTCAACATCGCCCCGGGGGTGAAGCACTGGCACGGCGCCGCGCCCGACAGCTGGTTCTCGCATCTCGCGTTGGAGGTTCCGGGCGAGGAGACCTCCAACGAGTGGCTGGAGCCCGTGGGCGACGATGCATACCTTAAAGCGACCAACAAGGAGGCTTAAGCACCGTCGCCCGTCCGCGCCGCCGAGAGCAGCGCGCCCAAATCTGCCTGAATCGCCTCTGCCTTGCTTCCGAGCTGCAGCGGAGCCGAGCCGCCCGAGATGTTTACGCTC
>NZ_QSOP01000032.1 GCF_003436275.1 Collinsella sp. TM09-10AT
AGGCGGGGCCGAGGCCGCCTCGATCAATTTGCGAAAGAATCTTGACGGTACCTTCTGGGGTCGAAGGATGTGGCGACTGACGGGTATTCGTTTTGCATAGACGGGGCAGAGCTGCTCACGCCGCGCGAGTATCTCAAGCGTGCGCATGATGATTATTCAAAATATGGCATCGTGGATACGAAAACGAAATTGAAGGACGCCGACATCACGTGTGTTATCGCCGTAAAGATGCGTGTCAGGAATAAGGACAATGTCGAAGGCGGAATCAAAACGTATGTTTGGCATTTGGTGCCGGAGTCTGCGCCAAACTATGACTTTATGGTCAATACCGATCTGATAGCGCAGGCAATGCCGGCTTTAGACGGATTTGCAGCGTTTGCCGTGCAGGTTGGAGCGGAAAACGAGTTGCTTGTCCCATTTATGATGCAAAACACCAACGATTACTTTGAAGATTACGAGACCGTCCGTTTTGAGAAGGCTTTTCCCGGGACTTATACGATGAAGATGACCGATCTGCCGGAGAGAAGGCTCTTAAGGTTTGAAGTGAAGTAGCTCGAGAGTTAGGCAAAATGGGTCCATCGGCGGTACCCGCGCCCGATTTCAGGCGCTCCGACTCGGAATCGGGCGCGGGACGAGGCACCTTCGGTGTCGGCCGGATTACCGCTTCTTCTTCTTGTTCTTCTTCTGCTTGCGCTGCTTGCCCTTGTTGTCCTGGGGCTTGTCGGCCTGTTTTGCTTCGGCAGCGGCCTTTTCTGCCTTCATCTTCTTGCGTTTGGTCTCGATGCGGAGTTTTTTGTTGATGCGCGCCTTAAGGAAGGCGCCAAACTGCTCGGCATCGCCGCGAACAAAGGTGTCCTTGGGGATCGTCACGCCCTGGTCGGCGAACATGGCAACAAAGATGCGCTCGCCGTCGAGTACGTGGTCGAGCTTGTCAAACGGGAAGAACTGCGACTTGCCGCTCTTGCCCCAGACCATTAGGCCGTCTTCGTTGGCGGCGACGCGGCGATAACGGCCGCCCATGGACTCGTCGGCCTCGACGGCATCGATAAAGTCGCGGGCGAGCGTGTGGTGCAGGTTTTTGCTCCACCAGGCCAAAAAGGCGCCGAACACGATGAGGACGACGCCAAACTTGATCCAGTTGCCACCGGCTACCAGCATGCCAATACCCAGCAGGGCGGCAATGGCGGCGGCGACATACAGGGAGCCGCGGCGTCTGGGCGAGGCGACCAGGCGGGCGAAGTCGGTGACCAGATCGTTTTCGTACTGATACTCGTTGAGGTACAGGATGCCGTCATCGGCTGCTGCCTGCGCCTCGAGCGCGACCTCGACCTGGTCGGCTGCTTCGGAGGGAATGAGGTTGCTCTCTGCGTCTGCCATACTCTTTGGACTCCTATCGCGGCGGGCTCGCCGTACGGGTTATTATGAGTGCAGTATGCCGTGCGACCGCATGGCCGCCGCGGCAACAAGACTCAGTATACCCGGGGGAGCACCCATGGAATCGTTGTACCGAAAGTATCGCCCGCTCACCTTTGACTCCGTGGTGGGCCAGCAGCATATCGTCTCGACGCTCGAGCACGCCATCACCGAGGGGCGTCTGTCCCACGCCTACCTGTTCTGCGGACCGCGCGGCACGGGCAAGACCACCATGGCGCGCATTCTGGCCAAGGCGCTGCTGTGCCGCAATGCCGAGGCGGCGCGCGCCGAGGGTGCAAGCGGCTGCATGCCCGACGGTACTTGCGAGGAGTGCGAGCTCATTGCCGAGGGTAACCACCCCGATGTCTACGAGCTCGATGCCGCCTCCCGCACGGGCGTGGACAATGTGCGCGAGGAAATCATCAACTCCGTCAACTTTGCTCCGGTGCGCGGCAAGTACAAGATCTATATCATCGACGAGGTCCACATGCTCACGACGGCGGCGTTCAACGCGCTGCTCAAGACGCTCGAGGAGCCGCCGGCACACGTGATCTTTGTGCTGTGCACCACCGACCCGCAAAAGATTCTGGAGACCATCCTCTCGCGCTGCCAGCGTTTCGATTTCCATCGCATCGGCAACGAGGATATTGAGCGTCGCCTGGCATACGTGTGCGAGCAGGAGGGCTTCGATTACGACGATGAGGCGCTGGCTATCGTGGCGCGCCATGCCAAGGGCGGCATGCGCGACGCGTTGTCCACGCTGGAACAGCTGAGCGTCTTTGGCAACGGTTCTGTGCATGCGGACGACGCCCGCTCGCTTTTAGGCGAGGTTTCGGACCAGATTCTGGGCGAGTTTGCCCGCGCCATTGCCGATCGCAATGTTGCCGAGCTCTATGGACTGATCCGTGCGCAGGTCGAGGAAGGAAACGACCTGCTGGAGCTGACGCGCGACCTGGTGGCGCATGTGCGTGACGTGTACGTTGCCTGCGTTGCCGGTGCCCGTGCCGAGCTGTTTGAGGGCGGCTCCGAGCAGGCCGAGGCGCTTGCTGCCGAGGCCGCTGCCTTTGGCGAGCATCCTGCCGACCGCCTGGCCCGTGTGCTGACGGTGCTCGACGATGCCGCACTGGAGATGAGGGGCGCGAGCGACGTGCGCCTGGTGCTCGAGATCGCCTGCACGCGCCTGGCACGTCCCGAGGCCGATTTAACGATTGAGGCATTGGCCGAGCGCGTGGCTCGCTTGGAGGCCATGGTTGCCAACGGCGCCGTGCCGGCGAGCGTGGCTGCTGCTCAGGCCGCCGCGCCTGCAGCATCCGTACCCGCTGCTGCCCAGCAGCCGACGCTCATTTCGGGCGCCCGTGCTGCCGCTCCGGCGGCATCCGCTGCCCCCGCTGGTACGTCCGCGCGCCAGGGCGGTATGCCTTGGGACCGTGGTGCTGCTGTTCCGGCTGCCCAGCCTGCGTCCCGTTCTGCGTCCGTGTCAGCTTCCAAGCCTGCAGCGCCTGCACCTCAGTCTGCGCCGACTCCGACGCCTCAGCCCGTTGCGGCCCCCGCGCCTGCCACCGCTCCGGTACCTAAGCCCCAGTCCAACAATGCCGCCCAGGTTGCTGCCGCCGGTACTGCCGAGACGCCCGCGGTCGAGGATGCCGGAGAGCTGCAGCGCAAATGGGCCGAGGTTGTCGAGCGTGTCAAGGCGCGTCAGGCTTCCTACGCAGGGCTTTTGCTCAACGCCCGCGCCACGGCCGACGACGGCTCCAAGCTCACGGTCTCGTTCCCCGCGGGTTCGACTTTTGCCATTAAGATGCTCGGTCGCGCCGATACGCAGTCGGTGGTCCTGCCGACGGTTTGCGCGGTCTTCGGTCGTCGTACCGTCGACTATGTCCTGGATGGGGGTGGCACGCCGGCTCCTCAACATGAGGAGCATTCTCCATCTGCACGGGCTGCGGTATCTGCGGACCCGCAACCCGTGTCCTCGGCGGCCCCTGTATCCTCGAGCGCCAGCGCGACGCAGCCAAAAGCGGCGCCGGTAGCGGCACCGACCCTGTCGGCGCCTAAGCCCGCGGCGCCCAAACCGGCTGCTCCGGCTCCCGCGCCCAAGCCCGCTGCCGCGCCTGCGCCCAAGTCATCCGACCTAGCTAAGGCCCCCTGGCTACGCTCCGACAATCCCGCCGGTGCTCCTGCCACGGGCAAGCTCCCGACCGAGCCCGCACCCCGAGCGCCCGAGCGCGCGTCCGCTCCCAAGGCTCAGCCCGCCGCGCCGTCTGCGCCGTGGGAATCCGAGCAGGTTCCCTACGACGATGTCATGGTCGGCGGTTTTGCTGCCGATGCCGGCGGGGACGATCTGCCCCCGTTCGACGTGCCGGGTGCGGCGTCCGCGCCCAAGCCCGCTGCAACTGCCCCCAAAGAGGAGGACGCTCCTGCGGCTCCCTGGGAGTCCAACCCCGGCGCGGGCAGCCCCTTCGGCCATCAAGGCGCAGCCCCAAGCATCCCGCAGACCGAGGACGAGGCCAAAGCCCTCATCCGCAGCGTCTTCGGCCAGTCCACCATCTTCAAGCCGGTGGAGTAGCTGCGCAGGCGGGTATACTGCTCAAGAAGAGAACCCCTTGCCCGGGCGCATCTGTATTTCGGACATGTGCAACGTGGTGCCGCGTATATCGCATTCGAGCAGACAGGCGCGTGACGGTCGGCCTAGGATGCTGAGGTCGATACGATACGTCGCATGGCTGTCCGTGTACTCGACTTGCTCGGCGTTGACGGTTGCTCCGATTGTAAATAAAGAGCCCAGTTCGGCATCGACAATCTTGGAGTCCTTTATCTTGACCTTGAACTCTTGGTAGAGGGACGGGCTGTTGTAGTAAATGGTTCGGGTTCCGTCGGTGCATTCATCGGTCGTCTCCCATTTGACGACGGGCTGGTCCGAGCTGGCTATCAGCAGTTCTGCTCCAAAAGCTATGGCATGGGTGATGATAACCAGTAATACCCAGACGACAAAGAGATAGAGAACCACATATGCAACGGGGTGTTTTGAGCGGATGTTTTGGAGTACGGCTGGGACATTCACGAGGGCACCTCCAAATCGTCATCTATGACAATCAAATTATACCCAGCCGCCATGCGTGCCGCCTCGAGCAGCGGCTCGGCATTTTGCCATGTAGCCTTGTAGCCCTACGCATAAACTGCCTGGTTCCAGCTCTGCTAGATGTAGCTTGAGATAATTATGCAACCTTGCATAATTCGACCTTGCATAATCTTGGGCGTGCGTCACGCTCAAGGACATGTATATCGACTGAGGTAGCGTGTCCGCCCCGCTCGCTGGCCTCGCGCCGTGGTACGATTTTTGAGTTTGAAAGTCCCGCCGCGCTCCGGCTGCCCTTGCAGCTCGGCGTGCGGCCGCACGTAAAGGAGCCATCATGGCCGGTATGAACATGCAGCAGATGATGAAGCAGGCTCGCAAGATGCAGGAGCAGCTTGCCGCCGCGCAGGAAAACCTTAAGTCCCAGACCGTCGACGCCTCCGCCGGCGGCGGCATGGTCAAGGTGACCGTTAACGGCGAGATGGAGCTCGTCAACCTCACCATCGACCCCGATGCCCTCGATCCCGAGGACGTCGATATGCTGCAGGACATGATCATGGCTGCCGTCAACGAGGCCGTCCGCGGTGTCAACGAGCTTGCCAACAAGCAGATGGGCGCCATCACCGGCGGCCTCAACATCCCGGGCATGCCGTTCTAAGACACGCATATATATGAGTGCCAACCATAGTCTGCAAAAATTGCTCGATGAGCTGGGTCGTCTGCCGGGCATTGGTCCCAAGTCGGCCCAGCGCATCGCCTATTACCTGCTCGAGGCCGATGCCGAGGAGGCGCGCCGCCTGGCCGAGGCTATCCTGGAGGTTAAGCAGGAGGTTCACTTTTGCAGCCGCTGCTTTAACTACGCCACGGCCGACGAGTGCTCCATCTGCCAGGATTCGATGCGCGATACCACTCGCATTTGCGTGGTGGGCGAGCCGCGCGATGTCCAGGCGATTGAGCGCACGGGCAGCTACCACGGTCTCTACCACGTATTGGGCGGCGTGATCAGTCCCATGGACAAGATTGGTCCCGAGCAGTTGCACATTCGTGAGCTGCTGGCACGCTTGGGCCACGAGGACATCCACGAGGTCATCATCGCCACCAACCCCAATATCGAGGGCGAGACCACGGCGAGCTACCTGGCCCGCACTATCAAGCCGCTGGGCGTTGAGGTATCGCGTCTGGCGAGCGGCCTTCCCGTGGGCGGCGACCTGGAGTATGCCGACGAGCTTACGCTTGGGCGCGCCATCGAGGCCCGTCGCACGATTTAGGTGGCGAGCCTGCTCCTGCCGTATGTCTTCATCGCGACGCACGGGGTAGTCATAATTCCCCGTGCGACTGTAAGTTTGTTGTACAACAAAGATGCTTTGTATCCGCTTATCGCATGGATTCTTTCACTCGCATCCTTAATTTGCCCATTCGTTGCGCAACCTTTTGGGTTCGCTGATACACTCAAATATGGATTCGAATGAATGCGCCGCTCCCGAGCGGCGTGTTTTTGTTGGAGGAGAACGCATGCGGCCCGGTGGCACTCAGACAAAGCGCGGCGCCGCGGTGCGCATGCGACGCCGACTGGGCTTGGCGCCGCGGGCGTACGCACTGCTGTCTTGCTCGCTGGTGCTGGTCATAGCTGGTGTTTCTGCCTATGGCATGACCGTGCCGCCCATGATGCAGGCACATGCCGCACGCGAACCGCGCGTGGGGCATGAGGTCAAAAGTGACCTGGGCACCACGACTGGATATGCTTGGGCAAGTGTGGTCGCGCATATTGTGTTTGGCACCGATGATGCGGACGGCGCCGAGGCTCCGGACAACGAAGTCACGCTTGCCAATGGCAAAACCATCGTGCTCACCAACACCAAGATCATCGATCGGTTGTCCAACAATAGCGTGGCGGCAACGGTGAGTAAGGTCGAGCAGCAGAAGGAGCAGGACGCCCAGCAGTCCGGAAAGCCCGGTAGCTCGGATACTTCTGGCTCCGGCTCGGATTCATCGAGTTCGGGCGGCGGCTCTGGGTCGGGTTCCTCTGCCGGAGGGCCTGGAAACGGCGGCTCGACGGGCGGAAACACTGACAACGATGCAAACTCCGGTGGCCTTTCCGCTGCTGAGGAAGAGAGCATTCACAGCTGGCTTGTGACCAAGTACAACATGCTCGACGGCTATGTTTCTCGTGCCAATGACGTGGTCTCGACCTATAACTCTACGGGAGATCCCAGGCCGTGCGACAGCCTGGTCGGGGAGATGTTTGTCATTCGAGCCGAGTTCGGTCGTCAGACATTCTCGCCCCGGTCAAAGTGGTATCAGCAGTATGCCAATCTGTGGGGCTGTTACACCAACCTATGTCAATGGGTCGGCCATTACGGCGATGATGACGTCGCGCTCGGTAACTTCAACAATAACGTGGCGGCGCTTGCCCTATGATGACCGATCTTGCATCTACCACACCACAATCGCTCGGTCGCGATCCCATGGTCGGCCTGCGCCTGGCGCGTGTCGACGGGTTTGAGCCGGCCATTGCGCTCGGTCAGGACGAACTGCCTGCCTATCTGCGTCGTTTTACGATGCTGTTTGCCGACGATGCCACCATGCGCCGTGGCGGTATCGGCCGCGTGACGCATGCCGTCAACGCCCAAGGCGAGGCTGTGGCGCTCAAGCAGCTCATCTTGCCGGCGCGCGATGAGTTCGACGACGATGCCGCTCACGAGGCGCTGGTCGCCAAGTTCAAGGCGGCGTTTCGCGAGGAATACGAATGTCATCGTGCCCTTTCGGGCCTTAAGGGCTTTCCCCGCCTCTATGGCTGGGGCGAGGTCGACGGTGTGCCTGCAATTGTCATGGAATGGGTCGAGGGCGAGACACTTGCCCGCTTGCGTTCGCGACTCGCCGTGGACGATGCCGGACGCCTGTCGCCGCTTGTGGCGGCGCGTCTGGGTCGCGACCTGTTCGATCTGCTCTGCCGTATGAGCCTGGTGGGCGAGGGCTTTGTCCATCGCGATATCTCGCCCGCTAATATTATGGTGCGTACGGCGCGTCTACCGCTTGACCGGCAGCTTGCCGAGGGCACCTTTGACCTGTGCCTGATCGACTTTGGCTCGTCGCTGGCGCTCGAGCCTGCGTCGGCCGTGGCCGGTACCGGCGGCAAGGCGTCGTTTACGGAGCGCTATGCCACGCTGCGTCGCGCGACGGTTGCCTATGCCCCGCCCGAGATGCTCACCGACGATATTCCCGACCTGCGCGCTTTGCGTATGTCGCCGGCGATTGACGTATACGCCGCGGCAAGCACGGTTTACGAGCTCATTGCCGGCGTCGCGCCATACGAAGCCGCGCCGAGTACTTCGGGTGCCTCGGGTTCGCGCAAAAAGACGCGCGACATCGCGAGCCCCTACCGTCTCAAGATGGACACGCGGCCCGACTATCCCATTGGTGCCCATGCGCCCGGTTGTGATTTGACTCAGCTGCTTCGTCGTGAGCCCGATGTGGCGCTCGCCGCGGCCGAGCAGGCCCAGCAGCTAGGGCTTGAGCCGGATTCCGAAGAGCTACGCGATGCGC
Organism: Collinsella sp. TM09-10AT; assembly: GCF_003436275.1. Lineage (GTDB taxonomy): Bacteria > Actinomycetota > Coriobacteriia > Coriobacteriales > Coriobacteriaceae > Collinsella. The sequence continues at coordinate 8,027 of NZ_QSOP01000032.1, forward strand.
TGGCGTTTGTCGATGCCCAGCTGTTCGACGTGGTGATGGCCTGTCTGTCCAGCCATCAAAAAGATCGTCCCGAGCCGGCGGCGGTCGAGGCGGCGCTCTCGGCGTTTTGTGACCACTATGCGCAAAATGTCGGTCGTTCGCTTCGCGGCGAGCCGCTCACGCCGTGCCCCATGGATGCGTCTGGCCGCGCGGTTCGTCGCGCGCTGATGGTCGGCGCGACGGTCGTCTGTGGCGTGGTTTGGGCTGTGGTCGTGGTTTCGGCCGCGCTGCTGGTGTCGGGCGCTCGCGTGACGGCGACTTTGGGATCGCTCGTGTGGTCTGGGTCGCTACCGGGTATTATTGCCGCACTGGCGTTGGCGCTGCCAGGCATAGCCGGCGTTGCCGCGGGGGCACTTGCGCGCGATCGGCGCTCGGGCTTCCTGCAGGGTGTGCTTGCGCTTTCTGCCTGCGAGGTTCCGGTGCTGGTTGTGGCTGCATGTAGCGTATTTTCCCAACGCGCCGTGATGGGCGGCCTTGTTGCCGCTCTGGTTGCAACCTATACGCTTACGTGGTTTTTGCTTGCGATGGGCTTTGCCTTTGAACTTCCCGTTTCGGCACCGCGACGCACAAAAGTCCAGATGGCGACTCCGCTTGCCGGTGGAGCCGCAGCTGCCCGTACTTTTGGCGGACCTGTCGAAGTATCGTCCGATTCTATTTCTACGACCAAGGAGGCCTAGGTCATGGCATCTCAAGTTGAGCTCACCCCATGCGGGGCCATGTTTGACATCTTTAAGCGCGCGGCGCATCTGAGCCATATCGAGCTGTGCGGCTTGGTGCTTTCGTCCCGTCCGCTCGCCGACGGCCGCAGCCCGCAGAGCCGGGCCGCCGATCGCTCTTGGGTTTCCCGCTTTATCGTTCGCGCGCCGGTCGGCACGCTTCAGCAGCGCTACTTTGCCGAATACGGTACCTCGGCTGCGCGTATTATGTCGCAACTGGCCCTGCGCCAGCGCAATCCCATGGACTCCACGGCTGTGATCAATATGGTGTGCGGCCCTGCAGGTGAACCGATGGTACGCGCGCTCGAAGAGTGTCACCAGGACACGAATCTCTATCGCAACGCGCTCGATCGCCTGTCCCAGGCGGCGGAACTCATGCCCGCCGAGCGCGCCGAGGCCGTGCTGGTGCTGTTTGTCGCCGTCGGTTGTTCGGCGGATGTGCGGTCCTCGGTGAACTATGCCATCGACTACGCGCACGCGACCTGTGGCGGAGGCACATCCACGCCGCGTTCGCTTGGCATGTCGATGACCGCGGGCGAACGCGAACCCGCCCCGGCGCACCCTTTGGGCTTGCTGCGCATACAAAACAGTTTTGTCGTGAGTGCCCCGCGCTGGATTCAGCCGAGTGAGCAGGGTGTTGAGATTGGCGCGCTGGCCACTGGCGAGGGCGATATTACCGACGTCGGCGACGATGTCTCGGCCCGCCATGCCCATATCTGGTGCGATGCTCAAAATATCTGGCACGTCGAGGACTTGTCGTCCACCAACGGAACCGTGGTGGTAAACGGGGCCACGCGCGTCTGCATTCAGGTCGAGCCCGGCCGTTCCGCCCAACTCAATCCCGGCGACGAGCTCAAGCTCGGCGAATCCACTACCTACGCCATCCTCTTCGGTGCCCTCTAGCCAGTCCCGCCAAATGGCCCCTCCGTCCCCAAGGGATCATTTTGCTCCCGGCAGTCACCCGAGGTAAACCTTTACCGCCCGCCTATATTTGCCGAAATATGGCTTGACGGCGGGGTACAATAAACCCGCATGCGGATTTCCGTTGCGGGCGCTTCCCATCGCCGGGGCGTGCCCGGGAGCATCCGGCATGCGGCCTTTGCGGCGCTCGGTCATGTGCAAGACGGGTAGCTGGGCTTGTGGAGCGCGTGCAGCCCTCCTCGCCTCGGCATGCCTTCTCTCCACGCCATGTACCTGCTGCTGAGCCTGCCTGCCAGATGATTGGAAGCAACAGCGAAAATCCCATCACGCCAACATCCCGGCGATCGCCGGGGCCTGTATACCTATATGAGAGGAGAGGGGTATATGGCGCGTAAGTTTAAGTCTATGGACGGCAACGAGGCGGCCGCATATGTTTCGTATGCGTACACCGAGGTAGCGGGAATCTATCCCATTACGCCGTCCAGCCCGATGGCCGACCATGTCGACCAGTGGGCGGCCCAGGGTCGCAAGAATATCTTCGGCACCCCGGTCAAGGTCGTCGAGATGGAGTCCGAGGCAGGTGCAGCCGGTACCGTTCACGGTTCGCTGGGCGCCGGTGCTCTGACCACCACCTACACGGCTTCTCAGGGTCTGCTCCTGATGATCCCGAACATGTACAAGATCGCGGGCGAGCAGCTCCCGGGCGTCTTCCACGTCTCCGCGCGTTGCGTCGCTTCCCACGCCCTGAACATCTTTGGCGATCACTCCGACGTCATGGCCTGCCGCCAGACCGGTTTCGCCATGCTCGCCGAGGGCAACGTCCAGGAGGTCATGGACCTCTCGCCGGTGGCTCACCTTGCCGCCATCGAGGGTAAGACCCCGTTCCTTAACTTCTTCGACGGCTTCCGCACCAGCCACGAGATCCAGAAGGTCGCCATGTGGGACTACAAGGATCTGGCCGAGATGTGCGACATGGACGCCGTCCAGGCTTTCCGCGACCACGCGCTCAACCCTGAGCACCCGCACACCTGCGGCAGCCACGAGAACGGCGATATCTTCTTCCAGAACCGTGAGGCCTGCAACAAGGTCTACGACGAGCTCCCTGCCGTCGTCGAGGGCTACATGAAGAAGATCAACGAGAAGCTCGGCACCGATTACGGCCTGTTCAACTACTACGGCGCTCCCGATGCCGATCGTGTCGTCGTGTGCATGGGCTCCTTCTGCGACGTGCTCGAGGAAGTCATCGACTACCTCAACGCTCACGGCGAGAAGGTCGGTCTGGTCAAGGTTCGCCTGTTCCGCCCGTTCTCCATCAAGCACTTCGTCGACGTTCTCCCCGAGACCGTCAAAAAGATCGCCGTCATGGACCGCACCAAGGAGCCGGGTTCCATCGGCGAGCCGCTCTACCAGGACGTCGTCTCCGCTCTCTACGAGGCCGGCAAGACGGGCATCAAGGTCGTCGGCGGCCGTTACGGCCTGGGCGGCAAGGATACGCCTCCCGCGTCCGCGTTCGCTGTCTTCGAGGAGCTTAAGAAGGACGAGCCCAAGCGCGAGTTCACCATCGGCATCGTCGATGACGTGACCAACCTGAGCCTGCCCGAGGCCGAGGATGCACCCAACACCGCAGCTCCCGGCACCATCGAGTGCAAGTTCTGGGGTCTGGGTGGCGACGGTACCGTCGGCGCCAACAAGAACTCGATCAAGATCATCGGCGACCACACCGACAAGTACGTTCAGGCCTACTTCCAGTACGACTCCAAGAAGACCGGCGGCGTCACCGTCTCGCACCTGCGCTTTGGTGATTCCCCGATCCGCTCGCCGTACTACGTGACCAAGGCCGACTTTGTCGCTTGCCACAACCCCAGCTACATCGTCAAGGGCTTCAAGATGGTCCGCGACGTCAAGCCGGGCGGCACCTTCCTGGTCAACTGCCAGTGGAGCGACGAGGAGTTCGCCGAGCACATGCCCGCCGTGGCCAAGCGCTACATCGCCAACAACAACGTCAACGTCTACCTGATCGACGCTATCGACCTGGCCGCCAAGGTCGGCATGGGCAAGCGCACCAACACGGTGCTCCAGTCCGCCTTCTTCGCGCTGGCCAAGGTCCTGCCCGCCGAGGACGCTCTGCAGTACATGAAGGACGCGGCTACCAAGTCCTACATGAAGAAGGGCCAGGCCATCGTCGACGCCAACCACAAGGCCATCGATGCCGGCGCTACCGCCTTCCGTAAGTTCGAGGTTCCGGCCGACTGGGCAACCGCCGAGGATGCCGCTCCCGTCGAGCTCTCCGAGGAGACCAAGTCCGCCATCGCCCAGCAGGTCAAGAACCTGCTCGAGCCCATCGATCGCATGGATGGCGACAGCCTGCCCGTTTCCGCCTTTGTCGATTGCGCCGACGGCCAGTTTGAGCTGGGCGCCTCCGCATACGAGAAGCGCGGCGTCGCCGTGGTCGTTCCCCACTGGGACGAGACCAAGTGCATCCAGTGCAACCAGTGCGCCTATGTGTGCCCGCATGCCACCATCCGTCCGTTCGCGATGACCGAGGACGAGGCTGCCGCCGCGCCCGAGGCTACCCGCACGCTCGACGCTATGGGCCCCAAGGCCAAGGGTATGAAGTTCACCATGGCCGTGTCCCCGCTCGACTGCATGGGCTGCACCAACTGCGTCAAGGTCTGTCCCAAGGGCGCCCTCGAGATGGTTCCCACCGAGCAGGAGATGGACCAGCAGCCCGTTTGGGACTACATGGTCGAGAACGTCTCCGAGAAGAAGGAGCTCATCGCGGCCAACGTCAAGGGCAGCCAGTTCAAGCAGCCCTACCTGGAGTTCTCTGGCTCCTGCGCCGGCTGCGCCGAGACCGCCTATGCACGTCTGGTGACCCAGGTCGCCGGCGACCGCATGTTCATCTCCAACGCCACTGGCTGCTCCTCCATTTGGGGCAACCCCGCTGCCGCCGCTCCTTACTGCAAGGACAAGGACGGTCACAGCCCGGCGTGGAACAACTCCCTGTTCGAGGACAATGCCGAGCACGGTCTGGGCATGGCCGTTGGCTACGAGGCCGTTCAGCGCAAGCTGATCGCCGCCACCCAGGAGATTATCGCCGCTGACGGTCCGTCCGACGAGCTCAAGGCCGCTGGCCAGGCTTGGATCGACTCCGTCAACGATGTCGAGGCTTCCAAGACCGCTGCCGCTGCCTACGTTGCCGAGCTCGAGAAGTGCGGCTGCGACGCTTCCAAGGCGATCCTCGCCGACAAGGCTTACCTCACCAAGAAGTCCTTCTGGATCTTCGGTGGCGACGGTTGGGCCTACGACATCGGCTTCGGTGGCCTGGACCACGTCCTGGCTTCCGGCCACAATGTCAACGTCTTCGTCTTCGACACCGAGGTTTACTCCAACACCGGCGGTCAGGCCTCCAAGGCCTCGAACCTGGGCCAGGTCGCTCAGTTCGCCGCTGCCGGTAAGGTGACCAAGAAGAAGTCTCTGGCCGAGATTGCCATGAGCTACGGCTACGTCTACGTGGCGCAGGTCGCCATGGGCGCCAACCCGGCTCAGACCCTCAAGGCTATCCACGAGGCCGAGGCCTACGACGGCCCGTCCCTCATCATCGGCTACAGCCCCTGCGAGATGCACTCCATCAAGAAGGGCGGCATGCAGAACTGCCAGGCCGAGATGAAGAAGGCTGTCGAGTGCGGTTACTGGAACCTCTTCCGCTTCAACCCCGAGGCTGCTGCCGGCAAGAAGTTCTCACTCGATTCCAAGGAGCCCGCGGGCGGTTATCAGGAGTTCCTGATGAATGAGGCCCGTTACGCTTCGCTGACGCGTTCCTTCCCCGAGCGCGCCGAGGAGCTCTTCAAGGAGAACGAGCAGGCCGCTATGGACCGCTACGCTCACCTGTTGAAGCTCAAGACGGTGTACAACGAGGCCTAGGTCTCCCACCGCAGGATCTGAGGGCTAACCTTCGCGGACGTCCTCGGACATGAAAGAACCCCCGCTGCGCACTACGTGCGGCGGGGGTTCTTTCGTCCTGCGGAGTGTCCGCGAAGGTTAGCCCTCAGATCCTGCTACGACTACGTCCTCGGATTGTGGGGCTGAATGAAGGACGTGGCTGTGGGGGTGCCTTGTCCCGGTCGCTGTTTCGCGGCGTGGCCGCGAAACCACGCGCCACTTTGGGCATGGAGGGCTAGCTGATTGTGGCCTTCTGCTGCCCCAGTGCTGTTTCGCGCTTTGCGCGAAACATCGCAGCACTTTGGGCATAGTGGGGGAGTTGGTTGTCGCTGCCTTCTATCCCCTTGCTGTTTCGCGCCTTTGGCGCGAAAGGCGCAGTACTTTGGGCGTGGGGGCTGGCTTGCGGACTCAGATGACCTAGAGAGATATGGGTGCAAACGAGAAATCGTTGTTGGGGTCGTCCTTTTCCATAAACTCATCGAGACAGAATGTCATATAGATTGGAACGTAAAGGATCTTGCCCTCTTTGCAAAGGTTTTCGTGGCTCAGCACAACGGCCTCGGGAATTTTGTACTCGCCCACACTCATCAAACGGTCGAGGGCTGCATGTGCTCGAACTTTCTTGCCCGATTTGACTTCGATTGGGACAACATGCCCGCGGGCACCTTCGATTACAAAGTCGACTTCACCGACCTCACGCGTTTGGTAGTACCACGTATCTGCTCCGAGGGCAACGAGTTCCTGTGCGACCACGTTCTCATAGAGGCCGCCGAGGTTGGGGGTTTTCATGTCAAGGTAGACGGCGCGTGCCGTGCTGCCGGGATACCGCGATGCGAGCATACCTGTATCGGACTCGTATAGTTTAAAGGCCGTCGTTTTCTCCGTCCTCTTGAGAGGACTTCGTGCCTCCGTCACCTGGGGGACCATCAATCCAACGCCTGCGTTCACCAGCCATAGGAAATCCTGCTCGTATTTTTGAAGACGAGCTCCCTCGCCTAGAGACGAGACGATAAAGCGATGGGACTCCGCCTCAAGCTGAACGGGAATTTGCTCGAAAATGGAGCGAACGTTAAACGCTCGAGTCGATGCATATTTAGAGATATCGCTTTTGTACTGATCGACTAGCTGAATTTGAAGCTCACGCGTTCTCACGAGCGAATAGCCCGAATCGATATAGTTCTGAACGACCTCCGGCATGCCGCCGCAAACGATATAAGCTCTAAAGTTTTTGAGCATCGCCTCATGAATAAAATTTTCGACGGGACGCCTCTCGACAAGGCAGCTGCGGATGTCTGCAAGCACATTCTCGCTGATGCTGTTTGCCCAACAAAACTCTTCAAAATCCATTGGCCGCATAACAATGTGCTCGACATACCCCACCGGGAAAGAAGAGATCCCCTTAAACTCAGTCCCAAGCATAGACCCCGAGAAGACATAGCTAAAGCGTCCGTCCTCGACCAGCGCCTTCATAAGTGTAACGATCTGCGGATACTCCTGAATCTCATCGACAAAGATAAGTGTATCTCCCTCAACAAGCGGTGCATCCGCAAGAAGGGCCACACGGTTGATGAAGTCAATGGAGTTCTTAGCGCCAACAAGTACGTCTCTTGCCTCGGCATCAAGTAGCAGATTGACCTCATAATACGAAGCGTAGTTGCTCTTTCCAAACGCGCGAATCGCATAGCTCTTGCCAATCTGACGCGCACCGGTAACAAGCAGGGCCTTATGGGAGTTATTCTTCCAGCTCAAAAGCCTATCAGTGACTTTGCGGCGTAGCATTAAAACACCTCATTGACAAAAATTGGCAAATAGATTTGCCCCTAATCATACAAAAATTGACAAATAGATTTGACCCAAATCATACAAAAATTGACAAATAGCAAAGCTCACTTAGGCCTCAAAGCCAGCGAGCCAGCACGGTACTTTGCGAAAAGGCTGGCGGCGCCGTTGTTGAGGGTGGCCAGGTTGACAGTGGCGCCGTTAGCGTTCTCGGCTGCTTGGGCGCGCAGGAGCGAAAGGGCGTCGGTAGCGTTCATGCAGAAGCCGACGGTAAAGTTCCATACTGCGAACTCGCAGTCGCTTGCCGCGGGGTGAAGCGCGATCGGCTATCCCTTATGTTGGATGAAAAGCCCCATGTTTTTGCAGGGGTGCATACTCGTCAAATTAATGTATAGAATCGCGTATAGTGCGAGTAAGATATTGCGCTGTCCGTTTTGTGTTTAGCAAAGATATAGTTCGCATAATCTGGTCTAATCCCTGCTCTATTTAAATAAAGTTGCACGTAAATGGCGTAGATATGCCTGAACTGGGCTTCTTTACGCTGAGCGGGTAAAATCGACCGTTCGCCGCTTAGGTATTTTCAAAATGAATAAAATGAGCGATAAAGAGAATATAAACCTTAATAAACTCGCGTATCGCACGGACGCGGGTTATTAATGGGTTGTAGGCCTTTTACAGAAAGGATTCCAGCAATGTCTAAGCCTCTTGGCAAGCCCGATCGTATTGTCGTCGCCCTCGGCGGCAACGCCCTCGGCAACAACCCCGTCGAGCAGATCGAGGCCGTGAGCAA
>NZ_QSOP01000033.1 GCF_003436275.1 Collinsella sp. TM09-10AT
CGGTTCGACGAACAGCCGATCGTGTCAAATTTGGTCTAACAGAGCCTTTTGTTATCCCTCTCCGCCCGCTTGACCAAAATCTTGCCGCAAGCTTGACGAATGCCGGATGCCCAACAGCTTGATTCATTCCATACCAGATTCTATGCAAAAATGCCACTAAAAGGTCGTAGACGGTAGCGGGTGCTAGGCGAGTTGAATGACATAGCTGAACCTTGTTCATTTGCGTTACACTGCCGCTTAGATGGGACAAGCTGACAAGCTCATTTACCTGCTTAAAGACCGATTAGTCGGGGGATTAATAACAATCGGCCCTCGCTGTACAAAAACTTGCCGCTTGCGTACCAAAAGACAACCTAGAACACAAGGTCGCTCTATTCATAGCGCGGCTTGTATGGTCTTGCGGTTACAGTGTCCATACGGTCGAGTTGAGGAGCGGGCATGGTAAACGATTTGGGCAGTATGGACGACCTCGAGCTGATGCCGCTGGGCGGTGGCTATATGGTGCGACGCGAACGCTTGATGAATGAGCTTCTCGCCAAGGGCCGAAAGGCCGGCATCGTGGTTCTTTATGCGCCCGACGGGTTTGGGAAGACCTCGGTGCTGCTGCAGTACACCCATGAGGTTAAATGCGACCCGACGCGAGGCCCCGTGCGGATTATCGAGGCCGATCGCGCCACTGGGCGCGAGGTGTTTATGCAGCTCGAGGTGGTTACCGAAGAACTCAAAGACAAACCGCACTCCCTTATCGCGATTGATAATGTGCCAAACCTCGATCAGCACGATACCGAAGACCTCATCGACAGGATTCGCGGCCTGCGCGCTATGGGGGTGGGGGTCTTTATCTCCTGCCGTCCTTCAAATCGTCAACTGATTCATGGGCTGGGCGATTCGGTTAAGATCAATGCGCAGATGCTCAAGGTGCATGCCTATGAGTATTCGGCGTGGGCATCGGCGTTTTCGATCAGCACATCGCTCGACTTTTATCAGCTCACGCAGGGCGTGCCCGAGCTCGTTTCGGCATTGCAGACGGGTCTGTATGGCCAAGGCGACGTAGCCGGTCTGCTCGAAAACGAGATTGTCAACGTATATGGCGCGGCACTTGTCGACCTGGCTTCGCTCGACAATAATGCACTGTTTTGCGTGGCATGTCTCATGATTTTGATGGGCGAGGGCAATATCGCAGAACTCGAGGCTTGCGGGGTGAGGCTATCGATGGTCGACCAGTCCTACTTCGTACGCGACTACCCGATCTTTGGCTTGGACCCCGCCGAGCGGAGTTTTACGTGTCTGGGCACGGAGGATAACGGACGCTTGCGCTTGCGTAAGTTGGTGGCCGAGGTTCGCCCCGAACTTGTTCCGAGGGCGGCCCGGATTTTGCTTAAGGCGGGCCGATGCGATGCGGCGATGGGCCTGGCGGACGCCTTTTTGGACCGTGATGCGGTCCTTGAACTTGCTGGGCAGTATGGGGTCGATCTGGCTCTGACGGGGCACGGGGCCGATATCTGCCGAGCAGCGCTGGGCACGATCGATGCCGAGGATCCGGCTCCAGAGCCAACGCCTGCCGAGGCGCTTGGCGTATATCTGGCAGCGGTCAGCGTGTCCAATACAAAGCTCGCTCGCTATATGGCATCGGTCATCGAGCGCGGGGGCGAACGGGCGGCCTGCGAAATAGACCCTGTTTCATGGAGGGTGGCCCAGACACTGACGGCTGTTTGCTATGGGGACAACGGGCTTGGGCTTCCTACGAACCTGGCCGTGCCAGAAATAGAGACGTCCCACACCGCACTCGACATGCTGTCCGCGCATATCGAGGTCAAGCGATGCCTGACCGAACGGGGAGATGACGGCGGCGTTCTACAGCAGCTCAAAACGAGCAAGGCCTACGACTGTGAGCTCGACATCGCGGGGATTGTTATACGGGCCGATAGCATGCTGGTGGAGCTCTTTGACGGGTCGTTTGCGGGAACCGACGAGCGCGACGACGAGATGACGGTGGTGCGGGAGGCGCTCGACGTACGTGGGCTTAAGGCGATGGCTATCTGGGTGCGCATGGTGCTGGCGGCACGGCGGCTCCTTTCCGGCCTGCCGGTAACCGACGACGCGGCGTTCAACGAGCTCGATCGTTTTGCCGTGCGCATGCGCGATAACCAGATTCAGCTGTTTGGCCTGTTGCTAGAAGGCTGGCAGTCGCTGGCAGAGGGACGGCCGGTTAATGCAAAGTTCCGTGCGGTCCAAGTGCTCAAACTTGCCGAAGAGTCGATTGCGTACATGCGCGATAACGCATTGCTGCTGGAGCGCGCGGCGTATCTGCGTAACACCTCGATGGTTTCGGTACGTGAGGAAGCGGAGTTGCTCGATATAAGCCAGACGCAGGTTGGTGGAGCGGAGGCCTGGATGGTGGCGCTGCATTTGGCCTGTGCGGGGCGAGATAGCGATCTTGCGGCCTGGATGTCCATGAATCGTGCGGGGATTCTAGAGCCATCGTATCGGCTCTTTGCGCGCCTTGCCATGCATTGTCTGGGCGAGCCGGCGACCAGGATTCGCAAGAAGCTTCCCGTGCGCGAGCTGTCGCGGTACTCGCTGCGCGACGATTTGGAAGGGGAGGGCGAGCGCCTGTTCCAGGCCGGCGAGGTTGAAGCCGTTGATACCATCGACCATATCGAGATTCGCATGTTTGGCGCGTTTCGCGCCGAGCGCGACGGGTTTCCCATCACGGACAAAATGTGGCGCCGCAAGAAGGCGGCGACACTTGCCGAGCGGCTTGCACTGGGCATGGATGCGCTCGTCGATCGTGAGACGCTGGCCATGGAGCTGTGGCCCCATGCCGAGTTCAATAGCGCCCGCAACAACCTGTACTCGACGATATCGCGCTTGCGGTCGGCTTTGGGACCGACGCCGGATGGCAAGTCGTGTGTGCTCATCCAAAATGAATGCATCGGACTCAACGGCGACTACGTCAAGACCGATGTACGGCTGTTTGACCAGATAAGCCGCGAGGTTTTGGGAAATCGCACGGGCGCACGCGGGCCCCATTTAGTTGAGCTGTGCCTTAAGATTGAGCAGCTTTATGCCGGACCGCTGTATGTTCCCAATGGCTGTAACCCCACCTACTTTTTGCGTATGCGACGCATTATGCAGTCAAAGTACATCGATTGCATGATTAAGGGAGCAAATGCCGCTCTAGAAGAAAACGATCTGCAGTCGGCGATTTGGCTGGCGGAGTCGGGGCTTCGACAGGAAACGGCGCGTGAGGATATGGTGCGCTGCGCCATGCGCGTCTACAGTGCGGCGGGGCGGCGGCGCGATATCGTCGAGCTGTACAGCGGGCATATGCACCATCTGAGGGAGCAGGTCAATGGCGTGCCCGAGCCCGAGACGCGGCGTCTATACGAGCGCTTGGTGGAGGGGCGGCTCAATCGCGTGCTGGTCGAGCGATAAAAAACGGGCGCCCGAAGTACTTGGGCACCCGAAAGCTTGCTATGTGTTGGCTCGCAGAATCATTGGCTCTTAGACGAGCTTGATCTTCTCGATGTCCTTGCGCGAGGACTCGCGATACAGCGAGAACTTGCGGCCGATGACCTGGACGACCTCGGCGTGGCAACGCTCGGAGAGCTCTTCGGCGGCCTCGCGGGCGGAAAGACTGGAGCCATCGAGCACGGAGCACTTAACGAGCTCATGCTTCTCCAGGTAGGCGACCGTCTGCTCGACGGTGCCCTCGTTGACATCGGACTTACCGATGATGATGGCGGGGTTGAGGTGATGGGCCATGCTGCGAAGCTGCTTGACCTGGGCTCCTGTCAGTGCCATGGGTTCTCGCTTTCTATGTATGGGGTGCCCCGCGACGGGGCCTTAATCTACGTGAGCTGTCCCACGATAGCGCAGGAACGGCGCGGTGTGGAGCGCGTTTGCCCAGTTCGCAAAGAATGCGGATGCCGAGGTGATGGGCAGCTCGGGCTGTGAACGGGCTACGAGCGGGATTCAGAGACCGGTTCCCATGCAATAAACGCCCAGCGAACCTTACGGATATGGTCGAGCATATAGCGCCCCTGCGGCACGCCCTTGGACCCTGGCTCGCCGGCATGGGGATTTTCAATCATATGCTGAGCGACGTAGACGCGCAGACGGTCGATCTTATCCTCGTTACCGTGCTCGAGCATGCGGGAGAAGTCCGCCACGCCCGCCTCAAGGCTATCGAAGGTATCGCGACGAGGCGATTCAAAGTACGTAACCTGCGGCAGGGCACCCATCTGAATGAGGATATTAAAAGCATACACAAAGCCATTACTGCAGGTAACCGAGGCGCCGATAGCGTTCATCAAGTGCAGATCATAGCGCGGGCTGGAGTTGGCGACCATCGTGACAGCACAACGCCGACGAGCCGTTCGATCAAGCTTGGCAAGCGCATCTTTTAGATTGGTCGTCGTAACCGACCGACTGGCAAAGGCAACATCCACCGCTTTCGCGACCGGTCCAACCAAATCCCAATCATCATCCCAAGCAAGCTCAAGCGGCGTAATGCGATCCTCGAGCCCATAGTACTCAATGCCAGCATCAAGCGTGCCCAACATGGCAGGGGAAAAGTCAGCAGCAATCACAGGATGCCCAGCCTGAGCAAGCGGAATGGCAATCGACCCAGCCCCACACCCCATATCAAGCACCGATTCACCAGGCTTTAACGCCAACAGCTTCATAAAGTCCCGGGCATACGGAGCAGTCTCAAGCGGCCGAAAATGCCGAGCCCGCTTATCCCACTCAAAAGAGTCATCAGCCCGCCGCCGACCAGCCTGCAGGCGCATCCATTCCTGGTTCCAATCTGTGGAAAGCAGCTCAGAGCGAGCATCCCCATCAACCACGGGCCAACCTCCTAGCAACAAAAAAGCGACTCCTCCCAAAAGAAGAGCCGCAACCAGCATATATCAGAAAGAACCGATCCAACGCCAAACCGCCGTATCAACCATGTGGTGCAGGAGCGAAGCAACTGCAACCGGGATAGAACCCAACCGAGGTCCCGTTGTGCGGGAGCCCCGGGGAGGGCAAATATATAAGGTCGATCGCGAGTTCCGCACGAGCCGGAGAGCACTTAATGTGCTCTCCGTGCGAGTCAGGACTGTCCGAGCAGGCGACCTTATATATTTGCCCTCCCCGGGGCTCCTCGCCCGAACCCCTCAGCTAGTTCTTCAGCGAGTTCAGCGGTGCCGGGAAGCGTCCACCACGGTGGGCGAGCACGGTGCCGGCGTTGGGGTTCACCGGCATGATGGGTGCACGGCCGAACAGGCCGCCGTACTCGACGCAGTCACCCACGCCCTTGCCGATGGCGGGAATCACGCGGACGGCCGTGGTCTTGTTGTTGATGACGCCGATGGCCATCTCGTCGGCGATGATGCCGGCGATGGTCTCGACCGGGGTGTCGCCGGGGATGGCGATCATGTCCAGGCCGACGGAGCACACGCAGGTCATGGCCTCGAGCTTCTCGAGCGAAAGCGCACCGGCTTCGACGGCGGCGATCATGCCGGCGTCCTCGGACACGGGGATGAAAGCGCCGGAGAGACCGCCCACGCTGGAGCTGGCCATGACGCCGCCCTTCTTGACGGCATCGTTGAGCATGGCGAGCGCGCAGGTCGTGCCGGGGCCACCGCAGGTGCCCACGCCGATGATCTCGAGGATGCGCGCGACGGAGTCGCCGATGGCGGGCGTGGGGGCCAGCGACAGGTCGACAATGCCCTTCTCGACTCCCAGGCGATGGGCGGCCTCGCGGCTCATGAGCTCGCCGGCGCGGGTGATCTTAAAGGCGGTCTGCTTAATCTTTTCGGCGACTTCCATCATCGAGGCGGAATCGGGCAGCGTCTCCAGGGCTGCGGCCATAACACCGGGGCCCGAGACGCCTACGTTGATGACGGCGTCGGCCTCGCCACCGCCGTGGACGGCGCCCGCCATAAACGGGGAGTCCTCGACCATGTTGGCAAAGCAGACAAACTTGGAAGCGCCGACGGAATCCTGGTCGGCCGTGAGTCTAGCGGCATCGATGATGGTCTGGGCCGCCATAAGCACGGCGTCCATGTTGATGCCAGCGCGCAGGCTAGCAACATTGACGCTGGAGCAGACGCGGCTGGTGGTAGCGAGCGCCTGGGGGATGGACTGGATAACGCGGCGATCGGCGTCGCCGATGCCCTTCTGGACGAGTGCGGAGAAGCCGCCCAGGTAGTCGATGCCGAGCGTCTCGGCCGCGCGGTCGAGGGCGTGCGCGATAGGGGTGAGGTCCTCATCCTTGCAGCAAGCGGCGATCTGCGCCACCGGGGTAACGGAGACGCGCTTGTTGACGATGGGGATACCGTACTCGCGCTCGAGGTTCTCGGCGGTCTCGACCAGATGCTCAGCCGTGTGCGTCACGTGGTCGTAGATCTTCGTGCACATGCGGTCGAGGTTCTCGTCACCGCAACCCATGAGCGAAACACCCATGGTGATGGTCCTGATGTCGAGGTTCTGCTCCTCAACCATGCCGCGGGTTTCCGCGATTTCTGCGGGCGTGATCGCCATCCTTGCGCTCCTATCTGCCAAAACGAGCATAGTCTTTTCTATTCTAACGTGCCGCACGTGCCAAGTGGCGCATGCGGCACGTTTTGGTGCTCGGTTGTTTCCGTTGTGTTACTGCCCAAAGACCTCTTCGGCGATGCGCGCGCTTTCGGCGGCATCCTTGGCGTAGTAGTCCGCGCCGATCTGCTTGGCGTATTCGGGGGTGAGCACGGCGCCGCCTACGATGATCTTGACGCCCGGCACCTCGGCATGGAGCAACTTGATGGTCTCCTCCATGGCGACGACGGTGGTGGTCATAAGCGCCGAGAGGCCGACGAGCTTGATGTCACGCTCCCGCACGGTCTTGAGCACCTCTTGCGGGTCGACGTCGCGGCCTAGGTCAAAGACGGTATAGCCGTAGTTATCGAGCAGCATCTTGACGATGTTCTTACCGATGTCGTGGATGTCGCCCTTGACGGTGGCCACGCAGATCTTGCCCTTGTCGGCGATCTCGCCGGCGGGCATCAGGCGCTTGATGGTGTCGAAGCCCACGCGTGCGGCTTCGGCCGAGGCCATAAGCTGCGGCAAGAAGAACTTGCCCTGGTCAAAGAGGACGCCAACCTCGTCGAGGGCGGGGATAAAGTGATTGTTGATGAGGTCCATGGCGTCGTGGTCTGCCAGCAGACGCTCGGTCTCGGCAGCGATCTCGCCTTTGCGGCCCGAGACGACCATGCGACGAATCGGGTCGTCGTTGCCGTCGGTGCCGTCGGTGCCGGCAGCGGGCACGGTGTCGGTCGATGCGGCCTGAGCTGCTGCCGGGTTGGCGGCGATCTTATACGGATCGGTCCAGCCGGCATAGCGCTCGATGTATCCGGTCGAGCCCTCGTCCTCAACGCTCAGGACGCGATAGCTGTAGACGGTATCCATAAAGCGCTTGGAGCCCGGGTTCATGATGGGGGCGTCCAGACCCGCGCCAAAAGCGGCGGCCAAAAAGACCGAACCCAGCAGCGGGCGAGCGGGCAGGCCAAAGCTGATGTTCGACACGCCGAGCGCGCATTTGACGCCCAGGCGCTCCTTGCACAGGGACATGGCGCGCAGGATCTGCTCGGCCTGGCGTTGATTGGTCGAGGCGGTCATGACCAGGCAGTCGATGAGGATGCGGTCCGGGCCAATGCCGTAGCGGGCGGCCTCGGCCACGATGCGCTCGGCGATGGCGAAGCGGGCCTCGGCGGTATCGGGGATGCCGCCTTCGTCGAGCGTAAGGCCGACGACGTTGGTGCCGTAGTGGGCAACCAACGGAAAGATCTCATCCATGATCTGCTGCTTGCCGTTAACCGAGTTGATGATGGGCTTGCCGGCGTATCGGCGCACGGCGGCCTCGACGGCAGCGGGGTCGGTGGAGTCGATCTGCAGCGGCAGGAGCGTGGAGCCTTGGAGCTGTTCGGTTGCCTGCTGGATGATCTTGACCTCGTCGATCTCGGGCAGGCCCACGTTGACGTCCAGGATGTCGGCGCCCTGTTCCTGCTGGCTGATGCCCTGGCTTACGACGTAGTCCAGGTCGCCGTCGCGTAGGGCCTGCTGCAGGCGCTTTTTGCCGGTGGGGTTGATGCGCTCGCCGATGACAGCGATCTTGTGGCCGTCGCAGGGAAGGTCCACGACCGTTTGGGCGCTCGTGACCGACATGCTGGGCTTGCGGTGGCGCGGGCTGGACGTGTGGTTGTCGATAAGCGTGCGCAAGGCCGCCATGTGCGCCGGCGTGGTGCCGCAGCAACCGCCCACGACGCTCACGCCGTCGGCGATCATGCCGGCGACGGCCTTGGCGTATTCGGGAGCCTGGATATCAAAGACGGTGTTGCCGTCGTCGTCCACGCGGGGCAGTCCTGCGTTGGCCTGCACCATGATGGGCTTGTCGGTAACGGTGAGCATGCGTGCGGCGAGCCCTCGGAGCTCGGCCGGTCCCTGGCTGCAGTTGATGCCCAGAACGTCGGCGTCGATAGCGTCGAGCGTGATGGCGGCGACCTCGGGGCTCGTTCCCAGGAAGGTACGGCCGTCTTCCTCGAAGGTCATGGTGGCAAAGACGGGCAGGTCGGAGTTCTCGCGGCAGGCGAGGACGGCTGCCTTGATCTCGGCCAGGTCGGTCATAGTCTCGATAATAAAGAGGTCCACGCCCGCATCGACGCCGGCACGCACTTCCTCGGCAAAGAGGTCGTAGGCCTCGTCGAAGCTGAGGGTGCCCAGGGGGCGAAGCAGCGCACCGATGGGGCCGATGTCGCCGGCGACGTAATGGGCACCGGCCGCGCGGGCGCAAGAGACCGCGGCGGCAAAGACATCTGCCACGGTGGCGGCGCCATCGAGCTTGTGCGCGTTGGCGCCAAAGGTGTTGGCGGTGATCACGTCACAGCCTGCCTCGACATATTGACGTTGGATATCGGTGATGACCTGGGGCTCCTCAAAGTTGAGCAGCTCGGGCAGGGCGCCCGCCTTCATGCCAGCGGCCTGCAACATGGTGCCCATGCCGCCGTCAAACAGCAGGTGCCCGGTGCCCTTGATGGCGGCGCGCAGACGATCGTCCTTAATGCGAAGGTCGTCGATCGTGCGCGTCTTGTACACAGCGCCGTTGCAGCGCGCAGTATTGACAGGTGCCGCCAGTGCAGTACCGTCAGAATCATGAGTGATAAGCGGAGTAGACATCGATGGCTCCTAATGGCTGGAATAGCAGGTGGTGTGGGCGGCATGGAAGCGGCAGTGCTCACGCATGCGGCAGATATTGCAGGTGGGGCGGCTCTGGGCGTCGTGGACCTCGCCGTCAAACAGACCGATCACCGCGGTCACGCTCTTGGTGGGCATGAGCAGGCTGGTGGGGGTAACGGTAAGCCCGATGAGCCGTGTGGCGTTGAGCGCAGCCACGATTGAGCGCTGGGCCGAGAGCGGGCAGTCGCCATAGCCGGGACTAAAGCGCCAGTTACCGGCGAGCCCGTGTGCAGCGGCCGCAGCCTTGACCTGCTGGTCCATCTGCTCGACGGCGGCTTCTACATAGGCAGAGCATGCGGCGTCGAGCACGGCTCCCTCCAGGGGCTGCTGGGCTCCCGTGGTACGCAGGCGGCGCTCGGCGTCCATGCCGAGGGTGCATGCCATGAGCGCGGCAAAGCGGGCGTCTTTGAGATGTCGATAGATGTCGCGACCGCGCAGCTCAACGTTGGTGCCAACCAGACGGATGCAAGGCTCTCCCTGCTCGTCCACGCCCGTGGCATCGACGGTAAACACGCGCCGCACGCCGCGGGGCTCAATGTCCAGCTCAAGGCGCTCGACCACAAGCTCAATACGTCGTGACAGCTCGGGCTCAATCTGCTGGCCGCCGTAACCCAGATACCGCAGCATCTCGGCACGGTCGACACGGGGATGGTGCGCAGCATCGACACGGTAAAGCGCCGGCGACGCAAGGTCGGCCGGCACTTCGACAGCGGTTGTATCGATGTGCGGTTTTTCCATTACCCCAGGCGCTCCATAATGGTCGCGGCGATCGCAGGACGATTCATAGTGTACAGGTGCAGACCGGCGGCACCGTGCTCCTTGAGGTCGCAAAGCTGACGGGCGGCATAATCTACACCGGCTGCCTGCAGGCTCTCGGGGTCGTTCTCGTACTTGGCGAGAATCTTGATGACGGGGGAGGGCAGTGACGCGCCGCACATAAAGACCATGCGGCTGATCTGCGACTTGCCCATAAACGGCATGATGCCCGCGGTAATGGGCACGGTGATGCCGGCCTTGTCGGCAAGCTCGCGAAAACGATAGAAGCACTCGTTATCAAAAAAGAGCTGCGTCACAAAGAAGCTCGCGCTGGCGTCCTGTTTTTGCTTGAGGTGTTCGACCGAGAGGTTGAGATCCTCGCAGGCAATGTGGCCCTCGGGGTAGGCTGCGGCACCCACGCAAAAGCCGGCGTCGACGAGCTCGGGGATGAGGTCGCGGGCGTAGGCGTAGTCGGAGGCGGGCTTGTCGTCCTCGGTCGCGCCGGCAGGGAGATCGCCGCGCAGGGCCAGGATGTTTTCCACGCCGGCGGTGCGGTACTCATCGATCTTGGCGGCGATATCGGCGTGCGAACGGCCCACGCAGGTAAGGTGTGCCACCGAGGGTGTATCGAATTCGCTCGTAATCATATGCGCAATGGGGGCGGTGGTGGCACCGTTGCCCGAGCCGCCGGCCGAGCAAGTAACCGAGACAAAGCTCGGCGAAAGCTTGCACAGGTTGCCCGCCACCTCGCGGGCCGTGTCGAGGGTAAGCTCGCCCTTGGGCGGGAACATCTCAAACGAAACGGGTGCGGTGCCCTGGGATGCTGCCTGCTTAAAAACCTCGTCGACGCGCATATCGTGCTCCTCTAGATACGTAATAGTGTGATGTGTTGTAAGGATTCTACAGCACCACTGTGTCACGGTGGAGTTTCACTCGCTATTTGGGGATACCAATCAAAGATGCCTTGCTATCGGCATTCCCTATAACATGGCGGTCAATCTAAGATGGGGCAGTAAAGACTGGTATCTGATGCGAAATACCAGTTAATAGAGCCCCATCCCAAATTGACTACCCTTAAACCATGGGGAGAGGTCTGCAATTTATACAGTTGATTGGCTGTTGAGGGCGGCAACGCCGCCGCGATGCGGTAACCTCATTGATTGGTTTCGTGACAGCAACATAACGGTAATGTTGCGGAAACACGACGAGCCTAATCTATGACTCGTTCGTTAGTAATCAACACCGCTTCTCACGCGGTGCCGATACGAAGGGAGTTCCGTATGGCCGAACTTACTGACCGCTTCGGGACCATGGTGTTCTCTGAGGAAGTCATGAAGGACTACCTCCCCAAGGACATTTGGAAGCGCCTTGCTGCAACCCTCGAGGACGGTGAGCCGCTTGACCTGGATGTGGCCAACGCCGTTGCCCACGCCATGAAGGTCTGGGCCATCTCCAAGGGCGCGACGCACTACGCGCACTGGTTCCAGCCGCTTTCGGGCATTACTTCCGAGAAGCACGACAGCTTCCTCGAGCCCAACCACGACGGCACCGCCATTACCAAGTTTACGGGCAAGAACCTCATCCAGGGCGAGCCGGACGCCTCCAGCTTCCCCAACGGCGGCCTGCGTGCCACCTTCGAGGCCCGTGGCTACACCGCTTGGGATCCCACCAGCCCCGCATTCATTAAGGACGATGTCCTGTGCATCCCCACGGCTTTTTGCTCCTACACGGGCGAGGCCCTGGACAAGAAGACCCCGCTGCTGCGCTCCATGACCGCACTCTCGCGTGAGTCCAAGCGCGTTTTGGCGCTGTTTGGTAAGACCCCCAAGAAGGTCGTTCCTTCCGTGGGCGATGAGCAGGAGTACTTCCTGATCAAGAAGGACGCTTACCGCAAGCGCAGGGACCTGGTCATCACCGGGCGCACCCTCTTTGGTGCTGCTCCCTGCAAGGGCCAGGAGCTCGAGGAACACTACTTTGGCGCTATCCGCCCCACCGTCTCGTCCTATATGAAGGACCTGGACGATGAACTGTGGGCGCTTGGCATTCCTGCCAAGACCAAGCACAACGAGGTCGCTCCCTGCCAGCATGAGCTCGCCCCTGTCTACGGCGAGGTCAACGAGGCCATCGACCAGAATCTGGTCATGATGGAGAAGATGAAGCTCATCGCCTCCCGTCACGACTTGGTCTGCCTGCTGCACGAGAAGCCCTTTGAGGGCATCAACGGTTCGGGCAAGCACAACAACTGGTCGCTTGGCACCGAGTCCGAGAACCTGCTCGACCCGGGCGACACCCCGCTCGACAACCTGCAGTTCATCGTCTTCCTCACCGCGGTGATCGAGGCCGTCGATAACTATCAGGAGCTCCTGCGTGCCTCCGTTGCCTCGGCCGGCAACGATCATCGTCTGGGCGCCAACGAGGCTCCTCCGGCGATTATGTCCATCTTCCTGGGCGACCAGCTTACCGAGGTTGTCGAGAAGATCATCGATGGCAAGGCTTCCGTCCATGCCACGCGCGGCGTGCTTGACTTGGGCGCCGATACCCTGCCCAAACTGATGCAGGACAACACCGACCGCAACCGCACCTCCCCGTTCGCCTTCACCGGCAACAAGTTCGAGTTCCGTGCCTGCGGCTCCGAGCAAAACGTTTCCGACTCCAACCTGGTGCTCGATGCCGCCGTTGCCAAGTCGCTCAAGTCCTTCGCCGATGCGCTCGAGGGTACGCCCGAGGATAAGTTCCAGGACGCCGCGCTCGAGTACTGCAAGAAGGTGCTGACCGATCACCAGCGCATCCTGTTCTCCGGCGACGGTTACTCCGACGAGTGGCCCATCGAGGCCGAGAAGCGCGGCCTTGCCAACAACAAGACCACGGCCGACGCTCTTCCCGCCTTTGTTTCCGATAAGGCCATTGCGCTCTTTGAGGAGACGGGCGTCCTGACCAGGGCCGAGGCCCAGTGCCGCTATGACTGCAAGCTCGAGAAGTACAACAAGCTCATGAACATCGAGGCCACCACGATGGTTCGCGAGGCGCGTCGTACCTATCGCCCGGTCATTACCGCCTATGCCACCAAGGTCGCTAAGGGCCTTGAGACTATTCGTGCCGCCGGTGCTGAGGCTGCCATGCAGTGCGAGCAGAACACGCTCAACAAGCTCTGCAACGGTATCACCGCCATCAACGACTCCATCAAGGCGCTCGACGCCGTGCATCAGAAGGCCGAGGCTCTCGATGGCCAGGAGCAGGCCAACGTGTACGCGCACGAGGTCGTTCCCGCTATGGATACGCTGCGTGCTGCCGTGGACGCCATGGAGGAGATCGTGGCCGCCGACTACTGGCCGGTTCCGACCTACGACGACATCCTGTTCTACGTGTAGAGCGTAACTGACATATCGTCACGGTATTGAGCCGGGGTCCGCATCGCGCGGGCCCCGGCTATTTGTTTGCGAAGGACGCTTTGGATCCCGCTTTGCAACTGATTCGCCCACACAATAAGGGGTCGTGGGGAAAAAACGTCAAATATGAGTACTGTCACAAGCCCTGTAGCATTATCTTTTTGCAAAATATGCAGTGTTACGCAACATATGTCCAAGTACTTAGCTGATAAATGCCTGCAATTCCTCCGCCGTAGGACGCCTTGTGTCCAAATCGCCTTCTGATGGCATGAAATCGCTGTTACTAAATTGGTAACAGTACTCATATTTGCTATTTTTTGTCCACGGGCCCTTGGATGACAGTGTGATTTTATGCCTTCGGGGTTCGAATCCCGGCGTATGGGTAGGAAAAAGCCCGCTACCGAATTGGTAACGGGCTTCACAGATTCTGTGGTGCCCCCAGCGGGATGTCCGCGTGCGGCTGGCGCCGCCCGCTTTCGCTGCGTCGCTCCGCTCCTTGCGTGCTGCGCTGGAAAACGCTTGGTGACGCATAATTTCTTTCGCAAATTGACAACCGCATAGCGGAACACGGCCC
>NZ_QSOP01000034.1:0-786 GCF_003436275.1 Collinsella sp. TM09-10AT
CCCGCGAGGACGCGCCTCGTTGCGGTCGATAGGACGACGGAACAAACGGATATTAAGGTTCCGCCCGCAAGAAGCGCGATAAGCAGGGCTGTGAAGACGTTTCCCGCAGTCGTGGTGGTAAGCGCGCCGTCATGGAAGAAGGCGATCGGGTACCCAATTTGCCCGAAGCCGTTTAGGGCCAAGGCGTAAATGCCCCCGGGTGCGAGGCCGGCGAGGAGCATCGCGGTCCCCGCGGCGATTATCGAAAACACGATCTGGATAAGGCGCCGGAATTTGGGCGCGGGCGCCTTTGCCGCCAGGGTCGCAGGCCTTGTGGCGCCGAGCACGAGTATCGACGAGAGAAGGAAGGGGATGAAGGGAAGGAAAGACGGCGCCGTGGCAATGGCGTAAGGCAGGAAGGAAAGGAATGGCAGGTCGTTTGCGGAGGCCGGGATATCCGTGATGCCGGAGCTGCTCAGGGCACGGCAATATGCGAGCGCTGCGTCATTGGTCTCTCGGTCTCCCACGATGGACCCGGATTGGAAGCCTTCGCCCATGAGCGCGTAGTAGCTCTCGGCAGAATCGAGAAAGGCGGCGTCGGTTTGAGCGGCAAGGGCGGCGTTCGCGTATCTTGCAAGCTCCGCGTCAGCTTGCTGCTCTGGCGATAGGTCTGTGCCGCTGGCCTGGGGCGCGCGCGTATTGAATGCGTCGACAAAGCCCTGCATGCCCTGCTTCATAAAGAAGGGCCCGTAGATGGGTGAATTGAACGCAATGGGGACGGAAAAGGCTGCAGCGAGAACGAGCGTA
>NZ_QSOP01000034.1:796-8806 GCF_003436275.1 Collinsella sp. TM09-10AT
AAAGGCTGCAGCGAGAACGAGCGTACAAATCCATGCGGCCTTGTCTCTTAGGATCAGTTTGAGAAGAAGTCGACAGTACATTCAGAAGCACCTACGTTCCTCAAAGAATCGTTAGATTAAAAGTAACAGACCGGATGAAGATACGTGCGACGGGGGCGAGGCGAATGGCTGAGCGGTATCGATACGCGGGTTCAACGGCATCATATTGACCACATAGATTTTTAACTTGCATTTCTACCCGCCCTTTTCGTAGAGTCGCCGATACGTGCTTAGCGCACCCTCGGCGCGTCCGGCAGGCTTTGCGAAATGGGATCCAGGAGACTTCGGCGCAGCATCATCTTGCGGAATGCTTCTAATGAGCCTCCCATCCTTCAAAAACAGAATCTCATCGCACAGCCTATCGACCGAATCCAAGATGTGGGATGACATGATGATGCACGTACCAGAATCGGCCAGCTTCCTGAGAATCTCGGAATGCAAGTCCACCCTGCTGGGGTCGAGCGCGTTCATGGGCTCATCTAATAGAAGGTACCGCGCGCCCGTCGCATACGCAATCGCCAGGGTAAGCTGCTGCTTCATGCCCTGGCTCAGAGTGCGGGTCCTCATCTTCGCGAACTCGCCTATCTGCGTTTGTTCCACTATCTCTTCGATATCGCGAGCATGCGGCCACATATCGCAAACCATCTTGAGGTGATCTTCCGCACGCAATCCGGGATACAGCAGCGTCCCCTCACCAGGTGCATAGAAGATCATAGAACGGACCTCTCTCGCACCCGTACCCTGCACCTCATCCAGAACGATGCTCCCGTCCACGCGAGGACCCGGCAAACCTGCCATCGCACGCAGCAACGTCGTCTTTCCATGCCCGTTCGGAGCGACGAGACCGTAGACCGTACCCGGGGCAAACTCAGCGTTCACCGAATCTACGAGCACCTTCTTTCCATAAGAGATCGTCAGCGTTTGAAGGTCAATCATCGAGATCATCCCCTTTCGATCTTTGGAACACTCAGGCGCACCATCAACGGAGATACGGCGCCCAAGACCACCAGCAGAGCGCCCGATGCGCCGACGACCTCTCCAAAAGGCATCGCGTTCGTCCCTCGCCCAAGGAACCCAATCGTCCCCACCTGGGAAGCGGGATCAAACGAGGCGAATGGAGCCAGCAGCGCGACGCCCATGCCCACGCTTTCAACATGAGCGCTCAACGAACCCAACACCAAGAGAACCGCGCAAACCATTCCGGTGACAACGGAGTTGCGGCTAATCGCTGCTGTCAACGCAGCGACGACGGAAATCACGCCGTATGCCATGACCAGCAACGGAATACTGCACAACACCGCCTCCCCCACCATGGACGTTGTCGAAGCTCCCGCCCGAATGAGAGCGACGGGATACTCCGATCCACCCGCACCGTTCTTAATCACGGACACAACGACAGCGGGAACCATCGACACCAAAAGCAGCACCAAGCCAAGCAGGAGAGCCAGCGCAACAGCCGTCAGAAAACGCACATGCGCTGTTGCGGGGATCTGGAGAACCAGAAGGGAACGACACTGCAGGTGGGTGCACGCGAGCGATGTGACAACCACGGGCAACAGCAAAAATAAGGAGGGAAGCGCTGCCTGGAGATACGAAAGGAGGATTAATGGGGGCATCTTCGTACTTAACTCGTAAACCTTGGGGTCCGGCAAGCTCGCGATCGACTCAAGCAGAAGGGCGCGCGCCTCCGCACGAGAAGGAGTCTCCGGCTCGATTCCGATCGATTGCAGGAGAGTCGCATCTGCCGCGCCCAGCTCACCTCGAGCGCGCTCGTACGTCGCAAGGCTTCGAAACCCCTCCGCAGGCATAGGCGCGTACACGAAACCCGAAAGAGCATCCCGCATGTCTTCCAGGGCCGCTTTGCCCTCGACGTCCATATTCGCAGCGTTCTGCTCTAAATACCGATCTATTGAACGGAGCTCCCCATCCCTATACCGAACAGCGGAAACGTTATCAGCGTCAGGAAACATCTCGACCAGAGCCGGGGCCAGCATCGTCGTCGACATTGCAATCGCGCATACGGCGAGGGTAGGAGAACGCAGGAGCAGTTTCCCCATCGTTCTTACGTATGCAACGGCGGAGGCACAAGCGCTCGAACGAGTTGCCGTTCTCGATGCAGTGAAGGAACCTCTCTCAAGACAAATCGGGGATATCGGGCACGCGCAGCCGCTCTTTCCAGCAACGCAAAGCAGGCTAATTGCCAGCACCTCGATCCCGATTGCGCATACGAGGGCAATCGCGCCACGCTCGAAGCAAAGTCCAGGCAGATTCACTATCTGCGTTGTCGGGTACGGGCTATAGGCGCCGACGGTCAACTCAGTGTTCGCATACGTAAGGGGATTCAACAGGGCGAACTCACGTAAAGCGATGGATCTTCCGTAATACCCGGGAACCATCGTCACCCCCATCAGGGCACATACGAACACGATTCCAAGCGTAGGGTTATTGGCAATCTTCACGGCAAGGTGAACGACAAGCGAGATGAACGCTGCCACCAAGAATTGCAAGATGGCCGTCTGCGCGAACACCAGCCAAGCCGGTTTGATAACCGGAGTCGCATATTGAATGTAGCCTATCGGATAGAACGGCGAGCCCGGGCCATTCTTCACAAGCGCGGCGATTATCCCTGGAAGATTGATGGCGAGGACGGCAAGCATTGCAAAAACACTCGCCCATACGCTCGATGCAACAAGTCTACCCAGCTCGCCCATCGGCGCCTGGATGATGAGCTTTTCACGTTTGTTAAGACGCGCGGCAAGGAACGAGACGGCAACGGCCGTTGCGACCCATAGCAAGTACTCCTTCGATCCGTCATAATAGGTGTACTCTCCATCCGATATCTGCAGAAACGGAAGTAGGGGAGAGAGCGGTGCCAAGATAAGACGTCCCGCGGCAAGAGGGTACAGAAGCGCGGGCATGCTTGATGAAGAGGTGTAGACACCGTCCTCCCCCGCATTCACAAGCGCATCCGCATAGGATGCTGACAATTCCTGCTCAACACGGGTTATTCCCGACTCGAGGTATTCGACCCGTCCGTCGATGCCAGCCGCGCTCCTGAAGACGGGCAGAGCACAAAGAACCATCAACGCAACAACGGCAACACAGAGTGACCTGGAGGAGAGGAGCGACCTAAAGATTGCCTTCGAGATTTTGAGCATATTCATCGCCAACCTTAACCTCATCCAGTCGGAATAGAGGGGCCGAACAAAATGCTCGGCCCTTATTACTTGCCGGCAAAGTCAATTTAACATAAACTGTTAAAAAGTAACCTGAGTTTTTTAAATTCTTCGGAGGTTATTATGAGTTCCGACAATCGCACTCCCCGGCTTCATTCCTTCCGCATCGCATGTGCGATAGCCTCTGCGACCCTTTGCGCCACCGCCATCGCACAAGTGGCGTTCTCCTTAAAGCCAGCAATCGAAGTGCTCGACAACCCTGTAATTGCAGACTCCCCCGCGTATCCAGCCCTTGCGATCTCGACATTGGTCCCTGCCGTCATCGGTATCGCTACGACCATCCTCAGCGCCGTTCTCGTGTGGACGATCAAGAGCGGAGACCCCTTCAAGAAAGGGTCTGCGACATGCTTGAAGGTGCTCGGCATTCTCTTCGTTGTTCAAGCTGCCACCAGCCTCTACGCCGGCTCACTCAAAACCTCCGTTTCGATGTTTGGCGGCGAGGGGGCCGTCGGCGCCCAAGAGATCGCTTCATCATTCGATTGGACCTCTCTGGTTCTCGGCATCGTCCTGTTCATGCTTTCCCAGCTCTTCTTGTACGCCCGAGAGCTGTACCTCGACTCCGACGAGATTGCGTAAGGAAACGCCATGCCCGTAATTGTTCGCCTCGACAAGATCATGGCCGAGCGAAAGATTTCCTCGAACGAACTTGCCGAAAGGATTGGAACCACGCCCGTGAACCTGTCCCGTATTAAAAAAGGGCATATTCGCGGCATTCGCTTCAACACACTCGAGCAGCTATGCCTCGCCCTTCGTTGCCAACCCGGAGACCTTCTCGAAGTCATGAGCGAAGAGGATGCCCGAAAGGAGTTCGGACTCGATTGGTCCGCCGAGGATTAGAGGGCGGTCGTACTCGCCCTGCACACGGGGATGCGAATCGGCGAGGTCTGCGGCCTTCGGTGGTGCGATGTGGATTTCGAGACGGGCCTGATCTCGATCAGACACTCGGTGGCGTACGCGAAGGGAATGGGTTCGTTCATCAAGGACACCAAGACCCATGACGCCAGGGGTATCCCCATCGACCCGGTCGGCCTACTCCCCATCCTGAAGGAGACCCACGAGATCGACTGCGGAAAGCTGCGCTTGCGCGGCCTTACCGGAGCGGTCGAGATCGGGGACTGCTACATCCTGTCGGAGCCGGGCGCGACCTTCGCGACGACAAGCTATATCCGCAGGGCGTTCAAGACGTTCTCGGAGACCAACGGCCTCATGGGCACCAACGACGAGCTGATCACGTTCCACGGCCTTCGCCACACGTTCGCAACGCAGTGGATCCGCCAAGGCGGCGATATCAAGGCGCTCCAATCGATCCTCGGCCACAAGGACGCCATGGCGACGCTCAACGTCTACGCCGACATCGAGCCCATCTCCAAAATCCATAACATGCTGCGCGCCACGCCGTGCCTTTGGCGCGGGCACCTCGGGCCGAGGGTCGATCCGGGTCCCATGTTCCAACAGAGGATCCAGGAGTCCATCGAGACGCTCCAGGCGTTCGGCTACGGCATCACCGAGCCGGACGACCGAAATATCGCCATACGCGACGTGAAGACGAACAGTTGGCTCTAGCTCACCGAGTACGCGGCAGTGCTGGGCCCATCCCAACTGAGGTCACGGTGGTCCGATAGGGGCGCCGCCCGCGGCATGCGCCGCGGAGCGGTATCCCCTACCGAAGGGCGGGGATGCCCTCCGCTTCCAGTTCGGAATCAGCCGTCGGAGGCGTTCGGCTGACTGCGGGAACGGCCTGTCCGCTCAATGTGTTCGGCTGAGATCGGAAATCAACCCAACACGAGCCGGACACGCGCCAGACGGCTCTTCCCCGTGCGGCCTAACCCCTTACGCTCATGTTGCAGGCATGTAACGCCGCAGCGAGCGCGCCTTTTTTGCGCCAGACAGGTACAATGATGAACACTGTACCGTAGCGGAGCGCCCCGCGCGCGCCGCGACCACGCGAAAGGGTTTCCCATGGCCGAGATCTCGTCCTCCCGTATCGTCATCACCGTCCTTGGCAAGAACCGCCCCGGCATCGTCGCCGGCGTCACCCGCGTTCTGGGCGAGGCCAACGTCGACATCCGCGACATTACGCAGTCCATTATCGAGGACATCTTCACCATGACCATGCTGGCCGACACCGCTGAGTCCAAGCTCGATTTCGCCGAGCTGCAGAAGGCCCTGGCCGAGGCCGGCGAGCTTTCGGGCGTCAACGTGTCCATCCAGCGCGAGGACGTCTTTAACTTTATGTACCGCCTGTAGCGAACAAGCCGCTCGGGGCAGCTTGACGTCATATCGTCCAAGCGCGCCGCCCCAAAGCGGACCGGAGAGGAGCGCACATGGCCTACGACGCCAAGAAAATCTACTACCGCTTCGACGATCACCTGAGCCGCCTGGTTCTGGATTACGAGGCGAGCCGCCAGATTTCGTCTGAGAGCGAAAACCTCTACCACGGCCTGCCGACCGACCCTTATGACGAGGGCCTGTTTGTCGAGCACAATGTCAAGCGCGGCCTGCGCAATGCCGACGGCTCGGGCGTGGTCGCGGGTCTCACTCGTATCTCGGATGTGCACGGCTACAACAAGGTCGACGGAAAGGTCGTGCCCGATCAGGGCAAGCTCACGCTTCGCGGCTACAGCATCGAGGATCTGGTCAACAATGCCCAGGCCGAGAATCGCTATGGCTACGAGGAAGTCGCCTATCTGCTTATCACGGGTTCGCTGCCCAACAAGGAAGAGCTCGACGGCTTTTGCGAGCGCCTGGGCGCCTTTAGACATCTGAGCGACGAGTACGTTAAAGAGTTCCCTATGACCACGGTATCGTCGAGCATCATGAACGTGCTCCAGCGCGCCGTACTGCTGCTCTACGCCTTCGATGCCGAACCAGACGTGATCACGCCCGAGCACGAAATCGACGTCGCCATTTCCATGCTCGCACGTCTCCCGCGCATCGCCGCCTTCGCACACATGGCCTCGGTCGCCAAGCTTCGCGGCTCCGAGGTTCACGTGCCGCACCCTACGCCCGGTCTCTCCACCGCCGAGACCATCCTACAGGTCCTGCGCGGCGGCATGGCGTTCACCCGCGATGAGGCGATGCTGCTC
Source organism: Collinsella sp. TM09-10AT (assembly GCF_003436275.1). Taxonomy (GTDB): domain Bacteria; phylum Actinomycetota; class Coriobacteriia; order Coriobacteriales; family Coriobacteriaceae; genus Collinsella. Next base: position 7,158 of record NZ_QSOP01000034.1, read on the forward strand.
GACGTTATGCTCATGCTGCATGCCGAGCACGGCGGCGGCAACAACTCCACCTTCGCTTGCCGCGTGCTGTCGTCTTCGGCCACCGACCCGTATTCCGCCTACGCCGCGGCTATCGGCTCGCTCAAGGGCCCGCGCCACGGTGGTGCCAATGCCAAGGTCGTGTCTATGCACGAGGACATCCGCGCGCATGTCTCCAACTGGGAGGACGAGGACGAAGTCGCGGCCTACCTGGGCAAGATCCTCGACAAGCAGGCCTTCGACGGCACGGGCCTCATCTACGGCATGGGCCACGCCGTCTATACGCTCAGCGACCCGCGCGCCGAGGTCTGCCGTCGTTACGCGCGCTCGCTGGCAGCCAAGAAGGACTTGGGCGAAGAGTTCGCGCTCATCGAGCGCATCGAGCGCCTGGCACCCCAGGTCATGCGCGACCACGGCATGACCAAGCCCATCTGCGCCAACATCGACCTGTACACGGGCTTTATCTACAAGATGCTCGGCGTGCCCGAAACGCTCTTTACGCCGCTATTCGCCGTCGCCCGCATGGCCGGCTGGTCGGCACACCGCATGGAAGAGCTCTTCTGCGCGCACCGTATCATCCGCCCCGCCTATCGTCCGATGATCGAGCCGCTGGAGTACAAGCCGCTCGCCGACCGCTAGGACGCGGACCGTTATAGAACTCGAGCGTGGCCAGGGCATCACCGCCCTCGGCCACGCTTTTTATGCCAGTAGAAAGGGCTGCATCAAATGATTGTGTTTTCCGATATGGACGGAACGCTGCTGACGAGCGATAAGCAAATGAGCGATGCCACCTGGGCGATGCTCGACGAGCTCGCACGTCGTGGCATCGAGTTTGTTCCCTGCACGGGACGTCCACTGTCGGGCATCTTTGAGCCCATTCTCGCCCATCCCGCCGTGCATTACGCGGTCTGTGCCAACGGCGCCAGCGTCTGGCAGCTCGACGAGGATACGCCCACCGACGCCTCGCGCGCCACGTGCATCTTGAGCCGTCCGCTCGACCGTGGCATTGCCCACCGCATCCATCGCATTGCCGCCGGCCACGATGTGACCTTCGATATCTTCGCGGATGGGCAGTGCTTCCTCCCCCGCTCGCTATACGGGCGTCTGGATGAGTTCTGTGGCGGCGACCCCCACATCGCGGCTTCGCTCAAGCGCACACGAACGCCGATCGACATGAATATCGACAGCAAGATCGACGAGGTCGAGGCGCTCGAACGCATCGCTATGTACTGGCACGACCCGGCCGATCGCGACGCCATCGCGGCGGCGCTCGACACGCTCGGAGGCATTGAGGTCACGCGTTCGTACGCCATGAATATCGAGGTTATGGGCGAAGGCGCCACCAAGGGAACGGCCCTCACGTGGCTGTGTGAGCATCTGGGCGAGCGTCTCGCCGACGCCTGGGCGTTCGGCGACAACATCAACGACATCCCCATGCTGCAGGCAGCGGGCCATGGCATGGCCATGATCAACGCCGAGCCCGAAGATCGCGAGGCCGCCGACGCCATCACCGAATACGACAACGACCGCGACGGCGTCGCCCGCACCATCATGGCCGCCCTCGCCTAGTCATTGGTCAGTCATTGGGTGTTCCTATAGTTTTGTCAACCGTCGGGGCTACTCCCGGTAGG
>NZ_QSOP01000035.1 GCF_003436275.1 Collinsella sp. TM09-10AT
TTGCTCACGGCCTCGATCTGCTCGACGGGGTTGTTGCCGAGGGCGTTGCCGCCAAGGGCGACGACAATACGATCGGGCTTACCGTACGGTTTACTCATAGTGTTCGTTCACTTCCCAGCTATTAGCGAAGCGTCGCGTACATCATGGCCTTAATGGTATGCATGCGGTTCTCGGCCTCCTGGAACACACGAGACTGCGCGCTCTCAAAGACCTCGTCGGAAACCTCCATCTCGGTCACGCCGAACTTCTCGGCAATCTCGGCGCCGATGGTGGTCTGCGTATCGTGGAAGCTCGGCAGGCAGTGCATAAAGATGGCGCCGGGGTTTGCCTTGGCCATGACCTCGGGCGTTACTCGATAGGGAGAGAGAAGATCGATTCGGCTCTTCCACAGCTCCTCAGCCTGGCCCATACCGACCCAAACGTCCGTATAGATCACGTCTGCATCCTTGACGCCCTCCTCGATATCCTCAGTGAGCTGGATCGTGCAGCCATTCTGAGCGGCGATCTCCTGGCAGCGCTCAAGAAGCTCGGGATCGAAGTGCGTGGCGCCCTCGACATCGCCCTTGGGTCCGCAGGAGCAGAAGTTAATGCCGAGCTTGGCGCAGATAACCATCAGGGAGTCGCTGACGTTGCCCTGCTCCTTGCCCATATAGGTGAGCTTCATGCCGCGCGTGTCGCCAAACTCCTCACGCATGGTAAGAATGTCGGCAAGGGCCTGGGTGGGATGGTACTCATTGGTCAGACCGTTCCAGACGGGAACGCCAGCCTTGGCGGCAAGCTCCTCGACGACAGACTGGTCAGAACCACGGTACTCGATACCGTCATACATACGGCCGAGCACGCGGGCGGTATCCTCGATGGACTCTTTCTTGCCCATCTGCGACGAGCCGGGGTCGAGGTAGGTCACGCCCATACCCAGGTCCATACCGCCGACCTCAAAGGCACAGCGCGTGCGCGTGGAGGTCTTCTCAAACAGCAGGACAATGTTCTTGCCCTCGAGAAAGCGGTGCGGATAACCGGCGCGCTTCATATCCTTGAAGTTCTTTGAGAGGTCGAGCATGTACTCGATTTCCTCGGACGTAAAGTCAAGCAGGGTAAGAACGCTTCGACCAGAAAGATTAAGAGCCATGATTTGAGTCCTTTCGATTGTTGGAACACACAAGGAGGGATGGGCGGCGCAGACGCACACGCGCCGCCCAGATACGCTAAAGCTGACTAGATTTCCTCACGCCAGAACGGCATGGTCATGCAGCGCGGGCCGCCGCGACCGCGAGAAAGCTCCTCGGAGGGAGCGACGAGCAGCTCGACGCCAGCCTTGTAAAGAGCATCGTTGGTGACAACGTTGCGCTCATACACGCAGACCTTGCCCGGTGCGACCGCAAGAGTGTTGGAACCATCGTTCCACTGCTCACGGGAAGCCTCGATCGGATCGCCGCCACCGCACTCAATCATGGTGATATGGTCCATACCCGTCGCAAGCTCGAGGATATGCTGCAGGGTGCCCTCGAGTTCCTCGATATGCACCTCCCCCTCCGAATCGCCCTTGGTCAAGCGGTAGGCACGAAGCGTCTGGTAGATGCCGGGATAGACCGTGAACTTATCGCGATCGACCTGCGTGCAGACGGTGTCGAGGTGCATGTAGGCATAGCCGTGCGGAATCTTGATGGCATAGATGTTCTCGATCTCGGCCTCATCGGAACCCCAGAACATATTCTTGGCGAGCTCATCGATGGCTGCAGTCTGGGTGCGCTCGGAAATACCGATGGCGAGCGTCTTGGCGTTGATGTTGAGGATATCGCCGCCCTCGATATGCCACTCGCTGTTGTGGTCGTACCAGATGGGGCTACCGGCGTAATCGGGATGGTTGCGCAGCACCGTTTCGTAGAAGATTACCTCGCGGTTGCGCTGATTCCAGTACATGCGGTTCATGGTAGCGCCCTTGCCCACGACAGCCAGAGGGTCACGGGAGAAATACGAGGCCGGCATGGGGAACAGCACCATATCGTCAGCCTTCAACTCCTCGCCGTCCATACTGGCAAGAGAACCGCCAACCTTGGGGATCTCGAGGTCGCGAACGTAGAGGCCGCCCATGGCAGCAAGGACAAACTCCTTGTTGTCCTTAATCGAATCAAGCTTCTCGACAACGGCCTGGCGAAGGGCCGCGTTGGAGATGCCGGACTCACCCATGAACTTCGTCATGAACTCTGCGCGAGTGCCCTCGACTTTGTCAAACGTCTCAGCGAGCAGCTCTTCCATATAGACGACCTCGGCGCCAGCGCCGCGAAGAAGGTCGGTAAACTGATCGTGCTCTTTCTGGGCATAGTCCAGATAGAACGCGTCGTGAATCCAAACGCGGTCGAAATCCTCCGCCTTCATGTTTACAAGATCCATACCGGGGCGATGGACGCACACCTTCTTGAGGGCGCCAATCTCGCTATGAACGTTCAGTCCTTTGTTCATCTCTATCCTTCTTTCTCACAACTTGTATGTGGGGTTTTGCATTTACGGCAGGGGGATAAGACCCGAAACCGCAGTGAATGCCATGCAGATAACGCTTACGACCAGGAAGAATTTCCAAGCGACCTTCCACCACTGGCCTAGCGGAATCTTGCAGACGCCAAGACCGGCAACGAGCATCGCGCTTGTTGGCGAAATGAGAGACATGGCCGCGCTGCCCATGGAAAGACCAGTAACTGCGGCCTCGGGGTTTAAGCCCATCAGCTCAACAAGCGGGCCGAAAATGGGAATCGTAAGAGCAGCGATGCCCGAGGAGCTCGGAACGAGGATCGACAGAAGGTTATCCACGACATAGAGAATGCTCGTAAAGATAACTGCCGGAACTCCGGAGAGAGCCGTGGCGAGCGTGTTGAGAATCGTATCGATGATGAGGCCGTCATTGGCGATTACGAGGATTCCGCGGGCGAGGCCAACAACGATGGCAGAGAACGCGAAGTCTGCAATTCCCTTAACGAACTCGCCAGCGATCTCCTTCTCATTCATCCCGGAAACAACACCCGAAAGAAGGGCCATGGCCAAGAAAATCGCAGAGATTTCGTTCATGTACCAGCCCTGGGCCACCAGACCCCAAATGATGGCGGCAAGTCCAAGCACGAAAATAACCATAACGGCTTTCTGCCTACCGGTGAACTCGCTATCGAGGAGATTCTCGTCCGCACCAAACTCTTTGCGCTTCTCGATATCATCGTGGAAAGCTGGGGATGCCTCGGGATTCTTCTTAACCTTGAGGGCATACATCACAACCCATGCGATGGCAACTGCAGTGAGCACGACAAGGGCGATAGTACGCAACCAAAGCTGGGGGTTGCCCTGGATACCGAGGATGCCCTGGGAAATCAGGACGTTGAACGGGTTTACGGTAGATGCGATGTATCCGATACGGGCACCCACAAACACCGTCATGAACGCTGTAATTGAGTCGAAGCCCATGGCCATCATGATCGGCATAAGAATCGCAAAGAACGGAAGCGTCTCCTCTGCCATACCAAAGGTGCTGCCGCCCAAGGCAAAAAGCACCATTAGGATCGGAATGATGAGGACGTCCTTGCTCTTGAACTTCTTCACCACTCGGGCGACGCCGCTCGTGATGGCTCCGGTCGCCGTGATGACCTGGAAGGAACCTCCCACGATCATAATGAATGCAACGACCTCGACCGCTTGCTGGATGCCGATCGCAGGGGCCTCAAGTACTTCGAAGATGCCTTGGCGAAGATCGACCTCGTTGCCGTCCTCGTCCGTATAGACCTTATCGACAGGCTCATAGGTGCCCGAGACCGTTACCTCGCGACCGTTAACCTCCTGGCGCTCAAACGAACCCGAAGGCACGACCCAGGTCAGAACGGCAAATACGGCCATCAAGACGAGAATGATGGTGTACACGTGCGGGACTCGAAGAGTGCGCTTCTTTTCTGTCTCTGCCATCTCTCCTCCTTAATTCAGGGGTTTTTCGTTGCCGGCAAAGCCATTGTGTCATCGCGCAAAACACCCTTCCGTCTCTTCGCCCGCCAACGAAGCGCATCGACCCGTAAACGGATTTCAGATTGATGTAATTTGTCAATTTGCTATCTAAATTGATGTTTAACATTAATTACTAAGTCGGTTCGTGCCATTCACCTGTGACAGATATGATGTAAATTGAATCAAACTCGTAATGTGCCACTATGGAAGCAATAAACACTCACCGCCAAAGCGAGGTCACATGTCCGCATTGCATGTTCAAAATGAAATAGGAAAGCTAAAAAAGGTGCTTCTGCACTGTCCCGGCCCCGAAACGCGCAACTACCCCGACGGGCAGTTCAATCGGGTCTTTACGTTGCGTCCGTCTAGCAGCTCATTCGATCTTGATAAAGCCCTTAGGGAGCATCATGCTTACTCGGCGATGCTCGAGCACGAAGGGGTAGAGATTCTCTATCTTGAAAACCTTCTTACCGAAGCCCTTGATGCGACAGACCAAGCGCGTCGCTCCTTTATCGATAGCTTCATTAGAGAATGCGGCGCGTGCGGCATTGAGCTCGAGTCCGCTATTCGCGATTACCTCGAGCACATCGAGGGCTCCCGCGCTCTGGCCCAAGCGGCCGTCAACGGCATCCGTTATTCCCAGGTCTTCGACACGGATAAAGAGATGTTCAGCCTCGCAAAACTGACAGGAGACGCATATTCGCCTGACGACCTTCTCGTAGGCCCCCTTAACACCATGTGGTTCACGCGCGATCCGGCGAGCGTCATCGGCGAAGGTGTCACGCTCAACCATATGTACTGGTCAGAGCGCAACCGTGAGGTTATCGCCTACAAAACGATTTTTAGCTATCACCCGGATTTCCGCGAGATCCCTCAGTTCTTCAAGCATGAATCGACTTACCACATTGAAGGCGGCGACCTGCACAACCTCAATAGCGAGAACGTTGCCGTTGGTATATCCCAACGAACCGAGCCGGCAGCGATAGATACCCTAGCAAATAACTTGCTCTGGGATGAGCGCTCAACTATTGAGTCCGTATGGGCCATTCAGGTTCCCTACGATGATCTCTGTATTCATCTCGACACATACTTCACTCGTGTTGGCTACGAGACATTCCTCGTAGCCCGGGAGCTTCTCGATCAAGCGCGAGTCTACCGCATTACACGGGGCAGATCGGAAAGGACAACCCGGGCGCGCCATGTCGAAGGTGGGCTGAAAGAAGCCTTGAGATTAGCCCTGGGTTCAAGCTCGCTGCAATTCATCCCTTGCGGCGGTTCAAATCCCGGAGCGGCGGAGGTCGAAAGAACCAACAATGCCATAAGCACCCTTTGCCTGGAGCCCGGCAAGGTCTGCGTATACGAAGAGAACGCCGAGACTAACAAAGCACTGGAGCAGGCGGGCATTGAACTTGTGCCCATCTCTATCTTTGAGCTGACAAACGGCTTTGGCGGCCCCAGCTGCCTCTGCCTTCCCCTCGTCCGCGCTTCATAACATGGGAACGGGTCAAAACATAAAGGCTCTTCGCAAGCGCGAGCAGCTCACGCAAGAGGAGTTCGCGGCACTCATCGGCGTCTCCAAAGAAACGGTATGCCGTTGGGAAAAGGACCGCTATGCCATCCGCCGGTCAACATTGCTCAAGATCGTATCGAAATTCAATCTGCCGCTCGACGATCTCACATCTGAAACCGCAGGGCTTGCCGCAAAGCTCGACTACGAGGGGCAGAAGCGGAAATCCAAGGAAACTACTACTGACTCCCTTTGCGATGTATTTAAAATCCAGATGAATGGAGGCAGAACGGGACTTAAGCAGACCGGAACAACGGCGCTCCCCTCATCCGTATTCAAAAACCATCGCGGGTGCTTTTTTGTTCAAATGGACACATCTGCCATGTCCAAATGCTATCCGATAGGATCCCTTCTCCTGGTGGACCCCAACCTGAAACCCTGGAACGGATGCTCCGTCATCGCCTTGGCCGATAATTCCAGAATGGTCATACGGCGATATAGCACCGGCACGAACACAGTGATGCTGTCATCCTACTCATATCGCACGTCGGAACCGGATATTGTGCTGGACAAACGCCGAATCAGGATTCTCGGAGTCATCGTCTGGTTTCAGGCATCCCATGACCTGAGCATCTAATCAGATTGGCTCTTATTCGCCTTCCTCATTTGCTCGCGCTCCAAACAGCAAAAGCCCCGCAGTCGGAGCGGACTGCGGGGCTCATGAAGAGAGGCTAGT
>NZ_QSOP01000036.1 GCF_003436275.1 Collinsella sp. TM09-10AT
ACTAGCCTCTCTTCATGAGCCCCGCAGTCCGCTCCGACTGCGGGGCTTTTGCTATTCACCTAGTCATTGGGGACAAACCCGGCACTTGGGGACGGTCCTTTCCTGCCGGCAGCTTGGGACAGTCCTTAATAGTCATTGGGGACGTTCTTAAACGACTAGTCAAACAAGAACGTCCCCAATGACTACTCATTTAAGTCTGTCCCCAATGACTGCACAATGGCTGGGAAGGCGCATCCCACACCGACGCATTGCCTTCGGGCCCTTTCCCCAGGCTCTCCATAGCTCAGCTGAACTCCCCGCAACCTGTTCCGGGTTGGCGGAACGAGCGCGACGTGGAGTGTCATTCTTTACCGCGTTAGACTAGACGCAGGGAAAGGAGGAGGACATGGATGCTCGCGTCAAGCAGCTTGTAAATATGATCGAGGACGCTCAGCCTGTCGCTGTCGCGGTACTTGCCAAGCGTCTCGAGGTAAGCGAGCGCGCCGTGAGAAACTATATCCATCGCGCAAACGACAGCCTTGCAGGGGTTGCACGCATCGTTGGCAGCAAGGGGCAGTATCGTATCGATGTTGCACGTGCAGATGAGCTTGCTCGCTTGCTAGACGGTGCGGCTCTGGCCCATCCGGGCATTCCTGATACGCGCGATGGCCGTGTGTCCTTCCTTCTTAACGACCTCCTCATGCGGTCCCAGTGGGTGACGATTGAGGAGTATGCGGATTTACTCTACGTTTCGGCGCGGACTCTGTCCAATGACATGCGTCTGGTAGAGCAGAAACTCGCCCAATTTGACTTAACGCTCGAAAAGCGCCCACGCTACGGAATCCGCGTTGCGGGCGGGGAGTCACAACGGCGCCTGTGCCTGGCCTCGCTGGTGAGGCCCGTGTTGCCCGACACCGACGATGCAAAGCTCGCCGAGCGCCTGCGGGCCATCGCCGCATGTGTGGACGATGCCCTGACGGCCTCGCCCGTCACGGTGAGCTCGCTGGCATCCCGCAATCTCATCATGCATCTTTACATTGCTCTTGGCCGCATCGAGCAGGGCTGCTATGTCCCAGCTGCAGAATCGGACGTTCAAAAACTGGAGGGAACGCGCGAATACGCCGCGGCTTTCCAGATTGCCGCAAACATCAAGGATGCCCTGGGCGTGAGCATGCCCCGAGAAGAGGTTGCCTTTATCGCAATCCATTTGCTCGGCAGGGGCACGGGCGTGCCCGAGAAGGGCTCTGCCGTTATCTCGGACGAGATGTGGGAGATTGCTTCCGAGATGGTACGTGCGGTCAACGATGAGTTTAGGTTTGACTTTAGCGGCGATCTTGAACTTCGCATGAACCTTGCTCGGCATATCGGCCCTCTGGGCTATCGCCTTGAATATCACATGCATATGGATAACCCCATGCTGCCCGATATCAAGACGAGGTTTCCGTTGGCCTATTCGATGGCAGCTGGCACCTCGCAGGTACTCGAGCGTCATTTTGGCAGCCAGCCCTCTGATGAAGAGCTCGGCTACATCGCCATGGCATTTGCCCTGGCCCTCGAGCAGCAAGCCGACCAGCCGCGTCGCAAGCGCATCCTGATCGTGTGCGCCTCGGGAGCGGGAAGCGCCCGTATGCTCGAGCACCAGTACCGCAAGCAGTTTGGCATGTATATCGATTCGATTGAGACATGCGATGTCGCCCGCGTGGGAACGTTCGATTTTTCGCACATCGACTACGTGTTCACAACGGTGCCGCTCAACGTCAAGTTGCCCGTGCCCGTCCGCGAGGCCGATTTCTTCTTGGAGACGAGCGATGTCAACGCTATCCGCAAGGTGCTGAGCGACGACACTGCGCAATCGGACTCCGTAAGCTCTTTCTTTAGCCGTGCCCTGTTCTTCAACCGCGTTGAGGCACCGTCGAAGCAGGCCGTTCTCCGATATCTCTCCGAGCGCGCCGTCGAGAGCGGCCGTGTCGATGCCCAGTTTGCCCAAGAGGTCGCCGAGCGCGAGAGCGCGAGTGCCACCTCGTTTGGCAATGGGGTAGCCATGCCCCATGGGATGCATCCCTTGAGCGCCGAGGCCTTTGTTACCGTGGGCCTGCTCGAACATCCCATTCTTTGGGACGAATACGGCCATGAGGTCGATATCGTCTTTATGGTGTCGTTTGCCCGGTCGGGCGGCGATGAGGCGCGGATCTTGAGCTCACTGCTCGCCGAGATCTTTATGGACCGCCAGGGGGTCGAGCGCCTACGCGAGCGCCGGTCCTGGCATGAGCTGATGGCGCTTGTGCAAGCGCATACGGCTTAAGACTTCTTTTGTCGATAACCCTGTCTGTCTACCTGTAATAAACCTCGAGGATTGCGGGCGGGAGATAGGCGTTTCGAATATTCAAGTACAAACCAAACATCACGGGAGAGGAGACCGTTATGGACGATCAGGGAACCGAGATGGTTTCGTTTCAGCTGGTCGCTGCAGCGGGAGAGGCACGCAGCCTTGCCTTCGAAGCCCTTGAAAAGGCAAAAGCGGGGGATTTTGACGCCGCCGCCAAACTCATGAAGCAGTCAAAGGATGCGGGAATCAAGGCTCACCACATCCAAACGCAGCTGCTTTCGACTGAGGCAGCGGGCGAGCATCTGTCGGTGGATGTGTTGCTGGTCCATGCTCAGGACCACCTCATGTGCTCCATGCTTGCTCAGGAGCTCGTGCAGGAGCTGATCTGCCTGTATGAGTGCACTGCAACCAAGAACGCCTAGCGGCGTGCGGTGACTATCCAACCAATCAATGCGAAGGGAATCCCTTATGAAGATCCTTCTTGTTTGCGCAGCTGGTCTGTCTACAAGCATTCTGATGAAGAAACTCGAGAAATATGCGGAGCAAAACGGCATCGAGCTCGATATCGATGCGGTGGGTATCGGCGAGTATCAGGAGACGTGCGCCAATTATGACGTGCTGCTCTTGGGGCCGCAGGTGTCCTACCAGCTCAACACCGTCAAGCAGGGGAGCGGTAAGCCGACCGCGGTCATCCCCGCACAGGACTACGGCATGGGCAACGCCGCCAACGTGCTGGCACTCGCCCAGTCGCTGTTGGGTTAGGAGGCAACCATGGAGAAGTTCATGACCCTGCTTCAGGAAAAACTGACCCCTATCGCCAATTTCTGCGGCACCGAGCGCCACTTTGCCTCCATGCAAAAGGGCTTTATGAGCGCGATCAGCTTCATCTTGGTATCTGCCGTCTTTATGATCCTCGCCAACCCGCCGGTCACGGCCGACCTGGTGGCGCAGGGCGGGTTCTGGTCCGTCTTTGGCCCTTGGCTCGATTTTGCGACGGCCAATAAGCTCACGCTGCTCATCCCCTTCAATATGACGATGGGCATACTGTCGGTGATCGTGACGTTCGCAATCGCCTATAACCTGGCGGGCACCTACAAGATGCCCAAGCTTAACGCCGGCATGACCTCGCTGGTGATGTTCCTGATCGCCGCGGCGCCGTCGTCCTACTACCAGCTTGCTGACGAGTCCGTGCTCCAGGCGGTCCCCTGCACCTATCTGGGTGCGCAGGGCCTGTTTACCGCCATCATCGTTGCCTTGGTCTCCGTCGAGGTCACGCGCTTCTGCCAGACCAAGGGCATCACCATCAAGATGCCCGATGGCGTGCCGCCGTTTTTGTCCGAAACCTTTGGCGCCATCGTACCTATGCTCGCCAACATCCTCATCTTCTTTGGCGGCAACCTGCTGATCCAGATGATCGATCCCGCGCTGTCCATCCCCTCGGTTATCGAGAAGCTGCTCGCTGCCCCGCTTTCCGTCGCAGTTGACTCTGTGCCCGGCGCACTGCTTATCTGCTTCATGACGCTGCTGTTTTGGTGCTTTGGCGTCCACGGCAACATGATCGTAATGCCCATCACCGCCCCGGTCTCGCTTGCCGCCTTTGCCGCCAACGCCTCGCTCTATGCTGCCGGGCAGCCGCTTGAGTTCCACCCGGTGCTCATGTCGTTGGCCATCAACCTCATCGGCGGCACGGGTAATACGTTCTCTTTTGTGGCGCTCTGCGCGTTTAGGGCAAAGTCGCAGCAGCTCAAGGCATTTGGCAGGGCATCGATCGTGCCGAGCTTCTTCCGTATCTCCGAGCCCGCGATCTTCGGCGCGCCCATCATCTTCAACCCGATCCTCATGATTCCGTTTGTGCTAGGCGGCATGATCTCGGCCCTGCTGTATTGGGGTGCGGTCTCACTGGGTCTTGTCTCTAACTTCTACATCTTGGTGAGCGGCACGTTCCCCATCTTCGTTCAGGGCTTTGTCCAGTGCCTCGACCCGCGCATCTGGGTGTTTACGATCGTTTTGATCGTGGTCATGGCTGTGGTCTGGTACCCGTTCTTTAAGGTGTACGATAACCAGCTCCTGGCTCAGGAGCAGGAGAACGCCGCGGTAGCTTCTGCCGAGGATGCTGAGTAGCATGAGTTACTTTGACAGAACGTCTGCCGCCGGTATGCCCGAGGGCTTTTTGTGGGGTGGTGCCCTCGCCGCCAACCAGGCCGAAGGGGGCTGGAACGAGGGCGGCCGCGGCATGTCGCACTCCGACCTGATCCCACAGGGTTCCGACCGCTGGGATGTAATGTTTGGCAGGCAAAAGCCCGTGGACGATCCGGACAGGCTGTATCCATGCCGCTGGGGCAACGACTTCTTCCATCATTGGCACGAGGATGTCGAGCTCTTTGCCGAGATGGGCTTTAAGTGCCTGCGTCTTTCAATTTGCTGGAGCCGTATTTTTCCCACAGGGATGGAGACCGAGCCCAACGGCGAGGGCTTGGAGTTTTACCGTCAGGTATTCGAGGCGCTGCGCGAGCATGGAATCGAGCCGCTTGTGACGCTGTCGCACTACGACTATCCGTTGGCTCTGGTCGAGCGCTATGGTGGCTGGCAAAGCCGAGAGATGATCGAGCGGTATGCGCACTACGTCGAGACCGTCGGACGCGCGTACCAGGGCCTCGTGCGTTATTGGCTTACGTTCAACGAGATCAACAGCGTGGCGCTGTCCTATCTCAACGCGGGTGTCACGCTCGAGGATGAGCGTGACCGTGCAGCCGTGACCGCGGCGTTCTCGCACCATATGTTTATGGCGAGCGCTCGCGCTGTCGAGATTCTGCACAAGATCGATCCCGCAAACAAGGTGGGTTGCATGGTCGCTGCCGGTGCGACCTATCCGTACCGTTGTGCGCCCGAGGACGTATGGCTTGCGTATGAGGAGGACCGCGGCCGCTACTTCTACACAGACGTGATGGCTGCGGGCGCCTATCCTGCTTGGAAGCTGCGTGCACTCGAGAAAGAGGGTGTTCACGTGCCCTTTGAGCCGGGCGATACGGAGTATCTGGCAGAGCATACGGTCGACTTCATCTCGTTCTCGTACTATTGCTCGCGCTTGGTGTGCGCCGATGATCAGGTGATCGCCGAGAAGGCGGAGGGCAACGTGTTCCCGACGCTGCGCAATCCGTACCTCAAGGATAAAGAGACTGCCTGGAAGTGGCAGATCGATGCGCTGGGTTTGCGCGTGACGCTTGCCGGCTACCACGATCGTTACCATCTTCCGCTCTTTATCGCCGAGAACGGTGTGGGCGGACTCGATGCGCTGGAAGACGGCAAAGTCCACGATGCGTATCATATTGATTACCTGCGAAGGCATATTCTTGCGCTGCGCGATGCAATTGTCGAGGACGGTGTTGACCTGATGGGATACACGCCGTGGGGCTGTATCGATTTGGTGTCTGCCTCGACGGGGCAGATGAAGAAGCGCTATGGCTTTGTTTATGTTGATGCCGATGATATGGGCAAAGGCACGTTCGATCGCTACCGAAAGGACAGCTTCTGCTGGTACCAAAAGGTCATTGCATCAAATGGCGAGGACTTGAGTTAACCCTTGCAAGCCTGCTGCCCCCGTGGCCCGTTTCGGCCGCGGGGGCTTTTGTTATTTACCTAGTCCCCGATGAGACCCTCATTCTGTGGGTAGTCATTGGGGACGTTCTTAAAAGACTAGTCATTTAAGTCTGTCCCCAATGACTGCGGAAACCCGGCACTTGGGGACGTTCCTTTTAATATGAGCAGGACATTGTCAAGAGGCAAAATCGGGCCT
>NZ_QSOP01000037.1 GCF_003436275.1 Collinsella sp. TM09-10AT
AGCCGCGGCGGTTGAGCAGGCGCAGGCCGAAGCAGTCGGCGAGGTAGTAGCCCTTCTCGCAGCCGCCCGAACCATGGTCAGAAGCCATGGCGACGCAGTTCTCGGCGCCGACAGCCTGGCCGATGGGGCCCTCGGGCTTGGTCATGGCGTAGACGCGCACGCCCATGCCCTTCATCTTCTTGACGGCCTCGAGGACCTCGGGGGTGGTGCCGGACTCGGAGGCGGTGAGCACGACGGACTTCTCGGTCATGCGCTTGTGGCCGGAGACGTTCCACTCGGCGGCGTGGATCAGGTAGACCTCGAGGTCGCGGTCGCCGAACTTGTTCATGAGGTACTCAAGTTGCATGAGCTCGTCCCAGGTGCCGCCGACGCCCATCAGGAACACGGCGTCGTAGCCCTCGTCGGCGACCTTGTCGGCGAGCGCGGTCATCTTCTTGCCGGTCTCGTAGAGCGCCTTGCCGTCCTCGAGATAGCCCTCCTGGTCGAAATGCATGATCTCGATCTTCTCGGTTTCCTTCATTTGTCTCTCCTTTCTGGGGTTGTTTCCACATCCCCCATGCCAACGGGCATCAAAACCCGCTTACATTCCGTAACACTCAGCCGCTTTGGCCTTAAGCGCATTGACTGACTCTTCGTAGCCCTCTGCCTTGACCTCCATTTGCTTGGAGACGGCATCGAGATACGGGTGCACGTTCCATGACTTCAGACGCTCGGCGATCATGGCCGCAATCGTCTGGAAGAACACAAGATTGGGAATTGCGCTGAGCAGCGGAGCCACCTGAGGCACCGCAACCTCGTGAGCCCTACCCTTGGGATGGGCCGTGAGCAGCACCGTTTTTGCCGTAACGTTCGATAGCGCATCGGCGATATTCGCAAGACGCTCCGACCCCTGCGGATCGTCGACGATAAACACCAGATAGCCCGGAACGATCTGCATCTCGGGACCGTGGACGAACTCCTCGCCTTCGTGATGCATGGCAGGAATCTTGATGGTCTCGCTCAGCTTGAGCGCTGCCTCCTCGGCAACACCATAGTTGGGGCCGTTGCCGACGACCATGGCGGGCATGTGCTCAGAAAGCTCGAGCATGTGATCTTGGACATATGCCTCGGCGGACTTGCACATCACGGCATTAGCCTGGATAGCCTCGCGCAGGTCATCAAGACGCTGAGCAACGCCCTTGGCGTCAATCGTTCCGCGCGCCTGACCGCCGTAAATACCAAAGAGCACCAGGTACTCAACGAGAACCTCGACGCCCAGAGTCACAAAGTCCACCGACTCGACACCCACACCGTAGTCAAGAACGATGTCAGCGTGTTCCTTGATGGGTGCCTCGACGTTTGCCGTGAGCGCAACTGCAGCCATATCGTGTGCACGCATGTAATCGAGCGCCGCAATCGTATTGGTCGAATAGCCGCTCTGCGAGACGGCGATGTTGAGCGCATGCTGCGGATAGGTGTGTTCAAAATCGACGAAGGCCTCGGGCGTCACAACGGACACCTGCATCTGCAGCGCATCTTGCAGGTAATCGCGGGCGCAATCGGCGGCATGGCGCGACGAACCCGAAGCAACGATGCGCAGTGCATCAAAAGAACCGGACTGGAAAATATCAACGAGCTGCGCTACCAGCTCAGACGAACGCTCGAGGTTCTCCCCCATACGCACATGGGCAAGCTGAACGTAATCGAGCATCTTCATCGTCTCACCTCGTAACAAAGCATTAGTATTTGATACCAATCACAGTTACAGGTTACGGCTTTTTGATACCTCTTTGTCGATTAATTTATCCCCATCGGCGAACGGTCGATTTTGAGCCATGTAAGGTTGTATATACGGTCTGCTCAACGAATCAAAATTCCGTCAACTTTTCAGCCCGTTATGCAAAAAACCAGCTAGTACGTATAGGTATATCCACCCGCATCACCGCGGTTAAACGACTTGACGTACTCGATCGCCTGGCCGCTCGCATCGAAGCTTACGCACTCCAGCGTCAAGGCAAGATCACCCTGCTCCAGTCCAAGCAGGCCGGCATCTCGTGCGCCCAGCGCTTCGATATCGAGCTTTTCCTGTGCCATAACTGGCTTTCGGCCCAGCATCTCATAGGTCTCGTACAAGCTGAAGACCGACACGTCAATATCTTCGATGGTTGGGAACAGCAGGCAGGGAATCAGCGCCGTCTCGATCGATACGGGGCTACCGTTTATGCAGTTCAGGCGTCGAATGGAATAGAGCAGGTCGTCCTCGGCGATGCCAAACAGGTCAGCGTAGTATGGCCCCGCATAACGCTTGGAACGTGCGAGAATACGGACGGACGGCTCGCCGCCCGAAGCACGGACCGATTCACGGAAACCGCCCGTGCGTTCAAAAAAAGCAGGTACTTTCTGCGCCACAAAGGCACCTTTCCCCCGAACACGGCGAATCTGCCCGCGCCGAACCAGCTCATCGACAGCGCTTCGGATGGTCAAGCGTGTCGTACCAAATTCCTCGGCGAGGTCTTTTTCGGACGGAATCATGGAACCCGTGGGATATGTACCGCGCTCGATACGCTCCTCGATGCGGCGTCGAATGCGCATATAAACCGGGGTGGCATCTACTGTTTCAGCCATTGTTCACCTGCCACACTCCTCATGCCGTTCTCTTCGCCGTTATCGGCAAAGCGAAACTTTGTGGGCAAAATCACCGATTTGCAATGCTCCACAAAACGCATGTCCTTATCAAATTCAATCGAGCTCTCATAGAACACCGGCGTTCCCTCTTCTTGCTGGAGCAGCTCGGCCTCTTCGACGTTCAAACGCGAGATAGAGATATGCTCACGTCCATGCTCAACACGCACGCCGCCTTCTTTGAGCAAGACATCGTAAAGGCTCTCGCACTCAAAATCGTGCTCGGTAAGCGATGGGCACAGGGACAGGTTAACGTGAGCGGTCTCGATTGACGCCGGCTCGCCCTCAATAAGTCGAACGCGCTGCATGCGGAGCAAAGGAGCGCCTACAGACACCCCAAGCTTGTCGGCAAGCGCCTCATCCGCCTCGATGGTCCCGGTGGAAACCAGACGAGAAGAGGGGTGCAGACCGGCAGTCCGCACAGCATCGGAAAAGTTATACGTTTCCTGAAAGATGTTTAGCGGCTTGGGAGGACACACATACGTACCCGATCCGCGACGGCTCTCGAGCGTTCCACACGAGATGAGCCGCGTGATACCGGCACGCAACGCTGTACGCGAAACGCCAATCTCTTCGCACAGCACGCGCTCGGCCGGCAGGCGATCCCCGCCGGCAAGCTGATGGTGCTGGATATACCAAAGAATTCCCTCAACAGCACGATCTTTGGGGGGAATTGCATAAGATTCGCCTGCCATTGCACAGACTCCTCATTCAGAAACGTATGCCGCCAAAATTAGGCCAGCCCTCCCATGGCATCAAATTCGGCCTTGATCTTCTCGGCGACATTCCGATACGACTTATATAGACTTGAATCGCGTTTAACTTCGTCGGTCATAACGGGAATCTCTAATTTGGAAACCTCGTCTTTTCCCGTCTGAACCGCCACAACAACGCCCATACCAAGACACATATTACGCTTGGCAGCGTTTATTTTCGCCGCCTTGGCAGGATTTGCCAGGATACGCTGGGCAAATTCCTGTTTTGAAGTCACTTCCTCGGCCTCCGGATCGCCCGCCTCGGCTACTTCGCACTGCAACACGTCCGCATAGTCAAAAATCTTAGGCTCTGCACCACGCTGATGCACGGCCCACTTGCGACGCGTGGCATCCTGGTAGATAGCCGGCAAAAACGTAAACCGCGGCGGGTCCAAAATCGTATCCGTGATGGTAAACACATCGGGATCAAAGGCATCCTGCGGGTTTTTCTTCTTGAACAGCCCCATATCAGCCTCCCGTACTAACACTTAACAACTCGAGCTAAATATAGCACCAATTTAAAGCCGTCACTTTAGCGCATCGGTGCGCGGCGCCTACGGCTCGCCCAGCGGAGAATACGTACGGACGAGGGCCGGGGTGCCTGCTTTGTTTTGAGAAGTGGGCTCCGCGAACTTCTCAAAACAAAGCAGGCAC
>NZ_QSOP01000038.1 GCF_003436275.1 Collinsella sp. TM09-10AT
GCAGAGACGATATGAGCAGGACATAAAAACATTGAGAGCCCCTGCTGCATGAAAGACCGCGGATTAGGCCGACAATGGTGAGTGTCTAATTCAGCCGCGGCGGCCACGCCGCATTCATGGAAGGGGCTCCCATGCTCGATACTACCACCTTCGTCGGCCTCGACGTCCACGCCCGCTCGATAAAGGCCGTCTCCCTCGACGTCATGACCGGGGAGGTGCGCGCCGCGACCTTCGGCTACGACGCCGGCGCCGTCGCGGAGTGGATCCGCTCCGTGGGCCCCGGGGCCAGGTGCGTGTACGAGTCCGGGGTCACGGGCTTCGACCTGCAGAAGAGGCTCTCCGGCCTGGGTGTCGACTGCGTGGTCGGCGCCGTCTCGAAGATGATCAAGCCCAGCGCGGACAGGCGCAGGAAGAACGACCGCAACGACGCCGAGTTCCTCGCCCGCATGCTGTCGGTCGGCAACGTGGTCGAGGTGTGGGTCCCCGACGACGAGTGCGAGGCCGCCCGCGACCTGACCAGGGCGCTCGAGGACGCGAGGGACGACCTCTCGCGCTCGAAGCAGCGGCTCTCCAAGTTCCTGCTAAGGCACGGGCTCGTCTTCGACGAGAGGACGCCCACCGGCCGCAGGAAGGGCAACTGGACCCGGGCGCACTGGTCCTGGATCGAGTCGATTAGGTTCGCGGAGGGGGCCGACAACGACGCGCTCGCCTACTACGTCGACGCGGTCAGGCGGGCGGCGGAGGAGAAGGCGAGGCTCGAGGGGCTCGTCGAGGCCGAGGCCCGCAAGCCCAGGTGGCGGAAGAGGGTCGACTCCCTGCGCTGCCTCAAGGGCGTAGACACCGCTTCCGCCGCCGACCTCGTGTTCGAGGCCGGCGAGTTCTCCAGGTTCAGGAACGCCCGCTCGTTCGCCGCGTGGGTCGGCCTGACGCCCTCCGAGCACTCCAGCGGGGAGAGCGACCGCAGGGGCGCGATCACCAAGGCCGGCAACAAGCACCTGAGGAAGACGCTGGTGTTAGCGTCAATATATTTTTCACCATTTTCACCAACGTATTTTCGCCAATCGCGCCAACGCGGATGCGCCGGATTCGCCAACGCGGATGCGCCGCTTTCGGCGTCTAGGCTCCCTCCTCCTTCCCGTCCTCACCGCCGATGGATACGTCCTTCAGGCGGTACGACCGTCCCGTTATCTTGATCATCGCGCAATGGTGGCAAAGCCTGTCGGCCACCGCCGAGGCCGTGACGTTGCTGCCGAACACGTCGCCCCACCTGCCCACCGGCACGTTGGTCGTGACGATGGTCGACCGCTTTAGCGCGTAGCGCCTGTTGACCAGCTGGAACAGCAGGTCGGCGCCCTCCTTGCCGATATCGAGGTAGCCGAGCTCGTCTATTATCAGCAGGCTGCAGTGCTCGTAGAACCGCATCCTGCGCGCCAGCGCCTCCTTCGCCGAGGCGTGCTTGAGGTCCTCGACCAGCCTCGAGCAGTCGGCGAAGTACACCTGCTTGCGGGCCATCACCGCCTCGTGGCCTATGGCTATCGACAGGTGGGTCTTGCCGACGCCCGGGCTGCCGACGAGCACGACGTTGTCGCCGCGGTCGATGAACTCGAGCGTGGCCAGCTGCTCGACCAGCCCGCGCGGCACGCTCGGCTGGAAGCCCCAGTCGAAGTCGGCCAGCGTCTTTATGTAGGGGAAGTTGGCCATCCTCGTGCGGCGCTCGTCGTCGGCGCGCCGCTTGAGGGCTATCTGGGCGTCGGTGAGCTCGAGCATGGCGTCGACCAGGCCCTTCCTCCCGTCGGCGACGAGCCTGACGTACTCGGGCACCGACGACGCCATGCCCTCGAGCCCCAGCTCCTCGAGGTTGGCCGCCAGGCGGTTGAGGGGGCTGGCCTGCACGGCGGCGCTCACAGCGAGCCCCCCATCGAGTCGAGCAGGCCGAGGTTGGCCGCGGCGGCCGCCTCGATGTCGCCGGCGGCGTCGCCGAACCACCGCTTGCCGGCCATGGCCTCGGCGTAGTGCGCCGGGTCGTAGGCCGGCCCGCCCGCCACGTGCGTGGCCACCAGCTCGCCGCCGACGTAGCAGTCCATCGCGCCGCCGGGCATGCAGACGATGCGGGCGGGCCTGCCGATGCAGCGCCTGGGCACCGACATGGGCTCGCCGTGCGCGCTCACCAGCATCGTGGCCGGCACCCTGGCCACGCGCACCACGTCGCCCATCGCCTCCTCGAGGGCGCGCAGGTTGCCGACGGGCAGCAGCGCGTCCTTCTCCTCCATGAACAGCGCGGAGGGCGGCAGCCCCGTGGTCTCGTTGGGCTCGGAGTTGCTGGCGTCCTCGATCCGCGCGACGATCTCGTCGATGTCGTCCCAGCCGTCGAAGTCGCCCTGGTAGGCCATGAGCCGCGACAGGAAGCGGTTCGACGACTCGACCTTGCCCTTCGTCTGGGGGCTGCGCGGGCGGCACAGCTTCAGCTCGAAGCCGGCGGCCTTGGCGAACTCGTACGCGCGCTGGACCTTGTGGCGCCTGCCGCCCTTGACCGTCACCAGGGCGGACATGTTGTCCGTGACCCACTCGCGCGGCACGCCGCCGAGCCTCGCGATCGTGGCGTACATGCACCTGACCAGGTCGTCGGTCGTCCTGGTCCTCGACCGGATGAATATGTGCCTGCGGGAATGGCCCAGCGTCGCCGCGAACACGTTGAACTCGAACAGCTCGCCGTCGCGGTTCGCCATCTTGACGGACTCCTTCCAGTCGAACTGCAGCTGCAGTCCGGGCGGCGTCTCGAAGCGCGGGTGCGGCTCCGGGCCGCCGGAGGCCCCGACGGCGATGCCGTTCTTGCGCATGAACTGGGTGAAGGCGTTGTAGCCGGCCAGGTCCTCGCCGGGATACCTGTGCAGCAGCCACTCGTGGATGCCCTTCTTGGTGACTCCCGGCAGCTGCGCCTTGGCGGCCACCTCCTCGATGTGCGCGTCGAACGAGCCCGCCCTGTCGCCGCGCCCGTCGTGGGGCCGCCCGCCCTCGGCTCTCCAGTACGACGCCACGGTGTGCCTGTCCTTGCCGTAGCGCTTCGCTATGTCGCTGAAGTTGGGCTTTATGCCCGCTTCCCTGTACATGTCCAACTCTCCGATCAGGTTCTTCTCCGCCACGGCCCGCTCCTCCCGAAAGCATCGTTCGCTCGTCGATCGAAGCGTAAGCCCCGGCGTTGGTGGAAATGGTGAAAATGCGTTGGCGCAAATGGCGGGATTGCGTTGGCATGATTGGTTGTTGAGCGTTGGTCAAAATGGTTGTTTTTACAGTAGCGCTAACAGCTGGTCGAGGCCGCGTGGCACTACCTGACGTGCTCGGGGCGGCCGAAGGACCTCGCCAAGGGCCAGGCCCCGGACCCAGCCGCCCGGAGGCATGCCGCCAAGGGCGTGCGGAGGCTGGTCGAGAGGCGGGAGGCGCTGCTCGCGCGCGGGGTCCACGGCAACAAGGCGAACGTCGCCACGGCGCGCGAGCTCGCCTGCTGGGTGTGGGCGGTCGGCCTCATGGCCGAGGAGGCGTAGGGGGCGGTCCCCCGCACATAAGCCAGTCATCCCGGAAGCGGTTCGATCCGAAGCCGTTGAGGCGAACCTCAGGTCCCT
The DNA here is from genome assembly GCF_003436275.1 of Collinsella sp. TM09-10AT. Lineage (GTDB taxonomy): Bacteria > Actinomycetota > Coriobacteriia > Coriobacteriales > Coriobacteriaceae > Collinsella. The sequence goes on from NZ_QSOP01000038.1 coordinate 3,618, forward strand.
TTTCTGCGAGCGCCCAGGGCGCCACACGCGTGCACAGACTGTCGGTTCGACGTAGAAGCCTCAGCCGTAGCAACGGATTGCCCAGCGAGAGATCGCCACGGGCGGATATTAAACTGCAAAGACGAGCGTCGGTAAGACACGCCGAGGTCGCCGCGGACGGGTTGATATAGGGAGAGGGCCTGACCCCATATCGTTGGGGCCAGGCCCGATTTTGCCTCTTGACAATGTCCTGCTCATATTAAAAGGAACG
>NZ_QSOP01000039.1 GCF_003436275.1 Collinsella sp. TM09-10AT
AGGCGGGGCCGAGGCCGCCTCGATCAATTTGCGAAAGAATCTTGACGGTACCCATATTTCAGAGGTGACCTGGATTCTAGATTCTATTCACGCTGTCAGGTATAAGGGACATTTGACCAAAGTAAAGCGACGGCTAACTAGTCTAAATCCAGCTGATCGAATCTGGCTGGATTCCAAGACCTCTGTCGTGCTCGTTGAGCCATTTGCCTACTTCTATAATTCTGAATACCATCATGTCTATGCTGTTTCCCAGTTGGTATACCTTAAGTTGGCCCGTTTATTGGAGGCCGATTGTAGCATTTCTCTTATTCTTGATCAGGGCGACCTCGAGCTGACAAGGGCGATAGAAGAACTGTTGCATTATGGATTGCTGAATACAAATATCGATGCCGATTATGTAATGCACGATAATGGTTTTCAATTGGTTAAAAGTTCGTTTGTTAAAGAAGTCGGACGCTCAAAAGAGGGGTTAAGAGTACTGCTGAGTTGTGCCACCCATAGAATGTGTGCGGTTAATGATTTTTCGTTCGCTTTGCTTTCGTTGTTTGAAAAGCCGATTACTAAGAACGAGGTGCGCGACATTTTGAAAAAAGAGGGACTATCGGCAAGCGAGGAGCAATTAAACAAGTTGGTTGATAATTGCATGAAAGCAGATATACTACAATTGATTAGATAGAGGAGGTTTCTACATGGACGTTATTAACAAAGATCTCTTGGAGCAACTGAAAGAGTCTCAGGAAGAGGGCGTCGTGGTAGAAGTGTTCGACTTTGAGGACTACATGGATAAATTCTGCCATTAGTTTCGGAATTTACTTGCCTCGCTTAAAGGAGAAGTCGATTATCGATTTCTCCTTTTTTAATTAAAGATATTTTTGGAATACATGCTCTTAGCACAGGTTGGCGTCTCAGTAAACTGGGAGGTTGCTTTGGCTAGCTAGAGATATGTGAACGTCCGTTAGACTGAATCTCAGGGTAGAAGGGGCCTCCAGTGTCCAGATCAACAAGGCAATGCTGCGTTTCGGCTAATAAGAACCATGGCTTTTTGCGTGTGGCGGCGGCGTCGCCGCGGATTCGCGTGGCCGATGTCGAGGGCAATGCCGAGGTTGCGCTGACGGCTGTTCGTGAGGCTGCCGAGCGCGGCGTTCGCGCGTTGGTACTGCCCGAGCTCAACCTGTGCGGCTATACCGCGGCCGACCTGTTCCATAACCGCACGCTGCTGCATGCCTGCGAGGCGGCGCTCGTGCGCATTCTCGATAAAACCCGTGAGCTGCCGATCGTCTTTACCATCGGTCTTCCCGTCGCGGTGGCCGAAAACATCTACAATTGCGCCGCCGTGTGCTGTGCGGGCGAGCTTTTGGGCCTTACGGCCAAAAAGTACTTGCCCAACTACGGAGAGTTTTATGAGCGCCGCTGGTTTGCTCCGGCGCCGGCCGATCCCGTGTGGATTGAATTTGCTGGTCAGGGTCCGGTGCCGCTTGGCTCGGGGCTTGTCTACCGCTGCTGCGATGAAGGTGCCGAGGATCTGGTGCTGGGTGTCGAGGTGTGCGAGGACCTGTGGGTACCGGCGCCCCCCTCGACCGAGATGGCGCTTGCTGGCGCGACGGTGATCCTCAACCCGTCGGCCTCGGACGAGATTATCGGCAAGGCGGATTACCGCCGCAGCCTCATCTCCAACCAGAGTGCGCGCCTGTACTGCGCCTATGCCTACGCGGATGCGAGTGAGGGCGAATCTACGACCGACATGGTCTTTGCGGGCGAGAACCTGATCTACGAAAACGGCTCTAAGCTGGCCGCCACCAAACTGCTTACCTGCGACATGGCGGTTGCCGATGTCGACCTCGATCGTCTGGTTGCCGAGCGCCGTCGCTCGACGACGTGGACGCGCGCGGACGATGCGCCGGAGGCCACGACCGTTGAGTTCTCTTTTGAGGGCGTGTTGGCCGAAGAGTCTGTCCTGCGCGATGCCTGCGATATCGACCGTGTTTTCCCTCGCGCGCCTTTTGTGCCGGCCGACCACGGTGATCTGGCCGAGCGTTGCGAGACTATTCTCAATCTGCAGACTGCGGGCCTCAAGACCCGCCTTGCCCATACGGGTACCAAGGCTGCAGTCATCGGTCTTTCGGGTGGCTTGGACTCCACGCTGGCACTGCTTGTGACCGTGCGTGCCTTCGATGCACTGGGACTGCCACGCACGGGTATCACGGCGGTTTCCATGCCCGGCTTTGGCACGACGCATCGCACCAAGTCGAATGCCGAGTCGCTCGCCCGCGACCTGGGCGTGAGCTTCCGCGAGGTTTCGATTCACGCGGCCGTGGAGCAGCACTTTAGGGACATTGAGCACGATCCGGCCGTGCAGGACGTGACCTACGAGAACAGCCAGGCCCGCGAGCGTACGCAGATCCTGATGGACCTGGCCAACCAGGCTGGCGGTTTTGTCATCGGCACCGGCGACCTGTCGGAGCTGGCGCTCGGCTGGGCTACGTACAACGGCGACCATATGAGCATGTACGCCGTCAACTCGAGCGTTCCCAAGACGCTCGTGCGCCATCTGGTGCGCTATGCGGCCGATGTCTTTGGCGGGCGCATCGCCAAGGTGCTGCTCGATATCCTCGATACGCCGGTGTCTCCCGAACTTCTGCCGCCCACGGGCGACGGCGAGATTGCGCAGAAGACCGAGGATTTGGTGGGCCCGTACGAGCTGCACGACTACTTCCTCTACTACCTGCTGCGTTTTGGCTTTGAGCCCGGCAAGATCTACCGCATGGCGCTCAAGAGCTTTGAGGGTGTCTACGATGCCAAGACCGTCCACACGTGGCTGCGTACGTTCTACCGTCGCTTCTTTGCCCAGCAGTTTAAGCGCAGCTGCCTGCCCGATGGTCCCAAGGTGGGCTCGGTGACGCTCAGCCCGCGCGGCGATTGGCGTATGCCGAGTGACGCCAGCTCGCATCTGTGGCTTGCGCAGATCGACGCACTCAATCCAATTGACTAAGGTTGGCTAAATTGAACCAATACGGGGTTTGCAAGCGTTACACTTTTGCAATCTGATGGCCCGTATCGCGCGGCGCTCTTGTCGGAGCGCCGCGTTTTTTATATCGAAAGGTGGCACCAGGTACCGTCAAGATTCTTTCGCAAATTGATCGAGGCGGCCTCGGCCCCGCCT
>NZ_QSOP01000004.1 GCF_003436275.1 Collinsella sp. TM09-10AT
GGCACGCTCGTGGAAAAGATCAAGTCGTCCTCGCAGACGCTCAAGCAGGAATATCTCGATACATACGAGAGATGAATGTGGGGGAGTGTTCGGATGAAGTTGATATTTAAGGTCCAGCTCGTGTTGTGCCGAAAAGACCGTGAACCTTTTGTGGGACACGCGGCGCCGTGGTACCATAGCCGAGTTTGTTGTCTTGGTCGGAAACCAAGACGCCTTATGCGCTGATCGGTAACCAGCGCCTGACCAATAAGGAGTCCTACCATGAAGCAGGGTATCCATCCCCAGTATGTCGAGTGCACGGTGACGTGCTCCTGCGGCAACACCTTCAAGACGCACGCTACCGTGTCCGAGATGAAGGTTGAGCTTTGCAACGAGTGCCACCCGTTCTACACCGGCCAGCAGAAGTTCGTCGACACCGGTGGACGCGTCCAGCGCTTCGCCGACAAGTTCGGTGGCGCCGCTGCCGCCCAGCTCAAGAAGGCTGAGGAGGCCAAGGCTGCCAAGGCCGCCAAGGCTGCTGAGGCCGAGGCCGCTCGCAAGGCCGCCGCTGAGGCTAAGGCTGCCGAGAAGGCTAAGCGTGCTGCTAAGTTCGCCGAGGAGGCTGCCAAGCAGGCCGCCGAGGCTCCCGCAGAGGCTCCCGTCGAGGAGGCCGCTGCCGAGGCCGAGACCACCGAGGCTGCTGAGTAAATAGCTCGCCGCGGAATCGCTCGCATTCATGGCATAAGGGCCGTGCATCCATTTGGGTGCGCGGCCCTTTTCTTTTTATTGGTGCAAGCTAACCTGTCCCCGTGGCACCAAATGGCAGAGAGACGGCGTTTGCTCAGATAAAACTTGCCAAAATAAACCTGTCCCATTGTGGCAGGTTGGTCATAGTTATTACGTGGCGGTCGAGGTCGACCGTATAGGCCGTGCCTTGTTTGGCTAAAGTACAATCATCTGTGTTTAACTCGCCCGCAGCTGCACGGCGTGGGCGATGGCCAAAAAGGAAAACCACATGGGATTCATGTCAAAGCTGCTGTCCTTTGGATCCGATAAGGACCTTAAGCGCTACTACAAGATCGTCGACCAGATCAACGGTCTTGAGCCCCAGTTTGAGAAGATGACCGAGGAGGAACTCCGCGGCCAGACCGATAAGTTCCGCGAGCGTTACGCCAACGGCGAGTCGCTCGACGACATGCTCCCCGAGGCTTTTGCCACCGTGCGCGAGGCTTCCAAGCGCATCACGGGCATGCGTCACTTTGACGTACAGCTCATCGGCGCCATGGCGCTGCACGAGGGGCATATCGCCGAGATGAAGACCGGCGAAGGCAAGACGCTCGTCTCCACGCTGGCCGGCTACCTCAACGCTATTGCCGGCAAGGGCGTGCACGTCGTTACTGTCAATGATTACCTTGCCAAGCGCGACTCCGAGTGGATGGGCCGCATCTACAAGTACCTGGGCATGACCGTCGGTCTGCTCCAGAACAACATGCCGCTCGAGCTCAAGCGTCCGGCCTACCAGGCAGACGTCACCTACGGCACCAACTCCGAGTTCGGTTTCGACTACCTGCGCGACAACATGGTCACCCGCCCCGAGCAGCGCGTACAGCGCGGCCACAGCTACGCCATCGTCGACGAGGTCGACTCCATCCTGATCGACGAGGCACGTACCCCTCTCATCATCTCGGGCGCCGGCACCAAGTCCGCCAGCACCTACAAGGACTTCGCGCGTGCCGTGCGCGGCCTTGAGCGCGGCGAGGATGTCTCGCACGACATGCTCACCGCCACCGAGGACGTCGAGCCCACGGGCGACTACGTCATGGACGAGGCCAAGCACACTATCGCCGCCACCGAGCGCGGCCTTAAGAAGATTGAGCGCCGCCTGGGTATCGATGACATCTATGCCGATCTCTCCGGTCAGCTGGTCAACCACCTGCAGCAGGCGCTGAAGGCCCAGTACATGTTCCACCGCGACAAGCAGTACGTGGTCACCAACGGCGAGGTCAAGATCGTCGACGAGTTCACCGGCCGCATCATGGAAGGCCGCCGCTACTCCGAGGGCCTGCATCAGGCCATCGAGGCCAAAGAGGGCGTGCTCGTGCGCGAGGAGAACCAGACGCTGGCCACCATCACCTTGCAGAACTACTTCCGTCTGTATGACAAGCTCTCCGGCATGACCGGTACGGCACTCACCGAGGACGCCGAGTTCCGCGAGATTTACAAGCTGCCCGTCGAGGTCATCCCCTCCAACAAGCCCGTGCAGCGTGTTGACCACGAGGACCTGGTCTACCGCACCATCCAGGCCAAGTACAACGCCGTCGCCGACGACGTCGAGCGACGTCACGCCAAGGGCCAGCCGGTCCTGGTGGGCACCGTCTCCATCGAAAGCTCCGAGAAACTGTCGGCCGCCCTTACCAAGCGCGGCATCGCGCACGAGGTCCTCAACGCCAAGCACCACGAGCGCGAGGCTCATATCGTTGCTCAGGCCGGACGCTACGGCGCCGTGACCATCGCTACTAACATGGCCGGTCGTGGTACCGACATCCTGCTGGGCGGCAACCCCGACGAGCTGGTGCGCGAGCGCCTTGAGTACGAGGGCCTGACCATGGAGGACGTGACACCCGAGCAGCTCGAGCAGTTTAACGCCGAGGCCAAGGAGACCTGCAAGGCCGAGCGCGAGCGCGTGCTTGCCGCCGGCGGTCTGACCGTCATCGGCACCGAGCGCCATGAGTCCCGTCGTATCGACAACCAGCTGCGCGGCCGCTCCGGTCGTCAGGGCGATCCGGGCGAAACCCAGTTCTACCTGTCGCTCGAGGACGACCTCATGCGCCTGTTCGGCGGCGACAAGATGGACCGTGTCTCCAAGATGATGGTCACCGCCGACATGGGCGACGACATGCCCATCCAGCACAAGATCATCTCCAAGGCCGTCGAGAACGCCCAGCACAAGGTCGAGAGCATCAACTTCTCCATGCGCAAGAGCGTCCTTGAGTACGACGACGTCATGAACAAGCAGCGCCAGGTCATCTACGCTGAGCGCAATAAGATTCTGGACGGCAAGGACCTGACCGACCACATCACCGAGGTCATGCACGACACCGTGTACCGCTGCGTTCAGGAGTTCTGCACCAAGGACAGTCACGATGGCGAGCGCGACCTGGAGGGCCTGCGCAAGTGGGTTGTGGAGCTCACCGGCCACATCGATACGCCGAAGTTCCCCGACGAGGATTATGAGGCTCTGGCTGCCGATGTCCTGGCTTACGTAGAGAAGTGCTACAACATGAAGGCCGAGCGCTTGGGCGAGGACCTGATGCGCGAGCTCAACACCCAGGTCATGCTGCGCGTCATCGATACCCGCTGGATGAACTACCTGCAGGAGATGGACTATCTCAAGACCGGCATCGGCCTGCGCGGCTTTGGCCAGCGCGACCCGCTGGTCGAGTACAAGACCGAGGCCTACGGCGCGTTCCAGATCCTCGTCGACACCATGTACGAGGATTACCTGCGCACGGTTCTGCGCATCGAGATCAAGGCTGCCCCGCGTGCCGTGGAGCACAAGGAGGAGCCCGCGCTCGAGGGTGCGCACTTCTCCGGTCCTGCCGAGGTCGATGGTGACAACGGCGACTCGGTGCTGCGCAAGCAGGCGCAGGTGCAGGCCCGCACGGCTGTCCAGGGTGGTCCGGCTGCCGTCAACAACGGTGGCAAGGTGACCACCTATCGCAAGTCCGAGAGCGACGATCCGTACGTCAACGTGGGCCGCAACGACCCGTGCCCCTGCGGTAGCGGCAAGAAGTTTAAGTACTGCCACGGCAGGAATCGTTAATGGCTGAGGCTTTAGAGGTAACGCCCGCCGAGCTGGACGCGTTTGCGGACCGGCTCGGCGAGGTCGAGTCGTATCTCCACTTGGACGAAAAGCGCACGCGCGTGACCGAGCTCGAGGCCAAAAGCGTGGCCCCCGGCTTTTGGGATGACGCCGACGCCGCCCGTGCCACCATGGAGGAAATCGCGCGCACCAAGGAAGATATCGCTGCCGTGGACAACGCGCGCGGCGAGCTTTCCGATGCCCGCGCCGCGCTGGAGCTTGCCGAGGAGATGGGGGATGACCCCGATGCCGCCGCCCTTCGCGAGGAGGCTACAGCCACGGCTGAGCGCCTGGCCCGTGCCATCGATGAGCTTGAGCTTTCGAGCTGGTTTACCGGTGAGTTCGATCACGGCGATGCCATTGTGACCATCAAGCCCGGACAGGGTGGTCTGGAGGCCCAGGACTGGACCTTCATGCTATTTAAGATGTACATGAAGTACTGCCAGCGTCGCGGCTGGAAGGTCACGATTAACGACTGCCCCGCCGCTGAGGTCATCGGCATCGACCGCGCGACCTTTACCGTCGAGGGCAAGGACGCATTTGGCATGCTGCGCGCCGAGGCCGGCGTCCACCGCTTGGTTCGCATTAGCCCCACCGACGACAAGAAGCGCCGCCAGACCACGTTTGCCGGCGTCGAGGTCATCCCCGTGCTACCCGATGATATCGATATCGAGATCAGCCCCGATGACATCCGCGTGGACGTGTACCACGCGAGCGGCCCGGGCGGACAGGGCGTCAACACCACCGACTCCGCCGTACGCGTGACGCATTTTCCCAGCGGCATCGTTGTCACTTGCCAAAACGAGCGCAGCCAGATTCAAAACAAGGCCGCGTGCATGCAGATTCTCAAGGCCCGTCTGTACGAGATCGAGCTCGAGAAGCGCGCCGAGGCGCTCGACGAGATTCGTGGACCCAAGACCACGATCGGTTTTGGTAACCAGATTCGCAGCTACGTGCTCTACCCGTATCAGATGGTCAAGGACCTGCGCTCGGGTGTGGAGACTAGCAATGTCGAGGCCGTTCTTGACGATGGCGATCTGGATCCGTTTGTAATTGGCTATCACCGTTGGGCTACCGGCAACGCCGGTGCGGAAGGCTCGGACGCCTAGGCACATGGTTGGCTCCGGGTCGATGCAAACACTTCGCAGGGGGTGGTATTTGCTCGGTGAATCGGTAGAATCGAATACAGTAAGAAGTTCAAAGCGCACTCGTTTGGGTGCGCTTTTTTGAGGGAGGCAGCATGGCATATCGTCTGGACATCAAGCGCATTCTTTCGCTGAACTTCTTTCATGACTTGCCCAAGATCATGTTTGGCTGCGCCCTGGCAGCTATCGCGACGGATCTGTTTTTGATTCCCAACGGTCTTGCTGCCGGCGGCGTTACGGGTCTCGCCACGATTATCCAGGCGGTCGGCGCCTCGCATGGCATCTCGCTGCCTGTCGGTATTCAAACCATCGTGATGAATGCCTTGCTGCTGCTGGTCGTTATGCGCGAGGGGGGCATGTTCTACGTGGTCCAGACGGCGACGGGCTTTGTGCTGCTGGGCTTCTTCACCGACCTGTTCGCTCCGTTTGTGGCGCCGCTGGCACATGCCGACCTGATGCTGCCCGCTATGTGGGGCGGCATTATCACGGGCATTGGCTACGGCATGGTGCTACGCGCCGGTGCCAACACTGGCGGCTCTGACACCATCGGTCAGATTATCTCGCGCAATACGTCACTACCGGTGGGCTCCACCGTCATGGCGATCGACGTTGCCGTGTGCGCGCTGTCGGCCCCGGTCTTCTCGGTCGAAAACGCGCTGTATGCGGGCCTTTCGATGGTCATTAGCGGCTACGTGATCGATGCCGTGGTCGACGGCGGCAACAGGCGCCGTATGGTACTCATCATCTCGGACAAGTTCCCTGATATCGCTGCCGATATTATGTATGGCCTGGGTCGCGGCTGCACCAAGTTTAAGGCGACCGGCATGTACTCGGGCGCCGAGAAGCCGGTGATCATGGTCATTGTGAGCCGCCGCGAGCTCAACACCCTCAAAACGATCGTGCGCGAGCGCGATCCTCACGCCATTGTGACGGTCGCCGACGTTACGGAAGCTTTCGGTGAGGGATTCAAGGACATTAACGCGTAGGGCCGACTGCGTTCCATCCAAAAGACGTTCACATTGATAAACCGTTTCATCTGCGGGACTGCCTGCTAAATTGCTCAAATAATGATAAAAAGTCTGGTAAAGCCATCAGTTTCCAGCATAATGAATGACGTACGTGCATCGCGGCTGTGTTGGGACTACCTTTCCGTGCCGTGCGCATCTTGTCTTAAGAGGATGAAAGGAAGGCACAATGAGCGACGAAGAGCTCAAAAAGGTTGCCAACGAGGTAAGGAAGGGCATCGTCACCGGCGTGCACGCTGCCAAGTCCGGCCATCCGGGCGGTTCGCTCGGCGCTGCCGACATCATGACCTATCTGTACTTTGAGGAAATGAACGTCGACCCGGCCGACCCCCGCAAGGCCGACCGCGATCGCTTCGTGCTTTCCAAGGGTCATTGCGCGCCTGGTCTGTACGCCGTGCTCGCCGAGCGCGGATTCTTCCCCAAGGAGGATCTCGAGACGCTGCGCCACATCGGCAGCCACCTGCAAGGTCACCCCAACATGAACGACACCCCGGGCGTCGATATGTCCACCGGTTCGCTCGGCCAGGGCATCTCCGCCGCCGTGGGCATGGCCGTTGCCGCCAAGCACTGGGGCGACGACTATCGCACCTACGCCCTGCTGGGCGACGGCGAGAGCGAGGAGGGCCAGGTTTGGGAGGCTGCCATGTTTGCCGGCAACCAGCAGCTTGACAACCTCTGCGTGATCGTCGACCACAATGGCCTGCAGATCGACGGCCCCGTCGAGGAGGTCAACGACCCCATGCCGCTCGCCGACAAGTTCCGCGCCTTCAAGTTCCACGTGGTTGAGCTCACCGACGGCAACGACTTCGACCAGATCCGCGCCGCCTTTGCCGAGGCTCGCGCCACCAAGGGGCAGCCGACCGCCATTATCGCCGAGACCACAAAGGGCAAGGGCGTGTCCTTTATGGAGAACCAGGTTGGTTGGCACGGCAAGGCCCCCAACGATGAACAGTTTGAGCAGGCCATGGCAGAGCTCACGGCCGCCGGAGAGGAGCTCTAGGATGGCAGACGTCAAGAAAATCGCCACGCGTGTAAGCTACGGCGAGGCCCTCGTCGAGCTCGCCAACGAGCACGATGACTTTGTGGTCCTCGACGCCGACCTGGCCGCCGCCACGCAGACCGGTAAGTTTAAGGCCGCTTGCCCCGACCGCTTCTTCGACGTGGGTATCGCCGAGAGCAACCTGATGGGCGTCGCCGCCGGTATCGCGACCACTGGTCGTGTTGCCTTCGCGAGTACCTTTGCCATGTTCGCTGCCGGTCGCGCCTTTGAGCAGGTCCGCAACTCCATCGGCTACCCGCACCTCAACGTTAAGATCGGTGCCACGCACGCCGGCATCTCGGTGGGCGAGGACGGCGCCACGCACCAGTGCTGCGAGGATATCGCCCTCATGCGCGTCATCCCCGGCATGACCGTAATTGTTCCCGCCGACGACGTGGAGGCCCGCGCCGTGACGCGCGCCGCCTACGAGTGCGACGGTCCGGTGTACATGCGCTTCGCCCGTTTGGCCTCGCCGGTTATCAACGACCCCGAGACCTACAAGTTCGAGTTGGGTAAGGGCATTGTCATGCGCGAGGGCGCCGATGCGACCATCATCGCCTGCGGCCTGATGGTCGGCGAGGCTCTCGAGGCCGCCGAGCAGCTCGCTGCCGAGGGCATCGACGCCGAGGTCATCAACATGCACACCATCAAGCCCATCGATGCCGACCTGATCGTCAAGAGCGCCACCAAGACCGGCCACGTCGTGACCGTCGAGGAGCACTCTGTGATCGGTGGCCTGGGCAGCGCCGTTGCCGACGTCCTGTGTGAGCAGTGCCCGACGCCGCTCAAGAAGATTGGCGTCAACGACACCTTCGGCGAGTCCGGCCCGGGTGCCGAGCTCCTGCACAAGTACGGCCTGGACGCCGCCAACATCGTGGCGACCACCAAGGAGTTCTTGGCATAAGGCAAGACGAGGCAAAGTATCGTCTCAACAACCACATCCAAGCCAGAACAGGGGCATCCCCAAAGAGGGCGCCCCTGTTTTTGTTGAATTTAAATTAGAGTCCTGCCAAGCAAAGTTCCCATGGGGAAACGGGCCCATCCCAACAAAGTGCAATTCAGACCCTTCCAACTTTGTATGCGCAGCATCTCAAGTTGGTGCGTCGGCCCCATAGTAGCCGCAGACCGGGCGCAGGGTTACCTCCCAAATCTTTCCGCAGCGCAGGCCGGCGTTTGTCCGCAGCTCCGCAGGAGCAGGACAAATGCCGGCCATGCGCGAGGACGATTTGGGAGGTAACCCTGCGCCCGGCCGGTGGGATCCCAAAGCCCGCCATGCTTCTTATGTGCAGCAAAGCTAATGCTGCTAAAATACTAAGCGCTCATGTAGTTTAAACGCACGACGATAAGGAGCACCAGTGGGTAACCACTTCCGTACCTCCGGTGCGGGCGATGATGCCCCCAAGACGCAGACGGGCGTCCAGGGCAGTCGTTTCGCCACTCCGGATTCAGAGGGCCAGCCTGTTGCTCAGGCCCCCGCTCAGCCGGCAGATCAGGCACAGCCGGCATCCGATCCCTTTGCCTACAATCCCACCAGCGATGTCGCGCTTTCCGGCACGGCGGGTTTTGAGCCCGTTCAGGCCGTGACCGCTCGCGTGGAGCAGCCTCAGGCTGGCGCCGCCACGCCGCAGCCTACCATGGCCGGCATTCCCGACCCCATGGCCCCTGCGACGCCGGTTCCTCAGCCTGCGCAGTCCGGTCTCTTTGCCGCTATTCCCGATCCCACGCAGCCTGCTGCCTCGGTGGTCGAGAGCGATCAGGCCGCCGAGGTCGCAAGCCTCGATAACGCGCTCAACAACCCCGATTTTACGTCGGTGTTTGCGCCCATCGATCCGCAAGCCAGCCGCAAGAAGATGGCCAAGCAGGCCGGTGTCGAGCCCGTCATCCTTATGGAGCATGTCACCAAGATCTATCCGGCACAGCCCAACAAGCCTGCACTCGACGACATCAACATCGAGATCTATCCGGGCGAGTTCGTCTTCCTGGTCGGTCATTCCGGCTCGGGTAAGACCACGCTGCTGTCGACGCTCAACCGCGACGTCAAGCCGACGAGCGGCCGCATCTTGGTTGCCGGTCAGGACCTCATGAAGATCAAGAACCGCAAGGTTCCGTTCCTGCGCCGCCAGATTGGCGCCGTGTTCCAGGACTTTAAGCTTCTGCCGCAAAAGACCGCCTACGAAAACGTGGCGTTTGCCCTGCAGTGCATCGGCAAGCCCAAGGGCGTCATTCGCAGCCAGGTGCCGGAGGTGCTGCGTCTGGTCGGTCTGGCCGATCAGATGGACTCGCTGCCCGACCAGCTTTCCGGTGGCGAGCAGCAGCGCGTCGCCGTCGCCCGCGCTATGGTCAACCGTCCGCCGCTGCTGATCTGCGACGAGCCCACGGGTAACCTCGACCCGGCGATCTCGCTGGGCATCATGAAGCTGCTCGAGCGTATTAACCGCACCGGCACCACCGTGATCGTCGCCACGCACGACCGCGAGATGGTCGATAGCATGCACCGTCGCGTGATCGCCCTCGAGGGCGGCCACGTTATCCGCGACCAGGAGAGGGGAGGTTACGGCAACTATGGCACCAACTAACGTGGGCTACTCCTTCAAAGAGGCAATCAGTCACTTCTTCCGTAACTGGACTACCTCGCTCGGCGCCGTCATCACGATCTTCCTTTCGCTGTTTATCATCGGCCTGTTCATCATGGGCTCCGCGATGCTGAACTCCGTGATCGGCACCGTCGAGGATCAGGTCGTCATCAACGCCTTTATTAGCGATGACGCCGACCAGGCAGATGTTCAGGCCTTTGAGGCTGAGCTCAAGACGTGGAGCAACGTCAAGTCCGTGACGTACAAGGACAAGGACGACGCGCTGGCCGAGTATACGAGCAAGATGTCGGGCAACGCCGACGCCACCATGAGCGCGCTCGATGGCCAGAACCCGCTGCCGGCTTCGTTTGCAATTGAGATGGACGATCCGTCCAAGGTCGAGAGCACGGCCCAGAAGCTCAAGAAGAACGCCGACTTCCAGAAGATCGCGGATGACGGCGACGTCAACGCGAGCGTGCTGTACGGCCAAGAGGAAGTGAGCCGCCTGTTCCAGGTGACCAACTACATCCGCATCGCCGCCGTGGTGCTCGTTGGCCTTTTGACCTTTATCGCATTCATCTTCATCAACAACACGATTCGCCTGTCCATCACGGCGCGTCGTCGTGAGATTGCGATTATGCGTCTGGTCGGCGCCAGCAACGGCTTCATTCGCGGCCCGTTTATCACCGAGGGCGTACTGCAGGCCATTTTGGGCTCGCTGCTTTCCATCGGCGTTCTGGAGCTGCTGCGCAATCTGATGATTCCGCGTTTGCAGGAGAGCATCGGCTGGATGTCGTTTGCCCTGCCGATGCAGTACTACCTGGTGACCTATGCTGCGCTGATTCTGGTCGGTGTGATTATCGGTCTCTTTGGTTCTGCCATAGCCATGCGCCGCTACCTGCGCGTGTAGGCATGCCTGGAATTCATCCCTTCCAACGGGTCGTCTCTTATGGGGCGGCCCGTTTTTTGATCTCTAGGGGACGGCAGGAAAGCGAATCATTTGGGTAGACTCTTTGGAGTTCGTCATCGATAGCAAGGAGGCGCCATGGGGCGCAATAACAAGCATAAGCGCGGTGCTCGCAATAAGCGTGGGCCGGTGCGCAGCGAACGCCGTCTGAGCCTGACCGGGCGCGTGCAGCTCCATGAGCATGGCGCCTATGTCATAACCGAGAGCGGCGACTACAAGGTTATGGGCCGCGGTAAGCGCGAGATCATGGATGGCGATACCGTTGCCGTGAGCATTAAGAACAGCCCGCACGGTGAGCGGCGCGCCGTGATCGAAGGCGTGGTTGAGCGCGCAGCCATAAGCGTGGTGGGTACGTACCAGACCGCTGGTCCGCTCGGTGTGATCGAGCCGCTCGATTCGCGCCTGAAGGCCGACTTCTTCATTCTGTCCGAGGATGCCTCGGCGGATCGTCTGGGCGTCCACCCGGGTGATGCCGTTGTCGCGCGCATTTTGACCTACCCGACGCGCCTGGAATCGGGCACCGTGACGATCGAACGCCGCATTGGCGGAGATGACGCGCCCGATTTGGGCGTTCAATACGTGATGGCGCGTTACGGCTATACCGATAGCTATCCCGAGGCCGCGCTGGACGAGGCCGAGGGGCTTTCGCTCGATGTGTCCGCGGCGCTTAAGGACCCGCTCCGCCGCGATCTGCGCGACCGCTTTGTCATCACGATCGACCCGGTCGACGCGCGCGACTTTGACGATGCCATTTCGCTTGAGCGCACGCCCGAGGGTGGCTACAAGCTGGGTGTGCATATCGCTGACGTTTCTCACTATGTGGCTTGGGACGGGCATATCGATCTTGAGGCTCGCCATCGTACGACATCGGTGTATCTGGCCGATCGCGTGCTTCCCATGCTGCCCGAACGCCTGTCCTGTGACCTATGCTCGCTTCGCCCTGACGAGGACCGTCTTGCGTTTACCGTTGACATTGAGCTCGATGCGCAGGGTCGCGTGCGGCATTACGATCCTTACCCCAGCGTGATTCGCTCGCGTGTGCGTATGGACTATGACGGCGCCGAGGCGCTGCTGGTGCGTGCCGGCGCGGTTGAGTATTCGGTGCTGGAAGGCGCCGCTGAGGATGTTGCGGCTGCTGAGGCCTCGCGCGAGGAGGCGCTTGAGCGCGGTCTTGCGTGCGAGGAAACTGCTCGCGGCTATAACGTCGACCTCGGCGATTTCCTTGTCGCCGCCAAGGAACTCGCCGAACTTCGCCGTCGTATTCGTCGTGCCCGCGGCTCAGTCGATTTTGACACGGCCGAGATTCGCGCTCTATTGGATGAGGACGGAGTACCCGTGCAGATTGTGGCGCGCGAGCGTTCGTGTGCCACGTCGCTTATCGAGGAAGCCATGCTACTCGCCAACGAGTGCGTTGCAGAGTGGCTGGCAGACCGTGATATCGAGGCCTGCTATCGCGTGCATGAGGATCCGAGCCCCGATAGCCTGCACGGTGCCGCCGTTGCGCTGGCGCAGCTAGGCATCATCGACGATCGCCGTGCTGCCGGTATCGCCCTGGGGAGTCCCGATGAGCTACAGGCTGCAGTTGATGCTGCCGCCGGTACGGCCAACGCACCGCTCGTCAACACGCTGCTTCTGCGCAGCATGCAGCGCGCACTGTACAAGCCGCGCAACGAGGGCCACTTTGCGCTCGCCGCGCCGTGCTACTGTCACTTTACGAGTCCCATCCGTCGCTACCCCGATCTGGTGGTGCACCGCGTGCTCAAACTGCAGTTGGCCTATGAGCAGCTCGGCGGCAAGGACGCCCTGGTCCGTACGCCGCGGCTGATCGGCAAGGGGCGCGAGTCGCTGCCGCGCATTCTGCCGCAGATCTGCCGCGCATGCAGCGATGCCGAGCGCGCGGCAGATGCCGCTAGCCATGCGACGCAAAAGATCAAGATTGCCCAGTACTATGAGGATCGCCTGGGCGAGCGCTATGCCGGAACGGTCTCATGGGTCAGCAGTATGGGCCTGTTCGTACGCTTGGACCTGACACAGGTCGAAGGCTTGGTTTCGATCAAGAGCCTGGGCAACGAGTGGTTCGAGTTTGACGAGGACGCGCTCACGCTCACAGGTGTCGACACGGGGACCCGCTATGAACTGGGGCAGCGTGTGATCATCGAGGTCTCACGCGTCAATACCACGCGCGGGCACTTGGACTTTAAGCTTATCCATTAGCCAAATTCCGACTCATGGTGTGGGGGCGGAGAGCGGCCTTTCGGGACCGCCCTTCGCATTTGAATCGTGGCTATCTTGCCGTCTGCTCGGCCGCCTGCTTGCCTGCTATTGGAGAGGTAAAACCTACCAAAATAAACCTGTCCCTTTTTGGCAGGTTTACAAGAAAGCGGGGATGAGATGGCGACGGTGTATGGTTATGCGCGGGTGAGTTCGCGCGATCAGAATCTTAATCGGCAGCTGGATGCGCTGGGCGCCTATGGCGTGGGCTCGGCGAATATTTATGCCGACCATGCGAGCGGCAAGGACTTCGATCGACCGCGTTATCGCGAGCTGCTGCACGTCCTGGGAGACGGGGACGTGCTAGTGGTGCTTTCTATCGACCGACTTGGTCGTAATTACTCCGAGATTCTTGAGGAATGGCGACGCATTACCAAGGAGCTCGGGGTTGCCATTGTGGTGTTGGACATGCCATTGCTTGACACGCGCGCCAGGGCCAGCGGCACGCCGGATGTGACCAACATCCTGATTGCCGATATTGTGCTGCAACTGCTGAGCTACGTGGCGCAGGTGGAGCGCGAGAATATCCATCGGCGCCAGGCGGAGGGAATTGCAGCGGCGCGGGCGCGAGGGGTTCGTTTCGGTCGACCTCGCAAGCCGTGCCCTCCTCAGTTTGAGCTGGTGCGCGATAGCTATGAGGCAGGCGATATTACCCGCAGCCAGGCAGCAAAGTGCCTGGGCGTGTGCGTGGGGACGTTCGATCGCTGGATGCGCGAGGCGGGGTAGGAGTTTGCGTCGCTTTGTTGCTTCCTGTTGCGATTCAAATTTTGATACGGTGACGATGCCATTTTGGACTACACTCGCTGATATTCAAAAAACGGAGGGTGGCCTTTGGCACGCGTAAAACAAATAATCGGATGGACCGCGATCGCTCTGTTCGTCGCAACGCTGGCGGGCATCTGGGTGCTGACGGAGCAAAACGCGGTGCAGACGTCGTTGCTGAGCGAGTCCACCGCGCGTGTGGTGGAGGGTCAGGCTACGGGCGTACAGGCTGCCGATGCCACGGGTGAAGCTCAGACCGAGAACGGGATGACCGGGGGCACCGATTCGGCTGCTTCGAATGTCCGGTCTGGCCGACTTGCTTCCATTCGCATGTGGGTGGGCGCGAACGTCCGTCGCGTTGCCCATACCGTAGAGTTTTTCTTCGTCGGATTGTTCGCCTCGGTGGTCGTGGTTTGCTTTTCCAGGCGTCCGTGGAGCGTATGCTCCCGTTGCGTGCCCGTGTTGCTCTTTTGCGCCGTCTGCTCCGTTGGCGATCAGGTACATAAGATCTTTGTTCCCGGCAGGCATTTCGACGTTATCGATTTAGGATTCGATGCTGCGGGCTATGTTACCGCGATGCTGTTGGTATTGCTGGCAGCGGCGTTGGTGCGCTATGCGACTCGGCCGATCGGCGCCCATGCGAGGCGCTAGCCGGTAACAAACCCGTTTCTGATCATGCGACCTTGTTGAATTATTTTGTGTCGCGCGTATTTCCGAGCGGTCGGATTTGAGGGGCGAGCGGTAGAACGCTCGCCCTTTGTGCGCCACGATGCGGCACAATGTACCGTAAAAGCTGTTTGTATCCGGTACGAATCATTCGTTGGTCTTTAATTCTTCTCAACGGAGGTGTTTGAGATGGCAAACGGATTGCTTTTGCGGCTTCGCGAGCGTGAGCTCAGCGCGAGCCCGGCGGAACGCAATGTCATCGCATATGTGAGCGATCATCCGCACGAGGTGGTCGGGCTGTCCGTCCGCGGTCTTGCCGATGCCACGTTCTCCTCGCCCTCGAGCATTTTGCGCTTTTGCAAGCGTTTGGGTTTTGCGGGCTACAAGGAGTTCCAGCGCGAACTGATTGCCGAGCTGGCGCTCTTAGGCGACAAGAAAGACGTAGCCCTCGAGGACATCTCCATGGATGACAGCGTCGAACGTATCGTGGGGAAGGTGATGAAAAGCAACGTGCGCACGATCGAAGCGACGGCGCGAACGCTCGATTACACCGTCTTGGAGCGATGCGCGGCCTATCTTAAGCGGGCACGCGCAGTCAATCTGTTCGGTATCGGTGCCTCTCGTTTGGTCGCGCACGATCTGGCGCAAAAGCTCATGCGTGTCGACAAAGAGTGCCATCTGTACGACGACTGGCATGATCAGCTCTTGTGTGCCAAGAACATGCATGAGGGCGATATGGCAATCGCCTTTAGCTACTCGGGCTTGACGCAAGAGGTGCTGGACTGCACCGCCGAGGCCCAACGTCACAACTGTCCCGTTGTGGCCGTGACCAAAGTAGATGGATCATCCAAGCTTGCCACCATGGCCGATGCCGTGCTCGGCGTCGCTGCGAGTGAGCCCTTGGTCCGCAGCGGTGCCATGGCTTCGCGTATGGCCCAGCTTATGGTTGTCGATGCCCTGTACGCTGCTTACGTTGCCAGCGACTACGAACGGGCGACGCATGTCATTAAGCAAAACTACATCGAGAAACAGGAAAGATGAGGTGAATGAAATGCTCGATTTAACAAAATTCACGACCGAAAAGCGTAATCAAAGGTCTATGGACCTCGATACGATGACATCGCTGCAAATCGTTACGACGATGAACGATGAGGATCTTCGTGCCGTCCAGTCGGTCACAAAAGTGCTGCCCCAGGTTGCCACAGCAATCGACTGGGCTGCTGAGGCACTCGAGCGCGGCGGGCGCGTCTTTTACATGGGCGCAGGCACCAGCGGTCGTCTGGGCGTACTCGACGCTTCGGAGTGTCCGCCCACGTTTGGCGTGTCACCCGATCTGATTGTCGGGCTCATTGCCGGAGGCGAGACGGCGTTTATCAAGGCTGTCGAAGGTGCCGAAGACAGCGAGGAGCTTGGCGCGAGCGACCTGCGGGAGCGTGGACTCTCGGACAAGGATCTTGTCGTTGGCCTGGCGGCAAGCGGTCGTACTCCCTATGTGGTGGGCGGCCTTGTGTACGCCAAGGCAACTGGGTGCAAGACCATTGCAATTGCCTGCAACCAAGGGTCGAAGATCGGGGAGAGCGCAGATCTTGCCATTGAACCCGTGCCCGGTCCCGAGGTGCTGACCGGCTCAACGAGGCTCAAGGCGGGAACGGTTCAAAAGCTCATTCTCAACATGATTTCGACCGGTGCCATGGTCAAGATCGGCAAGGTATACCAAAACCTGATGGTCGATGTGCAGCAGACGAACGAGAAGTTGGTGGTGCGCGGCCAGAACATCGTGATGGAGGCGACCGGCTGCACGCGCGAGCGCGCTATTCAGGCGCTTGCAGATGCCGGCGGCCACGTAAAAACCGCTATTGTCTCGGTACTGCTGGGCTGCGATGCCGAGCAGGCTGCGGTAGCTCTTGAGCGAGCGAGAGGCCATGTCCGTGCTGCGGTGAGTGGCCATGAGAAGAGCAATGCCGATGCCCAATAGGTGCGCGGCGTGAGCTGATATGACATCCAGACGAGATACCCAATACAAGGAGGAGTTATGACGAACAAAGAGCTGGCTCAAAAGCTGCTGGACCTTTTGGGCGGTAAAGACAACGTGTTGGCAAACGCGGCGTGCATGACGCGCCTGCGCGTGACCGTCAAAGACACGGGCAGCGTCGACACGGAGGGTATTAAGGCACTCGACGGCGTGATGGGCTTGGTCGAGGACGACACGATGCAGATCGTGCTGGGGCCGGGCAAGGTGAATAAGGTGCTCGAGGAGTTCTCCAAGCTCACCGGCCTTGCGAAAGGCGTTGCCGACGAGAGCGTGGTTGACGCTGCGGCCACAAACAAGGCCGCGCAGAAGGCAAAGTACGAGTCCAAGCCGGTTCAGGCCTTCCTCAAGAAGATTTCCAATGTCTTCGTCGCCCTGCTTCCCGGCATCATTGCGGCTGGCCTCATCAACGGTATCTGCAACGTCATTAACGTCTCGACGGCAGGCGCGCTTGCAGGCGAGTGGTGGTACCAGGGCATTCGTTCCATGGGCTGGGCCCTGTTTGCCTATCTGCCCATCTTGGTGGGCTATAACGCGGCACGTGAGTTTGGCGGCTCCGCTGCGCTGGGCGGCATCGCCGGCATGATGTGTATCGCCAACAGTGCCATGCCCCTGCTTGCGCCTGGCGCGGCTGATCCTGCCACTGCCATTCTGCTGCCGCTCACCAATGCGCAGTACAACCCCGCAGCGGGCGGCATGATCGCGGCTCTTATCGCTGGCGCATTTTTTGCCTGGATGGAGCGTCAGATTCGCAAGGTTATGCCCAACGCACTCGACACGTTTTTGTCCCCGCTGCTGGTGCTCATCATCGGCGCCTTTGCTCTGATGCTCGTCATCCAGCCGGTTGGCGCATGGCTGACGACTGCCATCTTTAGCGTTTTGACCTTTATTTTCGAGAAGCTGGGCGTCCTGGGCGGCTATATCCTGTCGGCAGGCTTCTTGCCGCTGGTTTCCGTCGGCCTGCATCAGGCGCTCACGCCGATCCACGCTATGCTCAACGATCCCGACGGCGCTACCAAGGGCATCAATTACCTGCTCCCCATCCTTATGATGGCTGGCGGCGGCCAGGTCGGTGCCGGTCTGGCGCTGTACTTTAAGACCAAGAACGCCAAGCTCAAGAAGTACGTCGCAGAGTCCATTCCCGTTGGAATCCTGGGTGTGGGCGAGCCTCTGATGTATGCTGTTACGCTGCCGCTCGTTCGTCCGTTTGTGACGGCCTGCCTGGGTGCCGGATTTGGCGGCGCGCTCGCGGCGCTGCTTCACATCGGCACGGTTTCTCAGGGCGTTTCCGGTCTGTTTGGCCTGCTGATCGTCGTTCCTGGCCAGCAGCTCGGTTACGTTGCCGCTATGCTGCTTGCCTATGCCGCCGGCTTTGTCCTGACGTGGTTCTTTGGCGTCGACGAGCAGAAGATCAACGAGTTCTTTGGCGAGTAGTTTGATATCGCGAGCCGTGTTGCTTAGGGCTCGCGGCGCGCGGCAGATTTCTTGATGCTATGGTTGTGCCGGCGGGGCTAACTGCTCCGCCGGCCTTTTTTAAAGGAGTGTTGAAGCGTGAAAACGGGTATTTCGATTTATCTTTCCAGCCCTCTGCAGGATATTGAGCGGACGATTGAACACGGTGCCGCGGCGGGTGCGCGCTATGCGTTCACCTCGCTGCATATTCCCGAGGATGGGGGAGCGGCGTATGCCGATAAGGTCCGTCATGTGCTGTCGCTGCTTTCCGCCCGCGGCATTGCGCTCATTGCCGATGTGGGGCCGCGCACGTGCGATTTGCTCGGGCTTGAGCGCATCGAGGACCTGCGCGATCTGGGGTTGGAATACCTTCGTTTGGACTATGGCTTTAGCGCCCGGCGGGTCGCGGAGCTGTCCGGTGTATTTCGCATTGTGGTCAATGCATCGACGGTGAGTTCTGATGAAATCACATCGTGGCGTGAGGCCGGTGCCGATGTGACTCGTTTTGCCGCCTGCCACAATTTTTACCCCAAGCCTTATACCGGTTTAGCTCTGGAGGACATTGCTCGGGTGAATCTTCGTCTTGCGGCGCTTGGATTCGAAATCATGGCTTTTGTGCCGGGTGATGCTAACGTTCGCGGGCCGGTATTCGAGGGACTGCCGACGGTCGAGGCGCAGCGCGGTCGCGCGTCAAAGGTTGCTCTCAATATGCTTGAGCTTGCACATGGCGCCGATTGCGACATTGTGTTGGTCGGCGACCCCGATCTTTCCGATGCGGGCTGGACGCAGTTTGCTCATGTTTCCACCGGATACGTGGACCTGCAATGCGAGCTTGAGCCCGGTTATGCCTATGTACGTGGGCAGATTCATCACGACCGACCCGATTCGAGCACCCTCATCTTTAGGTCTCAGGAGTCGCGTACGACGCTTAAGCCGGATTCCGTGCCGATGGATGCCGGTGCCGGCCTGTCACGAAAGACGGGGTCGATCGCTGTGAGCAATAGCGGCTATGGGCGCTACGAAGGCGAGCTTGAGATTGCGCGGGTCGATCTTCCCGGTGACGAGCGCATGAACGTTGCGGGTCATATCACGCCCGAGGCAATGGAGCTGCTGCCGTTCATCAAACGCGGATTCGGGGTACGGTTCGTTTAGCGTGTGACCCGTGGGCTACAATTGGCCCATCATGCGAAGGCGCCTCGTGTGGCGTGTGTCTGCGTTGACCGATCTATATTCGGAGGATTTCCATGACCGTACTGTTTGTTGAATATCCCAAGTGCTCGACCTGTAAGAAGGCCAAGGCATGGCTGGACGAACACGGGGTAGAGTATATCGACCGCGATATCGTTTTGGACAATCCCACGGCTGATGAGCTTGCGACCTGGATTGCTCGTTCGGGACTGCCGGTGCGGCGCTTCTTTAATTCGTCGGGCATGAAATATCGAGAGCTGGGCCTGAAGGCGCGTCTAGATGCGGGCATGACGGATCGGGAGTGCTACGAGCTGCTGGCGACCGACGGCATGCTGGTCAAGCGTCCGCTGTTGGTGGGCGACGACTTTGCGATTCCCGGCTTTAGGGAATCGGCTTGGGTCGAGGCGTTGCTGTAGCGGCTGCGGAAAGTGCGACCCGTTTTGAGCTTCGATTACGGGATACGGTTTCCGGTTGAGGGCTCGATGGGAAAGTGGGGACCGGTTTGAGCTTGAAATCTGGGACGCACTTTCCGCCGGCAGGCTTGCCCCAGTCAGTCCTCCAACTGCGCCCATTCGTGCGGATCGTAGACCTTTACGTGCTTGTTGGGCTTGCCGCTCCAGTACTCCTCGTCCATAAAGGGCAGATATGCCTGAACGCCGGGGCAGATAAAGGGGATCCGCTGCTGTTGCAGTCGCTCGCGCTGGCGCTGCTCCAGGTGCGCCTCGGATATGACGGTCGGCATACCGGACAGCTCGACGAGGCTTGCCTGGATTCGCTTAAGGTCGGGGAGTCCCGCGTGCCATGACATCCGCATGATCAAAAAGGATGCACGGCGGTATTTTGCCTGCATCACCGTGATGGCGGGGCGCAGAGTGGGATGGATTTTGTCCCGTTCGGGCCAAAGGTCAGCAGTGATCTCGAGGCCCAGGGTCTCCCATAGGTAATCAAGCTCTTCGTCCATGGCGCCTCGATATCTACGTGATCATTGATACTTCGATTGTGTTGCCTGGTGCTATCGTTTTCGCGGTAGAATCTGCCAACGGTTGACGGCTACCGCTCGCGGCGTTTTGCCCTTCGTGTGCAGCGGTCGACTTCACAGGTCCTTCACGTGTTGGCCGTATTTGACTGAATTTCAAAAAAGTCAAAATTGGGGCTTGCGTCACGGCCGGACTTCCCGTATATTTCTTTCTTGCGCAAAGGCACAGCCGAGCGCAGCGATGCAGTCATTGGGATGTCGTCTAATGGCAGGACAGCGGATTCTGGTTCCGTCAATGGGGGTTCGACTCCCTCCATCCCAGCCATTGCATTTGCTACATATGGCCCGTTCGTCTAGCGGTTTAGGACGCCGCCCTCTCAAGGCGGAGATCACCAGTTCGAATCTGGTACGGGCTACCAAAATTGAACGCCCGGGCCTCGTAAGAGACCCGGGTTTTGTGTATTGACCGATATTTAAGGCGCGCGTTGAGTCTGCCGCCCGGACCGAGGAGTTGTCATGGACCTGCCTATCAGCTTGGAAGACATCACGTATGCCGAGAACTATCTGGCGCAGGGCGACCTGGCTACGGCGACGCCGCTGCTGGAGCGTCTGGTGGAGCTTGCCGAGGAGTATATCGACGCTGAATGCAAGACGGAGGAGAAGCGCCAGTACTTTAGCTTCGACAGCAAGTTTGAGCGCCTGGCCTATCGCCGCGTGGAGAAGGATCCGCGCGAGCTGGTGCAGGTCGAGGTTCCCTTTGACCGCCTGTACTCCGACATGGCGTTTGCCTACATTCGCCAGCAGGATTATGTGAGTGCTCGGAATGCCCTGATGCAGGCCGTGCGTTGGGATCCCATGAACTGCAACTATCGCTTGGACTTGGCCGAGCTGTTCCGCGCGCTCGAGGACAAGCAGGAGTGGGCATCGCTCTCGTTCTCGGTGCTGGAGCGCGCGAGCGACGGTAAGTGCGCCGCACGTGCCTACACCAACTTGGGTCAGTACTTCTTGGAGCCCGAGACCGAGAACATTTCGGCAGCCGTGGGCTGCGCGCGTCTGGCGCTGCGCCTGGCGCCCAATGATGCGCATACGACGCGCCTGCTCAACAAGATCCATACCACCTATCCGGATGCCGCGGACGAGAGTGACGACCATGTGATGGGTGAGCTCGCCCTGCAGGGCGTGCCGACCTCGCCTTCGGCCGAGATCGCCATCTGCCTGATCATGTGCGCGACCGATGCTGCAAGCGACGGCGACAAGCAGGAGGCTACGCGTCTGACGGTCCGTGCCCGCGACCTGGTGGGCGAGGAGGCATGCGCGGCGATTATCAAGCTGGTGCGCGAGAGCGATGCCGAGCTTAATGCCGAGCGCAGGGCAAAGCGCGAGGCTGCGGGTTCAAACGCCGATGGCGCCAAGGAGGCCGGCGATGCTCAGTAAGCGCGAGCGCAAGCTCATTTCCAAGAATCGCTCGGCACATCACGAGTACTTTATCGATGAGACGTTTGAGTGCGGTATTGAGCTGAGCGGTACCGAGGTCAAGTCGATTCGCGAGCGCGCGTGCCAGATTACCGATACCTTCGCACTGATTCGTGGTGGGGAGTGCTGGCTCGTCGGCCTGCATATCCACCCTTATAGCCATGGTGGCGTGTGGAATCGCGATCCCGACCGTCGGCGCCGTCTGCTGCTGCACCGCAAGGAGATCGACTTTCTTGACGGCAAACTTCGCAACCGCGGCTATGCGCTGGTGCCGCTGGAGCTCTACTTTAATACCGACGGCCGCGTAAAGCTGCTGCTGGGCCTAGGCCGCGGCAAGAAGCTTTACGACAAGCGCGAGGATATGGCCAAGCGCGATGTCCAGCGCGAGATCGACCGCGCCCTCAAGGAGCGCAATCGCTAGGCGTTCTGTATAAGTTGCGGTGGAATACGGACTGTTTTGCCTGTTTGAGGGGCTATTCAGTCCTTATTTCACCGCAACTGCGGGCGTCTCATCTTTCTTACTGTTCTGACACATATGTTTCAAAGGCAGCGTCCGCTATGGGCGCTGCCTTTTTTGTGGGTACATACATCCATGAGGTTCCAACCCGAGCTAGGGGAGTGATCGTTATGGACAAAACTGCGTTCTTTACCATGCCGAGCGGCCTGTACGTGGTGAGCGCCGCGGCAGACGGGCTGCGCGCCGGCTGCGTCATCAACACAGCGGTGCAGGTGACGTCCATGCCGCCGCGCATTTCGGTTGCCGTGAACAAGGACAACGTCACCTCGGGCGTCATCGCTTCGGCCAAAGCGTTCGCGCTGACCGTGATCGATCAGACCGCCGATATGCTCTACATCGGTAACTTTGGGTTCCGCACTAGCAGCGATTATGACAAGTTTGCCAAATACGAGACCCGCGAGACGGCTCTGGGCATGCCCTATGTGCCCGAGCACGCGGCGGCCCTGTTTAGCTGCCATTTGATCGACACTGTGGATGTTGGCACGCATCTACTGTTTATCGGCGAGGTCGAGGATGCCGAGCGCTTGAGTGACGAGACGCCGCTCACCTACGATTACTACCATAAGGTCCTGAAGGGCAAGACGCCTCCGAAGGCGTCCTCGTATCAAGGCTAGAAATGTTTTAAAAATACTTGCATTATATTATTGAGAATCTATACTGATAAATGAAGTACATCACCAGTCGCGTTTGAGAGGAGAACATCATGGCTGAGGAGAAGAAGACGTATAAGTTCGTGTGCGTCGTTTGCGGTTACGAGGTTGAGGTCGATACGCCCGAGCTGCCCGAGGATTATGTGTGCCCGGTGTGCGGCGTCGGTCCCGATCAGTTTGAGCTCGTCGAGGAGTAGCTCGCAGACACACGGCGAAAGCCGAACATAGCTCTGTCCAAGGGCCTCGGTCGAATTCTCGGCCGGGGCCCTTTTCCTCCGCCCCCAAGGGATCACGGTTGCTGTTGGCCGATCCTGTCTGTTGTGAGTCCGGCCGACCTTTTGTCTTAATCTGTAACGTCTAACGGCTCAAAACGGGTCTTCCTGTTACAGATCGAGACGTTTGCCTAGGTAGGTGCCCCATTACATCCCTGTCAACAACACGACATCGAGAACCGTCACGATGGCACCAATCCCTACGAGCAGCGCGTTGAGCGGGCGCGAATTGGCGTATTTGCCCATGACGCGGCGTGAACTGGTGAGTCGTATGAGCACAAAGACCGTAATCGGCAGCTGAAGCGACAGCAGTGCCTGGCTCCAGATGAGACCTTCAAAAGGATTTGGAACGACCAGGCACGCCGCCACTGCTCCGGCGAAACAGGCCGCCACCCCGACCGAGGAATGTCGGTCGTGGATGTCGTATTCCTCGTCGAACATGCCCGCAGTGATGGTTCCCGCCGCCATGCCCGCTGTCACGCTGCTCGATAATCCCGCGAACAGCAGCGCTACCGCAAAGATGGTCGAGCTCGCCGGGCCCAAGATGGGGGAGAGCGTGGCCGCTGCGACGGCGAGGTCGTCTACGACCATGCCGTGCGCAAAGAAGGTCGTTGCGGCCAGGATGACCATGGCCGAGTTGATTGCCCAGCCCACGCCCATCGAAAAGAGCGTGTCGAAGAGCTCGTAGCGCAGACGTTCTTCGATAACCTGCTCGCCTTGGCCTTCAAAGTGCATGGATTGGATGACCTCGGAGTGCAGAAAAAGGTTGTGTGGCATAACGACCGCACCCAGGACGCTCACGATAATCGCGGCAGAGCCAGTGGGCATACTAGGCGTGATCCAGCTTGCGGCGGCTTGCGGCCAGTCGACCTTGACTAGTGCAAGCTCGGCCAAAAATGAGAGTCCTACCACGCCTACGAAGGCGATGATCCAGCGTTCGGCATGCTTGTAGGAGTTCGTCATGAGCATCGCCATCGATACTGCCGCCACGATGACGCAGCCCGCGCGCACGGGCAGCCCAAAGAGCATTTGAAGGGCAATCGCGCCACCCAGGACTTCGGCCATGGCGGTGGCGACAGTCGCGAGATAGGCACTGGCGAGTACCGTGCGTCCAACGAAGCGGGGGAGGTAACGTGTCGTGGCCTCGGCAAGGCAGGCGCCCGTGGCGATACCCAGGTGCGCCGCGTTGTGCTGCAGCACAATGAGCATAATCGTGGACAGCGTGACGATCCACAGCAGCGCGTAGCCAAACTGCGAGCCCGCGGCCATATTGGAGGCCCAGTTGCCCGGGTCGATAAAGCCGACGGTCACGAGCAGCCCGGGGCCGATATGCCGCGCAATGTCTAGGCCTCCGTGACCGCCGGTGCGCCGGGAACCAAAGTGTTGTTTGAGATGGTTGAGCATGGTACGCTCCTGTGTATGGGCGGCGTGACGTCGCATCTGGGCCGTGCGGCGCCACGCGTCGGTTTTGGGTTGGGGCTACTTGTGTGCTTTGCCCTGATTGGCCACGGCGTCGATCTTGGCGGCGATGGTCGCCGGGTCGCCGATGTAGCGCTTGTCGAGGACGTTGAAATCGGTGTCGAAGGTGTAGACGAGCGGCACGCCGGTGGGGATGTTGACCTTGAGGATCTCCTCGGGCGTGAGGTGCTCGAGCTTCATGACGAGTGAGCGCAGGGAGTTGCCGTGTGCGGCGATGAGTACGCGCTTGCCGGCGAGCATCTGGGGGCGAATCTCGTCTTCGAAATAAGGCCAGGCGCGGGCTATCGTGTCCTTGAGGCATTCGGTATAGGGCAGCTGATCGGGCGCGACGTCGCGGTATTGCTCCTGGGTGTGGGGGTCGCGACTGTCGCCCGGCTCGAGCGCCGGCGGGCAGACATCGAAGGAACGGCGCCAGATGAGCACCTGCTCGTCGCCGTGCTCCGCCGCGGCATCGGCCTTGTTGAGACCCTGCAACGCTCCGTAGTGGCGCTCGTTGAGCTTCCAGGATTTGATGACGGGCAGCCATTCGCGATCCATTTGGCCGAGCACGATGTTGAGGGTGTGGATCGCGCGCTTGAGGCGCGAAGTGTAGCAGACGTCAAAGTCGAAACCGGCTTCTTTGAGGGCGCGGCCGCCTGCCGCCGCCTCTTCGCGGCCCGTGTCGGTGAGCTCGACATCGGTCCAGCCGGTGAACAGGTTGAGCTTGTTCCACTCGGACTCTCCGTGACGGATAAGGACGAGTTGCATCGTCTGCTGGTCTGCTTGGTGCGCCATAGGGGCCTCCTTGATCTGGCACGGTGTGCGTGCCGTTTGCTTGACGCCGCAAAGGATACCCGTTTTAGGCCAAAAAGTTAACCTAGACTAACAAAATTGTTGTATTTGAATAGGATGGTGAAAGGGGGGCTGCCGAAATGTCTCGATCTGTAACAACTAGGGATGGAAATTGGGCCTAGGTGTTACAGATCAAGACAGGAAGAAATGGTCCTTTGGAAAATCTCGATCTGTAACAGCTGACCGCCAAAACCGGCCCTTCGTGTTACAGATCGAGACAAACCAAAACCGTCCTGCAGAAAATCTCAATCTGTAACATCTAGGCGCCAAAATTGGGTCTTCCTGTTACAGATTGAGATGTTAGATGCAGTGAGCTTACAGACCGCCCGGCACGCGGAAGGTGGCGTTGTCGATGAGCTCAATCGACACCTCGGGTGCATGCTCAACCTGCGGCACCCACTCGCAGGGCGTGCGTTACGCGATTGTTTCGAAACGGGTGGGAAACACAACGGGCCGGCGATGCTCCTACTATGCCTATTCAACTGACTGTCTAAATATCTAGGGGAGGATCGCGATGCAGGCAGATTCCGCTCAGCAGCAGGGCCTTTATCGCCCCGAATTCGACCACGATGCATGCGGCATCGGCGCGCTTGCCGATATCAATGGTGAGCGCCATCACCAGATTCTGGACGACGCGCTGTCCATTCTGGTCAACTTGGAGCACCGCGGCGGCACGGGCCTCGAGAAGAACACCGGCGATGGCGCCGGTATCCTGTTCCAGGTTCCGCATCACTTTTTTCGTAAAGAGGCTCAAAAGTGCGGCCAGATTCTGCCGGCAGAGGGCGACTATGGCGTGGCCATGCTGTTCTTCCCGCAGGACGACAAGGGCGTAGAGGATGCCCGCCGCGTGTTTGAGGAGGGCTGCGCCGAGGCCGGCGTGCCGCTGCTCTTTTGGCGCGAGGTGCCGGTCGACCCGCACGACCTGGGCGAGACGGCCCGCGCCTGCATGCCTACTATCCTGCAGGCCTTCCTGGGCCGCCCCGACGACACGCCGGCAGGTGACGCCTTCGAGCGCCGCCTGTACGTGTGCCGCCGCACCATCGAGAAGAAGGCCGACGCCGAGTTTGCCCTGCGAGACAAGATCTTCTACGTGTGCTCCATGAGCTCGCGCACTATCGTGTACAAGGGCATGCTCGTCGCCACGCAGATGCGCCGCTTCTTCATCGATCTCAACGATGCCGCCGTCAAAACGGCCGTGGCGCTCGTCCACTCGCGCTACTCCACCAACACCACGCCCAGCTGGGAGCGTGCGCACCCCAACCGCTTTATCATCCACAACGGCGAGATCAACACCCTCAAGGGTAACGTCAACTGGATTCGTGCCCGCGAGCCCAACCTGTACAGCCCCGTGCTGCAGCATGATCTTGAGCGCGTGATGCCCATCATCAACCGCGAGGGTTCCGACTCCGCGATTCTGGACAACGTGCTCGAATTCTTGGTCATGAACGGCCGTCCGCTCACGCGTGCCGCGTCCATGTTGCTGCCCGAGCCATGGGACCACAACGACAACCTGGGTGAGGAACGCCGCGCCTACGACGCTTACCAGTCCATGCTCATGGAGCCGTGGGACGGTCCTGCCGCTATCGCCTTTACCGATGGCCGTACCCTGGGCGCCGCCCTCGACCGTAACGGCCTGCGTCCCGCCCGCTATTATGTGACGCGCGACGGTCGTTTTATGCTGGCAAGCGAGGTGGGCACCATCGAGGTGAGCCCCGAGAACATCCTGACGAGCGGCTGCTTGGGACCGGGCCAGATGCTCGAGGTCGATTTTGCTCGCGGCCGCGTAATCTACAACGACGAGCTGCGCGCCCGCTATGCCAAGGAAAAGCCCTACCGCGACTGGATTGCCGAGGAGACGCTGACTATCGACGCGCTCGATGAGCCCATTGCTTCCGTGCCCGCCGCCGTGCGCATGGCCAAGCTCGGTTACCACTGGGATGATGTCGACGAGGTCGTGCGCCCTATGGCCCAGCAGGGCAAGGCCCCGCTCGCCTCGATGGGCATCGATGCGCCGCTGGCCTGCCTGTCCAAAAAGACGCGGTCGTTCTACGACTATTTCTATCAGCTGTTCGCTCAGGTCACAAACCCGCCGATCGACGCCCTGCGCGAGCACATGGTGACTTCGACCACGCTCTACCTGGGCAACCACGGTAACCTGCTCGAGGACTCCCGTACGGCCTGCCAGCTGGTTCGCTTGGAGCGACCGCTGTTGAGCAAGGAGGAGTTTGACCGCATTTGCGCCATCGACCGCGTGGGCTTTAAGACCCGCCGTTTCCGTGCCGTGTACCGCCGCAATGCCGGCGAGGGCGCGCTGCAGGCTGCGCTCAAGCAGCTTGCAGAGGACGTTGAGGCTGCGGTTCGCGATGGCGTGAACATCGTGGTGCTGAGCGACCGTGCCGCTGCGGGCGAGGTGCCCGTGCCGTCGCTGCTCGCCGTGGGCTGCGTGCACAACCACCTGATCCGTGCTGGCGTGCGCACCTTTGCCGATATCGTGGTGGAGTGCGGTGACGCCGTGTCTCCGCACGACTTTGCGGCACTGGTGGGCTACTCCGCGAGCGGCATCTATCCGTACAACGCACATGTCTGCATCCGCGATCTGGCGGCACACGGCGACCTGGACGTGACGGCCGAGCAGGGCATCGCCAACTACAACAAGGCTGCGACCGCCGGCATCGTCTCCATCATGTCCAAGATGGGCATCTCCACGGTGCAGAGCTACCATTCGGCGCAGATCTTCGAGGCTGTGGGCTTTACGCCGGAGTTCGTCAACGCGTACTTCGTCGGCACGGTGAGCCGTGTGGGCGGTATGGGTGTCGAGGACGTTGAGCGCGAGCAAAACGAGCGCTACGACGCCGCGCTCGCTATCCTTAAGAGCCCGGCTCCCGATCAGCTGCCCACGCTGGGTCTGACCAAGTGGCGCCCGCTCGGTGGCGAGGATCACCTGATCGACCCTCAGACTGTCTACCTGCTGCAGACCGCCTGCCGTGAGGACAGCTACGACACCTTTAAGGAGTACAGCGCCCGCCTGCACCGCACCGGCCGTGCCGTGCGTCTGCGCGACTTGCTCGACTTTGATGCCAGCGGCCGCACGCCGGTTTCGCTCGACGAGGTCGAGCCCGCGCTCAACATCGTCCGCCGCTTTAACACCGGCGCCATGTCGTACGGCTCCATCAGCAAGGAAGCACACGAGTGCATGGCCATCGCCATGAAC
Source organism: Collinsella sp. TM09-10AT (assembly GCF_003436275.1). Taxonomy (GTDB): domain Bacteria; phylum Actinomycetota; class Coriobacteriia; order Coriobacteriales; family Coriobacteriaceae; genus Collinsella. The sequence goes on from NZ_QSOP01000004.1 coordinate 28,368, forward strand.
CGCCTGCACGGCCGTTCCAACTCCGGCGAGGGCGGTGAGGATCCGCGTCGCGAGACCCCGCTGGCTAACGGTGATTCCAAGAACTCCGCGATCAAGCAGGTGGCAAGTGCGCGCTTTGGCGTGACGAGCCGCTACCTGTGCAGCGCCTTCGAGATTCAGATCAAGATGGCCCAGGGCGCCAAGCCCGGCGAGGGCGGACACCTCCCCGGCAAGAAGGTCTACCCCTGGATCGCCGAGGTCCGTCAGTCCACGCCCGGCATCGGCCTGATCTCGCCTCCGCCGCACCACGACATCTACTCCATCGAGGACCTGGCAGAGCTGATCTTTGACCTTAAGAATGCCAACCCCGGCGCGCGCGTGTCGGTCAAGCTGGTCAGCGAGGCCGGCGTCGGCACCATCGCAACCGGTGTGGCCAAGGGCGCTGCCGACAAGATCTTGATCAGCGGCCACAATGGCGGCTCGGGTGCCGCGGCGCGCGATTCCATTTGGCATGCCGGCCTGCCGCTGGAGCTCGGCCTTGCCGAGGCCCAGCAGACGCTGCTGCAAAACGGCCTGCGCTCGCGCGTGGTGCTCGAGGCCGACGGCAAGCTCATGGACGGCACCGATGTTGCCGTCGCCTGCCTGCTGGGCGCCGAGGAGTTTGGCTTTGCGACCATGCCGCTCATCTCGATGGGCTGCCTCATGCAGCGCGACTGCCAGCAGGATACCTGCCCTGCCGGCATCGCCACGCAAAACTGCCGCCTGCGTCGCGGCTTCCGCGGCAAGCCCGAGCACGTCGAGCACTTTATGCTCTTTGTTGCCGAGCAACTGCGCGAGGTCATGGCGAGCCTGGGTTTCCGCACCGTCGACGAGATGGTCGGCCACCCCGAGTGCTTGCGCCAGATCGAGGTCCCGGGCAACCGCAAGGCCAACCTGCTCGATCTGTCGCCCGTGCTGGCGAGCGCGACCTGCGAGTTTGGTGCCCATATCCCGGGTGCCGACGGTCGTCACTTCCTGCCGCAGATGGCTGCCGACAGCGAGCTCGACAAGACGCTCGACTCCACGTTGTTCGTGCCCTATACGGCCGATGCCCGTGCGCACCTGCGTCCGATTCGCTTCCGCGCCGATATCGCCAACGTCAACCGTTGCGTGGGCACCATCCTGGGCAACGCGGTGACCAAGGCACATCCCGAGGGCTTGCCCGCCGGCTCCATCACCGTCGATTGCGATGGTTCGGCCGGTCAGAGCTTTGGCGCGTTCCTGCCGCGCGGCATTACGCTCAACGTGTGCGGCGACGCCAACGACTACTTTGGAAAGGGCCTTTCGGGCGGCGAGGTGTCGGTGCGCCCCAACCCGCATGCGACCTACAAGTTCGACGAGAACATCATCGTGGGCAACGTTGCGTTCTTTGGCGCCACGAGCGGCCGCGGCTTCATTAACGGTCTGGCAGGCCAGCGCTTTGGCGTGCGCAACTCCGGTGCCACCGTGGTGGTCGAGGGCTGCGGCAACCATGGCTGCGAGTACATGACGGGCGGTCTGGCGCTCATCTTGGGCGAGGTCGGGCAGAACTTCGCCGCCGGTATGACGGGTGGCGTGGCCTATGTCTTTGACCAGTACGGCACGCTCAGTGCCCGCGTGAACCACGAGAGCGTGGAGCTCAAGGCCCCGACGGCCGGCGAGCTGGCACAGATTCGCGAGCTCATCCAAGAGCACGTGGACGCGACGCAGAGCCCGCGCGGCATCAAGCTGCTCTACAGCTTTGAGACGATGAGCAAGCACTTCGTGAAGGTCATTCCGACCGAGTACGAGCGTGTGCTGGCGATTGTCGCCGCCGCCGAGGCCGTCGGCAAGACGCATGCGCAGGCAGAGGAGCTGGCGTTTGACATCGTGACCGGTCGCGCGAGCGCTGCGGATCTCGCTCGCTTCGATGCTGCGGGCGGTGCTGCGGGCGCTGCGTCCGTGGCTGCCAGCCCTGTTGCTTCGACCAAGAAGGAGGCGTAAGTGCCATGGGTAAGCCCGGTGCTTTTCTTGATATCGATCGCGTGACCCACGAGCTTCGCCCCGTGGAGGAGCGCAGCCGTGATTTCGATCCGCTGTACGTGGAGCTCGACGACGACGCACGTCGCGCCCAGGCGAGCCGCTGCATGATGTGCGGCGTGGCGTTTTGCCAGATGGGCGCGAGCTTTGGCAAGGCTCGCCCGAGCGGCTGCCCGCTGCACAACTTGATTCCCGAGTGGAACGAGCTAGTGTACCGCGGCCGCTGGGATGAGACTGCCGAGCGCCTGTCGCTCACCTCGCCCATGCCTGAGTTTACGAGCCGCGTGTGCCCGGCGCTGTGCGAGGCCGCGTGCAACCTGGGTTCGGTCGACGGCCAGCCCACGACGATCCATGACAACGAGCGTGCGATCAGCGACCATGAGTGGGCAAACGGCGGCCCGCGCCGCTTTGAGCCGGCGGGGGAGGGCGCACCCACGGTTGTCGTGGTGGGCTCCGGTCCTGCTGGTCTGGTGGCTGCATGGGAGCTTGCACGTCGCGGTGCCCGCGTGACGGTGTTTGAGCGTGACGACCGCCCCGGCGGCCTGCTCATGTACGGCATTCCCAACATGAAGCTCGAGAAGTCCGTGGTCGAGCGTCGCGTGGCACTTATGCACGAGCTGGGTATCGTCTTTGAGCTGGGTGCCGATGTGACGGACCCTGCGGTGGCGGCCAAGCTCAACGGCTTTGACGCTGTGGTGGTGGCTGCTGGCGCCCGTGCCCCGCGCGGTCTTTCGGCTACGAACGTGGACGCCCCGGGCGTGGTGTACGCCGTGGACTATCTGACGGCTTCGACCGTGTCGGTTCTCGACGGCGGCGAGCTCGCGGTCGATGCGCGTGGCCTGGACGTTGTGGTCATTGGCGGTGGCGATACTGGAAACGACTGCGTGGGTACCGCGGTGCGTCAGGGCGCGCGCAGCGTGCGCCAGTTTGAGTTCTTGCCGGCTGCGCCCGATAAGCGCGCGGCGAGCAACCCCTGGCCGCAGTGGCCCAACGTTAAGAAGACCGACTACGGCCAGCAGGAGGCTATCGCTGCGATGGGTGGTGAGATGCGTGCCTGGGGCGTGGATACGCTCGAGGTGCTGTTGGACAAGAAGGGTGCGGCTGCGGGTCTGCGCGTGGTCGATCTGGACTGCTCGGCGGGAAAGCCCGAGCGCATCGCGGGCTCCGAGCACGAGGTGCCGGCGCAGCTGGTGCTCATCGCCTGCGGCTTTACGGGTCCGGAACACGGTGTGTTCGATGCGGTGAGCGTGCCTGTTGCCACCGCTGGTCGTCCGCTGCCGGTGATGGCTGCCGAGGGCTCGCATCTCGCGGCTCGCACGGAGGGCGTCGCCGCGGATGCCGCGCCGGTGTATGTGGCGGGTGATGCCCGCAACGGCAGCTCGCTCGTGGTGAGTGCCATAGCCGATGCCCTGGCCTGCGCAGCCGAAGTCGCCGAGGCACTGGAGCTATAAAGTAGTCATTTAAGAACGTCCCCAATGACTAGTCATTTTTTGTCTAGTCGTTGGGGGCACTCTTTGCGAGCGATTTACTCGTTTGTCGACGTACGGGTGTTCATTTGGCGACTTCTTGGGCTGTGGTCACCTGTTGTTTCTGTGGTGGCTGCGGGCATCTGGCTCAAAAGGGCGGGTTGGCTGTCTATGTCTACCTGCGGTTTCTTTGCGGTACGCTCATTCGGTCAAGTGCCCCGTCAAGTGTTTGGTTAGCATCTGGTTTGCAGCCGAAGGCCTATTTTGCCCGCGCTTGCCTCGGTTGCTCGCCCTCCTCGTAAGCTCAAATTGAGGTCCATCAGTTTGAGGAGGATGCCATGACTGACCACGCTTTTGACCGAGCAGAGCTGGCTGAAGCCGTCGGCAACGATATTGCCGACATGGCTCACTTTTGGATGCTGCGGAAGTTTCAATTCCTGGAGCCGGCGCGCGAACAGTTCGAGATCATTGTCGACCCGTGGCTCAGCTATTGCGAGGAGCCTTCTCAAAACGAAATCATGGCCTACAACATGGCGTTTACCGATTGGCTGCTCTTCGAGCGCCCCTATCGCCATGGCAAAACGCTGCTCGAGCTATATGTTGACGAGCCGCCGGCATCGCTTTCGCCTGCCTCGCTCAAGCGGCTCGAGCAGGTACGCGACACGCATTATTTCTCGCGCTTTGGCATTTTGGACAAGAATCCTGCGTCCGGCATGGTCGTGCTGAAGGACACACGCACCGATCATCGCTTTGATGTCTACGATCCGCATATCGTGCAGAAGGAGCACTGGAGTGACGGCGCGATTGCGGTGCGCCTCGCCTGCGTCGACGATGTCTGGCTTACGGCGGGACAGCTCTACCTGTATGACATCGCGCGGCTGAGCGATACGGCGGTCGATGGGCCGGGTGCGGTGCATCCGGAGGACCTGCAGGACGGCTTTGACACCTCGTGCATCAGCTTCTTCTTGCGTCTGGTCCGCGACATCATGGGCGCCCAGGGGCGGTACGTAAAGTCGCTCAACATCTACGAGCAGGAGTGGGAGTAGGGGATGGGTAGTTGTCGCCTGCCTTGCCTTTTGGCTTTTTGTCTCGATCTGTAACGTTTGGGGGCAAAACACCGGTCTACCTGTTACAGATCGAGACGAATGCTTGGGCGCCGCTGGTTTGTCTAAATCTGTAACGTTTAGGGGCCTGGAGAACGTCTAACTGTTACAGATCGAGACGTTTGGCACCTGGCTGGGGGGAATGTCTCAATCTGTAACATCTACAGTCCAAAAATCGTTCTTCTTGTTACAGATCAAGACGTTTGTCGGTGGAGGCAACGGTGACGATGGTCCATTTGTCCGATGTGGTGGTGATGGAAGTGTCTAATACCGTTTTCAAGCACAAGCATACGACTCGCAACACGTTGGCGCGGAATAGGATGCTCGCGCGACTCACGGAGGCGACCGAGCAAGGTGCGCTGCTCGCAACGCATGACAATGCCGAGCTCATGTGGCTGCGGCGTCATGTTGGAACCGACGATATCGCGGAACCCGAGCCGTATTTGTTCTGCTTTCAACATGATTGGGATGCGCTGACGCCGACGGAGCGAGCGCTGCGGGCCATCAAAGGGCTTGCGGAGTTTCATCCCGATTGGGCGTTTTGGGGCTATGACGCGGCACTTTTGTGGGGTCTGGAGGTGCCGAATGATCTGCTTGGGCCACGATATCTTGTTAAGACAGGTTGCTCGGTGCCGCTGAGTGCAGGATGTCGGCTGTTGCGTCCGCAGGCGGCGGGCGCACTTGAACAAGTCGACGGCGTGCAGGTGACGTCGTTTTGGCGCACGGTGGAGGATTGCCTACTGCGTGCACCGTTCTCCTACGGGTTGGCGATTGCCGATTCTGCACTGCGGGCGAAAGGCGTATCACGTGGGGATTTGTGCGAGCGCCTCCGCGCCGATTGCGAGGGCAGGCGAGGGTATCGCAGGGCACAGGTGATTGCGTCGTATGCGGACGGGCTGTCTGAAAACGGCGGCGAGTCTCGGTTCCGAGCATTCTTTATTGCGTACGGCTTTCCGGTTCCGGAGCTGCAGGTGGAGTTTCGCGACCCGCTCGATCCGAGCCAGGTGTTTCGCGTCGACTATTTTTGGCGGCTCGAGGACGGGACGTGTGTCATCGGCGAGCTCGACGGAAAGGGGAAGTACACCTTGCAGAGCGGCGAGGGTCGGGAGTCGGCTGACCCATTCGTGGCAGAGCGTCAGCGGGAATCTCATCTGACAATGCTCGGGCATAAGGTGCTGAGGTTTACGTTTGATGAGCTCAAGAACCCAGGGAAGCTGGCTGAAAAGATGAGGCTGGCGGGTATTTCGCAGCGGGCCGATTTGGCTGAGGGATGGAAGCGTCAGTGGTATGGGTGCTAAGGGGTGCAACTGACGCGAATGTGGTTGTTTCTGCCGAGTTTGTCTCGATCTGTAACAACAAGGGGCCGTTTGGCCTCGTAGCTGTTACAGATCGAGACAGAAGGTTGGCTGCCGCTAAAAGATCTCAATCTGTAACATCTAGAGGCCGAAAACCTGTCTACTTGTTACAGATTTAGATGTTTGACGACAGGGCTGGAGAATATCTTAATCTGTAACATCTAACGGCCAAAAACCGCTCTAACTGTTACAGATCGAGACAAAGGTTGGACGCGGTGCCGAAAGATCTCGATCTGTAACATCTGGCTGCTAAAACCCGGTCTACCTGTTACAGATCTAGACATTTTCCTGATGTCGCTGGGGTGGGACTGCAACGCATTTCGTTCCCCGCATCTCCTTCTTGCTCCGTTAACCGATATGTCCGCAGCAATTCCGCCGCGCTAGGTAATAATGGACAAATGTTGAAGTTTTCTGAGAGGGAGGAGCTCGATATGGCGACTGCCGATCGTTCCACGTTGTTTATCAATGCGACCGTTCTGGATGGTTCGGAGCATATGGAGCCGCAGCCCGATATGGCCGTGGTCGTCGAGCGTGGCATCATCACCTGGATGGGACCGAGCGCTGTGGCCCAAGCTCCAGCGGGGGCCGAGGTCATCGACCTGGCAGGGGCGTATCTCATGCCGGGCCTCATCAATATGCACGTGCATCTGTGCGGTTCGGGCAAGCCGGTCTCGGCGGGTGATGCGGGCGCGCTGATGAAGAAGCTCGACAATCCCGTGGGCCGCGCCATCGTTCGCCACATCCTCAAAGGCAGCGCCCAACAGCAGCTGGCAAGCGGCGTGACTACGGTGCGCGGTGCGGGTGACCCGCTGTTTGCCGACATCGCCGTGCGCGATGCTATCGATGCCGGCAAGTATCAGGGTCTGCGTCTGGTAGCGCCGGGAACGGGCGTTACAGTGCCGGGTGGCCACGGCGCGGGGCTGTTCGCGCAGGTCGCCAATACGCCCGACGAGGCGGCCGAACAGGTGCGCGACTTGTACGCTCGTGGTGCCGACGTCATCAAGTTGTTCGTGACGGGTGGCGTGTTCGACGCGACCGAAGTTGGCGAGCCGGGCGTGCTGCGCATGCCGATCGATGTTGCCGCGGCGGCGTGCAAGGCGGCGCACGAGGTGGGCCTGCCGGTTATGGCTCATGTCGAGAGCACCGAGGGCGTGAAGGCCGCGCTTGAGGCCGGGGTCGACACGATCGAGCACGGTGCCCCGATGACGCCCGAGATCCTGGAGCTGTATCGCGGCGCCGCGGGCACACAGCTCGAGGGACGCGCGCCGAGCGTGACCTGCACGATCAGCCCGGCGCTGCCGTTTGTATTGCTCGACCCGGAAAAGACCCATTCGACCGATACACAAAAGAAGAACGGCGACATCGTGTGCTCGGGCATCATCGAGAGCGCCCGTGCCGCGCTGGAAGCTGGCATTAAGGTGGGCCTGGGCACGGACTCAAGCTGCCCGTTCGTGACGCAGTACGACATGTGGCGTGAGGTGGCCTATTTTGCCAAGTATGTCGGTGTGAGCAACGCCTTCGCGCTGCATACGGCTACGCAAGTCAACGCCGAGCTGCTGGGGCTGGGCGGCGAGACCGGTACGATCGAGTGCGGCAAGGCCGCCGATATCCTGGTGACGCGCAAGAATCCGCTCGATGACCTGTGCGCTCTGCGTGAGCCGACGCATGTGATGTGTCGCGGTGATTTGGTACGCAAGCTCAAGGTGAAGCGTATTCCCGAGGTGGACGCCGAGCTCGACGCGATTATGGCCATGCCTGCCGAAGCGCTGGCTGAGGAGCTGGCCCGCGACGGTGTGGCGTAGATGTGACAAAGGGGCAGCTCCGTTGCCGCATGCAAAAAGCTGAGGTCTCAACACGAGGCCTCAGCTTTTTTATCGAACAAATACTTAAGATTTGGGACAAACAAACCTGATTAATTTGTCCCGCGTGCGGGCGTTAGGAGCGGGTTTCCATCTTGGCGTGGCACTTGGGGCAGGTGACGCGGATCTTGCCTTTGCCCTTGGGGACGGAGAGCATCTGGCCGCAGTTGAGGCACTTGAGGTATGCTGTGGTCTTGCGACCCTTCCACATCTTCTTGGCCGTGCGCTTGGCACGCTCAAAGTCTTCCTTGCTGGTACCGGCCGTGCGCGAGGCGTTGGCAGCCGCGGCGCCGCTACCCAAGCTCGCTACGAACTTGCCCAGGCCGGGGACGTTAGCGGTCGCGGCGACAAAGGCCGCGTTTTCCTTGCGACGTGCGTCGATGTTTTTGGACAGGCCGCGCAGCACGCCAATCACGATTACGGCGATGGCAATCCAGCTGAGCCACTGGATATGGGCTATCGATCCGATCATCGCGATGACGATGCCGACAAAGCCCATAACGATGGTGAGCTCATCGGCGCCATTGCGGCCCTTCATAAAGTCATTCATGCAAATTGCCTTTCGTTCGATATGCTGCACGCCTTTATACCCGATTTAGAGCAAGGGGGACAGGTCAATCTGCACCAAGGTGGTGCAAACATACCTGTCCCCGATGCACCAAGAAGGTGCAAAGCAGTCCGTCCCCAATGCCCCAATTACTTGGAGAGCTTGTCGACGACGCGTTCGATCTCGGCGAGCTTGGCGGCCTTGAGGTCTTCGTCGCCCGATTCGATTGCCGAAGTCACGCAGCCCTCGATATGCGCCTTGAGCACGTCGGCGTTGATGCGCGCAATGAGCGCCTGCGTTGCCATGAGCTGCGTGGAAATATCGACGCAGTAACGGTCCTCATCGACCATCCGCAAGATGCCGTCGATCTGGCCGCGTGCCGTCTTGAGCATGCGGGTTACCGATTTGTGGTCTGCCATCATGGCGGGTCCTCGTTTCTGGTCGGGGGGGGGTACGTGCGGGTCGTTACGCGGCGGTCACCGAAAGGGCGTGGAACTTCTCGCCGGCGCCCTCGACGGCGGCGGCGAGCTGCTCGGCGGTCACGGTGTCGGCGCACTCCACCTGGACGGTCTGGGTCTCGTGATCGGCGTCGGCGTCGGTCACGCCGGCCACGTTGAGCAACGCCGTCTCGACGGTGGCGTCGCAGTGGCCGCACATGAGGCCGGAAGTCTTGATTGTGTATCGCATGGGTGTACTCCTTATCGATTGAGATTATCTGACAGTTTAGTCGTGAACAGCGTCATCTTAAAGGTGCGCTGAGGTGCCCGAGATTGCCCCGAAAGAGGAGCGAAGCGTACTTGGGTACGCGAGCGACGGTTTGAGGGGCAAGGTCGGGTGCATCAGTGCGCCGTCTTGGGCTTAAAGGATTTCAGGCGCAGAGCATTGCTTACGACGCACACGCTCGACAGGCTCATGGCCGCGGCGCCGAACATCGGCGAGAGCTGCCAACCGGTGAGGGGGAAGAACACGCCGGCCGCCAGCGGAATGCCGATGCCGTTGTAGAACAGCGCCCAGAACAGGTCCTGCTTGATGTTGCGAATCGTGGCGCGCGAAAGCTCGATGGCGCGGGCGACGTCCATGAGGTCGCTGCGCATGAGCACCACGTCGGCGCCCTCCTTGGCAATGTCGGCGCCGGTGCCGATGGCAAGGCCCACGTCGGCGCGCGCCAGGGCGGGGGAGTCGTTGATGCCGTCGCCCACCATGGCGACCATGCTGCCCGCATCCTGCAGCTCGCGCACGTGGCGCTCCTTGTCGGCGGGAAGCACGTCGGCGATGACCTGCCTGCTGTTCAGTCCCACGCGGCGGGCGATTGCTTCGGCCGTCACGCGGTTGTCGCCGGTGAGCATGCGCACGTCGACGCCGAGCTTGCGGAGCGCGGCGATGGCCTCGGCGCTCGTCTCTTTGACCTCGTCAGCCACGGCGATGGTACCGACGAGCTCGCTGTTCTTGGCAAAGAACAGCGGTGTTTTGCCCTCGGCGGCGAACTGTTCGGCAAGGTCGGCGGGCACCTTCGCGCCGAGCTCGTCCATCAGGCGTACGTTGCCGGCTGCAATGGCGTTTTGCCCCTCGCGCGCCGTAACGCCACGACCGGGCACGGCGGCAAAGTCCTCGACCATGCGCGCGACAATTCCGCGCGCCTCGCACTCGGCCATAATCGCCTCGGCCAGCGGGTGTTCGCTTGAGCGCTCCAGCGCGGCAGCGAGCTTGAGCAGCGACTTTTCGCTCATGGCGGGCGAGCCGTCAGCGCGCGTGGCTACTACGATATCGGTCACGGCAGGCTTGCCGCGGGTGACCGTGCCCGTCTTGTCGAGCACCACGGTGCCCACACTGCGCAGATTCTCCAGCGCCTCGGCACTCTTGAACAGAATGCCCATCTCGGCGCCCTTGCCGGTACCCACCATAATGGCGACGGGCGTGGCCAGACCCAGTGCGCACGGGCAGCTGATCACCAGCACGGCCACGGCGGAGGTGAGCGCCTCTTTCATGCTGCCGGTCAGTGCCATCCACACTACAAAGGTCACGACCGAGATTACAAACACCACGGGCACGAACACGCCGGCGACCTTGTCGGCCATGCGGGCGATGGGCGCCTTGGTGGCGTTGGCGTCCTCGACGAGCTGGATGATTTTGGCGAGCGACGTGTCGGCGCCCACGCGTGTGGCACGGAAGGCAAACGAACCGGTGCGGTTGACGGTGGCGGCGTTGACGGTGTCGCCGGCGGTCTTTTCCACGGGGATGGACTCGCCGGTGAGCGCGCTCTCGTCCACGGCCGAGCTGCCTTCGAGCACCACGCCATCGACGGGGATGGACTCGCCGGGGCGCACGCGCAGGACCTGGCCGGGAAGGATGCTGTCGACGTCGACGGTGGTCTCGCTGCCGTCCTCTGCCACGATGGCCGCGGTCTTGGGTGCTAGGTCGATCAGCGCCTCGATGGCGCCGCCGGTTTTGGACTTGCTGCGCGTCTCGAGGTATTTTCCCACGGTGACCAGAGACAGGATCGTGCCGGCGCTCTCAAAATACAGGTTGTCCATGCTCGTCATCATGGCCTCGTGGACCTGACCCGCGGCTAATTGGTCGGCCATGATGAACATGGCGTAGAGCGACCAGGCGATGGAGGCGGTGGCGCCCACGGCAATAAGGGCGTCCATGGTGGGCGCGCCGTGCGCGAGCGATTTAAACCCGTTGATAAAGTAGGCATCGTTGACGTAGACGACGGGGATGAGCAGGACGAGCTCGGTGAGCGCGAGCGTCATGCTGTGGATGTGGTCGGTGAAGATGCCGGGCAGCGGCCAGCCGAGCATGTGCCCCATGCCTATGTAGAACAGTGGGATGAGGAAGACAATCGAGACGATGAGGCGGGTGCGCATGGCAGAGGCGGCGGCCTCCAGCTTTTTGGTAGGCGACTCCATGTGGGCGGCGCCGGACCTGGCTTGCGCGCTGCCGCTTGAGCCGGCGGCACCGGTGCCCGCATCGACGGGCGAGGCCGAGTAGCCCGCGCGGTCGACGGCGGTGCAGATATCGTCGGGGGAGACCTGCGTGGGGTCATAGTCGACCATCATGGAACCGGCGAGCAGGTTGACCGCGACGCTTTGGACGCCGTCGAGCTTGCTCACGGCACGGTCCACGTGCGCCTGGCAGGCGGCGCATGTCATGCCGCCCACGTCGAACTTATCTTGAGCCATGGCTTCTCCTTTCTGTGGTTCGCTGTTGGAATTGTTAACCTGCTGATACTATACACCCATACCCCCTGGGGGTGTCTAGTTGGAGTTGAAATGTATGACATTTCGCTACGGTTGAGGATGGCTGTTCAGTCGTTGGCCATCCTTGCTAAATATCTCAATCTGTAACAGCAAGACCGGTTTTTGCCGAGTTACTGTTACAGATTGAGATAAACCGTTGGCTGGCAACTCAACGTCTCGATCTGTAACAACAGGACCCGGTTTTACCCTGTAGATGTTACAGATTGAGACAATCGACCCAGGCCCACTCCTCCTGCACCGTCATCTGTGGTTTACGTGGGGGCATGCGAAGCACGGGTATACTAACCGGCGGCGAATCTGCTCCATCGCTTAGAGCTGCTGCGTCTGGACGGCGCGTGATAGGGCTGCCAAAGCGATCGCCAGCGTGCTGAGCAACGTCCTCTCTGTGCGCACCCGTTTTTGTATGTATTAGCGCACTACCAAGCACGCCCGCGCGGCCGCATGCCGTGCCCATTGCGCGTGCAGATAAGGAACAACAACATATGCGTAATTCTGTATCCGACGTCACCGACGCCGAGATTCTGGACGAGACCCGCGAGGCCATGACCCAGGCTGCCTTCGATGCTGCCGATGAGGCCAATGCTGCCCAGGCCGTCGAGTCCGCTACCGAGAGCCTGCCCGCCTTTGACGAGCTGGGCCTTTCCGACGAGATGCTTCGTGCTATCGAGAACCTGGGCTACACGGCGCCGACGCCCGTGCAGGCCGGTTCGATTCCTGTGGTGCTCGAAGGCCGCGACCTGCTTGCCGCCGCTCAGACTGGCACCGGCAAGACGGCCGCTTTCTTGCTGCCGACCATGAACAACCTGGAGCACATCGCTCCGCCCAAGCCTGTGCGCGAGCGCAGCGGCCGCAACCGCCGTCGCGGCGCTAAAAAGCCCGAGGGCAACGGCCGCGGCCCCGTGATGCTCGTCATCACCCCCACGCGCGAGCTTGCCCAGCAGATCGACGAGGTCGCGAACAAGATCGCCGACGTCACCGGTCATGTCGCCGTGACCGTCGTGGGCGGCGTGAGCTACAAGCCGCAGACCGCTGCCCTCAAGTACGGCTGCGACATCCTGGTCGCCACGCCGGGCCGTTTGGTCGATTTGATCGAGCAGGGCGCCTGCCACCTGGACGAGGTCAAGGTGCTGGTGCTCGACGAGGCCGACCGCATGCTCGACATGGGCTTTTTGCCCGCCGTCCGCCGCATTGTGCGCGAGACGCCGGCCGAGCGCCAGACGCTGCTGTTCTCGGCCACACTTGACGAGGAGGCTGTGGGCGAGATCACCGACCTGGTGAGCGACCCGGCTCGCGTGGAGATCGCACCGGCCACGTCGACCGCCGACACCGTCGACCAGTTTGTGTTCCCGGTGTCCATCGAGGCCAAGAACAACCTGTTGCCCGAGTTCCTCAAGAAGGAGGGTCCGGAGCGCACTATCGTCTTTATGCGCACCAAGCACCGCGCCGACAGCTGCTGCCGTCGTCTGGAGCGTAAGGGCATCAAGGCCGCCGCGATTCACGGCAACCGCAGCCAGGCCCAGCGCGAGCGCGCGCTTTCGGCCTTCCGCGACGGTACCGTCGACGTGTTGGTGGCAACCGACGTGCTTGCCCGCGGCATCGACATTAGCGACGTGCGCTACGTCGTGAACTTTGACGTACCGGCCGAGCCGACCGACTATATCCACCGCATTGGCCGTACGGGCCGCGCCGGCGAGCTGGGCTGGGCCATTACGTTTGTGACCGAGCAGGATGTCGATGAGTTCTACGAGATCGAGAAGCTCATGGACAAGACGGCCGACATCTACGAGGCCAGCGACCTGCATGTGGGTCCCAACCCGCCCGCCGTTGATCCCGAGCGCGATCCTGCGGCCTTTAAGGTGAAGAAGAAGACCAAGCGCGGCAAGTCCAAGAGCAAGAAGAAGCTTGAGCAGGCGCGTCGCGACGGCAAGCGCAACGGCGACGATTACGGTGATGTGGCCGGTCGTTCCAACCGCGGTCGTGACGAGCGTCGCGGCGACGGCGAGCGTCCGAGCCGTCCTAAGCGCGGCGGCAAGACCCGCGTGCGCGAGGGCGTTCAGGCTCGCGTGGACGAGGCTGTGGAGAGCGTGGCTCGCGAGGTGGCTGCCGAGGAGCGCGGCGGTGCCGCTGCCGTCGAGCAGGCCCCGCGCGGTAACCGTGCCGAGCGTCGTGCCAAGCAGTTCCAGGGCGAGGCACACCGCCGTCGTCGTGAGGACGAGGACCGTGGTGGTCGTCGTCGTGTTGAGCGCGAAGACGAGGGCCGTGGTTCGCGCGGCGGCAAGCGCGGCTCGGGCGACCGTCGTCGCTCCGGTCGCGATGGCGAGCGCGGTGGCCGTGGCGGCGAAGGCCGTGGTTCGCGTGACGAGCGCGGCGTCCGTGGCGGCGAGCGTCGCGAGGGTGCTCGTGGCAACGGTGGCCGCAGCGGCGCCGGTCGTTCGAATGAGTCGCGCGATCGTCGCGACCCGCGTGCCAGCCGCGATCGTCGCGATGATTGGCGCAACTACGACGACACCCGCGAGGAGCGCCGTGGCGGCTATCGTGGTGGTCGCGGCGGCAACCAGTCCGGCTCTCGTGGCGGCCGCGCCGGCGGTCGCGATAACCGTGGCAGCTATGGCAATAGTCGTGGCGGCAAGCGCGGTAGCAGCTCCCGCCGCCCCGGTGACGGCGGCGGCAAGCGCAAGTAACATACGCGTCGCACGCTAGTGTGAGGCAAGCTAAGGGCCCCGAGCAACTACGCTCGGGGCCCTTTTTGGTGCAAAGGGGCCAGAGCAAGGAGTGTCCCTGGGTGCCGGCAGAAAAGGAACGTCCCCAAGTGCCGCATAGATAGATACCGTTTATCGGAGAATAAATACCGTTCACCGGTCATTATGATTGTTCTGGCTTTGGGCTTGTCTACAATAACTCCCGTAAAAAGAAATGCGGAAGGTTACCGAGTCCCTCGGACGTGGGCCTAACCAAAGTCTTTGAACGGGTGTGTCTCTATGGATGCATTCGCTTGATTTTGGTTGGGCTATATTTATGAAGGGACATGCCACCATGGGTTTCTTTTCTCGCCTGATGGGCGGTTCGGATGAGCAGAAGACTGCAGCTTCCGAGTTCGAAATCCTCGCTCCCGTTTCCGGCGAGCTTGTTCATCTAGAAAATACCAATGACCCCGCTTTTAGCAGCCGCGCCGTGGGCGATGGCGTTGCCGTGGTTCCCCAAGAGGGAACGGTGTGCGCTCCTGTTTCCGGCACCGTCGCGGCGTTGTTTCCGACTGAGCACGCGCTGGGCATCATGTCCGACGACAGCTCTGCTCAGGTGATGCTGCATATCGGAATCGACACTGTTAAACTTGAGGGCAAGGGCTTCCATGCGCTTGTTGCCCAGGGTGACCATGTCGACGCGGGCCAGCCCCTCGTCGAGGTCGATTTCGACGCGGTCCGCGCCGCCGGCTTCGATCCCACGGTCTTCGTTATCGTGTGCGAGCGTTCGGAGAACTCGACTCTTCGTGAGCACGCTTCCGGCCCTGTTGCTGTTAAAGAGCCTGTCGTCTGGCTTTCCGAGTAAATTCTTGTGGTGGGTACCGTGGTTATCAAGCGAGTTTTCAACAACAACGTCGCAATGGTCACTTCGGACGATGGCTCTGAGCTCATCGTCATCGGTCGAGGCCTCTGCTTTGGCCGTCATGCCGGCGATGCCATCGACGAGGCATCGGTCGAAAAGACCTACGCGTTGCAGGAGGGAACTTCTCAGGATTCGCGTACGATTGACCGCTTGGCACATCTTTTAGAGTCCATCCCCACCGTCAACCTCGTGATTTCCGAGGACATCGTTCAGATGCTTCGTCGAGAGCTCAATGTTGATATCAATGACAAGATTCTCATCGCTCTCGCAGATCATATAAGCCTCGCCCTTGATCGCGAGCGCAAGGGCATTCCGTGCGAGAACCCGTTGCTGCTCGAGATCCAGCAGTTCTATCGCAAGGAGTACGCGCTCGCGGGCCGTGCCCTTCAGATTATCAAGGACTACCTGGGCATCGAGATGAGCGAGGAGGAGCAGGGCTT
Organism: Collinsella sp. TM09-10AT; assembly: GCF_003436275.1. Taxonomy (GTDB): domain Bacteria; phylum Actinomycetota; class Coriobacteriia; order Coriobacteriales; family Coriobacteriaceae; genus Collinsella. The sequence goes on from NZ_QSOP01000004.1 coordinate 44,017, forward strand.
CATCACCTTGCATATCGTCAACGCCACCATGCCGCAGCGCTCTGACCGTCTGATTGTTTCGGTCCAGCTTGTTCGCGACGTGCTCGCGATTGTTTCCGAGCACTATGCCACGACCCTTGACGTCACCTCGTTGCCTTACGAGCGTTTCGTTCGCCATCTGCAGTTTTTTGCGCAGCGAGCGCTCGATCCCGCGGCGGGGCAGGTCAATGGCGACGCGCTGTTCCGTATCGATGAAACGGCGTATCCGAGGGCGTTCTCGTGTGCGGAGTCAATTGCCGACCACTTGGCGTCTACCTATAACGTTGTCGTTACCGATGCCGAGAAGAGTTATCTCGCATATCACATTGTTAACCTGCTTGGAGAACCTGGTCTCTAGGCATAACGTGCCCACACATCGATTGATATAAGGCAAGGCTCACGGTCTTGTCTAGGGCACACCTATCTCAATTTGCGGAAAAGGAAGGGGAGTACCGCTATGACCGCAAAAAAGAAGTTCAATTTCAAAGCGCCGTTGGAGGTGTTCGCGAAGTCGATCGTTCAGCCGATGATGTATCTCTCGGTTGCCGGCATCCTGCTCATCGTGGGCATCATTCTGACCAACAAGACCATCTGCGCTGTGGTCCCCGTGCTGGGCTCCGGTCCGTTCCAGCTTGTGGGCGCCGTTGTCTATCAGTCGCTGATGTTTATCATCAACAATCTCTCGATTCTGTTCTGCGTGGGCATCGCCGGCGCCATGGCAAAGAAGAACAAGGGCCATGCTTCGCTGATCGCCCTGATGTCGTTCTTCCTGTTCCTTCAGGCCAATAACATCGTGCTCAACGCCACCGGCTCTCTTGCCGAAGCGAGCGGCATGCTCGGCCTTACCGGAACCGGCCAGAGCACCGTTATGGGCATTCAGGTGCTCGATACCGGCGTGTTTGGCGGCATCATTCTTGGTTGCATCACCGGTGCCGTGTTCAACAAGTACTCGAATAAGCAGTTCCCCATTGCCCTTTCGATGTTCTCGGGCGTTCGCTTCCCGTTCCTGATCATGATCATCATCTCCTGGATCATGGGCGCTGGCTTCTGCATCGTTTGGCCTCCGGTCCAGGGTGCTATTTCCTCCGTTGCCGGCATCATTAAGGAGTCTGGCAACATCGGTCTGTTTATCTACGGCATGCTCAACAAGCTGCTCGTTCCCACCGGTCTGCACCACCTCATCTACACCCCGTTCCAGTTCTCCGATGTGGGCGGCACCCTGACGCTGGGCGATCAGATTATCGCCGGCGCCTATCCCATCCGTGTCGCCGAGATGGCAATGACGGGCCAGCCCTTCTCCGATAGCACGTATTTCAACAGCTACACCTTCAACAACCTGTGGCCCTACATCGGTATCGGTCTCGCCTTTATCTTCACCGCTTACAAGGGGAACAAGGATAAGACCAAGGCCGTTATCATCCCGCTGATCATCACCGCCGTGCTCTCCTGCGTCACCGAGCCCATGGACTTCCTCTTTGTCTTCGCCGCTCCCGTGCTCTTTGTCGTTCACTCGGTTCTTTCCGGTATCTTTCTGGTCCTGCTCAAGGTCCTCTCCGTGCCCGCTTCGACTGCAGGCGGCATCATCAACATCGTGGTTTCCAACCTGGTCCTCGGTGTCGATAAGACCAACTGGCCGGTCATGCTGGTGCTTGGAGTCGTCAACGCCGCTCTGTACTTCTTCCTCTTCACCTTCCTTATCAAGAAGCTCAACCTCCACACGCCTGGTCGCGAGGAAGAGTCCGAGCTTGCTGAGTCCGTTGCCGAGGGCGAGGCCGCCGCGTCTGTCGCGGTGAAGCAGGGCGCTGTTGCCGCGGCCCCCGCAGAGGGCGTCGATGCAGGTATTGCCGACCTGGTCGCAGGTCTTGGTGGCAAGGACAACATCGAGGAGCTCGAGAACTGCTTTACGCGTCTCCGCGTGAACGTTAAGAACCCGGACCTCATCAATGAGGACCTCATCAACCACGTGCCCAACAGCGGCATCAACCGCAACGGCAATAATATCCAGATCATCTTTGGCATGAAGGTCGCCGAGATGCGCGACAAGGTCGAAAACGCAATTGAGAAGGAGCAGTAAACAATGATCATTACTCTGTGTGGTGGCGGATCCACCTTTACCCCCGGCATCGTCAAGTCCATCGCTCTGCGCAAGGACGAGCTCGACGTTGACGAGATTCGTCTGTACGACATCAACGAGGAGCGCCAGCGCAAGATCGGCGTGCTCGTGGACTGGATTTTGCACGAGGACCTTGGCCTGGACATCAAGCTCACGGTGACCACTGACAAGGAGACTGCCTTTACGGACGCGAGCTTCGTGTTTGCCCAGATGCGCGTGGGCGGCTATGCCATGCGCGAGCAGGACGAGAAGATTCCGCTGCGTCACGGCTGCGTGGGCCAGGAGACCTGCGGTTGCGGCGGCCTTGCCTACGGCATGCGCACCATCTTCCCCATGGTCGAGCTGATTGACGACGTTGAGAAGTATGCCAAGAAGGACTACTGGATTCTTAACTACTCCAACCCTGCCGCCATCGTCTCCGAGGGCTGCCGCGTCCTGCGCCCCAACGCTCGCATCATCAACATCTGCGACATGCCGATCGCGATTATCGACGTGGTTTGCGCCGCGCTCGATATCGACAAGAAGGATGTCGAGTACGATTACTTTGGTCTCAACCACTTTGGTTGGTTCACCTCGATCCGCCACAAGGGCGAGGAGGTGCTCCCGCAGCTGCGCGAGTACATCAAGGAGCACGAGATTCTGCTGCCCGATTCGTACCTCAAGGGCATGGGCTCGCTGATGTCCAAGAAGCCCGAGGAGGCCACTGACGAGCACCCCGAGCAGAACCGCCACACCAAGGGCAGCTGGTACTACGTCTGGAAGGGCGAGTACGAGATCATGGAGTGCTTCCCGGAGTACCTGCCCAACACGTACCTGAACTACTACCTGCAGCAGAAGGAGTTCGTCGAGCATTCCAACCCCGAGCGCACCCGTGCTAACGAGGTTGAGGAGACGCGTGAGAAGAACCTCTTTGATGGTATCGATCACTACGAGAAGACGGGCGAGATCGACGAGAGCACGTTCTATGCGGGCAGCCACGGCGACTGGATTGCCGACCTGGCTATCGCTCTGAAGAACGACACCAAGCAGCGCTTCCTGGTCATTTGCGAGAACAAGGGCGCTATCCCCAACATGCCCTACGACGCTATGGTCGAGCTGCCTGCCTACATTGGCAAGAACGGCCCCGAGGTCATCAGCCGCGACAACATTCCTCTGTTCCAGCAAGGTCTTATGATGCAGCAGCTGAACTCCGAGAAGCTCGTGGTCGAGGCTACGATCGAGGGTTCGTACGAGAAGGCGCTCAAGGCCTTCACACTCAACAAGACCGTGCCGTCGATGAAGGTCGCCAAGGAGGTTCTCGACGACATGATCGAGGCCAACAAGGACTTCTGGCCCGAGCTTAAGTAAAGGCAACAGGGTCGCTGGCCGCATACCTAGAGCAATGCCCCGTCCACGTGATTGCGTGGACGGGGCATTGTCATTTGGTAATGCGTTTTATCAAATATGGCATTTATCTGCGGTAAAGGTGTTTAGCACCGCTGAGGGCCGCGTTTTATACCGCCTGCCGAACTGTGTTGTTGCCAAACAACTTTTTAGGCCAGTGTGTTGCATGTAGCATTTTCGCCCGGCCTCGCCTCCGGGCTGCCATGTGAGAGGGGATCTTATGGCACGACTGCATGTAATGGAGCGCAGCCACGCCCAGGCCGTTATGGACGACCTGCACGATGCGCTCGGGCGCCGCTTGGCGGTGAGTTCGCTCGCCCCGTGTCCCGTTGAGTTTACGGCAGCGCTCGTCAACCTGTGTTCCACTCAGAGCTGCGGCAAGTGCACACCCTGCCGCGTGGGCCTGAGCGCGCTGTGCGACCTGCTCGCCGACGTGCTTGAGGGCCGAGCCGATGAGTCCACGCTCAATCTGATCGAGCGTACGGCCCGCACCATCTACCTTTCGAGCGACTGCGCCATCGGCTACGAGGCGGGCGCCATGGCGCTCACCGCCATTCGCGGCTTCCGCGACGACTTTGAGCACCACATCCGCGAGCATTCCTGCGGCTTTGATCGCGAGGCGCGCGTTCCGTGCGTCTCGGGCTGCCCGGCGCACGTCGACATCCCCGGGTACATTTCGCTCGTCGAGGCCGGCCGCTATGCCGATGCCGTCAAGGTCATCCGCAAGAATAACCCGCTGCCGCTCGTCTGCGGCCTGGTGTGCGAGCATCCCTGCGAGATGCACTGCCGCCGCGGCATGGTCGACGACCCCATGAACATCCTCGCCCTCAAGCGTTTTGCCGTCGAGCATAGTGACCTCAACGACCACAAGCCGCATGTCGTGGACAATACCGGCAAGCGTGTCGCTGTGGTCGGCGGCGGCCCGGCTGGCCTCTCCTGCGCCTATTATCTGGCCGTGATGGGCCATAAGGTGACGATTTTTGAGCAGCGTCACCACCTGGGTGGCATGCTACGCTACGGTATCCCCAGTTATCGTCTGCCGCGTGAGCGCCTGCAGGCCGAGATTGACTGGATCTTGAGCGCCGGCATCGACGTGGAGCTCGACCACTCTGTGCGCGGCGAGGAGCTCGCCCGCCTGCGTGACGAGTGCGATGCCGTCTACCTGGCCATCGGTGCCCACAACGACAAGAAGCTCGGCCTTCCGGGCGAAGAGGCGCCCGGCGTGGAGTCGGCCGTCAAGATGCTGCGCGCCATCGGCGACGACGAGCTGCCCGACCTGAGCGGTCAGCGCGTGTGCGTCATCGGCGGCGGCAACGTTGCCATGGACGTGGCCCGCTCTGCCGTGCGCTGCGGTGCCGAGAAGGTGAGCATCGTCTACCGCCGCCGCATCTGCGACATGACGGCCCAGGACGCCGAGATCGCCGGCGCCCAGGCCGAGGGCTGCGAGGTGCTGGAGTTGACGGCCCCGCTCGCCATCGAGACGGGTGAGGAAGGTCTCGTGTGCGGCCTGCGCGTACAGCCGCAGATTATCGGCGAGCCCCGCCGTGGTCGTCCGGCTCCGCGTGCCGCTGCCACGCCCGAACGCATCATCCCCTGCGAGCGCGTGTTTGTGGCGATTGGCCAGGACATCGATTCCAAGTCGTTTGAGGATATGGGCATTGTTTGCAAGTGGGGCTGTGTCATCACCGATTCGGACGGCGCCGTGCCCAACTTCGATGGCCTCTTTAGCGGCGGCGACTGCCAGACCGGCCCCGCCACCGTCATTCGCGCCATCAATGCCGGCCGCGTGGCCTCGGCAAATATCGACCGTTATCTGGGCTTTGATCATAAGATCAAACTCGAAGTCGAGCTGCCGACCGTCCAGTTTAAGGGCAAGCACGAGTGCGGCCGCTGCGAGCTGGGCGAGCGTGAGGCCGGCGAGCGTATTCGCGATTGGAATCTGGTCGAGCAAGGTCTTACCGAGCAGGAGGCGCGCCAGGAGGCGAGCCGCTGCCTGCGTTGCGATCACTTTGGCTTTGGCGCGTTCCGCGGAGGGAGGAACTTGGAATGGTAGAGCCCAACAAAACCACCGTCAGCGACAACACCGAAAACGGAGCGCACAATATGGTCAAGCTCACTATCGATACTTGTGAGGTCGCGGTGCCCGAGCGCACCACGATCCTGGACGCAGCCAAGTCCGTCGGTATCCAGATTCCCACCCTGTGCTATCTGCGCGATCTGAACGAGATCGGCGGCTGCCGCGTGTGCGTGGTCGAGGTTGAGGGCTGCGACCAACTGGTTGCCGCCTGCAACAACTACGTGCTCGACGGCATGGTGGTCTACACCAACAGCCCCAAGGCGCGCGAGGCCCGTCGCACTAACGTTCAGCTGCTCCTGTCGCAGCACGACGCGCAGTGCGCGAGCTGCGTGCGCAGCGGCAACTGCAACCTGCAGGCCATCGCCAACGACCTGGGCATTTTCTATCTGCCCTACCAGAAGCATCTGGCGGGTGAGGGATGGGACTTCGACTTTCCCATCATCCGCGACAACGACAAGTGCATTAAATGCATGCGCTGCATCAAGGTGTGCGAGAGCGTCCAGGGCCTGGGGATTTGGGACCTGACCAACCGCGCCACGCATACCGCCGTGGGCACCCGCGGGCGTGCGCCGATCGGCAAGACCGATTGCGTCGCATGCGGCCAGTGCATCACGCATTGCCCGACGGGCGCGCTGCGCGAGCGCGACGACACCGAGACCGTGTTCGACGCTCTCGCCGATCCCAATAAGATCGTGCTGGTGCAGATTGCGCCGGCCGTGCGTAGCGCTTGGGGCGAGGAGCTTGGCATTCCGCGTGAGGAGGCCACCGTTGAGCGCCTGGCCTGCGCGCTGCGCCGCGTGGGCTTTGAGTACGTGTTCGATACCGATTTCTCGGCCGACCTCACCATTATGGAGGAGGGCTCCGAGCTAATCGAGCGCCTGGGCGCCGCCGCCAAGGGCGAGGGCGATAGCCGCGGCTGGCCCATGTTCACGAGCTGCTGCCCGGGCTGGGTGCGCTTTGTGAAGGCACGTTACCCCGAGTTTGTCGACAGCCTGTCCACGTCAAAGTCGCCGCAGCAGATGTTCGGCGCCATCGCCAAGACCTACTACGCCAAGGCCCTGGGCGTGGAGCCCGAGCGCCTGTTTGTGGTGTCCGTGATGCCGTGCACGGCCAAAAAGGCCGAGCGCGCGCTGCCGAGCATGGTGGGCGAGGACGGTGCGCCCGACGTGGACGTTGCACTGACGGTGCGCGAGATGGTACGCATGATCCGCGCGAGCCACGTGAGCGTCGACACGCTTACCGAGGAGCCGCTCGATACGCCGCTGGGCTTCGGCACGGGCGCGGGCGTGATCTTTGGCGCCACGGGAGGCGTGATGGAGGCTGCCGTGCGCTCGGCCTATTACCTGGTGACGGGCAAGAACCCCGATGCGGATTTCTTTACCGACGTGCGTGGCCTGAATGGCTGGAAGGAGGCCGTGGCCGATATCGATGGCACCAAGGTGCGCGTCGCCGTGGCGCACGGGCTGGGCAACGCTGCCCGCCTGCTCGATGCGATTCGCGACGGCCGTGCGAGCTATGACTTCGTCGAGGTCATGGCGTGTCCGGGCGGCTGCGTCGGTGGCGGTGGTCAGCCCATCCATGACGGCTGCGAGCTGGCGGCAGAGCGTGGCCAGGTTCTTTGGGACCTCGATGCGGCAGCGGACATTCGCTTCTCGCACGAGAATCCCGATGTTCAGGCATGCTATCGCGAGTTCTTGGGTGCGCAGCTCTCGCCGCTGGCCGAGGAGTTGCTGCATACCGATCATCACGCGTGGACGATGCCCAACGAAGGGATGTGCTAACGATGCGCGCGTTTGAATTTGAGCTTTCGCGCCGAGGGTTTGCCTCGGCGCTTGCCGCGGGCGCGCTGTCGCTTGCGTTGGCTGGCTGCAGCGGCGGGGCTGCGGGGGCGGGCTCCTCTGCGGGCTCTGCCGGGTCTGCGCCGAGCGGCGCTGCCGCCGAGTCGGTCGAGGTGCACGTCGCCTCGCTCAAGGGGCCGACGTCAATCGGTCTGGTGCAGTTTATGGACCAGGCGGCGAGCGGCGAGACAGATAACGAGTTCGACTTTGCGATCAGCGCCGCTGCCGACGAGATCGTGCCCAAGGTCATTCAGGGCGATGTCGATATTGCCCTGGTGCCCGCCAACGTGGCGAGCGTGCTCTACAACAAGACCGAGGGCGCGGTGCAGGTCATCGACATCAATACGCTCGGCGTGCTGAGCGTGGTGACGGGCGACGCGGGCGTGATCTCGTTTGGCGACCTGGCGGGCCGCACCGTCTATATGACGGGCAAGGGCACCACGCCGGAGTACGTCATGAACTACCTGCTGGAGCGCGCAGGTCTGACTGGCCAGGTGGCGCTTGAGTTTAAGAGCGAACCCACCGAGGTGCTGTCGGCCCTGCTTGCCGACCCGTCCGCCGTGGGCGTGCTGCCGGAGCCATTCAAGACCGCTGCCATCGCCAAGAGCGAGGGCAAGCTGTCGGCACCGGTGAGCCTGACCGATGTGTGGGACGAGCTCGCGGGTGACACGGGCTCCCGTTTGCTGACGGGCGTGACCGTGGTGCGCCGTGCCTTTGCCGAGGAGCATCCCGAGGCTGTGGCGGAGTTCTTAAGCTGCCATGCGGCGAGCGTTGAGGCCGTAAACGCGGCACCGGCGGACTGGGCTCAGGCGGTGGTCGATGCGGGTATCGTCGATAACGCCACGATTGCCGAAAAGGCGATTCCCGGGTGCATGCTCGTGTGCCAGACGGGGAAAGATATGAAGGCGGCGCTCGGTGGGTACCTGCAGGTGCTGGCCGATGCGGACGCGAGTGCCGTGGGCGGTAAGCTCCCGGCTGACGATTTTTACTACATGGAGTAGCCCGTGCGTGCGTTTGCTCGACACATGACTGAGCGTGCGAAGGCGGTGGCGGCAGTGGGTGCCGTCGCCGCCTTTTGGCTTGCCGTGTGGATCTTTGCGGCGTCGCTGGTGGCGCAGCCGCTGATCTTGCCGGGGCCGGGTGCTGTTGCCTTGGCGCTTCTGCGCCTGGTGTGCGATGGCGGTACCTGGGCGATTTTGGCGGGCTCGGGCGCGCGGATACTGGGCGGGCTGGCGCTTGCCGCGGTGTGTGGTGGTGTGCTTGCCGGGATTTCGTCACGTTCGCGGGCGTTTGCGCACCTGGTGGCTCCGGCGCTGTCGTTTGTAAAGGCGACACCGGTCGCCTGCGTGGTGGTCCTGTTGCTAATCTGGCTGGGGTCGGCGCGCGTGAGCATCGCGGCAGTCTTTTTGATGGCGCTGCCGGGCGTGTATTTTTCGCTGGCCGAGGGCTTGGCACAGGTGAATAAACCGCTGGAGCAGATGTTCCGTCTGCATGGCGTGCGCGGCTGGCGACTGTTTTGCGCCCATACCTGGCGCGAAGTCCTGCCGTTTGTGCTTTCGTGTGCGCGTGCCGTGATTGGCATGAGCTGGAAGGCCGGCGTGGCAGCCGAGCTCATCGGCATGGCGGTGGGCACCGTGGGTGAGCGCATCTATCAGGCGAAGCTTTTGATCGAGACGGCTGATCTGCTGGCGTGGACCGTGCTGGTCGTTGCCGCCTCGTGGGCGTGTGAGCGCGTGCTGGTGTGGCTGCTGCGGGTTTCGGGACCCGTGGCGTGGCGCGTGGCCGTGCGGGCGCATGGGCGCGGCGCTCGCGGGCGTGCGGGGGCTGCCGGGGGCGGCGCTGCGGCGGAGCTTGCGCTCGCCGTGGGCGAGCGGGCGCCCTGGGCTCCGGCGCTCGACGGACTGACACTCCGTGTGCCCGCCGGTGGGCGCGCCTGCGTGATGGGCGCCTCGGGTGTGGGCAAGTCGACGTTGCTTGCGCTGGCTGCGGGGGAGTGCGCGCCGTGCTCCATGGTGTTTCAGGACGTGCGCTTGGTTGAGGACGTTTCGGCTTTGGAAAACGTGCTGGTGTGCGCCGACGCGCGCGTGGACGCCTCGGGTGCCGCGGCCCTGCTGCGCCTGTTGGTGCCGGGGGTCGATTTGCATGCTCGCGTGGCCGAGCTCTCGGGTGGGCAGCGTCGTCGCGTCGAGATTGCCCGAGCACTGCTGTGCCCGGGCGGCGCGGTGATTCTGGACGAGCCCTTTACCGGCCTGGATGTCGTCGCGCGCGATGCGACGGCCGAGGTCGTGCTCGATCTGCTCGACGGTCGCACGCTCCTACTCGCCACACACGATGCCGCTGACGCTCGGGCCCTCAATATCTCGGACATCATCACGCTCTAAATACTTACTCAGCAACATAATAATCCGTTTTTCTCCGTCCCCATGGGGCGGGTGTGGTATTCTATCTGCGGGGTAATACTTAGGAATACCAAGTAATACCAATGCCGTAAAAACAAACTCAGGATGCGGGCCAATCGGGTTGCCTTCACAGCCCGTCGCCCAGCCGCGTGGCCCGCATCTATCCGCACCACCGTCGTTTCAAAAAGGAAGCGCCATGGCAGAACACATGACCCCGGTTGTCGCGAAGGTCTTGCCCGAGGAAAAGGCGGCCTTCGCGGCGGCAACTCAGCTCGTGGGCACCACGCCGTCCAACGCCATCCGCATGTTTATCGCTGCGTTCAATCGCTGCGGCACCTTCCCGTTCGACATCTCGCCGAGCGGGGCTTTTGGCACTGCGCCCGATTCTCATCAACAATGACTGTCCCCAAGTGCCGGGTTTTGAGGAGGTTGGCATGCTCAATGCGATAGCGTGGGCGCTTGCCTGTTTTGGCGTTGTCGCGGTAGATATTGCCCTGAGCGTGGTTCTGTTTTCTGTTCTCGATGCCGTGTCGGTGCTGACGGGCTATCCGATCGACAACCTCGATGTCCAATGGTTCCAGGCTGCCGCTCAGACGGCGTCGTTTTTGATGGCGCTGCTGTGGTGGCGCTATCTGTGGCCCCGCTCCTTCATGGCGCGCCGGCAAGGTGAGCGCCCGCTCGGCGGGGGAGCAAATGCTGCATGGAGGCGCATCGCATGCGTTGTCGTGATCGGCCTATCCATGCAGGTGGTCATTAGCTACCTATGCGACGGCGTGCTGTCACTGCTGCCCGAGGTTGCGGCAGACTATAGCGAGCTCGTCGAGGAAACAGGTATGGGCGATACCAACCTTCTTGCCGTCCTGACCACGGTGCTCGGCGCTCCGTTTTGCGAGGAGTTGCTGGTGCGCGGTATCATTTTTGAGTTCTCACTGCGTGCGTTTAATCCACAGTGCCGTCCGCTCTGGAAGCGCCGACGCCGCGCGAGCGCGCAAGACGGCGCCATAGTGCCCTGGGCGGCCCCGAGTACCTGGGGTGTTGCCGCGGCAATCGTGCTGCAGGCGGCAATCTTCGGTTTTATGCACATGAATTGGGTGCAGGGTTGCTACGCGGGTGCCGCCGGCCTCATCTTTGGTTGGGTGCTCGTGACGACCGGAAAGCTCCGCTACACGATCCTGCTGCACTTCGCCTTTAATGCCGGGTCGTATCTCATGACGTTGCTCTGGTTTGTGAACACGCCGTTCGACGTGGCAATTACGATCGCTATCGCCGGCGTCATCTTCGTTGAGGCAATGCGCTCGCTGCGCCACGCGTGTGGGATGGACGCAGCGAGCGCGCCGCTGCCCTAGTTGCGACGCCCGCCGCCGTTGGCGCCCTGTCGTCCCTGGGCCGCGCGGTTACGGCCGGCGGTGTTCTGCGCACGCGACATGCCACCGTGGCCCTTGCTGCTCTTGGGTCCCTTGCCGCCGCCGTGGGCCTTACCGCCCTTCTTGCCAGTGCCGTGTCCGCCGCCAGCAGACGTCTCGCCCGGGCGCGGCGGCACGGGGCGAATCAGGCAATGCTTGGTGTAGCCGATCAGATCGTGGCGGCCAGCCTTTTCCAGCGCCTCGCGTACCAGCTTGTAGTTCTCGGGCTTGCGATACTGGATGAGCGCACGCTGCATGGCCTTCTCGTGCGGGTCGCGTGCCACGTAGATCGGCTGCATGGTGCGTGGGTCCACGCCGGTGTAGTACATGCAGGTCGACATGGTGGACGGTGTGGGGTAGAAGTCCTGCACCTGCTCGGGCATATAACCCATGTCGCGTACGGCCTCGGCCAGGTCCACGGCTTCCTTCATCGTCGAGCCGGGGTGGCTCGAGATCAGATACGGCACCACGTACTGCTTGAGTCCGTATTCGCGGTTCAGGCGTTCAAATTTACGACAGAATGTATCGTAGACGGCGCGGCTCGGCTTGCCCATCACACTCAACACCGCGTCGCTCACGTGCTCGGGCGCTACGCGCAGCTGGCCCGAGACGTGGTGCTCCAGCAGCTCGCGCAAAAACTCGTCCGAGGCATCGGCCATGGTGTAGTCAAAACGGATGCCGCTGCGCACGAAGACCTTCTTGACGCCTGGCAGCTGGCGCAGGTCGCGCAGCAGCTGCGTGTAGCCGCTCTCGTCGACCACCATGTTCTTGCATACGCTCGGCCACAGGCAGCGTTTGTTCTTGCACACGCCGTGCTTGAGCTGCTTGTCGCAGGCAGGGCGGCTAAAGTTAGCCGTCGGCCCGCCCACGTCGTTGATGTAGCCCTTAAACTCGGGATCGCGCGTGAGCAGCTCGGCCTCGCGCATGATCGAGTCGTGACTGCGCATTTGCAGCACGCGACCCTGGTGGAAGGTCAGCGCGCAAAACGAGCACTCGCCAAAACAGCCGCGGTTGGAGCTAATGGAAAATTTGATCTCGGCAAAGGCCGGCACGCCGCCCGCCGCGTCGTAGTCGGGATGCCAGTCACGTGCGTAGGGGAGTTCGGCCACCTCGTCCATCTCGTCGGTCGTCAACGTCGCCGACGGCGGGTTCTGCACCACATAGACGCTGTTGGGATAGGGCTCTACCAGGCGATGTCCGGTGATGGGGTCCATATTCTGCTGCTGCACGTTAAAGCTGCGCGCGTAGTTGAGCTTGTCGGCGGAAAGGTCGTCCCAGCTGGGCAGCAGGTCGTAGTCGTAGACCTCGTCGAGCGAACCCGTGCGGTAAACGGTGCCGTTGATATAAGTGATCTGATCGATGGGCAGCCCCGCGTCGAGCGCGTCGGCGATCTCGACGATTGCGCGCTCGCCCATGCCGTAGATGAGGATGTCGGCGCCTGAGTCAAGCAGTACCGAGCGCTTGAGCTTGTCCTGCCAGTAGTCGTAGTGGGCCAGGCGGCGCAGGCTTGCCTCGATGCCGCCGATGATGATGGGGGCGTCCTTGAACGTCTGGCGGATGAGGTTGCCGTAGACCGTGACGGCACGATTGGGACGGCGCCCCTCCTCGCCACCAGGGGTATAGGCATCGGTGTGGCGGCGGTGCTTGGTCACCGAATAGTGGTTGACCATGGAGTCCATGTTGCCGGCGCTGACGAGAAAGCCCAGGCGCGGCTCGCCAAGCACGGTGATGCTGGCGGGGTCGGTCCAGTCGGGCTGGCAGATGATGCCCACCTTGTAGCCGTGCGCGTCGAGGACGCGGCTGACGATGGCCATACCAAAGCTGGGATGGTCCACGTAGGCGTCGCCGCAGATATAGACGAAGTCGCACTGGTCCCAGCCACGCGCATCCATGTCGGTGCGGCTGACGGGGAGGAACTTGTCGCGGCCCGGTCGCCAGGGGCGGGCGGGCGTCGCTTGGGAATGCTTGGTGCGGGCGACCGTGGCCTGCGCCTTGCCGCCGCGCTTTTGTTGCTGGCCCTGTTTGTCCTGCTGACTGCGCTGGTTGTTCTGAGCGTGCTGAGGCTTTTTTGCCACGATCCCTCCCGGTGTTTGTATGCTGCACGTAATTGTAACCAGTCTTTTTGGGACGGGGCTAAAAAGACTGGTGGAGTACACGAGGCGTCGGGCGTCGGGTGTGGCGCCGCGCCCACCGTTTGTTTCCAGACTGTGTATCTGCGCGTTGGGGAGCCCGTCTCGCGCGCACGCCATGTTGTCAATGGGTTACAGTATGAACGGCGGCTATGTCTCCGCCAACGCACGAGAGGGTCGTCAACAAGGAGGCCGCACGACGATGCAGCGTGCCAAGCAGATATCGGAGTCCATCGAGCTGGGCATCATTCTGGCGCTCGCCGGTGGCTTTATGGACGTGTATTCGTACATTGGGCGCGATCATGTTTTCGCCAACGCGCAGACAGGCAACATCCTGCTCGTGGGCGTGAGCATCTCGGAAGGCAACTGGGCACTTGCGGGGCGTTACTTCTTCCCTGTGGTTTCGTTTGCTGTGGGCATTATGCTTGCCGACCTGGTACACGAGCGTTTTGGCAGCGTGATTCACTGGCGTCAGGTGACGGTGTTTTTTGAAGCCGTTATCTTGCTGGGCGTGAGCTTTATCCCGGGCGGCGATTTCAACCTGCTCGCCAACTGCCTTACTTCGTTTGCCTGCGGTATGCAGGTCGAGAGTTTCCGCAAGATTCATGGACACGGCATCGCCACGACCATGTGTATCGGCAACCTCCGTAATGCCTTGCAAAACGTGGACGACTACATCATTACCCACAAGCGCGGCTTTTTGGAAAACGGCCTGCTGTACTTTGGTGTGATCTTTACCTTTGTGTTTGGCGCCGTGCTGGGCAATTGGTGCATTGAGCGCATGGGTCTGCACGCCATCGTCGTGGCGAGCGTGCTGCTGTTTGTCGCGTTTGCCATCATGTTCATCGACCGCGAGCGCGACTTGCGTTTTCGCTGGAAGGTTGCGGCCGAGGCTTGGAAAGAGGGCTGTCGAAAGTAACCGAATGCGGCAAAGGGACAGCCCCTTTGCCGCAATATATTTTCATCTCTATGTAGTACAGCTTCAGGAGCCAGAAAAAAACTATCTAGCTCCTGAATGTTGTTACGAACTGCTTTTTGCAATTTATTCGAGATGCTCTTCAATCCGAGCCCTCAGAAGGGCAATGGCTGTGGGTATTCCAATTGCGGCGGCTAATTCGGCTTTATCCAAAACCTGTATGTTAAAGCACGATTGTTTATCACATTGAAGGACGTTAACTGAAGATAGCTTCACTTCCCGTTGACTGAATATATCGTAATCTCCAAATAGGAAGTTACCTTTTATTGTGTAATTCGGTATGTTCGTTACGCACTTCATCTCAAGTCTGTTTAGGCCATAATCGAACACCGCAACTTCCTTGTGTTCGATGATGAGCACAACCCTGGGCATGTTACTAAAACCACCGTCGACGACAGTAAAGAGCTTTTCATTTGCATCGTCATAAACGGTGTATTTAAGACTCAATAGCTGTCCTAGTGGACCCGTGAACCCATGTCTTTTGATGTTGAGGTTGTCTCCCGCTGGGTTGACGAGAGCCAGAGCATGCGGATAAGGGTTACCTTCAATTGAGATTCGATATTCGTTTGTAGCCGTCTTGCTCGATTTAGGACCAGTAGCCATCACGCGTCATCGCCTCGATCGAATTGGAACCGTCTTCTGCTTCGTGCGGAGAATTACGCTGTACGTTGCAGTACATGCAGCTGCAATAACCGCATGGGCAATTTCTAACAAAATGAATGACACTATTTGCTGCATGCATATTAATTACTATAAAGTATCCTTTTATAAACGTATTGTCAAACATATATTGCTAAAACAGAAACAATTTATAGACTGAGTTGGTCGTATTCTTTGGGCAATTGCTCCTATAATCTAGCCTTCGCTGCAGTCGGGAGGGAAGGGCTGGGGCTCCGTTATTATGTTGAAACGCTTTAACACTTTTGACGTTCTCATGCATTTTTTGTTTCAAAAGCGTTAGGATGGAACTTGCAGCGCGGGGCGTAATGGGTGCCCCGCACACGATGGGAGGCTATCAATGGCTAATCGTTTCGTTCTCAATACCATTTCTTATCATGGTTCCGGCGCCATCAAGGAGATCCCCGGCGAGCTCCAGCGTCGCGGCTACAAGAAGATCTTCGTCTGCTCCGATCCCGACCTGGTCAAGTTTGGCGTTACCGCTAAGGTGACCGACGAGCTCGACGCCGCCGGCATCGCTTGGAGCCTCTACTCCGAGATTAAGCCCAACCCCACCATCCAGAACGTCAAGGACGGCGTCGAGGCCTTCAAGGCCGCCGAAGCTGACGCTATCGTGACCATCGGTGGCGGCTCCTCCATGGACACCGCTAAGGCCATTGGCATCATCATCAACAACCCCGAGTTTGCCGATGTCCGCAGCCTCGAGGGCGTTGCTCCCACTAAGAACCACGCCGTGTTCACCATCGCCGTGCCGACGACCGCCGGTACTGCTGCCGAGGTGACCATCAACTACGTCATCACCGACCCCGAGAAGGTCCGCAAGTTCGTGTGCGTCGACACCAACGACGCCCCTGAGGTCGCCGTCGTCGACCCCGACATGATGGCTTCCATGCCCGCCGGCCTGACCGCTTCTACCGGCATGGATGCTCTGACCCACGCCATCGAGGGCTACACCACCAAGGGTGCTTGGGAGCTCTCCGACATGTTCCACTTTGAGGCCATTAAGCTGATCAGTGAGAACCTGCGCGACTCCGTTGCCGAGGCCAAGTCTGGTCAGCCCGGCTCCGGCCGCGAGGGTATGGCTCTTGGCCAGTATGTCGCCGGCATGGGCTTCTCCAACGTCGGCCTGGGCATCGACCATGCCATGGCTCACACCCTGTCTGCCCACTACGACACTCCGCACGGCGTCGCTTGCGCCATGCTGCTGCCGATCGCCATGGAGTTCAACAAGCCGGTTTGCGCCGAGCGCCTGGCCAAGGTTGCCGTTGCCATGGGTGTTGACACCACGGGCATGAGCACCGACGAGGCTGCCGACGCCGCCATCGCCGCCGTCAAGCAACTCTCCGCCGACGTGAACATTCCGCATGTCTGCGAGGCCATGAAGGCCGACGAGATCGAGGTCCTGGCCAAGGACGCCATGGCTGACGCCTGCTTCCCGGGCAACCCGCGCGAGGCGACGCTCGACGACGTCATCGAGCTCTTCAAGAAGATCTGCCCGGCTGCCTAGCCCAGTTTGGTGGTCCTTCGCCCGTAGGCGTATGGTCTTTTGACTTGCTGCTGGCCCCGCCGTGCTACGCGCGGCGGGGCTTTTTGTGCCGCGCCGATGCCCCAAGATGGGCAAAACCAAGGCATGCTGCCCGCTGCGGATAGGTGTTGCACTTCTCAGCGTGCATTTTTGGGAGTATTCAGCAAGCTCTGAAAAATGCATAACGTTGTGAATGGGCCGCAGTGGCCCGCAGACGCCCATCGACAGCCCTTGTGGGCGGGCTATCGATGAGCGGAGGGGGCTGCCACCGCGTTTTTGGTTTGCGACGACCTGCAACACTGCTGTAACCGCGTCGCTTTGCCGTTTGCGATGGGGCTGACGGGGTCCACGGTGCTGAATACTCCGTATTTTGCACGGTCCAAGGTGGGGTACCCTGAGACGAAGCAAATAGATGCCTCATATTTATGCAGATACCGATAGGATTTATGCAAGATTGGGACTGTAAACCGTGCGCGTGCATAAAACCGGTGTGGGGACGTCTGGAGTCGGCTCGGCTCCTGGGGCATTGCACGTGCAGAACGGTTAAAATCGGGACTCGGTCTTAGTTTTACTTGGAAGGATGCATATGGCTTCTAATGTTGATGCTTCTCTAGAGGAGACGCTCTCCTATATTACTGACCAGTTGAAGGCGCTTACCTCGATTGCTTCGCCTACGGGCTATACCCGTGCGGCGACTGATTATCTGATGGAGACCCTGCGCGATATGGGGTTTGGGCCCGAGCGTTCCAATAAGGGCAACGTGTTGGTTGAGCTTGGTGGCGAGGGTGAGCCGCTCGTACTGGCGAGCCATGTCGATACCCTGGGCGCCATGGTGCGTTCCATCAAGGACAATGGTCGCTTGCGTCCCACGACGCTCGGCGGGCATCAGTGGTCTACGGCCGATGGCGAGAACTGCACCGTTTACACGCGCGATGGCAATGTCTACACGGGTGTGGTTCTCAATACCGAGCCTTCGGCGCATGTGGCCGATGAGCCGGTCAAGACCATCGAGAAGAACATGGAAATCCTGCTCGACGAGAACGTCGACAGCAAGGACGACGTGCTCGAGCTGGGCATTCAGGCTGGAGACATCATCGCTATGGATCCGCGCACCACGGTGACGGAGAGCGGCTACATCAAGAGCCGCTTCCTTGACGACAAGCTGTCCGCGTCGATTCTGCTGGGTTTGGCCCGCGCCGTTGCTGGCGGCGAGGTGACGCTTTCGCGCAAGGTATCGCTGCTCTTTACCGTGTACGAGGAGGTCGGTCACGGCGGCGCTTTCGTGCCGGCCGATACGCGCGAGATGATCAGCGTTGACATGGGCTGCGTGGGCGACGACCTGGGCTGCACCGAGCGCATGGTGTCGATTTGCGCCAAGGATTCGGGTGGTCCGTACAACTACGACCTGGTGACGACGCTGTCCAACATCGCGCGCGAGCTTGAGCTCGACTATGCCATCGACGTGTACCCGCATTACGGTTCGGACGTCGAGGCCACGCTCTCGGCCGGCTATGACATTCGCCACGGTCTGATCGGCCCCGGCGTGTATGCGAGCCACAACTACGAGCGCAGCCACATCGACGGCGTGCGCAATACCTACGAGCTGGTTCGTGCCTACGTTCAGCGCTAGGGGAGCAGCTTGCGACTCAGCTGGCCAATCGCTAAGGCCCGATTTCTCGGGCCTTTTTCCGCTTTTGGTCGTTTAGTATTATGATGTCTGAAATCTATTAACTAAACGTGTAAATTACTTAACGAGGTGATGCGGTGTATGGACACGTCTGAGTACTTATCTATGGGTGATGCCGCCCGCCTGTTGGGCGTTACGAAAGCCCGCATATCGCAACTTGCCGCATCGGGGACGCTTGTGTGCGATATTGTGGGCGGCCGGAAGATGGTCGAGTACAATTCTGCGATCGCCTATCAAAAGGTCCGCAAACGAGGGCGCCGTCCTGCAGCCGATGTGGGGCGCAAGTTTACGCTGATGTCGGCCGACCATGAGGTCGCGCATGTCTCATTTGATCCGACGCGCGAGTTTCCCTTCGAAATCGCCGAGGTCCTCGATACGCAACGAATGCCGTTTGGCACGTGTTCGAGCTTTTCTCCAACGGTGAATAAGCGGGAGCTCAACGCGTGGTGGGGGCATCGGTCGGTGCCCGATGTTCGCCCTGGGCTTATCTCGCGCTACCGCGAGCTGGGGATTGTCAGCGGCGTTGAGGTGCCGGTTCAGTGCCTGGGCCTCTCGCTTTCGGATTGCTATTGGCTGCGGCCGACCGATTGCGACGAACTCAAATGGCAAAACATCAATTACTTCGAGAATGATTTTGAGCGGTCTGCGCCCGAGGGGCGTTCGGGTTGGCTGGAGGGCATCGGCCTTAAAAACCCCGACAACACGTCCGAGGGCGAGCTCCCTAAATCATGGATGATCCGCCGCGGCGTTCGCGTCTTGGCTAAAGGATGCGGCATGGATGACCAGCGACCCTTTAACGAGGCGGTTGCAACGGCCCTGCACCGTCGCTTGCTGTCGGAGGGCGAGTTTGTTCCTTATACGGTTGAGCGGATGTTCGATGGCCCTGTGTGTCTGTGCGATGACTTTCTTGATGGCCGCGAGGAATACGTTCCAGCCGTTTACGTTAAGAACGCTCTTGGCGGTCAGCGAGGAAACTCGACGTACGACCGGTACTCCCGCTTCCTTGGTAAGCATGGAGCAGACGAGGCTGCCGTGAGAAGGTCTATGTCGCAGATGATTGTCTGCGATGCCCTTTTGGCCAACAGCGACCGCCATTGGCGAAACTTCGGCATCATCCGCAATGTCGACACCCTGGAGATAAAACCTGCTCCGCTGTTCGATAGCGGCAACTGCCTGTGGTACAACGTACCAACTGCCGTGCTCGCAGCTGGGGAGTTTGGGTTTTCCGCTAAGCCGTTTGGGCCCGACCCTTCCGTCCAGCTGGCGCTTGCGGATTTGCTCGATTGGTTCGATTCATCGCGGCTCAACGGATTTGTTGATGAGGCGATTGAGATTCTTTCGCAGAGCGAGTGGGCGACGGCGGAGGGTCGACTCGAGGCCATTCACCGCGGCCTCGAGCGTCGCGTAATCGAGGTTGGTGCCGCTGTTGAGGCACTTCGACACGTGCAGCGATAAACCCGCGGCTACTTAAGTGCGCCGGCCACCGTGCCGCCGCCCAGGACGATGTCGCCGCGGTAGACTACGACTGCCTGGCCGGGGGCGATGGCTCGCTGCGGCTCGTCAAAAGTTAGCAGCATTTGTCCGTCTTCATCACGCGTAAGGGTTGCTGCCTGGTCTTTCTGTCGGTAGCGGTATTTGGCGCCCACGCGAATGCCGCCGGCATCCAGCTCGGCCTCCATGTGGTCGGCAGGGGCGCTCCAAATCCAGTCGTTGGCTGTGAGCGCTGTGGCCGTCAGGTCCTCGGCCTCGCCCAGATGCACAATGTTGTTGGCGGCATCGACGCCCGTTACGTACACGGGGTGCGCCATCGCGACGCCCAGGCCCTTGCGCTGGCCTATGGTATAGCGCAAGGCGCCATTGTGGCTTCCGACCACGCTGCCGTCGCGCCACACGATATCGCCCGGTGCAGCGGCGTGTCCGCAGCGGCGCTCGATATAGCCCGCATAGTCGCCGTCCGGGATAAAGCAGATATCCTCGCTCTCGGCCTTCTTGGCGTTGATGAAGCCCTGCTCGGCGGCAATGCGGCGCACATCGCACTCTTTGTCCAGCCCTGCCAGCGGAAAAATCGTGCGCGCCAGGCGCTCCTGCGTAAGCGAATACAAAAAGTAGCTTTGGTCCTTTTTGGGATCTTCGCCGCGATGTAGCTGCCAGGTGCCATCTGCCGCTTGGCTTGTTTTGGCGTAATGGCCCGTGGCGATATAGTCGCAGCCCATGTCCAGCGCCGCATCGAGCAGCGCGCCAAACTTAATGTGGCGGTTGCAGATGATGCACGGATTGGGCGTCAGCCCCTCCTGGTAGGCGTTCACAAAGCGCTCGATCACGTTACGGTCGAAGGTTTGCTGCAAGTCGAGCACGTGATGGGGTATTCCCAGGCGCCCGGCGACGGCCTTCGCGTCAGCGATGTCGCGATCGACTTTGCTCATGCCCGTGACGGGATCGGGCGCGGGACAGGTGAGGCGCATGGTGGCACCGACACATTCGTAACCCTGATTTTTGAGCAGATACGCGGTCACGCTGGAATCGACGCCGCCGCTCATGGCGACGAGCACGCGCTTGTTGTGCATGGGGAGGTTCTCCTTGGTGGCATGTGGCCAAAAAAGAAAAGCGGCGCGGGAGGCTGGTTCCGCGCCGCAGACATTGTAGCAAGTTCGGACGACTCGTGGGGCGCCCTGATGGGATGGGCTCAAGCTGCCGGGAGAGAGGAGACCGGTTCATCCTGGGCTCAACCTATGGGCAACAGACCTTAGTCCTGGAAGAGTGCCGTGGATAGGTAGCGCTCGCCGGTGTCGGCGAGCAGCGCCACGATGGTCTTGCCCTCGTTCTCGGGGCGCTTGGCCAGCTGCAGTGCGGCCCACACGGCGGCGCCGGACGAAATGCCTACGAGCACGCCTTCCTTGTGGCCCACGGCGCGGCCGGTGGCAAAGGCGTCGTCGTTCTCGACGGGGATGATCTCGTCGTAGACCTGGGTGTCGAGGACGTCGGGCACAAAGCCGGCGCCGATGCCCTGGATCTTGTGCGGGCCGGCCTGGCCCTTGGAGAGCACCGGGGAGGTGGCGGGCTCGACGGCGACGACCTGAATCTCGGGGTTTTGCTCCTTGAGGAACTCGCCCACACCGGTCACGGTGCCGCCGGTGCCAACGCCGGCGACGAAGATGTCGACCTTGCCGTCGGTGTCATCCCAGATCTCGGGGCCGGTCGTGGCCTTGTGGATGGCGGGGTTGGCGGGGTTCACGAACTGGCCGGCGATAATGCTGTTGGGCGTCTCCTTCTGCAGCTCTTCGGCCTTGGCGATGGCGCCCTTCATGCCCTTGGAGCCGTCGGTGAGCACGAGCTGTGCGCCATATGCCTGCATAAGCTTGCGGCGCTCAACGGACATGGTCTCGGGCATGGTGATGATCACCTTGTAGCCGCGGGCGGCCGCCACCGAGGCGATGCCGACGCCGGTGTTGCCGCTCGTGGGCTCGATGATGGTGTAGTCGCCGCCGCGCACGAGCTTGCCGGCCTTCTCGGCCTCGTCGATCATGTTCTTGGCGACGCGGTCTTTGACGGAGCCGGCGGGGTTGAAGTATTCCAGCTTGACGAGCACACGGGCCTTGAGGTCCTCATCGGCCTCAAAGTGGGTGAGCTCCAGGAGCGGGGTGTGGCCGATAAGCTGATCGATGGACGTGTAAACCTTGCTCATGGTGAACCTCCAAAGTGTTCAAATGACTGGATACCGTGTGGTTTTACGGCGTGGGTAGCAGCGAAACCCACAAACCTTATGGGTTGTTCGTTTTGCTGTTGGCAAGCATAGTAGGCACTAAAGCCTAGTAATGCAATAGGAAATAGAAGATTATTACGAGTCGATTAACCATCTTGACGGGAATAGGTATTTTCAAAACCAATATTTCGGCTAGAATTTCTACGAATTAAAAGACCGAAAGGCAGCAATATATATGTTGGTTTCCACAAAGGGCAGATATGCCCTGCGCGTTATGGTCGACTTGGCCGAGCATCAGGCGGCAGGCCGCATTCCCCTCAAAGAGATCGCCGCGCGTCAGGGGATTTCGGAGAAATATTTGGAGAACATTTTGGCTACGCTCGTGCGCGCCAATATGCTCTCGGGCATGCGCGGCAAGGGCGGCGGCTACGTGCTCACGCGCCCGCCCGAGCAGTACACGGTGGGCGAGATCCTGCGCCTGACCGAGGGTAGCCTAGCACCGGTCGCATGCCTGGACGGCGACTGCAAAGGTTGCTCGCGATCTGATGAGTGTCCTACACTCGATGTTTGGAAGAACCTGGACAAGCTCATCAACGACTACCTCGACGGCGTGACACTCGATACGCTCGTTGCCCCCAACGAGGGCTACGACTACGTCATCTAGCCCCACCTGCTATTGGGGGACGGGGCAGAAATGGTAGATTTTCTTGTCCTCTGAGGCTTGGCAAATGACAAGGCCGCCCATCGTTGCGATGGACGGCCTTCGTTTTGGCGTGTTGTGGCGGCCCGTATCCGGTCGCTTTAGTTCCTGGCGATGCTGTCGAGAATGCTGCGCATGATGGATACCAGGATGCTGCCCATAAACGCCGATCCAAAGCTGGCGATGGAGATACCCGCGCCCAGCAGATTGACCGACAGGTAGCTGGCCAGCTCGAGCATAAAGCTGTTGACCACAAGCTGAAAAATACCAAGCGTGATAATAGTGAGTGGCAGCGAGATGACCGTCAGGAACGGCTTAACGAGCGAGTCGACGATGTTGAGGAACAGTCCCACGAAGGCAAAGCAGACCCAGGCGTCGGCCATGCCGAAGGGCTGAATGCCGGGGACGAGAAACGTTGCGATCGCGATGGCGATTGAGGTCAAAAGCCAGTTGAGCATAAAGCGCATGGTGTGAATCCTTTCTTGCGCATGGCGTGGTGAGGGAGCGTGAGAGGCACATGCCTTTGCAACTCGGACAGATGCTCGGGCACGGCTCTGTTTGGGCGCCCATTGTCTCAGATATTCGTGGAGCTTGCGTGCGCATTCGGTTTCAAAACGGCGTTCGTCCTAGAAAACGCGCCGCTGGCAGAGAGTTTTGTCGCTTTAGTTTGGTGGTGTGCTAAACTGCTACGGGCAAAAGCCACAGGCGTTGCCCTATTGCATAGAACGGGCGAACGATGCCCGATGTCAGTATCAACTTCGATGCCTTTTGGCGGGTTTGGCGGTGATCGATGAATATCGAGAACATGTTTGACAAGCCTGATGTCAAGCAGCTGGTCCACGCATTTAGCCTTTTGGACGACGAGAAAGATATCCAAGCGTTTTTGACCGATATCTGCACGCCGCGCGAGATTTGCGATCTATCGCAGCGTCTGCAGGTCGCGCGTTATCTGGACGAGGGCGAGCCCTATGTTGAGGTTCAGGCGCGTACCGGCGCTTCGTCCACCACGGTGAGCCGTGTGTCCAAGGCGCTCAACGGCGAGTACGGTGGCTACCGCAAAATCCTCATTAAGCTGGAGGATGGCGAGTAGGCCGCGCCAAAAACGAATTGTGCAAAACCGCTCCTCCGGGGGCGGTTTTTTGATCCCTTAAGGACGGAGGAAAACGGATCACCGGGTTAGACTGACCCCTTCGGTGATCCGTTTTCCTCCGTCCCCAAGGGATCAAATCTGTTGGCGTGGGGCAAATCTGTCCGCGTGGGCGGGTAGGATGGATACATTGATTATTGCGAACAGTTTGAGCGGAGGACCATGCCTGTTCGAATCTATACCACCAATGCCGGCACGGATTTGAGCGATGCCGAGTCGGCGTTGCTTGCCGACCTTATTGCCCGCCATGGACGTGCCGTGCTTCTGGCGTCAACGTTTGCCGAGCTCGACCTGTGTCGCCATGATGCGGCGGAAGCCGGGATTTCGCTGGGTATTGACTACAAAACGCCTACATCGTGGCTTCGCTCGCTTTGGGAGCTTTTGGGCGACGGGCGCGGTTTCGTCGACAACCTGCAGCGTCAGATGCTGTTCTCGGACATGGTCACGCGTCTCGACGATGCCGACCTGCAGCCGCTTTCGCGCAGCCAGGGCACAGTGCGCATGCTTGCGCGCATGGCCCGCGACGTGTTGCCGGGCGTTGCGGGGACGACGGCCGAGCGATGCCGTGGCAACAATTGCCAGCCTAAGCCAAAAAGCGATGCCGAGGCTCGTGTGTTCGAGCTTTTGCGTGCCTACGCGGGTGGTTTGGACCGTCGAGATATGGTCGAGCCCTGCGAGGCGGCTGACATTATGGCCGATGCCCTGGCCGATAACCTGCCGGCGTGCACCCGCGCCGTATGCGTGCGCGGTATCACGTCGATTACGCACGGCCTGCTCGAGCTGCTGTCTGCCGTGGCGAACAATGGGGGGGAGGTCGTCGTACTGCTTGCCTGCGAGCAGGCGGCGATGCGCGAGGAGCTTGCCGCGGCATTTGATGCCCGCGGTGTGCTGTTCGAGGCCGCGCCGCTGAGGGAGGACGCCGTCGCGTCTGATGCCGCTTGCGGGACCGCCGCTCAGCCTGCCTTTATTGAGGTCGCCGGCCCCCATGCCCGTGCCCATGCTTATGCGGACGCCATCGATACGTTGGTGAAAACGCACAAGGAGTCCAAGGAC
This sequence comes from Collinsella sp. TM09-10AT, assembly GCF_003436275.1. GTDB lineage: Bacteria > Actinomycetota > Coriobacteriia > Coriobacteriales > Coriobacteriaceae > Collinsella. Next base: position 68,843 of record NZ_QSOP01000004.1, read on the forward strand.
GATAAAGCTACTGCAACGCCCGCTGACCCCGTGCGCGTGCTCGTTGTTTCTGCCCGGGCACCCCAGCTGTTCGGTGAGCTCGCCTCTCGTCTGGCGGCCCGTCATATCGCTGCCGAGACAGTTGAGTTCACGGCGTTTTCTCAATCCATTGCGGGCAGGCAGTTCACGGCGCTCGCCAACCTGATCGAGCGTATGAAGGCCGCCGACGAAGGGGCAGCTTCTAAGACTGAGTGGTGGCCCGCGCCGGAGCTTACCGACTGGATTTACAGTCCGCTTTCGGGCGCTGATGCCGTCAATGCCCGTACCTTCGATAAGAATATGCGTCTCTCGCGCAGCAAGACTACCGCGGGCGTTAAGAGCCTGCTGCAGAGCGTCCAAGGCCAGGTGAGGGGCGCGCGCAAGGCGGCGAGCGACGAGAACTGGTTTAAGAACGTGCCGTGCGTGGTCTCGGACGTGTTCCAGGCGCTGTGGCGTGACAAGCCCGTGACGGCGCTCAAGGCCATGCTTGCCGTTGCCGAGGGGTTGCCCGATCGCTCGCTGGGCAGCTTGGATGGCCAAGCCCGTCGCCAGGCGGAGGTGGCTCTGCTGCGCCACGTCATCGACATCCTTATGAACGATGCTCGCGCGCTCGACGTATCGCAGGCCGCGACCGTGCCCGTGCTCGATGGCATTCGCACCAAGGTGGACAAGCGTAGCACCGCCTACGATTACGAGACCTACGAGGTTGACCGTGCGCCACGTGCCCAGGTTCGCTTTACTTCGCTTGCCGATGCGGCGGCCCTGCGCCCCGGCAGCTACGATGCCGTGCTGTTTGCCGACGTCGACCTGGACAGTTATCCGCTCTCACATGAGGAGGGCCCGCTGGCAACGCTGACGGCGAGCCTCGGTCGCGAGGGCGTGACGCTTGAGCCTGCGGCCTTGCTGCGCGCACGCTTTGGCCGCGCGATACAAGCGTCGCGTGGTCCGGTTACGCTCGCCCGTGTGACCCACGATCGTCAGGCGCGCGAGTGCTATCCGGCGGCCGTGTGGACCGAGTTGCGGGCGCATGCCGAGGCCGCTAACGATGCTAAGGCCGCTGACGCCGACAAGGCCGCTGACGCCGACAAGGCCGCTGACGACGCTAAGGCCGTTGGCGCCGACAAGGCGAAGTGTGTGGGTGAGGGCGATATCGTAAGGGACTTCGATCCCGCGGCAGGCGAAGGTCTTAGGCGCGAGCGCGTGACCTGCGAAGCTCCTCAGCACCTGAGCGATGAAGCCATTCCGTATTTGGTCCTGCGTCGTCGCGATGGCGAGGGCGAGGATGCGCCGCTGGTGCCGCGCCTGACGTCTGCCTCGCAGATCGAGGCCTATTCGACCTGCCCGCTATGCTGGTTCGTCTCGTACCGCGTGAAGCCCCAGTCGATCGACGCTGGCTTTGGCAATATGGAGAAGGGCAACTTTGTCCACGACGTGCTGGAACACTTGCATGCCCGTCTGCCCCAGGAGCGCATGGAGCGCGTGACACCCATGAATCTGCCACGCGCGAAGGAGCTGCTGCGCGAGGTCTTTGACGAGACCTTGGCCGAGCATGCGGGCAAGCGCGGTACCGAGGGCCCGCTCGTGCCGCTCTCCCCGGTGGAGGAGCGCCAGGTGGCCGAGATTTTGCCGCAGCTGGAGGGCGTTCTTGCCTACGAGTCCGAGGCGCTCGCGCCCTTCGCGCCGCGCTACCTGGAGTTTGCGTTCAACGAGCTCCAGGTCGAGTATGCCGGCTGGCCGCTCGGCGGGCGCATCGACCGCGTGGATGTGGATGCCGAGAATCGCGCCGTGGTAATCGACTACAAGCATCGCACGGGCGTTGAGGAGTTTAAACTCGCCGACCCCACGGTGCGCGACGAGGAATCGGGCGAGGCCGCCATCGACGACCCGCGGTGGCTGCCGCCCCATACCCAGACGCTTATCTATGCGCAGGCCATGCGCCGGGCGCTGGATCTGGATGCCCGTGCGGCGCTCTATTTTTCGACCAAGGGCGGCAAACCGGCGCTGCGCGGCGCCGCGAGTGCCGAGCTGCTCGAGGAAGAGCGCGGCGACGGCCGCATCCCGGGGCTTAAGAAGGGCTTTCCCGGCGAGGGTGGCAGCATGGACTTCGACGCCCTGCTCGATCGCGTGGAGGCCGGCATCGCCGAGCGCCTGCACGAACTCGAGGCAGGCGACGTTGCCGCCGTCGACCCGACGTCGGCTCAGGCCGCGCATGCGCGCTGCTCGTATAACCACGAAGGAACGTTTGTAAGGAGGGACGTGTAGACCATGGATCTTTCGACTTTGATGCCGCAACAGCTGCAGATCGTCAAAACGCTCGACCGTCCGCTGTTTGTCTCGGCGGGTGCCGGTTCGGGCAAGACCTTTACCCTCACGCGCCGCATCGTCTACGCGCTCTCGCCCGAATCCGGTCCGTTCGTTGAGCATCTGGACCAGGTGCTCGCCATTACCTTTACCAAAGACGCCGCGGCCGAGATCCGTGACCGTGTGCGCCGCACGCTCATCGACGAGGGCATGGACGAGGAAGCCCTGACCGTCGACGATGCGTGGATCTCGACCATTCACGGCATGTGCTCGCGTATCCTGCGCGCACATGCGTTGGAGCTGGGCATCGATCCCGAGTTCACGGTGCTCACCGATACCGACGAGCTTATGGACCAGGCTGTTGAGCATGTGCTGGCCCGCGCGACGGCGCCCGATGCCGCCCCCGAGCTCGCCGCTTCGCTTAAGGCCCTCTACGCTTGGTATCCCATGGCGGGCGAGGGTGGGCCGTTTGGCGCCGGTACCACCATTAAAGGGCTGGTGCGTGAGCTGCTGGAGCTCTCGAGCCAGCTGCCGGGCGGTATGGACGACGTGTGCGTGGCGCGCGGCCAGGCCGATACCTCGGCACTCGCCGATGCCTATCGTGCGGCGCTGGGCGCAAGCAAGGCCGCGACCGAGAAAGCGCAGGTGGCACTCGATGCCATCGACGCGTTTGAGGCGAGCGGCAAAACCATGGAGGATGCGGCGCGACTCATGATGTCGTGCAGCATGCCTCGGGCGAGCAAGGCGTTTTCTAAGGAGCAGGTGGAGCTACTCAAGGCCGAGGCTGCCGATGCGTTTATCAATATCGTGCTGGCCTGCGGTGGTCCCGCGCTCGATGCGCTGGCGGGGCTTGCTCGTGCTGTGGAGGCGGAATACCGCGCGCTCAAGGCTGACCAGTCCGCGCTTGATAACAACGACCTGCTGCGCATGGCGTACGAGGCGCTGCGCGATTATCCCGCCATCCGAGCGGCCTATGAGGGTCGCTTTAAGATGGTCATGATCGATGAGTTCCAGGATACCGACCAGATGCAGGTCGATTTGATCCGTCACCTGACGGGCGCGGGGGAGCGCGCACTGTGCACCGTAGGCGATGCGCAGCAGTCGATCTACCGCTTCCGTGGTGCCGAGGTCGAGGTATTCCGTCGCCAGGAGCGCAAGGTGGGTTCGACGACGGCGTCCGAGACGGTCGCCACGTCCGATGCCCCCGCCGGCGAGCTCGTCAAGCTTGTACGCAACTTCCGCAGCCACGACGAGGTGCTGCGCTATGTGGCGCGCGTCTTTGACGGCGACACCGGTGGTTTGATGCAGGGGTTCTTGGATCTTGAACCGAGCGACGAACGCGAGGACAAGCTCAAGGCGAAGGCATCGCGCCGCCAGGCGATTTTCGTTGCCGGTGGCAGTACGCAGGAGCGAACGCAGGCGAAAGCTCGTGCGATTGCGGAGCGATTCCAAGCACTCGTTAAAGCGGGCCAGCCCCAGGGCAGCATGGTCCTGCTGCTGGGCCGCATGACCAACGCCGATGTCTATGCGCAGGCCTTCCGCGACCAGGGGCTCGACTGCGTGATCGCAGGCGGCTCGGTCTTTGCCCAGGCAGCCGAGGTGCAGACGGTGCGTGCCCTGGTGTGCGCGCTTGCTAACCCGGCCGATACGGCGCAGGGTCTTATGCCGCTGCTGGCCTCGCCGATGTTTGCGCTCGGCGCTCAGGAGTTCCTGGCGCTGGCGACCAAGCTGGACGACCAGACGGGGGAAACCTCGCGCCGCAACATCGACGTGGGCATCATGAGCGATTCCGATGTGCCGGGTTTGCAAGACTTGCCGCTCGTGACGCGCGCCCGCGAGGTGCTGCGGTATGCGCTCCGTCGCGTGGGCCGCGATTCGTTCGCCGCCATCGCGCGCGACGTGGTCAACGCCTCCGGCTGGTTTGTACGTCTGGCACAGCGTGGTCCCGAGGGCAAGGCCATTGCCGCCAACGTGCTCAAGGCGCTCGACGCCGTGGCCGAGGCAGAGGCCGAGCTCGGCAACTCGCCGCGCTCCATTGCGCTCGCCTTCGACCGCTTCTTGGCGGGCAAGGAGGCCCCGGGCGCGCTCAACGAGGAGGGCGACGGCGCGGTACGCATCATGACGGTGCATGCGTCCAAGGGTCTGGAGTATCCGGTCGTAGCGGTTGCCGAGTGTTTTGGCGTGCGTAAGTCCTCGGGTGCGGCACAGATGGGTCGCGTCGAGGGCGGAGCGCAGATCGTGGCGCTGCCGGCACGCTTCGACGGCGTTAAGCTCGCCGACGGAACCTTTGTGAAGGGCGACGACGTCAAAAAGCAGTTTGAGCATGCGTTTAAGGGCAAGGGCACGTCGTTGTGGCTGCCGCCAGAGCTCATGGAGGACGTCTGTGCGACGGGCTCTCCCGCCGAGGCATTTGCCCGCCTGCGCGACGACGACCTGCAGCTTTCGCTCGAGGAGCGGGCCCGCTTGCTCTATGTTGCCATGACGCGTGCGCGAGAGCTGGTGATCTTGGCGATGGATGCCGGCGTGAGCCGCGGCAAGCTGTGCGCGCCGACCTTCGACGTCGAGACCGATCTGACCTATGACGTGCTGCGTCGTATTCTGCCTACCGACGCTCTGGACATGCCGCAGCTCGATGCCGACCGCCTGGTGTTCGACAACTCCCAGCCGGGCGACTACGAGCTCATTTCGCTCGCGGACTTTTCCTTTGGCGAGCAGGCGTTTGAGGCCAACGCTTCACTGGATGCCGAGGGCAGGCTTGTTCGCGGCGATGTCGATACAGATACTGCCGACGATTCGGCCAGTACAATCGTCCCCGGTCCTGCCGACCCCGAACCCGATGCGTTCGAGCTCGTGCATCCCCAAGCGGTGGGCGTACGCATGGGCATCTGCCCGTATCCGGTGCGCGATTCGTACAGCTACTCGTCAATTGCCGCGGCGCTGCATGCCGAGTCCGAGGACCGTGCCACCGAGGCGCATGTGCCCATGGACGAGGCTGGCGATGATGCGGAGTCTGATGGTTCCGAGATGGCGGATGCAGACGTGGCCGCTGTCGAGCCCGCCGGCAATCCCATGGCGCTGGGCTCGGCCTTCCACGCCGCCTGCCAGTGGCTGATCGAGATGGGTGCCGATGCGCTGCCCGCCGAGCGTGCCGACGCCCTGGCTCGCCTGTGGCGCCTGACGCCGGAACAGCGCGAACGCTTCGACGTTGCCCTGGATCGCTGGCTCAAGTCGGCGGTCCGTGCCGAGCTGCTTGCCTGGCCGTGCGTTCGCGCCGAGGTGCCGTTCTTTTCGCTGGGCTGCGAGGACGAGGACATCGCTCGCTACGGTGCATATGCCGAGGGCGCCATCGATGCTTTGGCGACGAACCCGGCGGATTCGTCACGCGCGCTGGTCATCGACTACAAGACGGGCGGCACACCGGACGAGACGCCGGAACAGCTGCAGGAGAAGCACGCCCTGCAGGCGCGCGTTTACGCTGATGTTCTGCACAAGGCGGGCTTTGAGGCCGTGACCGTCAAGTTCGTCCGCGTGGAGCAAGTCGACCCCGCCAACCCGTGCGAGCCTCAGGTGGTCACCTACAGCCTCTAGCCCTCAATAACTTGCGGTGGAATACGGACTGTTTTGGCCAAAAAAGCCGCCAAACAGTCCGCATTTCACCGCAACTGCGTGAGGAGCCGTGTGGGTTTGGCTAGGTTCGGGTGCCGTCCGCGCCGTGCGGTAAAATCGTTCAGTCAGAACACGAACCCGCATCGGAGCTCATCACATGGCATTCGTCCATCTGCACAATCACACTGTTTTCTCCATGCTCGACGGCGCAACCCGTATCCAGGATATGGTCAACCGTGCCGTTGAGCTTGGCATGCCTGCCGTGGCCATTACCGATCACGGCTACATGTATGGCGTGCCCGACTTGGCGCTGGCCTGCGACGCCGTTAACCACAACACGCCCGAGTACAAAACCTGGAGCCACGACAAGGCCTTCTTGGAAAAGGACCGCCGCGACGAGCTGGTGGAGCCCGACCCCGAGGAAAACCCGCGCGAGCATGCCCAGTACGTTAAGGACATGGCTATGTGGGACGAGAAGGGCAATATCGACGAGCTCAAGCCGCCCCTGGTCATCAAGCCCATCTTTGGCTGCGAGGTCTACTTTACGCCGGACGAGACCCTTGCCCGCGACCATAAGCCCGAGCTCTACCACATGATCCTCCTGGCCAAGGACCAGGAGGGCTACGTCAACCTGATGCAGACGGTTTCCGAGGCCGCCGTGCAGGGCTTTTACTACAAGCCCCGCGTGACGCTCGACAACCTGCGCCGCCATGCCAAGGGCATGATCTGCACGAGCGCCTGCATCGCGGGCATCATTCCCAAATACATCGACCGCGGTGACATGGAGGGCGCCATCAAGTGGGCCGAGACCTTCCGCGATACCTTCGAACCCGGCGACTTTTATATCGAGATCCAGGAACACGGCATCACCACCGACAACGGCCTGACCGACGAGCAGATGGACCGCACGCTCATCGATATCGCCAAGCAGGTGGGCGTCAAAGTCATTGCCACCAACGACTTCCACTACCTGCGCCGCGAGGACGCGCCGGTGCAGGACGTCATCATGTGCATTGGCATGAACGCCAAGGTCGACGACCCCAACCGCATGCGCATGACCGGCTCGGAGTTTTATATGAAGACCGAGGAGGAGATGCGGGCGATGTTCCCGTATTGCCCCGAGGCCTGCGACAACACGCTCGAGATCGCCGACAAGTGCTACGTAGAGCTGGACTGGGACTCCATCATCCTGCCGCGCTTCCCGCTGCTCGATCCCGGCGAGACGCACGAGAGCCAGTTCCGCCGCGAGTGCGAGAAGGGCCTGCGCCAGCACTACGGCGACGACTGGGCCACGCGCGAGATTGGTGGCGTCAACATCAAAGAGCGCTTTGAGTACGAATACAAAGTCATCTGCGACAAGGGCTTTGCCGCCTACTTCTTGATCGTTGCCGAGTACGTGCAATGGGCCAAGGACAACGGCATCGGCGTCGGCCCCGGCCGTGGCTCGGCCGCCGGCGCTATCGTCGCCTACGCCATGAACATCACCGCGTTCGACCCGCTCGAGAACGGCCTGATGTTCGAGAGGTTCCTGTCCCCGCAGCGTACCGAGATGCCCGATATCGATATGGACTTCGACGATGAGCGGCGCCTCGAGGTCGTGGAGCACGTTCGCCAGCTCTACGGCCCCGAGAAGGTCACCCACGTCATCACCTACTCGACCATTAAGGCCAAGCAGGCCATCAACGACGCCGCGCGCGTCCTGGACTACCCGGTCTACATGGGTCAGCGCCTGTCCAAGATGGTTTCGAGCGACCCCAAGGTCAAGCTCAAGCAGGTGCTCGACAAGCAGCCCGGCAAAGAGGATCTGTTTAACCCCGATTTTGCCGAGGCCTATAAAAAGGACGACGACGCCCGCCGCATCATCGACACGGCGCTCTCAATCGAGGGCCTCACCCGTGGCGAGGGCGTGCACGCGTGCGCCGTTCTGATCTGCCGCGACCCCGTCAACGAGCACGTGCCCACTAAGCTCGATACCAAGGGCGGCGTCGAGATTACCCAGTACGAGGGCCATACCGTTGCCGATATGGGCCTGCTCAAGATGGACTTCTTGGGCCTGCGCACGCTGACTGTTATCTCCAAGGCCAAGGCAAACATCAAAAAGAACTTCGGCATCGACATCAAAGAGGAAGAGATTCCCTTTGACGACCCCGAGATCTTTAAGCTCATGGGTTCCGGCCACACCGCCGGCGTCTTCCAGGTCGAGTCCGCCGGCATGACGGCCACGATCAAGAACATGAAGCCCACCGAGTACAAGCACGTCGTAGCATTGATCGCCCTGTACCGCCCGGGCCCGCTGGGCGCCGGCATGGTTTCGTCCTACATCAACCGTATGAACGGCAAGGAGCCGGCGGTCTCCTACGACGACCGCCTGGACGACATCCTGGGCGAAACCTACGGCACCATGGTCTACCAGGAGCAGGTTATGCTCATCTCCGTCGAGATGTGCGGCTTCTCCAAGGGCGAATCGGACTCGCGTATCCGTAAGCCCGTGGCTAAGAAAAAGATCAAGCTGCTCACGTCGACGGTGCTCCACTGGGAGGATGGCTCCGACGAGACCACCTACGACCACTGGATGAACGGCGCCATCAAGAACAACTATACGCGCGAGGTCGCCCAGAAGATTTGGGACGATGTTCTCGAGTTCGCGTCCTACGCCTTCAACAAGTCGCACTCCGCCGGCTACGCCATCCTGGTTATGCAGACGGCGTGGCTCAAGGCGCACTATCCGCACGAGTACATGGCGGCCGTTCTGACGTCCTATACGGGCAAGACCGACAAGATCGTGCACTACGTCTCGGCATGCCGTCACGACGGCATCCCCGTGCTGTCGCCAGATGTCAACGAGTCCGGTACCGAGTTCACGGCTACCAAGGAGGGCGTGCGCTTTGGTCTGGCCGGCATCCGCGGCGTGGGCACCGGCGTGGCGCAGGCGATTATCGCCGAGCGCGAGGCGGGCGGCCCGTTTAAGACGCTGCACGACTTTGTCGAGCGCGTGGACTCGAGCCAGGCCAACCGCCGCGTGATCGAATCGCTCATCAAGGCAGGCGCCTTCGACTCCACGGGGTATCCGCGTCGCCAGATGATGCACTTTGTGGATAAGAACAACCCCGAGAACATCATCGATGCCGCGGTAAAGCGCCAGAAGGATCGCGCGAGCGGCCAGACGTCGTTCTTCGATATGTTTGGCGACGTTGAGGGCTCGGGCTTTGAGGTGAGCGTGCCCGATCCGGATGGCCAGGAATGGGACCGCCACCTTAAGCTGAGCCAGGAGAAGGAGGTTCTGGGCATCTATGTCTCGGACCACCCGCTGCGCCCGTTTGAGTATGCACTAGCCAAGGCGCGCGACTTCTCGTTCTCGCAGATCGATACCGGCTACGAAGTTCAGAATCCTACGGGCGGCACCATCAACCAGGAGATTCCCGAGGGCAAGGCGCTGTGGTGGGCCGGCATGGTCTCGAGCGTGTCCAAGCGCGTGACCAAAAACGGTGACCCCATGGGCATCGTGCAGCTCGAGGACATGGAAGGCGAGGCCACCGTCGTCGTGTTCCCCAAGACCTATAAAGAGGCCGAGGGGTACCTGTACGGCGAGGTCGATCCCGAGACCGGCGCGCAGCTGTCCGATGCCTTTGTGCGCATTAAGGGCAAGCTCGAGCGCTCGGACCGCGGCGACCAGATCATCGCGCAGGAGATCGTGCCGCTCGAGCTCAACGAGGAGAACAACAAGCCCAAGGTGTTTGAGGTCATGGTGCCTAACAGCCGCTTTAGCCAGGGCAATATGGCGCGCCTGGCCACGGTGCTCACCGCTAACCCGGGCGGCGACCGCGTGGAGATCTTTATCGAGCAGGTGGACGGGCGCGTGCTGCGTGCCGAGGTACCTGCCAAGGTCAACGCGCGTTCGATTCCGCTGCTGGCCGAGGCCAAGGCCATTGTGGGTAACCAGGGTCGCGTGACGGTGATCTAAGCTACCCCGGGTGAGATTGGAGGAAGTGATGGCGCAGGGGACGTTTGTGCAGGCGCTTCGCAAAGAGGCGGCGTTGAGCGGCACCTTTATGAAGGGGCGTTCGCTCATGCTCAACGGTGCCGTGCTGTCGATCGAGGACAGCGGCTCGCGCTTCTCCAAAAACGTGACGGTCGAGGGCACGGTGCGCGGCTCGCGCGGTGACCTGTACAAGACGCACGTGGCGCTCGACATGGACGAGCACGAGGTTATCGACTACGATTGCGACTGCCCCGCCGCATACCGCTATCCCGGTATGTGTAAGCACGCTATTGCCACGGCGCTGGCGTATTTGGATGCCAGCGGCGCCGAGCCCGTCGAAGGTTTGCGCACGCCGGTTCGCACGTTTACGGCGCAGCCGAAACAGCCCGCGCGCGCCGCGTCCGTCGCGCCGGCCGTCAACCCCAATTTTCCCTTTCCGGCGCCCGTCCCCACGAGCCCCAGCCTCATGGCGGCACTCTCCGATCTTTCGGACGCGCGCATGGATGAGCTGGCGAGCATGCGCCGCAAGCTTGCCGGTGCCGTTGATGCCGACGCCCCCAAAGCGGCGTTGGAGCCCTCGTTGGTGCCGTACTACAATCCGCTGTTCGCTGACCGCTTTAGCTGGGCGCTCGAGTTCCGCATTCGCTGTGGATCGGTCTCCTACGTGGTCAAGGACATCGACGGCATGGCCGATGCCTACGTGCGCGGCGGCACGTTCTCCTATGGCAAGAAGCTCACGTTTGTCCATTCACCTGAGGCCTTTGACGAAACATCGGCAAAGCTGCTCAACCTTGTTGCGACGACAGTTGCCTATCTCGATGACATCACAAGCTCGCGTTCGGCGTCGTACGACTTTGCCCGCAGTGGTTTTGTTGCCGAGCGTCAGTTGCCGCTGTCCGAGCATAGCATCGTATATGTGCTGGACCTGCTGCGCGGCCAGACCATCTCCTTTGAGCCCGCCTGGTCGCGGGGGATGACGACGCATCGCACCTACGACGTGGCGGTTGAGCTGTCTCCGCAAGGGGAGGACGAGGCATCCGCTAAGCGCCCACCGCTGCTTGCCGCCAAAATCGCGCCGGCGGCTGGTGGTAGCTATGACCTGCGCCTGCCCGCCGATATGTACTGCTTTGCGTCGGGCGATGCCGCCTACTTGGTTGACACGCGCCGCGCGCGCCGTACCGACGCTGCATTTGCTCAGCATGCCGCACCTTTTTTGTCGCGCTTGCTGCCGTGCCGCACGCCCGCCCATATTGCCGCCGAGCAGGTGGGTGAGTTCTGCCGTATGGCGCTGCCCATTTTGCGCGACTACACCGACCTCACCGCGCCCGCCGCGCTCGATACCGTGGCACCCGAGCCGAGCTTTGCTATGGCGATCGGTGTCGGCGATGGGCTCGTGACCTGCAAAATTACGGTTACCTACGGCGATTGGTCGGCGGATCTCTTTAGCCTGGGCGCTCCGGGCAGCCCCTTCGAAGAGCAGCGCCCCGGTGTGCCGCCCCGCGACGAGGTGGCGGAGTTTCGCGTTATGGATACAGCGGCCCTGTACTTCGATTTCTACAAGGGCGGTCTGGCGTTTGAGGAGCGCGATGATGAGAGCCTGTTCTGTCTGCTGACCGAGGGTCTGTCCGCCCTGTCCGAGCTGGGTGAGGTCATGCTCAGTGACCGTCTGCGCCAGGTCTCGGTCCGCCCTGCGCCCAAGCTTTCGGTGCGTGCGACCGTCAAGAGTAACCTGCTCGACGTCGAGCTGGGCGCGAGCGGGCTTTCGGCCGCGGACCTTGCCGTCTATCTCGATTCGTACAAGCGCCACCAGACGTTTGCGCGCCTGACGTCCGGCGACATCGTGCGCCTGGATGAGGGAGCGCGCGCCGCGTTTGGCCTTGCCGAAGATCTGGGTGTCGATGCCGTCGACCTGCTCGACGGCGTGTCGCTTCCCGCGTCGAGCACCCTTTTTGTCGATAGCATGCTCGCGCGCACGCCGGCGCTCGAGGCCGATCGCGACGCCGCGTTCCGCCGCACCGTCGAGCGCCTGGACACGCTCGGCAAGATGGACTTTACGGTACCCGCCTCGCTCAAGGCAACGATGCGCGGCTACCAGGTCGACGGATACCAGTGGCTCGGCTCGCTCGAACACCTGGGCCTTGGCGGCATCTTGGCCGACGACATGGGCCTGGGCAAAACGCTCCAGATGATTGCGCATATTCTGGCGCGCGTGGAGGCGGGGGACACCAAGCCCACGCTCGTGGTATGCCCGGCCTCACTCGTGTACAACTGGACCGCCGAGCTGGAGCGCTTTGCCCCGTCGCTCGATGTGTGCGCCATCGTGGGCGCCAAAGCTCAACGTCGTGTACAGATTGCCGGCGTGGCCGAGCATAGCGTGGTTGTGACGTCGTATGATCTTATGCGGCGCGATATCGACGAGTACGTCGAGCAGGATTTTGCCCGCGTGGTGCTCGATGAGGCCCAGTACATTAAAAACCCGCTCACGCAGGTGGCGCGCGCCGCAAAGCGCCTGCCTGCCGGCGTGCGCTTTGCCCTGACGGGCACGCCCATCGAAAACCGCTTGTCCGAGCTTTGGAGCATCTTCGACTTTTTGATGCCGGGCCTTTTGGGGACGCGCGAGTCGTTTGCCAAGCGCTTTGAGAGCCCCGTCGAGCATGCCGAGGGCGATAGCGCCGCTCGCCTGCAGGCGCTCGTGTCGCCGTTTGTGCTGCGCCGTGTTAAGGAAGACGTGGTGGCCGACCTGCCCGAGAAGATCGAGGACACCGTCATGGCACAGCTTACCGGCGAGCAACGCAAGCTCTACCTGGCCAACCAGGACCGCATCGCCCAGCAGGTGCAGCACCGCGAGGCTGGGGAGTTTAAGAAGGACAAGCTCAAGGTGCTCGCCGAGCTCACCAAGCTGCGCCAGATCTGCTGCGACCCGCGTCTACACTACGAGGATTACAAGGCGGGGAGCGCCAAGCTCGATACGTGTATGGAGCTCGTGCACGGCGCACTCGACGGCGGGCATCGCATCCTGTTGTTCAGCCAGTTTACAGGTATGCTCGATATCATCGGTAAGCGCTTGGCCAAGGAGGACATCGCCTTCCTTAAGCTCACGGGCGCTTCGTCTAAGGAGAGCCGCGCCAAGATGGTCGCGCAGTTCCAAGCGGGCGAGGTTCCGGTCTTTTTGATTTCGCTCAAGGCGGGCGGCGTGGGCCTTAACCTGACGGCGGCCGACGTGGTCATCCACTACGACCCGTGGTGGAACGTGGCGGCGCAGGACCAAGCGACCGACCGCGCGCATCGTATTGGCCAGCAACATACCGTGACCGTGTACAAGCTCATCGCCAAGGACACGATCGAGGAGCGCATCATGCAGATGCAGGAGTCCAAACGCGACCTGGTCAACAGCGTGCTCGGCGGCGACGGCATCTCCTCGGCGCTGTTTACCCGCGAAGATGTTCTGGCGCTGCTGGGCGGCGACGGGCGCTAACCCGCTCGGGTGGGGCCGCCAGGGCGGATAGCGCACGCTGCCCCATCGTCCCCGCCCGTTATGTGTTCATTTGCAATGCCGTGGATGGTTTGTCTGCCTTTGGGCATAAGAACCATCAAGAACATTGGCACGTCAGCAAAGGAGAACATCATGGCGAAATTCTTTAAGGACCCCGACGGTAAGCTCATTGCCGCCCTTGGCAACGACGTTGCAACCCCTGCCGGTTGCACGGAACTGACCGCAAACACTGAGGACGCGGCGCACGAGAAGCACGTGCCTGTTGTCGAGACCGAGCGCGACGGTCACGTGATTCGCGCACGCGTTGGCTCGGTCGAGCACCCCAGCCTGCCCGAGCACTATATTGAGTGGATCGCCCTTGAGGCCGAGGGCCGCTTAGAGGTCCATTACCTTGAGCCCGGCATGAAGCCCGCGACGTTTTTTGCCGGCGGTTCCAAGACCGGTACCGTCTATGCCTACTGCAACCTGCACGGGCTGTGGTCCGCGACATTCTAGGAGCGCGCCCCCGCTCGGGGTATCATAGCTAGCATATGCACATGCGAGCGCCGACTGCATCATGCGGCCGGCGCTTTTACTACGATTTCGATGGTTTACGACGGAAAGGGCTGAGCCATGAAGCTCGCGCTTGCACAGATCGATATGCGCCTGGGTGATATTGAGGGCATTTGCGGCCGCATCGAGGACCAGGCTCGTCTGGCCCACGAGCGCGGGGCGCGCGTGCTGTGCGTTCCGGCTCCGCTCTTTATGGGCGCCATGCCCGGGGGCCTGGTGGGCACTGCCGACTTTGAGCACGACATGCTTGCCGGCTTGACTGGTGTCGCCGAGCGTATCCAGGAGCTTGACATGATTTGCATCGTGCCCGCGGCGGTTTCGTTTGAGGGCCAGCCGCTGCTCGACTACATGATGCTCAAGGACGGTCATGTGGTGCCGGCGCGTTCGAGCATTGCCCTGCAGCGTGGTGAGAACAACGACACGCGTTGGGCGCCGCCGGTGTTCGACGTGGACGGCGTGCGCATCGCCGTGATTTTTGACTTGGACCGCGAACTCGAGATGTTGCCGACCGGTGTTGACCTCATTGCGTATTTCCAATTCAACGCGTTTGACATGACCGACCGCGAGACTGCCGCCATTGCCGCCGTACGCAGCGGCGCCTACCGCAAGATCGCATCCAAGCGCAGCGTGTGGTTTGCCTGCATGGCGCCGGTCGGTGCCTATGACGAGTCGGTGTATACCGGCGGTTCGTTTGTGCTCGACGACTGTGGTCGCGTGGTGGCCCAGGCGCCGTGTTTTGAGGAGAGCCTGCTGGTTCAGGAGATTCAGCGCGGCGTGATGCTCGATGCCCTGGAAGATCACGAACTGCCCGAGTTCCGTTCCGAGGAGTGGCTGTGGCAGGCGCTGGTGCTCGCCGTGCGCGACAACGCCCGAGCCCACGGTGCGTCGCGTGCTGTGGTGGCACTCGAGGGCGACTTGCCGTCGTCCCTGCTGGCGGCGCTGACCGTCGACGCTCTGGGCCCGCGTAATGTGATTGGCCTGGTGCTGGGGCGCAACCGTATCTTTACGCCGGCGCAGGAAGAGGCCGAGGCTGCCCGCTGTGCCGCCGTCCGCGCCATCGCCGAGCGTCTGCACATTCGCACCGTCGAGCGCGATGCACCGGATGCGGCGCGTGTGCTCGATCGCGACGTGTCGGCGGGCGATGCCGAGCGTCTGCGCTCGCGCACGCTGGGCCTCATGCTGGAGGACACGGCGCTCGAGCTGGGTGCGATGGCGCTGAGCCCGCTGTCCAAAACCGAGTACGCGCTGGCGGCGCCGGCGCTTTGCGGCGGCTACCAGGGCGATTACGCGCCCTTTGGCGATGTGTACCTGTCGACGCTTGAGTTTGTGGCGCGTGTGCGCAACCGCACGTCTGCCGTGGTGCCCCAAGAGCTCGTGACGCTCAACGCGGTGGAAGATTGTATGGAGCGAGTGCTGGCGCAGGCGCTCTCGACGCTCGACGGTCCGGTCGATATGCTCGACCGCGCGGCACAGCTGCTCGGCGGGCTTGAGCCGGGTGAGGTCGATGGCGCGCTCGAGGCGCACGTGGACCGCAATCGATCTTTCGACGACATCCCGATGGCCGCTGGCAAGCCTGAGGCCTGCTCGCTGCTGCTGATGCTCGTGCGTCAGGGCGAGGCCGCCCGCCGCATGCTGCCGACGGCGTCGATCGTCTCAGCCCGTTCGTTTGTCGAGCGCGCCTGGCCGTACATGCTCGCGTGGTCCGACCTGGGGCTTAACGGCAAGGAGCGTATGACGGTCGATTCGCTGGCGCGCGCCGAGGTGCGCCGTTTTGCTGACGAGGATACGAGCGAGCGCGTGCGAAACGAGATGATGGGCGTGCTGGGCGAGCTACTGGGTATTTCGCCCGAGCAGATGGAGGAGCTGCGCTCCGAGGACGGCCAGCGCCGCCTGCACGAGGGTATGAAGAAGTTTGAGGGCGAGGTCCAGGACGCCATCGATAAGATGATGGGCGGCCAGGGTGGCCCGCAGGGTGGCCCGATGCCGCATCCGCCGGTTGATCCCCGACAGTTCCCCTTTTTCTCTCAAAATTAACTATGGGATAGGGGCAAGGTTACGCGGTTTTGCCAAACCGCGTAACGAGTCGACGCTGCGCGAGCCCCTGCCGGTCAATCTGCCGCTCAAACCGTCGCTTGCGTACAGAAGTACGCGGCGCTCCTCTTTCGCGACACCTTGCCACGGCAGGGACTCGCTCGCTGACTTATGCTCAACCTATGGTTCAACCTTGCTTGCTAGATACGGTCTCTGTTGTGTTATTCTAGAACAGACGTTCGTGAATGATGCTCGGGGCCTTGCCTTGTGCTGTATTTGTGACGAGGGGAGGTTGGCTTGGTCATTTTGGGTATCGACCCCGGTTTGGCCCATACGGGCTGGGGGATTATCGAGGAGCGACGTGGCGAGGTTCGCTGCCGTGCCTACGGTTGTATCGAGACCAGCGCGGGCAGCCCGCTCGCGGTGCGCCTGTCGCATATCGCCCATGACCTTAAGGATGTCGTCGAGCGTTATCGACCCGACACGGCTGCTGTCGAGAGCATCTACTTTGGCGCCAACGTTCGTTCGGCCATCCCCACGGCACATGCCCGCGGCGCTGCGCTTGTGGCGCTTTCGGAGTGCGCGCTCGAGATCGGCGAGTACACGCCTATGCAGATTAAGCAGGCTGTTGTGGGCACCGGAGCCGCGGACAAACGGCAGGTCGCGTATATGGTTCGTACGCTCACGCAGCTCGACCACGACCCGCATCCCGACCATGCCGCCGATGCCCTGGCTTGCGCCATCTGCCACGTAAACCTCAGCCGCACCCGTGCCCTTACCGGTGGCGAGTTCTATCAACAGAGAGGAACCGGATACTGATGATTTCCCAGCTCCATGGAACGCTTGTCGAGGCCACGATGAGCTCGGCCGTCGTCGACGTGTCGGGCGTTGGCTTTGAACTCGGCATCTCGGGCAGCACTGCGGCCACGTTGCCGACGCCCGGCGGCGAGGTCCGCCTCTACACGCGTATGCAGGTGCGCGAGGACGCCATGACACTTTTCGGTTTTTCTTCAAAGGATGAGCGCACGATGTTCGACCGGCTCGTGTCCGTCTCGGGCGTTGGCCCGCGCTTGGCGCTCGCCGTACTTTCCACCTATACCGTGGGACAGCTGTATTCCCTGGTGATGGCCGAGGACGACAAGGGCATGGCCAAGGTGCCCGGCGTGGGCAAAAAGACCGCCCAGCGCCTCATCTTGGAGCTCAAGAGCACCTTTGCCAAGGACAAGGGCTTTGTGCCGGTCGATGCGATCCCCGGTCAGGTTGCGATGCCCGTGCCCGCCGCCGCTCCTTCGGCGATCGATGACGCCCGTGCGGCACTCCTTTCCATGGGCTTTAGCCCGCAGGAGACCGATGTCGCTCTGAGCGGGTATGATGGGCAGGATATGCGTGTCGAGGATTTGCTCGGCGCGGCGCTTAAGCGACTCGGAATGGATGCGTGATGTGGGAAGCCGATGACTCTCAGGACCTGTGGGCGACGCCCGGCAACTCGCCGGCGGCATCCATGGCGCACGGCGAGCGCATGGTGGGCTCGGAGCTGACGGCCGAGGACCTCGATGTCGATCGCACTTTGCGCCCCCAGCGCCTGGACGATTACTGCGGCCAGGAGCATATCAAGCAGAGCCTGCGCGTGTTGATCGAAGCGGCGCAGAGCCGTGGCGAGACGCTCGACCACGTGATCTTCTCGGGCCCTCCGGGTCTGGGCAAGACCACGCTGGCTACGGTTATCGCCAACGAGCTGGGCGCTCAGATCAAGACCACGAGTGGCCCTGCCATCGCGCGCACCGGCGACCTGGCAGCCATCCTTACTAACTTGCAGCCGGGTGATGTGCTGTTTATCGACGAGATCCACCGCCTCAACCGTTCGGTCGAGGAGGTCCTGTACCCCGCGATGGAGGACTTTGCCCTCGATATCGTGATTGGCAAGGGTCCGGCGGCGCGCTCGATTCGCCTGGATATTCCCAAGTTTACGCTGGTGGCGGCAACGACCCGCTCAGGCATGTTGACCGGCCCGTTGCGCGACCGCTTTGGCATTTCATATCGCCTGGATTACTACACGGTCGAGGAACTCGCGCAGATTGTTACGCGCTCGGCGACTATCCTGGGCGTGACGATCGACCATCCCAGTGCACTCGAGATCGGCTCGCGTTCGCGCGGCACGCCACGTCTTGCCAACCGCCTGCTCAAGCGCGTGCGCGATTACGCACAGGTGCGCGGCAACGGCCCCATCGAGCTCGATATCTGTCGCCAGGCGCTCGAGTTCTTCGAGATCGATGAGCTCGGTCTGGACTGGATGGATATTCGCATTTTGGAGACGCTCGCTAAGACGTTCTCCGGTCGTGCCGTGGGACTTACGACCCTTGCCAGCGCGGTGGGCGAGGACCCGGGCACGCTCGAGGATGTCTATGAGCCGTATCTGCTGCAGTGCGGGTTGATGATTCGTACGCCGCAGGGCCGTCAGGCAACCCTTCGCACCTTTGAGCACCTGGGGATTGAACCTACTGTTTAGGGCGCTTTGTTTTGGCGGGCTGTTGGGCTATCGCTGGGCATCGGGTAAACATATCGCCGTTCATCGGTTATGGGTGTTTTACTACTGCGCGCCCGTGCTATGCTGAATTGGTCTTTTTCTCATTCGGTAACGAAAGGACCGCCCATGCCTACTGACATCGAAATCGCACGTTCTGTCACGCCGCTGCCTATTACCGAGGTGGCCAAGAACGCCGGCGTCGACGTTAAGCACCTTATTCCGTACGGCTTCGACAAGGCTAAGGTCGACTATTCGCTGCTCAACGAGCCGACCGATCACCAGGCCAAGCTCGTCCTCGTGACCGCTATCAACCCAACGCCTGCGGGCGAGGGCAAGACCACCACGACCATCGGTCTGGCCGATGGCCTGCGTCGTCGCGGCGTCAAGAGTGCCGTGGCCCTGCGCGAGCCTTCGCTCGGCCCCGTCTTTGGTGTTAAGGGCGGTGCTGCCGGCGGCGGCTGGGCTCAGGTGATCCCCATGGAGGATATCAACCTGCACTTTACCGGCGACTTCCATGCCATCGGTGCTGCCAACAACCTGCTGGCCGCCATGCTCGACAACCATATTCAGCAGGGCAACCAGCTCGGTATCGATGTTAAGCGCATCACCTGGAAGCGCGTCGTCGACATGAACGACCGTCAGCTGCGCCATGTCATCGACGGTATTGGCGGCAAGGCCCAGGGCGTGCCGCGCGAGGACGGCTTCGATATCACCGTTGCCTCCGAGGTCATGGCAATCCTGTGCCTGTCCACGAGCATCAATGACCTCAAGGAGCGCCTGGGCGAGATTGTTGTCGGCTACAGCTATGCCGGCGAGCCCGTTCGCGCCCGTGACCTTAAGGCTCAGGGTGCCATGGCGGCCCTGCTCAAGGATGCGCTCAAGCCCAATCTGGTGCAGACGCTCGAGGGCACGCCCGCGTTTGTCCACGGCGGTCCCTTCGCCAATATTGCCCACGGCTGCAACTCCATCATGGCCACGCGTATGGCGATGCGCTTTGGCGATGTCGCCATTACCGAGGCCGGCTTCGGTGCCGATCTGGGTGCCGAGAAGTTCCTCGACATCAAGTGCCGCATGACGGGCGTTCGCCCCAGCGCCGTCGTGGTCGTCGCCACCGCTCGTGCGCTGAAGTACAACGGTGGCGTCGCCAAGGCCGACCTCAACGAGGAGAACCTCGAGGCACTCAAGGCCGGCATGCCCAACCTGCTGCGTCACGTCGACAACATCCAGAACGTTTATGGTCTGCCCTGCGTAGTCGCCATCAACCGCTTCCCGACGGACACCGAGGCCGAGCTTGCGCTCATCGAGTCCGAGTGTCAGAAGCTCGGTGTCAACGTTAAGCTTTCCGAGGTCTGGGCCAAGGGCGGCGAGGGCGCGCTCGAGCTTGCCGATGAGGTCATGCGTCTGATTGAGCAGCCGAGCGAGCTCAAGTTTGCCTATGAGGACGGCGCCGATGTGGCCGACGCTCTTGAGGCCATTGCCACCAAGGTCTACCGCGCCGACGGCGTTGACTTTACGCCGGCCGCCAAGCGCCAGCTCGCCGAGCTGCGCGAGAACGGCTTTGGCAACCTGCCGGTGTGCGTGGCCAAGACGCAGTACAGCTTTAGCGACAACGCCAAGGCCCTGGGCGCTCCCGAGAACTTCCGCATCACGGTGCGTGAGCTCAAGGTTTCCGCCGGTGCCCACTTTGTGGTCGCGCTGACTGGCAGTGTTCTGACCATGCCGGGCCTGCCCAAGGTCCCCGCGGCCGAGAACATCGACGTCGACAACGACGGCAACATTACCGGCCTGTTCTAAGTCTGCTGTCCATAGCTGCTAGCCCGCCCCGCCGTGCCCGCAAGGCCCGGCGTGGCTTTTTTATCCTTAGGCCCGCGCATGTCTTGTAGATACCGACGGGCTCTGCCCATCATAGGCTTTTGCGCGGGTAGAATGCATGGATAACTTGAGGCTCACGCGCGACGGAAAGGAATCGTTGCATGGATCAGGACAAGACAACCGTGATGGGCGGCTACGGTTCTGCGCAGGCTGGCGATAGCGCCGATGCGACCCGCGTTGTTCCCAACCCCGGTTATACCGACCCCGCCGCGACGCAGCCTTCTGCCGAGCCAACCCGGGTTATGGGCTATGGCGACACAGCGCGGGATTCTTATGCTGTATCTTCGCAAGGCCCCTATGGCAACGCAGCTCCGGACCCGTTTGATTACGCGCCGCAGGATTCTTATGCCGCCTCGACGCCGAATCCCTATGATGACCTGCCGCAAAATCCCATTCCGCAGCCTCAGCAGACGACGTATATGCCTCGCACGGCGCAGTCTCGCTACGAGTCGCGCGAGCCGTATCGCGAGTACCCCAAGTCGATTCCGCAATATGGCGAGGACGAGGAGAAGAAGCCGTCGCGTTCGTCGAGCGTGATCAAGAAGATCCTCATCGTGCTGGCGATCTTCTTTGCGCTGTCGGTTGTGTTTGCCATTGTGTCGGGCATGCTCAACAAGCGAGGGAGTTCAACGGCCGATACCGCTGCCGAGCAAACCGAGTCCGCCTCGTCTAGCACCGTCGATCTGAGCGATATCCCGGGGCAGTACTGGTCCAACGCCAAGAAACTTCTCAAGTCGCGCGGCGCCAATCTTTCGAATGCCGTGGTCCTGACTGATGATGGCTCAACGCCCGTCATCGATGCCAACTGGGTCGTTACTTCTGCTTACTATAACGACAGCGGCAACCTCGAAATTCAACTCACGCACAAGAATAGCTCGGGCAACTCGCCCGACGGCCAAAGCGGTACCGACAGCTCGAGTTCCAATACGCTGGAGGACTTGAGCAACAAGGCACAGGAGTTGGGAGACAAGGCGCAAGAGCTGGGCGATACGGCACAAAACCTGGGCGACACCGCGCAGAACTTGGGCGACATGGCGACGGGTGCCTGGAATGCACTGCAAAACGGCATCTCGGGCGCGCAGGGAAACTAGCTGTTAAGCGGGCTACAGCTGTTCAGCCGACGGTCGGGCGAGCTAAAGCCCGAGTCAAACGTAACGACGCATGAGGCATTGGGTCGGCGCTCGTGCACGATGCGCGTGACGAGCTCCAGCAGCTCCTCGTCGGATATGTCAAAGCCGTCGGGGCGCACCAGGTCAAACGAAACGAACCCGTCGTGCTCGTGCAGGTCGTGGATGGAGAGCGCGGGGTCGATCTGCATAACGCCGCGCTTGACCCAGCCGCGCAAATCATCGCCGGTTGTCGCGATGGGGTCGCAGTGCAGCGTGATGCCAATGCCCATCTGGCGCTTGATGTCGTGCTCGATGGTGTCCAGGATCTCGTGGTGCTCAAATGCGTCGCCCTCGCCGGGCATCTCCACGTGAGCGCTGGCAAACTGACGACCGGGGCCGTAGTCGTGCACCATCAGGTCGTGTGTGCCCAAGACCTGCGGATAGGACATGATCTTGTCGCGGATTGCCTGGACGAGCTTGGGGTCGGGCGCTTGCCCCAGCAACGGGCTGATGGCGTCGCGCACTAGGCCCATGCCGCTGATGCAGATGAAGATGCCCACACCCAGGCCTGCCCAGCCATCGAGGTCAAAGCCGGTCGTCTGCGAAATAAGCGCCGCCACCAAGACCGAGCCCGAGGTGATGACGTCGTTTTTGGAGTCCTGTGCTGTGGCAATGAGTGTTTCGGAATCGATACGGTTGCCCAGCGCGCGGTTGAATGCGGCCATCCAGAGCTTAACGAGCATGGATGTAGCCAGTGCCGCAAGGGAAACGAGCGTGTAAGCGGTGGGGGAAGGCTTGATGATCTTGGTGACCGACTCGAGGATCAGGTTGATGCCGACGGCGCAAACCAGGACGGCGACAAACAAGCCGGCGAGGTACTCGTAGCGGCCGTGGCCATAGGGGTGGCCTTCGTCTGCCGGGCGGCTGGCGAGGCGGAACCCGAGCAGGCTCACGATGTTGCTCGAGGCATCGGAGAGGTTGTTGAAAGCGTCGGCGATGAGGGAGACGGAGCCAGCGAGCAGGCCCGCGATGCCCTTGGCCAGGCACAAGGTGATGTTGAGGCCAATGCAGATGAGGCTTGCGGCGAAGCCCGCGTTGGTGCGGCGGGAGGTATCGACCGGCTCGCCCTCGCTGCCGGGAACAAGCGTATGTACCAGCCGATTTACAAATAGCATAGCGGTCGTCCTCACAATCATGTTTAAGGGGATAGTGTAGCTCGCGCGGGGGCGCCGTGCACCGATACTCAGAAAATGCAGCAATAGTCTGCCGGTGCTAACGAGCGAGCCTTCTCGTCTGCCTGGGTGGTCCATTTTGGGCCACATGGGTATGGGCACGTGCTTACCTGCCCAACATACTTAATGTCGACAGCCCCAGTGCAAAGGAGGACGTATTCATGGACGAGATGTTTGCCATTAAATGCCAAAACTGCGGCGGCCCTATGTACTCACACCAGGCTAAACGCAGCTTTGAGTGCGCCTATTGCGGCACGGTCGTTCCGTGGCAGGCCGATGCGGGGGAGCCCAAGAGCGCCCTGGGCATTCGCCATACGCCACTGACGGTTGTCGATGGGCTGCTTAAGCTCACGCATGTGTCGCAGCTCGAGCGCCCGGTGGACCCCGACTGGTATTTCTTTAATGAGCACTGGCGCAATCAGTCGGTTCTGGAGCATCTGCTGTGGGAAGACCGCGGCACGGCGCAGGAGTTCCAAGAAGCCACGCACGTGAGCATTCCCTGCCCCTTCTGCGGCGCGTCCTTTGAGGGCGAGTCAACGCAGCGTGTGTTTGAGTGCCCGTCCTGCGGCAACAAGATCGGCATTGCCGACCTGCTCAAGCCCGGTACGTTTAGCAAACGTCTGACCATGGGCGTGGGTGCGGAGTATGTGCCGGAGCAGGGTATTCCCTGCGAAATCTCACCGCAGCAGGCACGTGCCAACGCGCTGCAGCTGGTGCGCCAGTACCCGGATGCCTTTGCCGGGCACGACGTGGAAGACGCGATCCAAAACGACATGATGCTCTTCTATTTCCCCATGGCGCTGGCGGACCTGCGTATGATGGCGAGCTTCCCGGGCAAGGGCCTGAGCAAGGAGACCTTGGTGTACTACGAGGTACTCGATTGGGCGTATCCGCGGGCAAACTACCTGGACGTTCGTCTTATGGGCATTTTGGAGCCGTGGGACTTTGGCAAGGTGGGGCCGTTCGATCCTGCCATGCAGGAGGGCGACTTTCGCGTTGTCTCCGTCGATGCATCTACCAAGGACCAGGTGGTCATTGATAAGCTGGCGCTCGACATTGCCGGCAACGATGCCGAGGCGGTACTGGGGCTCAATAAAAAGAGCATTCGCATGTGGGCGCGCAAGGCCCGCAAGCAAAAGGACGGTCTGGTGATGGTGCCGGTCTACTTTGTCGATCGTCCGGCGACGGATAGCCGCGACGGCGAGCAGGTGCGCATCGCCGTGAACGGCCAGACGGGCCGCGCGGCCGCGGTGGTGTTTAGCGACAAGCGCGAGACGCATATCGTGGCGCCGCTCAACCTGAGCCTTCATCTGTCCGGCGAGAGCACCGTGCACGCCACGCCCATCGAGGTCAAATACGTTAAGTCGCCGTTTCTGTACCAGATCGTGCGCCGTGGAGGCGGCGAGCAACCGCGCCAGGTTGCAGCCGCCGTCGAGGGTTCCTACCGAGAAGAAAAGCCCAAACGCAAGGGCTTGCTCGCTGCGATCTTTGGGAAGTAGGGAAGCGCAGCGCGGGACGGCTCACAGGCGTGCGGGCGTTTCGGTCGCAACGTGCTGCTACCCTTGCGTTTCGCCATTGGTCGCTTCGTTGATGGCGCGGTACTCGGCACTCAGCTCGCGCGCCAGCTCTTCCTTGCTTGGAAGATACGGCAGGTATTTGGCGGCAAACACTTGGTCGTTGTCTTCGGGCAGCGTGTACTCGACGATCGAATCGCTTTTGTCCGCGCAGAGCACGATGCCTATGGGCGGATTGTCGCCTTCGTTCATGAGCTCACGCGTGTAGTAGTTCACATACATTTGCATCTGGCCCAGGTCCTGATGCGTAAGGTCATCGGTCTTAAGGTCGATGAGCACGAAGCAGCGCATCAGATAGTTGTAAAAAACAAGGTCAATATAGAAATGGCGCCCATCAAAGGTGATGCGCTTTTGGCGCGCCTCGAAAGCGAAGCCACGGCCAAGCTCCAGCAGGAACTTCTGAAGATGTGTGATGAGCGCCTGCTCTAGATCGCTCTCGCGAAACGCAGTATCGTCCGAGAAACCTAAAAACTCCAGTACATATGGATCGCGGATGATATCCTCGGGGCGACGAGCTGGGGCGCTCTTTTGGATTTCTTGGGTGACAGCCTCCTTGTCTTTGCTGGCAAGTAGGCGCTCGCGGAACATGGTGTTGATCTGGCGTTCGAGCTGGCGCGTGCTCCAGCGAGAGTCGGCGCATTCGTTCATGTACCAGGTGCGAGCTTCGGGGTCAGGAATGCGTATTAACCTGCGGTAATGTGTCCAGCTCAATTCGGGACGCAGTGAGTCCCGAATTGGAAATGCAAGATAGAACTGACGCATTTTGCGCAGCTCTCTTGCTCCAAAACCTTTACCAAAATCCTTGGTAAGTCTGATTGCGAGGGCCTTGAGCAGCGCCTCTCCATACTTGGCGCGCTCCTCTCCGCCCTGCTCATCAACTATGCTCTTGCCGATCTCCCAATACGCCTCAACCATCGCAAAGTTAACGGCGGTATAGGCCTTGTCGCGAGCGGCGTTGAGAATCGAGGAAACCTGCTTGTAAAAACCTTCGGGCACGATTGCCGATTCTCCACGGTTTACCAGTTCGCCCATCACTGTCGCCCCACTTTCCTCTTGTGGAATGCATCTTTATCGCATCTAGTTTAAAGCCTCGCGCGGACACGAATTGCTGTGCTGTCTGGCACCTTCGCATGGGAGCCTTGCGGTGACTAAAATGTGACCATAAAGGCAGTTTTAGCGAACCCCACGGGAGTGACATGCATGGACAAGAACACGCTGCTATTCCAGGATAAAGGTTCGGGTAGGTTTAAAGACGTCAAGATCTACCCTAACCGTATTGAGGTGCTCAAGAAGGGCACGTTTGGTGGCAAGCACACCGAGATTGTTTACCTTAAGGACATCACTGGGGTCAACAGGATCAAGGGTCGCGACGTTTTCCTGCGCAATCGACTGTTAACCGCTTGCGTCTTTAGTCTGAGCAGTCGTGCGAAGGCCCAGGAGTTTGTTAACGCGCTGAACATGGTGATGTAGCCCATGGCGGCGTTCGGGCCAAGGTAAAAATCGGGGGCACAGAACGGTGTCCTGCGCCCCCGATTGAGTCGATGTGTCTAAAAGGCGGGCTTGCCTACTCGCTGTCGTCCCCAGCGTTGTCGCGGTCACTGGCAAGCATTGCTGCACCTGCGACCGTTGTCGCCACGGCGGCGGCAGCGAGCCCGGCGGCAACGCCAGAGCTGTCGCCCGTGTCGGCGAGCTTTCCGCCCGAGCCCTTGCCCTGGCCTCTCTTGTTGCTCTTGCCGTTCTTGTCGGCGCCGCCTGCGTTGGAACCCGTGTCGCTGCCGGTGCCGCCCGCACTGCCCGAGGCCGCTACGGTAAAGCTTGCGGCTCCGTCGCTGGCGAGCGTGTAGTTCTGCGCCGCGTCGCCCAAGAGACCGTTCACGCGCACCCAGTACGTTCCTGCGGCAAATGTTTCGCCCTCGGCCATTGCCGTGCCCGGAGCGCCGTCCGCGTCGTGCACAAACTCGAGCTGGGCCGTGCAGGCATCGGTTTCGAGCTTGCCCTCGAGTGATGCCGCAATCTTGGCGCGCACGTCTTCGCCGGCCTTAAGGCCTTCGAGTCCCTCAAAATGGGGCGTCAGCGCGCGTGGATCGATATCGATGGGCACAGAGCCCTGCAGCCCCGTAACGGTCTCGTTGCCCAGGGCGTCGACATCCACGTATTCAATGGCAAACGCATGGCCCGAAGCTGTCGCGTTGAGCGCGTTGCTGCTGTCAGCAAGGCGGAAATGACCCTCGCCAACGGTCTTGCCATCCTGGAATGAGGCATCGCTCAGCGAGTCGCCGTACGTCATGCGCATGCGGGTCGGGAGATAGTACGGGAGATAGTACGAAGCCGTCTGCTTGTGCTCCGTATCGTAATTGCGCTGGTAGATGCTCCGGGCCAGCGCCGCATCAACAAAGTCGGATGCGATGATGCCAATGTGCTTGAGGTAATCTGACTTTGTATCCTCGGTGCCGCTGGGGTTGATGTACGGGCTCTTATACGGATGCTCGTTGACTACTCGTGCCGAGGTAAAAGGATTGCCCCCGTGCGACAAGCCCGTGCAGCTGGTGTAGTTGATAGACCAGCAGCGCTCCAGGACTTGCTCCTTGGCCCCGTTATCGTCCTCGACATCTACCTCGTTGCGCGTGCGCCCGGTCGTTTCCTTCAGCGCATTATCGATCCAGCTGAGCTTGTCGGTTCCCGTGAGTTTGTACTTGTCCTGGGCGTATACCTTGGTGCAACAGGGCTCTTTGTCGCCTGTTTCCCCCGCGGCTTCAAAGCCCCGCGCGTCTTGGACGAGACACATAGTGGCGCTGTCGGAGTGAGCCTTGATCTTGTCATCCCATTCGGTAAGGTCGAGGCCCCACGTGTGGCCGCTTACACTGTTGCCGGCGAGCCTAAATCGACGCAGCAGAACGATCTTTCCGCGCACCTCGTGTAGCGCGGGGATTCGGCTCGACGTATAGAACAGTTTGGGGTTGTCGTCCAAAACCTTGGCGAAAGCCGTCGTAACACTTTCGTCGGTAGCCTCGTCGTTGCCTCGTGATACAAGCATGATGAGCGCTTCTGTCGGGTTTTCGTTCAAAAACGTTTTGAAGTAGCCTATGACATCGGAAAGATGCATAAAGTACGCGTCTTTTTTGAGCAGGTAGTAATCCCCGTGGTCGATACCGGGGTCGTCGCCCTTTCCGAGCCGGATATCAAAATAGCGAATGCCTTCGAGCAACTGCGTGGGAATGTAATCCTGCTGGCATTTTACTTGCGAGGATTGGGGCTCAGTGTCGTTGTCCACGCTGCAGGTGCCCGAATCGTGCGTACCCGGGATGCTCAGCTCGTCGAGGAACTTGTTGTCGTCGACGTATTTCATCCAACATGGCCCATCGACGTAGCTGCTGTACGTGATCCAGTCGAGGCTGCTAACCGTGGCATCGTTCTTTTTCATGTCGTAACCGATAAGTTCGAGCTCCCACGGAATGCTCTTACTCTTATGGCAGATCTTATTGTTGTCCTGGTCTTCGCCGTTCGATTCTATTGCCAGGTACTTAATGTCTTTTTTCTCGGTTTCTTTCTCGACCGTGCGGTCTCGGATGATATAGGTTCCGTTTGATTGACGCTCGAACGCAAAAGCGCGGCTGGGCTTGTTGTCATACTCGCCGCCCCATACGTGGATGACCTTTCCATCTTTGTCAGAGTCGTCGTCGACCGACCAAATGCTGTAGCCCGTCTTTTTATGCTCTTCGAAATTGAGCAAGGTGCGGATAGCATACCAGTTTGTATCGTCATTCTTGGTCGTTACGTTCTCAAGGATGAGCTTGCTGGACGTGCCGTCGTTAAACAGGTGGCAGACGTTGCCGCGAACGTTGCCGTCTTGGTTGACGCTCGCGGTGCGAAAATAGCCCGCGGGGCGAAGGCGAATGACGAAATTGTCGAGGCTGACTGACGCTGTGGCAGCGTCTTCTGCAAATGCCGCGCGCACGGGAAGGCCCAATCCCGCGGTTTCGGGCAGGCTTACAAATGGCGACAATGCTGCGAGTCCTAGGCCCAACGTGAATGCTCGACGGCTGATGGCGTGGTGTTCGGTCATAACTCCTCCGTTCGCAGGGTGCGGTTATGCACTCATTTTGTTCACTATACTGCCCGGATGTCTAAACGTGTTGGCTTAATTGTCTGCGTGGCGCCATAAATCGGCGGGCGGACGCGTTGGGGCGCTTGTCTATTTGTGCTGCTACCGCGCTGGGGGTGGTTTTGCCGCCCGGCACCCTCGCGTTCGCCGGCTATCGGCATAAGAAAAGGAGGGTCGGTTTACCGGCCCTCCCTGGGTACGAAGCGCTGGGGTACCGTCGCTTGTTTGCTCTGCGACCGTGTTTCCCGTTGCGCTCGCCAGTCGCTTAGCGCTTGATCTCGATATCGTCGAGCTTGACGTCCATGGCCTCGGTCTTGGCCTTGGCAATGTCATCGGCAAACTCCAGAGACTTCATCATGGTCTCGACGGCGTCCTTGTGCTCCTCGACATTGTCGATGCTCACGTAAACGCTGCCGCCGCCTGCTTCGGTGAAGTACTCAGTCGTTACGCCGCCCGAGTGTGTATAGGAAGCGTTGCGCCAAGTCTTGCCGTTGTACTTGACGGGATCATTCTCGGTCCACTCAAAGTTGGCCTTCCATTTGGCCTCGTAGCCGAACAGCTCGTCAGCGTTCTTGTCAGAGTCGAAGACAGGGATGAAGCGATCGCTGGCGTGCTCGCTCTCGGTGAACTTAAACTGGGCCCTGTCGGCGGTGTCGCCGGCAACGTCGGTGATCTCGACGCCCTCGGGCACCTCGACCTTAAACCAAATGAAGTCGGTCCTCATATCCACGGCTGGCTTTTCTGCGCCGCCGCCACCGCCACTGCCGGTAGCGCCGCCGCTTCCGCCGCAACCCACCAGGGCAACCGCGGCAAGGAGACTGATGCAGAGTGTGAGAATCGCAAAGGCCTTCTTTTTCATGGTCGTGTCCTCCTCGATCTGTAACCGCCCATGGATTACCTGCCTTTACTGTACGCGTGGACGGCTCGCTAGGGTGGGCCATGTGTCCCATTCTGAGGGCCGGATTTGCGCCGACAAGTGGCAATATGCGCGGGTCCAAAAGAGGGGAGGGCCGATGCCTGTCGGCCCTCCCCGGGGTTGGGTGCCCGTTGCTTTAATGGGGCGCATGTGCGCAGGTGCGCGTAGGCGCGTGCGGGTGTCCCGTTACTTGAGCTCGATGCTCGAAATCTCGACTTCGCGCGCCTCGGAAACTGCCTCTGCCATGTCATCGGGGAACTCGATGGAGTTGAGGAGCGTCTCGGCTTCTTTCTTGTGCTGGTCGAAGTTCGAGATGAGGACGTAGACGCTTCCCGGCTCAACGTCGGTAAAAAGCATGGTTGAGATGCCGCTGTTGTCCTCGTATGTTCCGACGAGCCACGTCCTGCCGTTATACTCGACGGACCCGCCATCCTTCCACTGGAACGTATCCCCCTTCTTTTCTGCCTGGTCGGCGTGGGATTCCTCGGCTGTCATCGCTTTTTTCCAAACGGGGATAAAGCGATCGGCCGAGGCGTTCTCGTCTTCGGGGAAGGTGAGCTGGACCCTGTCGGCATTCTTGCCGGCGGAGTCGCTTACGCCGACGCCCTCGGGCATCTCGACCTTAAACCAGATAAAGTCGGTCTTCTTGGCGACGGGGGCCTTTTCCTTGCCCTCGCTCTTGGATGCGCTGCTGCCCCCGCCCGATGCGTTCCCGCCGCAGCCGACAAGGGCAAATGCGGCAAAGAGGGCGATGCAAAGGGAAAGGATTGATAGGGTCTTTTTCTTCATGGTGGCGTCCTCCTTGTCTGCCAGGGACATCGTGTGCCGCGGATCGCTGGGGCGGCGGTTGCGCGTGCACATGATGACTTTGTTTGCTGTGCGGTGATTCCTCCATTCGTCGTCCGGTGCCGTGATGAGCGTTGCCCCAACATGGGGCTCCTTACCTATATGTATGCCCCAGTTGCCGCTGCCCGGGAGTCTCGAAACGTGGGCCATGTGTCCCATGTTTGCGTTGGCATGGCCTATCGTTCGTCATAGAAATCCGCGATGGCCAGGTGCGCTGACGCCCATGTGCTTATGGGCTAGACTTAGCACCATTACGTGTTCGATGCGGTTGGTCGGCGGTTGCCGCCTGACCGATGTATATGACTTGAAGGTGCGTGCGTATGAGCCAAGAGATGATGGATAAAACCTGTCGAGAGTTTGCCGAGGCACTTGCCGCACGCGAGCCGGTTCCCGGCGGTGGCAGCGCGAGCGCCTTTGTGGGCGCGCTGGGCGCCTCGCTTTGTGGAATGGTCGCTCGTTATGGTGCGACCAATCCTGCGCTTGCCGATCGCGCGGATGACCTGACGCGCGCATTTGCCCAGGCAGATGAGTTGGCCCAGGAGCTTGTCGAGTTGGTTGCCGAGGACGTTCGTGCATATGGGCAGGTGTCCGCGGCGTACGGTATTCCGCGTGGCGATCCGGCTCGAGCGACCGCGATTCAGGATGCGCTGCATGTGGCCGCTATGCCGCCGTATCGCATTATGGATGCCTGCGGGCGTGCACTGGCGCTGCTCGAGGACATGGCCGACAAGGGTTCGCGTCAGCTGCTGTCCGATGTGGCGTGCGGCGCCGTGTTCTGCCGTTCCGCTATGCAGGGCGCGAGCTTGACGCTCTTTGCGAACACCACGTCTATGAAGGATCGCGCTCGTGCTGAGGAGCTCGAGACGGCGTGTGATGAGTTGCTCGACATGTGGTTGCCGCGCGCCGATGCGCTGGCGCGCCGCGCCGCCGACGCCGCAAGGAAGAGGGGATAGCCATGGCTGAACTGCTGAAGGGTGCCCCCGTTGCTCGCGCTTTGACTGAGGAACTTGCTGCTCGCTGCGTGGCTTTGCGCGAGCGCGGCGTTGTGCCGACGCTGGCTATCGTGCGCGTGGGTGAACGCGAGGACGACCTATCCTACGAGCGCGGTGCGCTCAAGCGCTGCGAAAAGGTTGGCATTGAGGCTCGCCGCGTTTTGCTTCCCGCCGATGTTTCGCAGGACGAGCTGTTGGCGGCCATCGAGGACATCAATACCGA
This sequence comes from Collinsella sp. TM09-10AT, assembly GCF_003436275.1. Classification (GTDB taxonomy): domain Bacteria; phylum Actinomycetota; class Coriobacteriia; order Coriobacteriales; family Coriobacteriaceae; genus Collinsella. Next base: position 100,213 of record NZ_QSOP01000004.1, read on the forward strand.
TTCGTCTGTTCATGGCTGCCTGATGTTCCGCCCGCTGCCCGCCGGCCTTGACGAGGACGCGGTTGCCGCGGCACTCGATCCTGCCAAGGACGTTGACTCCATGACGCCGGCTTCGCTGCTCACCACGCTTTCGGGGCGCGGCGAGGGTTTTGCCCCCTGCACAGCCGAAGCCGTGCTTGCTTTGCTGGATCATTACGGCGTTGAGCTGGATGGGGCCAAGGTCGCGGTCGTTGGTCGGTCGCTGGTGATTGGCCGTCCCGTTGCCGCCATGCTTACGGCTCGCAATGCCACAGTGACGACGTGCCATACGCATACGCACGACCTTGCTGCCGAGTGCCGTGCTGCCGACATTGTGGTTGCCGCCGTTGGACGCGCGCGTACGATTGACGTGGATGCGGTTCGAGAGGGCCAGACGATCATTGATGTTGGCATTAATTGGGACGAGGCCGCTGGCAAGTTGGTGGGTGACGTCGATTCTGATGCTGCGGAGCCGGTCGTTAACGCCATCACGCCCGTGCCGGGCGGCGTGGGCGCTGTGACGACGGCGATCCTCGCCAAACACGTGATCGAGGCGGCCGAGCGCGCATCGAAATAGGTTTTTGACCACAAGGGCTGCCGAGGCCGTGGTTTCGCCCTTTTTGCGCCGAAGCGATACACTGTTATCGTTTGATTTCTTCGCTCAAGGAGGATGCGCATGCCGTGCACAACGATTTTGGTTGGTAAGAACGCGAGCTACGACGGGTCGACGTTGGTTGCCCGCAACGAGGACTCGTCCAACGGGGTGTTTGAGCCCAAGCGTATGCGCGTGGTGCATCCCGACGAGCAGCCGCGCGTCTACACGAGCGTCCTGAGTCACCTGACCGTTGAACTGCCCGATAACCCCATGCGCTACACGAGCGTCCCCGATGTTGTCCCGGGCCACGGCATCTGGGCCGAGGCCGGTTTCAACGAGCTCAATGTGGGCATGTCCGCAACCGAGACGCTCACCACCAACGAGCGCGTTCGCGGCGCCGACCCGCTCGTCGACTACGTGCCCGCCAAGGGCAACGAGGACGAGGACGGCTATGTTCCGGCGCAGCCCGGCGGCCTGGGCGAGGAGGACATGGTGACCCTGGTGCTGCCATATGCCAAATCCGCCCGCGACGGCGTACGCATTCTGGGTGACCTGCTCGAGCGCTATGGCACCTACGAGAACAACGGCATCGCCTTTAGCGACGTGGACGAGATCTGGTGGCTCGAGACCATCGGCGGTCACCACTGGATCGCCAAGCGCGTGCCCGATGACGCCTATGTGACCATGCCCAACCAGCTGGGTATCGACAGCTTTGACCTGGATGACGCCGAGGGCGCCCAGGCCGATCACATGTGCTCCGCCGACCTGCGCGCTTGGATGGCCGAGTGGCATCTGGACTTGACGCTGGGCGTTGAGGGCGACGGTCCGGCCGCGGTCTTTAACCCGCGCGAGGCCTTTGGCTCGCACAGCGACAGCGACCACGTTTACAACACGCCGCGCGCCTGGTATATGCAGCGCTGCCTTAACCCCAGCGATGTGTGGGACGGTCCCGAGGCCGACTACACGCCCGAGAGCGACGATATTCCCTGGAGCCGCGTGCCCGAGCGCAAGGTGACCATCGAGGACATCAAGTACGTACTCTCGAGCCACTACCAGGGCACGGAGTACGACTGCTACGGCAGCAAGGGCACGCCCGCCACGCGTGGCGCCTATCGCCCCATCGGCATCAACCGCAACAGCCAGCTCGCTGTGCTGCAGCTGCGCCCCTATGCGCATCCGGCCTACCGCGCCGTGCAGTGGATGGCCTTTGGCTCCAACTCGTTTAACGCGCTGGTTCCGCTGTACGCCAACGTCGAGACCATGCCCGAGTACTTTGCCGACACGCAGGCTCGCGTGACGTCCGAAAACTTCTACTGGGCCAACCGCCTGATCGGCGCGCTGGCCGACGTCCGCTTCCATGAGTGCGGCCGCGCAGTCGAGGATTATCAGGAGAAGGTCGGCGGCATGGGCCACAAGCAGATTCATGACGTCGACGCTGCCGTAGCCGTTCTGCCCGAGGCCGAGGTGCCTGCCGAGCTTGCACGCGCCAACGAGGAGTTTGCCGAGCTCGTGCGCGTGGAGACCGATGCCCTGTTGGGCAAGGTGCTCTACACCACGAGCTGCGCCATGAAGAACTCTTTCGCGATGAACGACAACGTGAGATAGGGATTTCCCGTCGATCGAATAGCGCTTAAACGCTTTGTCGCTTTCACTCAATCTTGGGTACAAGAACGCCAATGCAGTTGTTTGTGATTGGAGACAACCATGGTTATGAAACTCGATCAGCTTGTTAACGGCGCCATCAACGTGGGCTTCGGCGCCGCCGCCGTTGCCGTCGAGGGCAGCAAGAAGGTTCTCGACGACCTTAACACCAAGGGCGAGCAGGTGCGCAAGGACGCAGGCGCCCCCGGTATCGCCCGCAGTGTGTCCGACATGTTCGAACAGGCCGGCGGTACCATCTCCGATCTGACCGAGCGCTTGGGCATGCAGGGCGAGACCGCGGCCCAGCGCGTGCTCGACGAGCTCATTCTGGCTCGCGTCCGCGTCATGACAGCCCTCGAGCGCACGGCCTTCCTGGCCCATGTGCGCGACATCGTCGATTCGGTCGAGGACAACGTGACCTCGGTGCCCGTCGAGTCCGTTGAGCCCGACGATGCGAAGGATACCGAAGAGGCCGAGTAGCAGCGCAGATGGCAGATTCCACCACCGATTACAACAATCTAGACCCCTTGGGTGACGAGGCGGCGGTTGTCGATGAGGTCGATGCCGCCGTCTCGGGCGCTCGCAAGAAGCCGCGCGCTGTCGATATGGTCCCCGAGGAGCCCGACGCGATGGCGCCGGATGAAGAATACCAGCTCACGCCGGCGGGTCGCCGCGAGCGCATCGGGCAGATTGTTCGCCTGGTCAAAAAGTACCGCGTGTGGGATAACCTCACGCCGGTTCGTTTGCGCCGCCTGCTCGAGGAACTCGGCCCCATGTTCGTCAAGATGGGGCAGATTCTGGCCAACCGGTCCGAGATTCTGCCGCAACGCTTTTGCGACGAGCTGCGTCGTCTGCGGTCCGACGTGGAGCCGGTGCCGTACGAGGTCGTACTCAGTTGTCTGGAAGAAGAATACGGCCTGCGCCTGGGAGAGATGTTCGATGCGATCGACCCCAATCCGCTTGGTAGCGCATCGCTCGCGCAGGTGCACCGCGCTCGTCTGGTGACGGGCGAGGACGTGGCCGTCAAGGTGCAGCGCCCCGGTGCGCAGCAGGTTATGGCACAGGACATCGATATCATCCGCTCGGTGGTGCGTATCGTTTCCAAGTTCGTCAACACCGATCAATTCGTTGACCTGCACGGCGTAGTCGAGGAGCTGTGGACCTCGTTTCGCGAGGAGACCAACTTTTTGGCCGAGGCCAAAAACCTCAACGACTTCTACGAGTTCCATAAGAGCGTTCATGGCGTGACGTGCCCTAAATCCTATCTGGACCTGTGCACCGAGCACGTGGTGGTTATGGACTACGTCGACGGCATTTCGATCGCCGATCCTGCACGCTTGGTGGCCGAGGGCTATGACTTGGAAAAGATCGGTGCCGCAATCGTCGAGGATTACTCGACGCAGGTGCTCGATGACGGCTTTTTCCATGCCGACCCGCATGCGGGAAACATTATTCTCAAGGACGGCATCGTTTACTTTATCGACTTGGGCATGGTCGGACGCATGTCGAGTCACGATCGCGGTATCGTCAAGGACATGATTTTCGCCGTGGCCGAGGGTGACGTGCCCAAGCTCAAGGATTCGCTCATGCGCTTTGCCGTGACGCGCGGCGACTCGGCTGAGCTCGATCATTCGGCCTTTTTGTCCGATTTGGACTTTATCGTCGCAGACTTTGCGGGCCTTGACCTGAAGGATCTGGATATCGGCGAGTTTTTGACCTCGCTGTTAAACCTGGCGCGCAAAAACGACGTTGAGCTGCCGAGCGTGGTAACGATGTTCGCCCGCGGCATGGTGACGCTCGAGGGCCTGCTGACTGAGTATATGCCCAACGTCAACATGATCCAGATCATCCAGACGCACATCAAAAACGAGAAGAGCACCTATGCGCGCGTGCGCGACATGGGACGCGATCTTGCCGCGAGCAGCTATCGCGCGGCGAAGGGCTCGCTCGAGGCGGCCGAGTATCTGGGCCTGGCTTCGCGCATGCTCACGCGCGGCCAGCTTAAGGTGAACACGCAGATCATGAGCAGCGATAAGGCGCTGCGACAGCTGGGTGGAATTATCGACCGCATGTCGATGGCAATTGTGATCGCCGGTCTGTTTATCGGTTCGTCGGTGGTGTACTACGCGCGCATCGAGCCGGTTGTGTTTGGCATTCCGGTCATTGGCTTTTTGGGCTACGTGAGCGCGTTGGTGCTGGCGCTTATGCTGGGCCGCAATATCTGGCTCAACAGTCACGGCGGCAAGCACTAGGGGCTGCGGTCACCGTATTTTCCTATCGCAAATAATAGCTTTTACCTTGGGCTTCGCCTGCGTGCGAGGCCCTTTTGCGTGATACCATACTGACGGTAATAATCGATGGCATAGATGGTGGTGCGGAGACGCACGAATGCGCGGTTTTCCTGCGCGTTTGGGAGAATCGGGGTGCAAGTCCCCGGCTGTACCAGTAACCGTAATTCCTCTTGGCTCGGGATGTTCGCGTCGCAGATCGGACGACGTGCCCGAGTCGTTAAGGTTAAGTCGGATCGCCTCCCATCTTGCATGCGGCTGCGGCGTATGCCGCCGGCGTGCATAGGGCTCTGGAGGGAAGGGGGACCCCGATGGGGGAACTCGAGCGCAACATGCGCGATGACGTGGGGCAGCCTCAAGGCAACGCTCCAAGTACAGACAATGGGGGACAAATGGATATGTTTGAGGACGAGCGTGAGTGCGCCTCGTTGCATCGCCGTGGCGCGATTGCACGCGGTGTAGCTAAGCGCGGTCTGGTGGCATTCCTGGCCTTCGCGATGGCCTTTGGCACCACGCCGGCTCAGCTGTGGGCCGAGGGCGCCGAGGGCATTGCCGAGGCTGTGGCTCAGGCTGCGACGCCGAGTGAGGACGCAGCGCCTGCGGATGGTGCTGCCGACCAGGGCAACGTTGAGGTTTCAGATTCTGGGAGCGCGCCTGCAGCTAGTACCGCCACAACAGGGGCGGCAGCTGGCGACGAAGGCTCGGCGACGGGGGAGAACCCTGCCGCGAGCGAGCAGTCTTCGACGGCATCCGCTGGCCAAGCAGGATCTGCCGCCGTGGCTGCCGTCCAGGCAGAGAACCCGACGGAAACTGGCGATGTCGCCAAGAAGCAAGTCGAGGTCTCGTTCTCGATTATCGGCACCGATGCCGACGGCAAGGCTCAGACCTGGGTGGCACCTACGCAGCTCAAGCTCGACGAGGGCGCGACGGCTGCGGATGCCTTTATTAAGCTGCAGGAGAAGACGGGCTTCAAGGCGGACTACGATCCGAACACGGCATACGGGTTCTACCTCAAAAGCATCACATCCCCGAGCGATGGCCGCACGCTTGTCTACGATCCGACGACTTATGCCTTCTGGCAGCTGTTCGTCGATGGCGCGTCTTCCTCGGTTGGCGCGAGCAGCATCAAGCTCACCCAGGGGCAGAAGATTGAGTTTGCCTATACGGCTGGTAGCGCGTCCCCTGTCGTTAAGGACCAGGTTGCCGCAAATGTGACCGTCATTGGTCGCGATGCCCAGGGCAAGACTCAGACTTGGGTCGATAACGCGCAGTATGTGGTGACGTCCGGCTCGAGCGCACTTGACCTTACGAAGGTCGCGCTCGAGGCGAATGACATCGACGCCGTTGCTGCGGGCTCCTTCATTCTGAGCCTTAAGTACAACGGCGTTGAGCTGGGTACGCCGCTCGATTATTCGACCTATTGGCAGCTGTTCATCAACGGCAAGTCGAGCGACTACACGGCAGACAATGTCACCATTCATGCTGGCGATACCGTTACGTGGTTCTACGGTGGCTGGGGCGACCAGTTGCCCTCTGATTCCGTCCGTGCCTCCGTTCAGGTCCTCGGTAAGGACAAGGACGGCAAGCAGCAGGTTTGGGCCTCGACGGGCCAGACGAGTCTCAAGGCTGGTTCCACTGCTAAGGATTTGCTGGAGCAGACTGGTCTTACCCTCGATGCTAAAGAAGAGTCTTGGGGTTGGTACCTCAGCGGCATTACCTCGCCGCTTGACGGTAAGACCTATGAGTATGATCCTGCGACCAAAAGTTATTGGCAGTTCTATGTAAATGGCAAGTTCGCCCAAGTCGGGGCCGGCAACTACGAACTCCAAGAGGGTGACGCCGTCACCTTTATGTATGGTGCTGACGCCGATGCCCTCCCCGGTCAGGTTCTTGGGTCCGTCGATGTTATCGGTCCCGATGTCAACGGCAACAATACTCGCTGGGGCTCGGCAAGCAATGTTTCCCTGCCCGAAGGCTCTACGGCCCAGGACCTTATTGAGACGGTTCTGAAGGCGAAGGGCGTTACGTACAACGGCTCCCAGAGTGGTGAGTACTGGTTCCTGAATTCCATTACTTCGCCGTTCGATCACAAGCCGTATGGCTGGGATGGTGCGACCAAGAAATATTGGCGTCTGTTTATCAACGGAGAGCCCTCATCTCTCTGCGCCAACCAGGTCACGCTCAAGAGCGGCGACAAGGCTACGTTTGCCTACACCACCGATAAATCGCCCATGCCCGATCCCGACAAGATTGTCGTGGACCCGAGTGCAACGACTCCTGATTGGGATGCCGAGTGGGCCGGCTACGGCAACGGTGGCAACGGTTCGACCGTAACGGATGCCAAGACACCTGCGCAGGCCGCCGGTCTTAAGTGGGCCTTCGATTGGAAGGCCGAGTCTGGTCAGCAGTATGCCAACTGCAGCGAACCTGTCATCGCTAACGGCTTTGTGTACATCGCGACCGAGAACGAGCTCATTAAGATCGATTCGTCCACGGGCAAAAAGGTTGCCTCTGCGCCGCTTGCCTCCAAGGTGAGCTATACCTCTCGTCCGATCTATACCAACGGCCTTATCATCGTTCCGCTCAACGGCGGTGCGGTCCAGGCGATTACTGCAGACAAGCTGATCTGCAAGTGGCTGACGCCTGGTTTGACGGACTTGACGCAGAGCTCCTGCACCGTCGTTTCGGACGGCGAGTATGTCTATGTTGGTACGGTCGATATTTCGTATGACGAGAACTACAACGCGACCTACGGCAACGGCTCCCTGAAGCGTATCAAGATTGCCACGGGCGAAGTCTCTTGGCAGAACATTGACCCTTCCGAGGGCTATTATTGGACTGGCGCTGCGCTGACGGATAAGTACACCATTGTTCCTACGAGCGCGGGCACGCTTAAGTGCATTGATAAGACGACGGGCGATGTCGTTTCGACCATGAAGCTCGGCGCTGTCGCAAATGCCGATTGCATTGCCGATCCGTCCAATGGTTCGACCTTCTATCAGATGACGCACGACGGAAAGCTCCATGTGATTTCGCTTTCGGCGAAGGGTGTGCTGAGTGAACAGAAGACGGTTGATCTGGGCCTTACGAATAATCTGAGCGCCCCAGCGGTGTCTGGTGACAATCTGATTGTCGGCGGACAGACGGCTACGGGCTCTGCTCTGGTTCTCTATAACCTGAAGACGGGTAAGACCACGATGGTCGCTGCTGCCGACGGCAAGGCGCTGCCGGCTGGCCTCAACGGTATTGCTGCTACTCCGCTGGTGAGTGTTCAGGGCGGCAAGACCTATGTGTACTTCACCGTGAACAGCGCGGATAGCAAGGATTACGTCAACTACTCTGCTGGCGGTGGCGTGTATCGCTATACGCTTGGCGACGCAGAGGCGACGCAGATTTATGATGCGGCTGGCCATTACCAGTACTGTGACTCTCCGGTCATTGCCGATGCTTCTGGCAACCTCTACTACATCAATGATTCGGGTACTCTGTTCAAGCTGGGGGCTGTCGAGTCTTGGACGGTTGCCTTTAATTCCAACGGCGGGTCTGCTTGCGACACTAAGTTCGTTGCTACGGCCGACGGCAAGCTGGTCAAGCCGGCCGATCCGACGCGCGATGGCTACACTTTCGGCGGTTGGTTCACCGATGAGGCTTGCACGCAGGCGTATGACTTCAGTACGCCGGTGACGGCCGATCTGACGCTGTATGCCAAGTGGACCAAGAATGCTGTTAACCCTGGCGGTAATGGCGGTTCTGGCACTAATGGTGGTAACGGTGGCGCTGGCAACGGTTCTGGTGCTGGTGCCGGCACTGGCACGGGTTCCGGCTCTGGCACGAAGGGCCAGCAGGCTGGCGGCGTTGTCGCCCCGGGTCATAAGCCGGCGACCAAGACGACGGTGTCGACCAAGACCGAGACCAAGGACAACAAGTCCGACAAGAAGGACTCCGATAAGTCCGATAAGAAGGACGAGAAGAAGTCTGACAAGAAGTCTGACAAGAAGGACAGCAAGTCCGACAAGAAGTCCGATTCCAAGTCCGATACGGGTGCTGCTTCCACGACCACTGCTAAGAAGTCCTCTAGTGCCTCCGAGCAGGAGGCTGGCACCAACCCGCTCGCCATTGTTGGCGTTGCCGCCGGCGTCATCGGTCTCGCCATCGTCGGCGTGTTCGTGTTCACCAAACGTCGGTAGGTGAGGGCTGTGTCCAATAAATCCAAGGACGCTGACCCCAAGCAACCAGATTCCTCGTTCATTCAGTTCGACGATACAAAGCAACAGGGCGCCGCTTCGGCGGCGTCCGCCCCTCGTCGCAAGGCGCTCCTTGGCGTTTTGACTGCCGCGTGCACCATTCTGATCGTCGTCTCGCTGGGCTTCGTCCATCCTTCCGAGAGCGGCGCCTGGTCCATCGACTGGATCATTCAGGCCGTGACGGGGGAGAGCGTCGTCACCAAGGACACCAAGGCGTCTGGCTCGACTATGGCTTCGGGCGAGGCCAGTTCCGAGGACTCCAAGTCATCGAATGATGCAAAAGACGAGTCCAAGGGTTCGAACGACGGCAAGGACGATTCCGAGTCTTCGGACAAGGAATCGGATAAAAGCTCGGATAGCAAGAAGTCCGATGGTCAGGACGGCAAGAAGTCTGGCGATAAATCCGCTGCCCAAAATACGGGAGTCGGCGATACTTCCAATGCGTCTGGCGGTGGCCAGTCGTCTGATGGAGCCTCATCCTCTAATGGTGGAAACGCCTCCTCGGGCGGCCAGAGCGGCTCGCAGGAGTCCAGCTACATAACAGTGACGGTTTCGGTCACATCGAGCGCTGTGGGCAATCCTGTGTCTTCTGGTGGCACCTTTACCTTTAACGAAGGCGCTACCGTCTACGATGCCCTGTGCGCGCTGGGCCTTTCTGTCAACGCACATGGCTCGTCGTACGGCACGTATGTCTCCGCGATTGGTGGTTTGGCGGAGAAACAGTACGGCGGTACGAGCGGCTGGATGTACTCCGTCAACGGCACAACGCCCATGACGGCCTGCAGCAACTACGTTCTCTCCAACGGCGACAACGTGGTCTGGTATTACGTTACAGGCTAGAGGCCTCGACATAGCGCGCCAGACGGGCGGTTCGGACAAACATCCGGGCCGCCCGTTTTCATGCGAATGGGACCGGGCCGCCCGGTCTCTCGGCAAACAAAAAACCGGTTGGAATGGGAATTCCAACCGGTTATACATTCAAGCAAATAGCGAATCGACTACGACCGTGCGCCCTCGAGGAAGAAGCGACGGCTGAAGTAGTTGTACCAGGTGACGAGGAATGTGGCGATGGCCTTCATGGCCTGGTAGCCGATGCTCAAAAACGTGACGCCCACAAACATGTATAGGTCGTTGAGGCCCAGGCCGATCACCGACAGGATGGTGAAGATCGTGAACTCGCGCTTGCGGCTCATGCCCTCGCGGTGGTCGAACACATACTTCATGCTGAGCCAGTAGTTGACCACGACGGACGTGGTAAACGAGACCGTGGTGCTCATCAAAAAGTCGAGGTGAAACAGCTCGACGAGCGCAATGAGCATACCCCAGTCGATGCCAAAGGAGATAAGACCCACGACAGCGAACTTGAGGAACTGCTTGGTATGAGGTTGTGCCAGTGCCTTGCGCACGTAATCACATCCAATGCGTTGATGAATCGAGCAGAGAATACTTTAGAGCTTTTGCAAGGGAAACGTAAGGTCTTTGCCAAGAACTATACGAACTCGCCAAATTATCAAGTGCTAATCCGCAAACGTTGAAAATTTGCCCGTAAACGAGCAATGCCCACGAACAACACAGCGCTCGACGCGCGTCATCTGTGGGCATTGTAAAGCTGTAAGGTTGCGAGTTACTTGGTCTCGTCGCCTTCCAGGAAGATCTTTCGGGTCACAAAGTTGTAGACCATGACAAGCGCGGTGGCGCAAATCTTGGCGATATTGGCCTCGAGCCCCAGGCCGGCGTTGAGCGCCAGCACGATGCCGTCGTTGAGTCCCAAACCGATCACAGACAGCACGACAAAGATAATGAACTCGCGGCGGCGGCTCATGCCCTCCTTGTGCGCAAACACGTACTTCATGCTAGCGAGGTAGTTAAAGATGAGTGAGATGATAAAGCCGCTGGTGTTGGCGATTAGGATGTTGAGGCCCAGACCGTAGTGGAGCAGATTCATAATGCCAAAGTCGATGACCGTGGCAATGACGCCGACGACGCCAAACTTCATGATCTGCGCAAGGAGCTTTTGCATGGTACCTGCCTTATGGTGGCGCCGGGGCGCCGCGGGGATGACAAACTCAGCAAGTTTAGCCAATCCCCACGGGTGGTGCTAGGCGCGCTCCTCGATAGCACCGTTTCTATATGCATCGAGCAGCTGGCGCAGGTCCTGGATCTGGCTGCGGATCTTGGCGCCGGTATCGGTGTCGCTCACCATGCGGCGGCGGTCGGCCTCGTCAAAGCGGTTGGTCTCGCTTTCGATATCGATGTTGCGGGTGAGCGCCTCGGCAACGGTGGTAAAGGCCTGGTGCGACTTGAGGCGGCACCCTCGCGAGCTCGAGATAAGCGTGTAGCCGGCGATGCCCGTCTTGGGATGGTAAGCGCGGCAGAATCCGCCATCGATGACCAGCAGCTTGCCCTCGGCGCGGATGGGCTGCTCGCCCTTGGTGGTTTTAACGGGCGTGTGGCCGTTGATGATGTGACCGGTCGGTGAGCATGCCATGGGCGCGACGCCAAACTCGCGCATGATGTCGTCGCAGACCGAGGGCGACTTGGTAAGCGTAAAGTACGGGTCCATCGGCTCGACCCAGGTGCTCTTATCGGCGATATAGGCGCGCTCAAAGGTACGCACCAGGCGTCCGCTGGCGGGTGAGTTAAAGCCAATCCACAGGTACCACATCCAGTCGAGAGCGTCGCGGTCGCCCACGCGCCAGGCGCGGCGGGCGATGTGGTCGCAAAAATCGAGATAATCGCGGCCAGCGTGCCAGGTGCCCAGGCAGTTCATGCTGCTAAAGGTGCCGTCTTCGTTGAGCGGCACGCAGCCATGGAACAGCAGGTTGCCGTTGGCGACCTTGTACATCGAGCCGTGGGAATAGAGGAAATCGATATGGCGATGCAGGTGATCGGCGGTGACAAACTCGGACACGAGCTTGTCGATGATGTGCTGCTCTTGGGGCGTGAGCGAATAGGGGTCCGCCGGGTCGACGGTGGGGAAGTCATTGGTCGTGAGCGGCCACACGCTGCCGTCGGCGAGCGTGACCGTGCCGGTGTCGTGATCGATTTTGTCGAGTAACAGGCGGTCGGTCATATCGAACTCGGGGTGGCGCTGGATAATCTGGCCCTCGAGCTTAAAGAGCAGCACGTTGATGGCCTTGATCAGCGGGGTGATGGACTCACCGGCGGTGTAGGTGGCATCGGCAAAGGCGACAAGCTCACGCAGCGAGATGCCGTAGTCGTTCTCCAGGATCTCGTAGTTGTCGTAGCGTAGGTTGTTGCGCAGCACCGTGGCGATGCAGGCGGGCTCACCGGCCGCAGCGCCCATCCACAGCAGGTCGTGGTTGCCCCACTGGATGTCGAGTGAATGGTAGGTGAGCAGACGGTCCATAATCTTGGCCGCGCCGCCGCCGCGGTCGAAGATGTCGCCCACCAGGTGCAGGTGGTCGACGGCCAGGCGCTTGATGAGCGAGGCGAGCGACTCGATAAAGTCGTCGGCGCTTGCGGTCTCCAGGATGGACTCCACGATGCGCTCGTGATAGCGCACACGATAGTTGTTCTCATCCGGATGCGTGTGTAGCAGCTCGTCGATGATGTAGGCGTAATCGCGTGGGATGGCCTTACGAACCTTGGAGCGGGTGTAGCGGCTTGAAAGCGAACGAGCGACCATGATGAGCTGGTCAAGCATCGTTTTGTACCAGGTGGGCGAGTCCTCGCGCTGGCTGCGGACCAGCTCGATCTTCTCGTGCGGGTAGTAGATGAGCGTGCACAGCTCGCCCTTTTCGTCAAAGGTGAGCGTGTCGCCAAAAATCTCGTCGACATGCTCGCGCACGACGCCCGAGCAGTTGTTGAGGATGTGCATAAAGGCCTCGTACTCGCCATGCACGTCGCTCATAAAATGCTCGGTGCCTTTGGGCAGGTTGAGGATGGCCGAGAGATTGATGATCTCGGTAAACGCGGATTGCTCGGTGGGAAATTGTTTCGACAGCAGACGCAGATACTTGAAGTCTTGCGGATTGCGATCGAATGCGACCATGAAACACCTTCCGATGGAGCTGGTAAAACTGATAAACAGCGTCAAACGTTTATCAGTATGCGCCGCTTTTGTTTCGATTTTGCGCCAGCGGCTGAATTGTCGGCTGAACGGTTTGGTAAATCGATTTAGTTGAGGTAGATATGGCGGTTGAGTGGAGACGTAGGGTCGTTTTTGCAGACGTATGCCTCCGGGATCGATAGAGATGATGACGGTAAAGATGTTCACCACCTTTGGCTCTATTTGGTAAATAGTGGACATTTGTACCGTATTTATGCTTGCTGTGCGATAATTTTTATAACTATACGTAAGGAGCCTCATATGAGTGATTTTGTCCTGACCTGTGAATCCGCCGCCGATCGAACTCGGGAGTTCTTTGAATCGCGCAATATCCCTGTCGTGTGTTTTCATTACGAGATCGACGATGTTGTCTATACGGACGATCTGTATCAGTCGATTACGCCGGACGAGTTTTTTGCCCAGATATCCGCGGGCGCCATGCCCAAGACGTCTCAGGTGAGCGTGGGTGAGTACGAAGAGTTTTGGGAGCCGCTTGTTGCCGAGGGCAAAGACGTGCTGCACCTGACGTTGTCGTCGGGTATTTCGGGCACGTATGGATCGGCCTGCGTTGCGGCGCAGATGCTCGCGGATCGCTATCCCCAGGGCGGCAAGGTGCGCGTCATCGATTCGCTGGGGGCGTCTTCGGGCTTTGGCCTGTTGCTGGAATATGCCGCCGATGTGCGCGATAGCGGGGCTTCACTCGACGAGACGGCTGCCTGGATCGAGGAGCACAAGCTCAACCTGCACCACTGGTTCTTCTCGACCGATCTGTCGAGCTACCTGCGCGGCGGTCGCATTTCGGCTGCGAGTGCGATCATCGGCACGGCGCTTAAGATTTGCCCGCTTATGACGGTCGATTGCGACGGCAAGCTGTCGCCACGTGAGAAGATTCGCACTAAGAAGCGCGCGATTTCCGAGATGGCCAAGACCATGATGGCACACGTGCAGGACGGTGCGGATTATTCGGGTAAGTGCGTCATGTCGCACTCGGCGTGCCGCGAGGATGCCGAGGCAGTTGCGGCGCTGATCGAGGAACAGATTCCGCAGCTTAAAGGCAAGATTGAGATCAATAACATCGGTACTCTGATTGGCTCGCATACCGGACCTGGTACGGTGGCGCTCTTCTTTATGGGCGACAAGCGCGTGGATTAGTTTGCCCCATCACATCGCTGCATGATTGCTCAAACGAAAACGGCCCGCCTCACGTTTGTGGGGCGGGCCTTGCTGTTGGGGTTAGCGTTTCTTTCCGCGGAAGAAGAAGCCGTGCAGTGACGGCTTGAGGCCGCGGTTGGCGCGATGCTCCTCGACGCGCTCGTGGATCGAAGCGACGCGCTCGATGACTTCGTCGGGAATCGGCACGTCGGGATTCATGTTCTCGACCTGGCTGACCTCGGCGGCGGAGACCTGGTCGATAATGGGCACATCGTCGTGCGAGATGACAGGTGTGGCGTCTTCCTTCATCTTGCGATAACGCTGCATCATGTCGGTCTGTAGCTGCTGGGCCGAAGGCGGCGTCCAGATGATGGCGTTGGCGCCGGCGGCGATGGTTTCACGGATGCTCTCTGGCGTCTTGCCGCCCGGCGCGATGAGCGGCAGGTTGGGATAGTGCTTGCGCAGCTCGCGTAGGACCTGGGGCGTGTTCTTGCCGGCGGCGATGTTGAGAATCTTGGCTCCAGCGCGCACCTTGGCGTGGGCATCGTCGTCGCAGCGAACGACCGTAGCGATGACGGGGATGTCGGCGATGTTGGTGATGTGCTCGACCATCTCGGCGGTGGCGGGGGAGTTGACCACGCATCCCGCCGCGCCCTGCATCTCGGAGACGGCTGCCATCTGCACGGAGCGCTTACCGGTGGTGGTGCCACCGCCCACACCTACAAAGACCGGGCACTCGGCGACGGTCAGCAGCGCCTGCGTAATGGCGGGCTGCGGCGTGAAGGGGTAAACGGCAAAGACGGCATCGGCGTTGGAGTTGCGGATAACCGCGACATCGGTGGTGTAAATGAGCGACTTGATGCGGCGGCCGAAGAGCGTGAAGCCGCTGGCCTCCTCGATCTCGTCGGGCATGCGAAGGGCAGCCTTGCGCAGACGTCCGTCGATGGGCAGGGGCTCCATAGGGAGCAGGCCGTTGGGCGTGACGGCTACCTGGGGCTCGGTGAACTCGTCTGCGAGCTCGACCTCGGAGAAATCGACCGAGGCGACAATGTCCTCGTGAACCTCGGCGGGCACATCGATGGGGGCTTGGTCGTTTGCCGCGGCAGGCGTGTCGAAAGAGCTGGTGCCGACGAAGGCGTCGACGCGCTCATTTAGATCGTTGAGGGTATCCATGGAAGCTCGATTCTATGTGATGACGGCCGGCGCGATGCAGCCGGAATTGCGAATGCTAAATCGTTTGACGAGTTGATTTTTCCCCGCCACGCAATTCGTTAGACCGAAGGGCCGGCGAACGTGAAGGAGCTGTGGTGGCGGGGATCGAGGTGCTATCTTGAAAGTCCCGTTTAAAAGAGAGGTGACGCGGTATGGAATTGACAGCAATGTTTGGCTCGATTGGCCTGTGTGTGGGCGCAATTGTTGCCGCCGCGGTCATCTACTTTGTGGTCACGGCCATTAAGGGCAAAAGGGCCGAACGCAAGGAGCGCACGATGCCTAAACAGCATCGCGACCAGCAGGGCAAACGCGCACGGAGATAGCTTGTTGAGTTTTGGATCCGTGCGCTAACTGCGTTTTCGGATCAGGGCAATGTAGAAGCCCTCAAAGTCGCGGCTGGGCGGAATGGTGAGCGTGCCGGGCAGGCCGTTGGCGATGGCCGATACCTGACCCGCGGCAATGGCTTCGGTCAGGGCGTTGGACTCGATGCGCGGCTCCTCACCAGCTTCCTGGGCGCGGCGTGCCTCACTTTCGCTCGGCGTGCCATCGAGGGGGATAAGCTCGCAGTCCATGTGCTTGTCGAGGGCCTCTTGCAGGGCGTCCTCGTTTTCCTGCGGCAAGATCGAACAAGTCGAATAGACGAGCGTGCCGCCCGGTTTGAGGGCTCCCATGGCGCGGTCCAGAAGTGCTCGCTGCGAGCGGGCGCACCTGCTCAGCAACTGCTCGGTGAGGCCGCGCAGGCTCTTCTCGTTGCCGCTGACGACTGTGCCCGTGCCGGTGCAGGGAGCGTCGAGCAGGATACGGTCAAAGCGGAAGAACTCGTCGAGCTCGCGTGCGTCGATGCGCATGACGGGCACGTTTTTTGCGCCTTGGCGGTGGAGGTTGGCTTCGAGCTTCTCGGCGCGGGGAATGCTCATCTCGCAGGCGGTGAGGTGTGCCTGGCCCTGGGTGAGGGCGGCGATCTGCGTCGTCTTGCCGCCGGGGGCCGCGCACATGTCCAGGATGTCCTCGCCGGCCTGGGCGCCCAAGACCAACGGCGGCATCATGGACGACAGACTTTGCAAGTAGATCTTGCCGTCGCGGTAGATGTCGAGGTCCCACAGGTCGGAAACCTGGGCCTCGGGCAGGATGGAAGCGTCCGGGTACCATGCGACGGGGCGGTGGGCGATGCCGGCGGCATCGAGCGCCGCGGCGATGTCCTCGGCGGTTGCCTTGAGCGTGTTGGCGCGCAGCGTGACCGGGCGTGTGGCCGCGGCGCCGAAGCCCTCGATCATAAGCTCGGCATCGGCGGGCGCATAGGCGCCGGCGACCGTGTCGACCATAAAGCGCGGCAGGTCGGCGGCGCAGGGAAGGGCGGCAAGCTGGTCGGAAAGCTCGGTGGCGGCAAACTGCCTGAGCTTGAGCTCGGCCTTGACCTGCTTTTTCTGCTTACGACGACGCGGCTTGGACATCCGTCTTTCCTTCCACCTAAATGATTATTCTGGGACGGGGATTAAAAAATCATTTAATGATCCCCGTCCCAAAAAGACTACTTTGCGTCGCCCGGGAATGATTTTTTAATCCCCGTCCCAGAATAATCATTCCCGGGCGCGTTGCTGTTGCCTAGTACTGGCTCTCGTGCTTGCTGAAGAAGTCGAAGCGCGGGGGTAGCGGCTTCACGCGGTGCTCGCCGGGCTTCTCGCCCAGGCTCTCCACAAACTCATCCGTGGAGGCGAAGATGTTATCCCAGCTAAAGAAGGCGACCGGGTCAACGTCGAAGTACTCGCAGATGAGCTCGCAGCCGGCAGGGACGATGCCGTGCATGAGCACGGTCGCCACGCGCAGCTCGGTAAAGGCGTCGACGAGGGCCTGCGTCATTGCGGCGTTTGCCGGCTCGCCCTCGAGCTTGTTGGCGGCCTTAGAGGCGTCGCTCCAGCGCTTGTTGGCGGCACGCAGGTAGTCGTCGCACACGGCGAGCGCGCGGTGCGTCTCGAACTTGTACATGGCTTGCTCAAAGGCGAGAGCTGCCTGCTCGGCGGCTTCGACCACGGTGTCAGAAGCGGCACCGGCGGGGATGCAGCCGTTGCGGTAGGGGCTCTCGTCGCCCTCCTTGATGGCGACGCCGTAGAAGCAGCTGCGGGCCAGGCGGTTGAAGACGCCGGTCAAAAGGGCGCTCTCCTTAAGGGCCGGATCGATAACGCGCTTGTCGTCGCAGGCACGCACCTCGTTGCCGTCCTTGTCCTTGCCGGTCACACGCGTGTCGTATGCCTTGGGGCTAAAGCTCACCGGCTTCTCGGATAGGCCGAGCGACAGCCAGTGCGCGCGCATCTGCTCGCAGGTGTAGTGGTTGAGCAGGTCGTCTGCCGGCGGGGGAGGGGTCTGCGAGGACGAGCTCGCCTTTTTGCCCATGTAGAGCAGGTGATAGCAGGCGCTGACGGTGCTCTGCGTAAGGTCCCAACCCAGGGCCTCCCACATGGCGGTTTGCGCGATGCAGTAGAAATAGATGTTGTCCTGACCGATGAACTGGTAGATCTGCGCGTCGTCCGAGCACCACCAGTCGCGCCAGTCGAGCGAGCTGTGCTGGTAGGTGGGCGCGGGGACCTGCGTGGAATCGGCGGCGGGCTCGCCCATGAGGGCGGCATCCTGGGCGGCGACGCCCTCGGTCACGCCGGCTGCCTTGGCATCGCGTGCGAGCACGGTACGCGTATAGCTGATGGGCGCCCACAGGCTCTCGGGCCAGCACCAGCAAGTGACGTCGTTCACGCCGTCGACCTCGGGCACCGGAACGCCCCAGTCGATGTTGCCGGTGATGCGGAAGGGCACGAGTGCCTTGCCGCTGCGGAAGCGCACGCCACCGTTGGCGAGCACCGCGTGGGCGTCGTCGCGCTCCTTCCAGCTGGGGAAGGTGACGGTAAAGCTGCTCTTGTTGCCCTCGGGCTCCAGCACGGTGTGCTCGGGGAGCTGGTCCTCGACGGCATCGAAGGCCTCGCGGAACTTGTTCTGGATGTAGAGCTGAGCCGGCAGCAGCCACTCCTCCATGGTCTTGGAGACCACGGAGCGAACCTGCGGGTTCTGGGCGAGCTTGGCGGTGTAGGTCTTCATAAAGTCGAGGTAGGCCGGCAGGTCAAAGTAGAGATTGTCGACCGGGCGCAGCTCGGGCACCTCGCCGGTGAGCTGGCTCTTGGGCGCGATGAGCTCCTCGGGCTCAAACTGGTGGCCCAGATCGCACTCGTCGGCATAAGCCTTCTCGGACTTGCAGCCCTGGATGGGGCAGCGGCCGATGACCTGGCGGCCGTTGAGGAACGTGCCGGCCTTGGCATCGTAGAACTGCAGCGTGGAGCGCTTGGAGATGGTGCCCTGCTCGTGCAGGCGCTCGATAATCTCGGCAGTCACCTCGTTGTGGATCTGGGCCGCCGGCTCAAGGCCCGAGCCGCCGTAGATGTCGCAGCTGATGTTGTAGTTGTTGAGGGTCGCGGCCTGGCGGGAGTGATTGGACTCGACATACTCGCCGATGGACTTGTCGTAGCCCTCGTTCTCCTTGAGCTTGCGGTAGCTCTCCATGATGGGCGAACCGTAGCAGTCGGTGCCCGAGGTGAAGATGACGTTTTCGCGGCCCAGGCGGTCGCGCAGGAAGCGGGCGAAGAAGTCGGCCGGGACAAAGACGCCGCCGACGTGGCCAAAGTGCAGACCCTTGTTGCCGTAGGGCTCGCCGGCGGTAACGATGGCGCGGCGCGGCCAGCTGGGACGGTCGTTCATGGAGTATTTGGATGCCATGGGACTCCTTCGCATATAGGTAAGAGCGCGGCCGGGCACGGGGTTCGGCGGCGCGGTGGTCAATTCGTGCATATCGTTCGACATTATCGCACATGCGGGCGGGTGCGTGGCAGGGGCGCTATCCTAAGATGCTATGAATGAGATTTCCAACATACATGCGTTTGAGGACGAGGATTTTCTACACGCTTGCTTCGTGTGGGGGATGGCCGTGATCGCGGTGTTTGCCGTGTGCCTGGTGCCGGTGTTTATGCTGTTGGGCGGGCCTGCGGACTTGGACGCGGCTGAGGCGGGCGGCTGGATGGCTGTCGTGGGCTGGATAGTCGGCTTGGCTGCGGTCTCAATGGCATCGTTTGCCGTGCACGAGCTGGTGCATGCGGTGTTTTTTAAGCTGCTGGCGCCTGCGGGCGCGCAGGTGACCTTTGGGGCGAATCGCGAGACGGCGATGATCTATGCCTGCGCCGAGGGCGTTGTGTATTCGCGCCGGCGGTACATGGCGGTTTGCCTGGCGCCGACGGTTGTTGTGACGACAGCATTTGCCCTGGGGTTTGCGTTCTCGGACTATCCGCTGCTGTGCTACCTGGCGGCTGGTCTGCACTTGTCGGGCTGTGTGGGTGATTGGTATTACGTGCGGACCATTCTGCGCGACCGCCGTATCGTCGCCTGCGAGGATACGTCCTTTGGCGTGCGCTTTTTCGCAAAGTAGTCTTTTTGGGACGGGGCTATTTTAGCTGCCATGATGTCGGTGTGAGTTTTCTGGGACGGGGATGTCGATGAAGTCGTTGTTGCTGCATGCGTGCTGTGCACCATGCTCGCTTGAGCCGGTTCGCCTGCTGCGCGAGGAGGGGTTTGAGCCCACGATTTGCTGGACCAATCCCAATATTCAACCGCGCGATGAATGGCGGCGGCGTCTGGACGAGCTGCGCCGGTGGTGTGCCGATGGCGACATCGAGCTCATCGAGGCGGGGGAGGACCGCGAGCGCTGGGAGGCCGGCGTGGCCCCGCTGGGTGCCGATCGGCCCCGTCGCTGTCGCTCGTGCTATGCCTTGCGCTTGGCCGAGGCATGCCGCGTTGCCCAGGAGCGCAGGTTTGAATATGTGGGTACGACGCTCGCCGTCTCGCCGTATCAGCTGTTCGACACCTGCAATGACGTGCTTGAGCGTTTGGCGGCCGCCCATGGGCTCACCCCGGTGATTCGCGATTTTCGCCCGTATTATCCCGAGGCTACGCGCCGTTCGCGCGAACTGGGCATGTATCGACAGAACTACTGCGGCTGCCGCTTTTCTGCTGTCGAGGCGGCCATGGACCGCGCCCGCATCCGCGACGAGCGCAAAGCCGCCAAAAAGTAGTTCGTTTGGGACGTCAGCCTGCTAGGATGTAGAGCGGACTTTAGCTATATAAGGAGTATCCGACGTGTCTATGCGTACCGATGATTTTGACTACAACCTTCCTGAGGAACTGATTGCCCAGGCTCCTGCCGAGCCGCGCGACTCCTGCCGCCTGCTGGTGGTGGATCGCAAAGGCTCCCAGGCGGGGAAGCCGCTGGAGCACGGCGGTACCGTTGAGCACCGCATCTTCCGCGACATCATCGACTATATCGAGCCGGGCGATGTGCTCGTCATCAACAAGACGCGTGTGATGCCGGCCCGCCTGATCGGTCGCAAAGCCGGCTCGGGTGGCGTGGTCGAGACGCTGCTGCTCAAGCGCCGTGAGGATGTTGACCCGCTGGGCCACGTTTGGGAGTGCCTGGTCAAGCCGGGTAAGCGCCTGAAGCCCGGTGCTCAGATTGAGTATCGCGCCGGTGGCGCCCATGCGCCCGAGGGGGCTCCCGTGGTGCTGACGGCCGAGGTCATCGACTTTGTCACCGATAGCCGCGGAGGCCGTCTGGTGCGCTTTGAGCCGGCCGGCTGCAATGCCGCCGGCGAGCCGCGCACGCTCGACGAGGCCATTCATGCTGCCGGTCACGTGCCGCTGCCGCCCTACATTACCGATTACGAGGGCGATCCCGAGAAGTACCAGACCGTCTACGCCATGAAGGAGGAGCACTCGGCTGCCGCTCCTACGGCGGGTCTGCACTTTACCCCCGAGCTCATGGCCGCTATCGAGGCCAAGGGCGCGAAGTTTGCCGCCGTCGAGCTCGAGGTGGGTATTGATACCTTCCGTCTGGTGGAGGAGGACGACCCCACGCAGCACGTCATGCACACCGAGCGCTACCACGTGTCACAGGAGGTTGTCGACGCCGTGCATAAGGCGAAGGCCGAGGGGCACCGCGTGATCGCCGTCGGCACCACCGCAGTACGCTCGCTCGAGAGCGCCTTTGACGCTGAGGCACCGGTGTCTGATCCGGCCGTGACGGCGCGCTATTTTGAGGGCCGCGAGGATGGGGCCGACACGCTCGGCCGCGGCGACATCGTGGTGCGCGAGAACGCGACGACGCAGCTCTACCTCATGCCCGGCTCGACCTATCACGTGGTCGACGCGCTGATCACGAACTTCCACGTGCCGCGCTCCACGCTCATGATGCTCGTGAGCGCACTTGCCACCCGCGACCAGATCATGGATGCCTATGCCGCCGCCATCGAGGAGCGCTACCGCTTCTTCAGCTTTGGCGACGCCATGCTCATTTTGTAGGTTACGGCGTTTTACAAACGCCGTAACCGGCCGACGCTGCAAACCCCCCTAAGCGGCAATCTGACGTTCAATCGTCGGGCATGACCAGAAGGTCAATGCCCCCCTCTTTCACGTCACCTTGCTCGCTTAGGGGCGTTTTCGCTGACTTCGCCAAAGCATCGGCAGGTACTCATTGGGGACGTACTTAAATGAGTGCCTGCAGAATGAGAGTGGATAATCTCCCGTTTTAGGCGTGTTTCTTCGTCAAAAGTGGGAGATTATCCACTCTCATTAGGTGGCACTTGGGGACGTTCCTTTTTTGCCGGCACCTGGGGACAGTCCTTGTAATCGTTGGGGAGTGGTTACTTGCTCGCGAACAGCCAGATCAAGATGATCACTAGAACTACGGCGACGATGCAGACGATGGCGCCGGTGAATTTGATGCGTGAGTCGCGGGTACGCTCGCGCACCGCGTCCTCGGTGGCCTCGAGCTGGGCGACTTCTCGCTCGGTCTCGGTGTGTTCGGCATTGTCTCGGGCCAAGGACCCTGCAAGCGACTCGGTGATCTCTGGGTGGTCGTGCACCTCGGTCGCCTGTTCGATGATCGACTGTGCATGTGCGGCATCTGCTTGGGCGTTGGCGATGGTCTGCTCCTGGTCGCGGCGCGCCTTGTCCTCGGCAGCGATCTTCTCGCGCAGTTCGCGCTGACGAGTCGCGGCGGCGGTCTTCGCCGTCTGCAGCTCGTCGCGCGCGGCATCGGCTTCGGTCGTCACGGCTTGGTGCGCGCGTTTTGCGTCGGCGATAGGGGCTTGAGCCTGCTCGACGGCCTGCTCGGCTGCGGCAAGCGAGTGCTCAAGGTCGGCGGTGATGCGCGGGACATCTTCTTCGGCTTTACGCAGGGCATCTGCCGTGTCGGAAATCTGCATCGAGAGCTCGCTGGTGCGCACCGTATAGTTGGCGGGATTTGCCGAGGGATTGCGTTGCAGCTCGGCATACTCATGACGCAGCGTCTCGAGCTGGGCGCGCGTGGCGTCGACGGTTTGTTGTGCGGCGGCAATGCCGGCGTCTCGCTCTGCCTTCACCTTGTCGCGGATGCGCTTGGAATCCTCAAGACGTCGAACGAGGCGGTTGCCGGTCTCGCGTGAGCTCGCCTCGCGGGCCTCCACGGCGTCGAGCGCGGCCTTCAGGCGGAGCTCAGTCGCGTCATCCTCTGTCTTCATTTGTTCGAGCTGACCCTTGAGCTCTGTCGCTTTGGAGGCGTGGACATCACGGTCAATCTCGGCGACCGCTGCAGTCTTTTGGGCCGTGGCAATCGCCTGGCGCTGGTCGGCGACGATCTGGTCGTAGCGGCCTGCGATATCCTGGCGCGTCTCGAGTTCCTCGGCCTGATCGGCAATGCGCTGCTCAAGTTCGGCCAGGTGGGCGCGGGCATCGGCAAGTGCCTTTTTCGCGGCGTTCATCTCGCGCATGGCCGAGGCGCCCTGGGCGATAAAGGTGCCCACGGCGTTCGCAGTGTTCGAGACAGCGGTCCCCAGATCGCGGCTCGCGGCGGGGGAGTGCGGGGCAGTCGGGCGAGCGGTGTCGGCAGCGTCCGCATCGGCAGTCTGCGGCACGGCGATATTGCCGGTACCGCCTTCGATCACAGAAAAGCCTGCTGCGTGCGGGTCGACCGCATCGGTGCCAATCGTGGGATGCTCGAGCTGCAGAAACGAGGGCATGGTGCTGCCCTGGTCGGCAACCGGAGTCTCGCCGGGTACGAAGGTCGAGGCTGCCTCGGCGGCCTCCTCTTCCTCGGCGTCAACGTCAGCGTCGGCCACGGCGTCTTTCATCGCTTTGACGGCATCCATCATGGAGTCCATGACGGCGTCGAGCTCTTCTTCCGAAGAAACCTCGATAGGGCCCGCAGCTTGCGGAGCAGCATCCTGTACGGGGCGGTCGTCCTGAGCGGGCGCATCGTCGTTTTGCTCGTCTGCATCTTCGGCGCCAGGGGTTTCCGCCGTAGCGCTTTCGTCCAAGAATGGGCCGTCGAGGTCAATATCATCGCAGGTCACAGCGTCGGCATCTGCAGTGACGTCTGCGGAATCATCAATATGCTGTTGAGTCTGGGGGTCCAGCTCGTCTGTCATAGGCATGTGCTCCTCATCGTTGTTTGTCACCCTATGATAAAGTCTCGCGCCGACATCCCGCGCGCTGCAGCAAAGTTTCAAAACGTGTTCGATGGCTCGCGTCGATAGCAAAAACTCGGCCACTTTATCCAGTTTGTACTTGACATTCCCTTCGCCGAAAGACGTTGCGCCGTTCGCCTGCCAGGGGCTTTATTTTTCACTTGAACCCGCTAAAGTTGCATTTCAGCTTTTGGCGCGTGAAGTTGGATGCGCGCAGTCGACGGGCAGGCCCGTCGCGATTTGAAAGGACTTTATATGGGACTTTTCACTGGTAAGACCGTGATCGTCACCGGCGGCGGCAAGGCCACGCTCAAGGACGGCTCCGCTGGCTCCATCGGCTACGGTATCGATATCGCTTTTGCCAAGGAGGGCGCAAACCTCGTCATTACCGGCCGCAACGTTGCCAAGCTCGAGGCTGCCAAGGAATCCCTCGAGGCCGAGTACGGCGTCAAGGTTCTGCCTGTTCAGGCCGATGTCTCGGCTGGTCAGGACAACGAGGCCGTCGTCCAGAACGTCATCGACAAGGCTATTGAGGAGTTCGGCCGCATCGACGCCGTCGTCAACAATGCTCAGGCCAGCGCCTCGGGCGTGACCATTGCCGATCACACCATGGATCAGTTTAACCTGGCCATTTACTCTGGCCTGTATGCCACCTACCTGTACATGCAGAAGGCCTACCCGCACCTGAAGGAGACCAAGGGCTCCGTGGTCAACTTTGCTTCGGGCGCCGGCCTGTTTGGCAACTATGGCCAGTGCAGCTACGCCGCTGCCAAGGAGGGCATCCGCGGACTGACCCGCGTCGCTGCCAACGAGTGGGGCAAGGACGGCATCAACGTCAATATCGTTTGCCCGCTTGCTTGGACCGCTGCGCTCGAGAACTTCCAGGATGCCTATCCCGAGGCGTTCAAGGCCAACGTCCACATGCCGCCGGCTGGCCACTACGGCGACGTCGAGAAGGAAATCGGCCGCGTTGTCGTTCAGCTCTGCGGTCCCGACTTTAAGTATATGAACGGCGAGACCGTCACCCTCGAGGGTGGCATGGGCCAGCGCCCTTAGGGGTTCCGCCGTTCTACCGAACGGCGGACCGGCCGACGCTGCGCGGGCCGCATTTGGACAATCTGCCGTTCAATTTCAAGGGCGCGACCAGAAGGTCAGCGCCCTTTCATTTCACGGCACCTTGTCTCAAATGCGACCCGCTCGCTGACGTTGCCAAAATATCGGCGTTGCCGTGGCTGGTAAATAGCTCCACTCATCGGGGACGTACTTAAATGAGTGCCCGCAGAATGAAAGTGGATAATCTCCCGTTTTTGGGCTGTGCTTTGGGCAAAAGTGGGAGATTGTCCACGCTCATCCGGTAAGCGTCCAAAAATCCACGCTCATTTGCCGTGTCCCTGCCGTATCCTCCTCGCACCAGTTTCTGTCGAGTCGGTGCTTCTTGCGGGTTGCCCGTATAATGGTTTGCGTATGAACCGCAACCAAGGAGTTCCAGTTTATGGACCAGAACCTTTTTAAATTCGACCTGATCGCCGAGGACCCGACGACGCACGCGCGTGCCGGCGTACTGCACACCCCGCACGGCGACATCGAGACGCCGATTTTTATGCCCGTGGGCACCAAGGCAAACGTCAAGGGCATTCCTACCGAGACTGTCAAGAAGCTCGGCGCCCAGATCGTGCTCGCCAATACCTATCATCTGTCCATGCGTCCCGGCGAGGACACCATCGCCGAGCTGGGCGGCCTGCACAAGTTCATGAACTGGCACGGCCCCATCCTCACCGACTCGGGCGGTTTCCAGGTCTTCAGCCACAACGATGCCGTCAAGCTCACCGATGAGGGCGTGCGCTTTATCGTCAACGATTACGACGGCCGCCACGTGTTTTGGACGCCCGAGGACAACATGGAAATCGCCATGAAACTCGGCTCCGATATCTGCATGCAGCTCGACCAGTGCCCGGGCTATCCCGCCACGCGCGCCTACGTTGAGCGCGCCGTTGAGCTGTCGAGCATGTGGGCCGAGCGCTGCTATAAGGCGCATACCCGCGATGACCAGGCGCTCTTTGGCATCGTTCAGGGCGGCATGCACCTGGATCTGCGCCTGCGTTCGCTGCGCCATCTGGAGGAGTGCGGCGACTTCCCGGGCTATGGTATCGGTGGCTATTCGGTGGGCGAGGATCACGAGACCATGTTCGAGACCCTGGCGCCGCTCGTGAGCGAGTACATGCCCAAGCATAAGCCGCGCTACCTGATGGGTGTCGGCAACCCGACCACGCTCGTGCGCGGCGTTGGCGTGGGCATCGACATGTTTGACTGCGTGCTGCCGACGCGCACCGGCCGTATGGGCACGGCATTCTCCAGCGAGGGTCGCCTCAACTTCCGCAACGCTCGCTTTGCGCACGACGACGGTCCCATCGATCCCACCTGCACCTGCCCGGTGTGCACGGGCGGTTACAGCCGTGCGCTCATCCGTCACATGGTCACGCAGAAGGAGATGCTCGGCGGCATTCTGCTTTCGATGCACAACATCTACTACCTGCTCAACCTTATGCAGCGGGCCCGCCAGGCCATTATCGAGGGCCGCTACGGCGCGTTCGTGAGCGACTGGATGAACAGCCCTGCGGCGGTGGATTACTAAGAGCAGCACGGGCGCTTGCAGAGCGCGGGCAACGGCAAGGGGCGAGCGCCGGCCGGTCATCACGTTTGCTAACACCGCTTGCGCGACCGATGACCGATAGCTTGCAAGCACTTGATGCATCGTGGGTACCATACCGAATAGTTGATGTTCGGGCGGGTGTTTGACGCATGGCGTCGACCCCGCCCGCTTTTCTTTTTCTCGATAGGAGTACCCATGATTAAGAATGAGAACGTCGAGGGCGAGCCTGCCTACGACGAGACGTACCGCCGCGGCCCCGTGGTCATGCGCGGCCCCATGATTCCCAAGGACAACACCTACGCCAACCTGCTGGCGCCCGAGGACTCGACCGACTGGTTGCACACCGACCCCTGGCGCGTGCTGCGCATTCAGGCAGAGTTCGTTGATGGTTTTGGCGCACTTGCCGAGCTTGGTCCTGCGGTGACCATCTTCGGCAGTGCCCGCACGCCCAAGACCGATCCGCTCTACAAGGCGGCACGCGCCGTTGGCCGCAAGATCGCCCAGCGCGGCGTGGCGGTTATCACCGGCGGTGGTCCCGGCGTCATGGAGGCGGCCAACAGGGGAGCGGCGAGCGCCAACGGCAAGTCGGTCGGCTTGGGTATCGAGCTTCCGCACGAGCAGGGGCTCAATAAATACGTGAACCTCGGCATGGACTTCCGCTACTTCTTTGTGCGCAAAACCATGTTCGTTAAGTACAGCTCGGGCGCCATCGTATTTCCCGGCGGCTTTGGCACGCTCGACGAGATGTTCGAGGTTCTCACGCTGGTGCAGACGCACAAGGTCAAGCGCATGCCGCTCGTGCTGGTGGGCACCGAGTACTGGCAGGGCCTATTCGACTGGCTCAACGGCCCGGTGATGAGCACCGGTATGATTAGCCCGCTCGATCCGGATCTGGTACACATTACCGACGACCTCAACGAGGCCGTTGACATTGCGCTCAGCGGGCTGATGTAGATCAATCGTGCCCACGCGACATGAATACGCATGGCAATCTGATGTTATCTAACATCAGATTGCCATTTATATTGGGTATACTGGTGTAAAAGACGAGGGCGAGGAGGTCGCAAATGTCTACAGCAACAGTTAAGCCTACGACGGTTCGAATCGAAGAGGGGCTCAAGGAGCAGGCGACTGAGTTCTTGGATTCGGTCGGCCTCAGCCTCAATTCCTATCTCAATCTTGCCGTTCGGCAGCTGGTAAATCAGCGAAAGATTCCTTTTGAGATTGTAGGAAGGGCGGAGGTGCCCAACGAGGTGACGAGGCGCGCCATGGTGATCGCCGAGGCTCATGAGCTGGGGATTTTGCCGGACGATAGCCTGTCATTCAATAACGCTGATGAGCTTATGTCATTCCTCGATGAGGAATAGCGATGTTCGAGATTAAAGTCGAGGCTCAATTTAAGGTGGACTACAAACGAACGATGCGCATGCATCCGCAGCTAAAAAGTGAGTTTAAAGCGGCGGTTGCAGAGCTTGTGGCTCATGGGTCACTTCCGGCGGAGTATGGCGCCCACGAGCTCTCAAACCCGGGCGGAAACTACAACGGCCACATCGATTTCCACCTATCCGATGGCTTGGTCGATGTGGTCGTTCTTTATTTGCCGCATAAGACTAATCCTGTGATCCGGCTGGTCAGAATGGGCTCGCATGAGGAGCTGTTCCAGGGTCCGCAGGGCTGATTGCTCGCTTATGATTCGCGGGGGAATAGGGATTGATTCGCGGCCGATTGGCCAAAAACGGCCCCTATTCCACCGTAACTGTTGGAGACATCCCGTTCGTGGCTGCGACCTCCGGTTCTCCTCTTCGCTGGATTTCGCTTAAAAACTCGGCTGCAACTTCGCTGCTTTTGAAACGGATGCTGCAGTCCTCTTTCTTAGGAAAGGCCAGTAATGGAATAGTTCCGTACCAGACGGTTTCCTCGTCAATTACTGACGCGCATAGGCGCCCTTCGGCTTTGATGGAATAGTCGACGTTCATCTCGGTAAAAATCGCTTTCACGTCATTGTGCGGAGTCGAGGCAATTGAAATCTCAAGGGCAATCCCACGGGCGGCGGCGCCTGTGAGTACGGCAGCGAGCTTTGCGAGGCATGCAGCGGATGCGTAGGGCGCGGCAATAAAAATGCTTTTCATTGCGCGCGCGATGTCATCCGCTAATGCCTCCATGGCCCTTGCCGGCCTAACGAGGATGTTTTGATCGGCCCGTTTGTTGTCATTTGCTGCAAAGACTTCATACCCCAGCTTGGCGTAGGTCTTGAGTCTCTTCTGGTACATGCGCGCGAGCATGGGTATCGACAAATCAACATAGTCGAATATCTCAACCCGCTGCTTGCCCTCGTGACTTCTATGTAGTCTGCCTGCCTGCTGCGTTATGCTGCCGTCCCAAGATATCGGTGTGGCAATGAGCAGAGTGTCAAGGTAAGACAGGTCGAAACCCTCGCCCAGAAGGCCTTCGGTTGCGATGATAATTCGATGCTCATGCTCGAAGCCGGGAAGGCTGTTCAGTATTGCCTTTCTTTCTTTGGCGTCGATTTCTCCGGTTAAGAGTATAGGTTCGTGTCCGCGGCTTTGAAGCAGTCTACATAGCTCTTCGGCATGTTTTTTCCTTTTGGATAGTACAAGCGGATGTCGACCGTTTGACGCGGTCTCGAGGGCATCGTCGACAATTGCTTTGTTTCTCGCTGTGTGCGCACACAGGAGATCGAGAACTTGATTAAAGGATGCTCCCGGTTCGTAGGCGGGTAGTCGAACTCCGGTAAAACGCGGTCTAACAACGCGCTGAATCCCCTGTTGGATCGCCTGCGTTTTTGGATCGATGACATGGCGAAGCGGGCCGCATAGCATTGAGAGCGCCTGCGTGAGTCCGTCCGAACGCTTGGGCGTCGCGGAAAGGCCGTATACATATTTGGCTGGAGCGGACTTGAGGACGAGCTCGAGCTGTGGCGCGGCCGCATGGTGACATTCGTCACAGATGATGAGACCGTAATCGCGAACGAGCTCCTTGGCTATTGGTTCTCCAGTCTGGGGGTCCTTGCTGGACAGAGACTGGAATGAAGCAATGTCGATGAGACGGCTTATGGCGGTTTTGCCTCCTCCGATTTGGCCAATGAGCGGAGGCTGCCTTTTACTGATTCGTCCTTTTGAGGTCCGGACTGGCTCTCGGTTGTCCGTGATGTCGAGAAAGCGTTCGAGCTGGGATTTCCATTGGGCAATGAGCGCGGTCTTGGGAACGATGACGAGCGTTGGAAGACCGATGGCAGCAATAAGATAGGCTCCAATGACGGTTTTCCCGAAACCCGTCGGCGCAGACATGATTCCGTCTTCATAGCCGAGCATCTGTTCAGCGGCAATTTGCTGTTCAGGGCGAAGCGTCCCTTTAAATGCCATCCCAATTGGATTGCCCGATACGCGCTTGTCTGAATAGTGGGCAGCAACGCCGGCTTCTTGAAGCAGCCGCTCAAGTTGAGCCTTGCAGCCTCTGGGGATCGCGACGCAGCCATCTCTAAGTTCGCTGAGGTCTATGTACCGCGGTTTGCCGAATACTGATTGATGCATTGATTGCGCACGGAAGAATTCCGGGTTGGCAAATGTTGCAAGCCTGCGGACTTCCATTTGGGCTGCGGGACTCAGGGACTTTTCGGTAATGTAGAGCATATCAGCTTGCGTGACGGGTAGCGATGGCGGGAAGTCCCGCTGCGTGAGCGGAAGCCGCTTTCGCGGCCTCTGGGAATGCGGTGCGGCGGTGTTTGCCGCCACTGCAGCTGATAATCCATGCGGTCTATTGTCGATGCTCTTGAGCAGACTTTTCACCATCGTACGCGGGATCAACTGGATTTGCGAAAGATAAAGCCATTGATCGGGAAAGGGCTCAAATTGCTCGTCAACAAATACGCTGTTTCCTTCTCGCTGCGCTTTTCCTTGAAAGGGCAGCGCTATGAGATTTCCGAAGCCACCCTCAGGAATGGTGGACTGCGCGGGCATCATTCGGTCAAAAGCTTCGAAGGTGATTGTCTTGTTGAGCATCGCCGCCTCGGCGATAAGGCTGCTTCCAAAATCTCTTGCGGTCTTTGCGCCGGTGAGCTCTAGGAAGAAAAACCAGACATGTGCGCCGTTGCCTGATCTCGATCGCTCAACTGCAGCATCGATTCCATGGCTTTTTGCGACAAGCCGAATGGCGTTTGCCGCTTCTTTCCAATCGGCTCCGTCAAAATCAATGACCAGAACTTTTGTGTTGCTGTCACTGTCGAGAACATACTGACCTATGACGTCTCGGAGCCTGTCGTCGCTGCCTTTGAAATGGTCAATGATCGCGGCATTGCTCAACTCGGGGAAGACGCGGCTACCGCATTCCGCGCATTTGACCCTCTGATGGCTTGCCTTGGGACAAATGCCCGGTTTCCACTCATTTGCGCAGGCGGGTGTATAGCCGATACCCCCGTCTTTTCTGCGGTACCCATGGGCGTAAACATCTTTGCGGCCAGTAAAGAGATTGCGAAAGAGCTCGAGTTTTTCGCGCGCTGAACTCGTGCTGGTGACGAGGCCCTTAACCTGCGCTCGCTTGCCGAAAGATTTTCCGGCTTTCTCCCATTCTTCGAGCGTTGCGTAGCGGATGTCTGGGCCGTTGCTGCAGATGACGATTTGGCTGTGCGGCTCCGATACGTGAGAGACTGCTTCCTTGAATTGGAATAACGCGTCCCCGATGAGGGCGTATTGATGCGTGACGGTGCTCATGTAAATGCCGTTCTTCTCATGGTCCATTGAGATGAGGGTACGTTATTTTGGTTTTTTGGGCGCTCGATTCCGATTTAGGTTCGGTGATAGTGGAATGCGACTCCGTGAGTGGTGTTCAGCTGGTGTCAAAATGTGCGGCGGCTGTTGCTGAATGGGTTTGAGCGGCTATGAGGCGGGCTGGAGACCCCGGGAGTCGCCCTCGAATAGACCCTGTGGGCAAAAAATGGCAAATATGAGTACTGTTGTTGGGGTAGTATCATATCATCTTGAACGTATTTAAGACCAATCGGCCGAAATTTGATATAACCAACCCTCTCGACATGGCGATTCGGGACTTTATGACGCTCGGAATTGGTGGAAGACGGCATATTCAGCCAGATTTCGCTGTTACTAAACTGGTAACAGTACTCATATTTGCCATTTTTTGCCCAGAGGGTATCGCAGGGGGGTTGGACAAAGCATCGATCGCCGCCAATTTCTCGATTGGCTGGTTGGGCGGCAATGAAGTTGCGGCGTAATGGGAAGCGGTTCGCGGCTTTTCGGCTCAAGCGGTCACCGTCCCGCCGCAACTCTTAAAGCAACGCCGGTGCGCTTTGAGTTGGGGCGCGCCGGCGTGACGGCTTTGCTGGGGCTGGTTGCACCATGGCTGTTCGACAGCCCCGACAGGCCCGATCTTGTCGGACAGGTCTGTTAGCGTTTAACGTTTGCCCAGATAAAACCTGCCAAAATAAATCTGTCCCTAATTGGCAGCTTGGTAGCGGGGGCAATAGCTGATGGCGATGGCGTCGACGCCTACGTGGGTGGCGATGGTGCAGCCGATGGGGCCGGTGCCGGCGTCTACGTAGTCCTGGCCTGCGAGTGCTTCATTGACAAGCTCCTGCTCCTCGGCGGCGCCGGTCGTGAGCACGCGCACGCTCGAACCCGGGTGTTCAGCCAAAAACGCGAGGCAGTCGGCCATGGTGTTGGCGACGATGCGCTTGGCGCCGCGGCCCTTCTTGACGGCCTTGATCTCGCCCGACTGCCACTCCGGCGAAACGGCCAGGCGAATGTTGAGCATCTGCGTGAGCTGGCCGGCGAGCTTGGGCGCGCGGCCGTTCTTAACGAGGTTCTCGAGCGTGCGGGGAATCAGTAGCAGGTGGGCGTCGGGCAGCGTCGCGCGAATCTGTGCCTCGGTCTCGTCCAGGCTGCGGCCGTCCTCGCGCATGGCCAGCGCGTACTCCACCAGCAGGCCCTCGGCGCCCGAGCCGGTGCGCGAATCGATGCAGCGCACGTCGAGCTCGTGGGTCTCGGCCACCAGGCTGGCGTTGGCATAGCAGGCGGACCACTCGCTGCACAGCGAGATAAAGATCGCGCTATCGTGGCCGTCGGCGAGCACGCGGTCAAAGAGTGCCTTGAACTCGCCGGCGCTCGGCTGCGAGGTGTGCGGCAGCTGCTCGGAGCCGGCCATGCGGGCGACGTATTCCTCGGCGGTAATCTGCACCTGGTCGAGCAGGTCCTCGCCCTCGATAATCACATGCAGCGGAATCACGTAAATGCCGAGCTCTTGGGCACGGGCGGGGGAGATGTCCGACGTGGAGTCGGTTATGATGGCAAAAGACATAATTGCACCTTTCGTTGGGGCGCGGCAGCGCCGCCTTCTGAAAGCAAAGTGCGACAAGTATAGTGGAGTTGCTCTACATTGCTAGGTTCAATTGTTGAATAGTCAACAGTTTGAAGCGGTGGTGTGGAAATCATCAACTGGGGAAGAAGGGTGCCGATGGCGGCATTGCAACTTTGCGAGCGGCCGGTTGTGCTGTTCGATTTTGACGGCACGGTGGCCGATACGGGTCGGGCAGTGATGACCTCGACGCGCAAGACGCTGGCTGCGCGCGGGTTTTCGGAGACGCAGATGGGTGATCTGCGCCGCATGATCGGGCCGCCCCTGTGGAAGAGCTTTCACGACTTTTACGGCTTTTCCCGCGAGGAGTCGCTTGTGGTGGCCGATGAGTACCGCGCCTTTTTTGATGAACTGGGACCGGAGGAGTATCCCGTGTTCAATGGGGTCCCCGAGCTGCTGGATGGGTTGGTCGCCCAAGGCAAACGTATGGCCGTGGCGACGTCGCGCATGGAGGCCAAGTGCATCGACATGGTGCATGAGCTCGGGCTCTCTCAGTTTGAGGCGGTGATTGGCATGAATCCGCCGCAGGGACGCGAGACCAAGGCCGATTCGGTCCGCGACGCCCTGGCGGCGCTTGGCGCGACTGCCGACGAGGCCGTGATGATCGGCGACCGCTTTAACGACGTGGAGGGCGCGCACGCGATGGGCGTGCCGTGCATCGGCATCTATTCGGGCGCGGCGGCGCCGGGCGAGCACGAGGCAGCGGGTGCCGATGCGGTGGTGCACTCGGTGGCAGAGCTTGCTAAACTTTTCGCTATCTAATGACGTAATGTGAGGGACGGGCGTGCCCGTCGCTCATTGCTAAGGAGGTCGTCCATGAATCAGGTGGAGCAGAGCGTCGCCGAGTATGTCGACGAGGTCTGGGATGATGTCGTCGCCGATATCGAGCAGCTGGTGAGTTATCCGTCCGTGGCAGTTTCTGCCGATGCGGAGCCCGGCGCGCCGTTTGGCCGCCCGGTCCGTGATGCGCTCGATTGCGCGCTCGGCATTGCGCAGAAGCTCGGCTATCAGACGAGCGACGACGAGGGCTATGTGGGAATCGCCGATATCCCGGGCCGCGGCGACAAGCAGCTCGCGACTATCTGCCACGTGGACGTGGTTCCCGCCGGCCCTGGCTGGAACACCGACCCGTTCGCCATGGAGCGCCGCGAGGGCTGGCTGCTCGGTCGCGGCGTGATTGACGACAAGGGCCCGGCAGTGCTGTCGCTCTACGCCGGCGCTTATCTTATCAAGCACGGCATTACCCCGCGCTATACCTTCCGCGCGCTGCTGGGCTGCGATGAGGAAGTGGGCATGTCCGACGTTCACCATTATCTGGAGAACCACGCGAACCCCGACTTTCTGTTTACGCCCGATGCCGAGTTCCCGGTCTGTAATGCCGAAAAGGGCCAGTTTGGGGCGACATTTGTGAGCTCCAAGATCGACGGCGGGCGCATTGTGTCCTGGAGCGGTGCCGAGGCGAGCAACGCCATTCCGTCGCAGTCTATCTGCGAGCTTGCGATTGCCGCCGATGAGCTGCCGGCGCCGGTCGAGAACGGCGACCGCCTGGAGATCACGGCGCTCGATAACGGGCATGCGCAGATTTTCGCCCACGGCATTGGCGGTCATGCCTCGATGCCAGAGGGAACGATCAACGCCGTCGGGCTGATCGTGGCGTATCTGCGCGAGGCCGAGGATGCGTTTGGCGCCCGTGACGAGCGCCTGTTGACACCTGCGGAGCACGAGTTTGTCAAGTTTTTGGCTTTTGTGCATGCGGACGCCTATGGCCGCGGCTTGGGCATCGATGCGACGAGCCCCGCGTTTGGCCCGCTCACCTGCAATCCCGGCGTCATCCGTGTGGTGGATGGCCATATTGAGCAGGTCATCGACGTGCGCTTCCCCGACAGCACGAGTGCCGATACCATCCGCGAGCAGCTCGATCCGCTCGTGGGCCGTTTTGGCGTGACGTGCCGCGTGGGTCGTACAAAGGTGCCGTTCTCGGTCTCTGCCGACGACCCGGCCGTGAAGGCGCTCATCGATACCTACAACGAGTTTACGGGCAAGCATGCAGAGCCCTTTGCCATGGGCGGCGGCACGTACGCGCGCAATTTTGCCCGCGCCGTCTCGTTTGGTCCCGAGGAGACTGGCCTGGAACTGCCCGCATGGGGCGGCCAGATGCACGGCCCCAACGAGTGCGCCAACGAGGAACAGCTCAAGCAGGCGCTCAAGATTTATATCGTGGCGATCTTACGTTTGAACGAGCTTGAGCTTTAAGGCTGCGGCGTTTTAACAACTTAGCACCCCTTTCGTCCGGGCTTTTTAAGTTGCGGTGGAATAGTTCCTAGAATGGGCCATTTGATGGCCAAGCAGGAACTATTTCACCGCAACTTTGTTTTTATTGGTGTAAAAGGCGCGCCATGCTTGGCGCTGGATTGTTATCCGTTTGTAAAGGCTGGGCAGAGCTTGCGGTAAGGGTCTATCAAATGTCCGTAAGAAACCGCAGATAAGGCGGTTGTCGCCCGATCGAGACCGTATCTTTCCAAACAGCAAAGCGGGCAGGGTGCCCGCGAGTCGCATGTATGAAAGGAAGATCATGCTCGATCAGGCTTATTCTCGTCGTCAGTTCCTCGGCCTCGCTGGTGGTCTTGCCAGCATCGTCGGTCTCGGTCTCGTTGGTTGCGGCGGCTCCAACGCCGCCAACACCGCTGCTGAGGGCAGCGCCGCTGCTGCCGAGTCCGTCTCCGGCGAGGTGACCTACGACGGCGCCTCTTCGTTCCAGGCTCTCGTCGAGGCCGCTGCCGAGAAGTTCATGGACGCCAACCCCGACGTCTCCGTCTCCGGTTCGGGCAACGGTTCGGGCAAGGGCCTGACCGCTGTCGCCGCCGGCACCGTCACCATCGGCAACTCCGATGTCTTCGCCGAGACCAAGCTCGAGGCCGACCAGGTCAAGAACCTCGTCGACCATGAGGTCGCCGTCGTGGGCATGGGCCCCGTCGTCTCCAAGAACGTCAAGGTCGACGACCTGTCCCTCGAGCAGCTCAAGGGCATCTTCTCCGGCCAGATCACCAACTGGAAGGAGGTCGGCGGCGACGACGCCACCATCGTCGTCCTCAACCGCAAGGCCGGCTCCGGTACCCGCGCCACTTTCGAGGCCGCCGTCTTTGGTGACGAGGCCGTCGACTTTAAGGGCGACGCCGAGCTCGACAAGTCCGGCGACGTCCAGACTCAGATGGGCAGCACCGACAACGCCATCTCCTACCTCGACTTCTCGCACTTCGACGACTCCAAGTTCAACGCCATTAAGGTCGAGGGCGTCGAGCCCAAGAGCGCAAATGTCACCGACGACTCCTTTAAGATCTGGGCTACCGAGCACATGTACTGCGCGAAGGACGCCGACGAGGCCACCAAGGCCTTCCTGGAGTTCATGCTCTCCGACGACGTCCAGGGTAAGCTCGTCGAGGAGCAGGGCTTTATCCCCGTCTCTGCCATGAAGGTCGTCAAGGACGCCAGCGGCAAGGTCTCTGCTAAATAAGCAATCGCCCCCGGAAAGGTTTGCAATGGCAAAACAGCTGCCAAAGCGCGACCTTGAGAACGTGGGCCTGGGCGTCACGGGCGCGTGCGTAGCGCTCGTGACGCTTGTCGTTGCCGCGCTCATCTTTATGGTCGCCCAAAAGGGCCTCTCGGCTTTTCTCAAGGACGGCGTCTCGGTCGTCGAGTTCTTCACCGGCACCAAGTGGGACCTGGCCAACACAGCCGAAAACGGCCTGCCCTACACCGGCGCCCTGCCCCTGATCGTCACCTCGTTTGCGGTCATGGTGTTCTCCACGCTCATCGCGCTGCCCATCGCCATCGGCTCTGCCATCTTTGCGGTCGAGATCCAGCCTAAGTTTGGCTCCAAGGTCTTTCAGCCGCTTATTGAGCTTTTGACCGGCATTCCCTCGGTCGTCTTTGGCCTGATTGGCTTTCACGTGGTCGTCGGTCTTATGAAGAGCGTTTTCCACGTAAGCACGGGTCTGGGCATCTTGCCCGGCGCCATCGTACTGGCGGTCATGATTCTGCCGACGATGACTACGCTTTCGGTCGACGGCCTGCGCGCCGTGCCCGATAGCTACCGTCAGGGCTCGCTCGCGCTGGGCTATACCCGCTGGCAGACCATCTGGCACGTGGTGCTCAAGTCCGCCATGCCGTCGCTCATGACCGCGGTCATCCTTGGTATGACCCGCGCCTTTGGCGAGACGCTCGCCGTGCGCATGGTTATCGGCGGCATCGAGGCCATGCCGACGTCGCTGCTGTCGCCTGCCTCGACCATTACCACCACGCTCACCACGTCCATGGCGGTCTATGCCGAGGGCTCGGCCCAGGACGACGTTCTGTGGGCGCTCGGTCTGCTGCTGATGGGCATGAGCCTCATCTTTATCCTGATCATCCACCTTATCGGCTGCAAGGGGGCGAAGGCTCGTGGCTAGCACGCGCATCCACATCGACGAGGCGAGACTCGGGCGTGTCCAAAGGCAAGACCGTATCGCCACGGGCGTGCTGACGGCGATTGTCGCCATCGTCATGCTTATCGTCGTCTCCATGGTGGCCTACATCCTGTTCGAGGGTATCTCGACGCTGTTCCAGCCGGGCTTTCTCACGCAGCCCGCACGCGCCAACGGAACGCAGGGCGGCGTGCTCTACCAGCTGTTCGACTCGTTCTATCTGCTGCTGATTACCCTGATCATCTCGGTGCCCATCAGCCTGGGCGGCGCGGTCTTCCTAGTTGAATACGCGCCCGACGGTCCCATTCGCGACATCGCCTCGACCGCCATCGAGACGTTGTCTTCACTGCCCTCCATCGTCGTCGGCATGTTCGGCTTTCTGGTGTTCTCGGTGCAGCTGGGCTGGAAGTACTCCATCATCTCCGGCGCCGTCGCGCTCACCATGTTCAACATCCCCATCCTGGTGCGCGTGATTCAGCAGGCGCTCGAGGACGTGCCGCAGGCCCAGCGCGATGCGTGCCTGGCCATGGGCCTCACTCGCTGGGAGGCCACACTGCACATCCTGATTCCCGAGGCCATGCCCGCCATCGTGACCGGCATCGTGCTTTCGGCCGGCCGCGTGTTTGGCGAGGCCGCGGCGCTGCTCTTTACCTCGGGCATGAGCTCGCCGGTCCGCCTCAACTTCTTGAGCTTTAACCTGTCGAGCCCCACCTGCGCCTGGAACGTGTTCCGTCCCGGCGAGTCGCTGGCCGTGCACATCTACAAGATCTATGGCGAGGGCAGCCCCGAGGCCCAGCAGATCGTCTGGGGCACCGCGGCACTGCTGATGATTTGCGTGCTGCTGTTTAACGTTGTCGCCCGTATCGTGGGCAAGCAACTGGCAAGGAAGATGACGGCCGAATGAGCGATATGAATGCAACGCCCGCAACCGAGGCGGCCACGTCCGACACCCCCCAGGACTTTCTGTCGAGCGTGGGGGAGAGCGAGAGGCGCGTGCGCGTGAGCGGCAAGGCCGTGAGCGACGAGGTCGTGCTCTCCGCCAAGGACGTCAACGTGTACTATGGCGACCACCATGCGCTGCACAATACGTCGCTCGACTTCCACAAGGGTGAGATCACGGCGCTCATCGGGCCTTCGGGCTGCGGCAAGTCGACCTTCTTGCGTAGCCTCAACCTGATGAATCGCGAGATTCGCCGCTGTCGCGTGGAGGGCGAGATCAACTACCGCGGGCGCAACGTGAACACCAAGACCGAGAACACGTACGAGCTGCGTCGCTCCATCGGCATGGTGTTCCAGCAGCCAAATCCCTTCCGCAAGTCCATTCGCGACAACATCACCTTTGCGCCCAAGCGCCACGGCATCACCGACCGTGACGAGCTCGACCGCATGGTCGAGGAAAGTCTGCGCGGTGCCGCGCTGTGGGACGAGGTCAAAGACAAGCTCGACAAGAGCGCCTACGCGCTTTCGGGCGGTCAGCAGCAGCGTCTGTGCATTGCGCGCACGCTGGCGCTCAACCCCGACGTAATCCTGTTTGACGAGCCCTGCTCGGCGCTCGACCCCATCTCGACGCTGGCGATCGAGGACCTCATGTCGTCGATCGTGGCCGACCGCGCCATCGTCATCGTGACGCACAACATGGAGCAGGCGTCGCGCGTGTCCAACCGCACGGCGTTTTTCTACATGGGCGATATGGTCGAGTACGACGAGACCGACGAGATTTTCCAACGGCCCAAGGATAAGCGGCTGAATGATTACCTCACCGGCATGTTCTCCTAGTC
Source organism: Collinsella sp. TM09-10AT (assembly GCF_003436275.1). Taxonomy (GTDB): domain Bacteria; phylum Actinomycetota; class Coriobacteriia; order Coriobacteriales; family Coriobacteriaceae; genus Collinsella. The sequence continues at coordinate 139,232 of NZ_QSOP01000004.1, forward strand.
CGGGACATGCTTGAGGCCCGCGGCGGCCACGGTTGCCGCGGGACTGATTGGAGAGGCGGGTCATCTCTTGCGGGAGATGGCCCGCCTTTTTGTGTCGTGTGCTGGTGCGCTTGCCCAAAACCACCACGAAGGCGCCCGTCCCCTTTGTGGTGGTTTTCGCTATCATGGAGAACGTTGAATTTCTACGAAGGAGCAGGGCATATGGCGATTCTTTTGGGATGCGATTCCGTCAGCCTAGAGTTTCCCACCAAGCATATTTTCGATAGCGTGACGCTCGGCGTGGGCGAGGGCGACCGCATTGGTATTGTCGGTAAAAACGGCGACGGCAAGTCGACGCTGCTGAGCGTGCTCGCCGGCACGCTGGAGCCCGATGACGGACGCGTGACGCACCGCCGCGGCATCACGATCGGTCTACTCGGCCAAAAGGACCAGCTTGTCGATACCGATACCGTGCATCATGCCGTTGTGGGTGACGCCCCCGAGTACGAGTGGGCGTCGAGCCCCCGTACGCGCCAGATCCTCGCCGGCCTCATTAGCGATGTGCCCTGGGAGGGCATGGTAGGCGAGCTCTCGGGCGGTCAGCGCCGCCGCGTGGACCTCGCGCGCCTGCTGATCGGCGACTATGACGTGCTCGTGCTCGATGAGCCCACCAACCATCTGGACATGCGCACCATCAACTGGCTTGCGCGTCACTTAAAGGCCCGCTGGCAGCGCGGTCAGGGCGCGATGCTCGTGGTCACGCACGATCGCTGGTTCTTGGACGAGGTCTGCACCAGCATGTGGGAGGTTCACGACGGCCAGGTCGATCCCTTCGAGGGCGGCTATTCGGCATATATCCTGCAGCGCGTGGAACGCGACCGCATGGCCGCGGTTACCGAGGAGCGCCGTCGCAACATGGCACGTAAGGAGCTCGCGTGGCTGAGCCGCGGTGCCCAGGCGCGCTCCACCAAGCCCAAGTTTCGCGTGGATGCCGCTCGCGAGCTGATCGCCGACGTGCCGCCCGTGCGTGACGAGCTGGAGCTCAAGCGCCTGGCCGTGAGCCGCCTGGGCAAGCAGGTTATCGATGTGGTCGACGTGGACGCCGGCTATGCGGATACCGATGGCGCGCCCAAGCAGGTGCTCAACGACGTGACCTGGCTCATTGGTGCGGGCGACCGCTATGGTCTTTTGGGCGAGAACGGCGCCGGCAAGTCGACTTTGCTCGACGTGATCCAGGGCAAGATCGCGCCCCTGCGCGGCCGCGTGAAGATCGGCCAGACGGTGCGCTTTGGCGTGCTGTCGCAGCAGCTCGAGGAGCTCGAACCCTACATGGGCGACACGATCCGCGAGGTGCTCAGCCACTATAAGAAGTACTACGTCATTGACGGCAAGGAGACTTCACCCGAGAAGCTCTGCGAGCGTCTGGGCTTTACGACGCAGCAGCTCTGGAGCCGCATCGGCGATCTTTCGGGCGGCCAGCGCCGTCGCCTGTCGCTGCTGCTGACGATCCTGGACGAGCCCAACGTGCTCATCCTGGACGAGCCCGGCAACGACCTGGATACCGACATGCTGGCGATTGTCGAGGACTTGCTGGACGGCTGGCCCGGCACGCTGATTCTGGTGACGCACGACCGCTTTTTGATGGAGCGCGTGACCGACCAGCAGTGGGCGCTGCTCGACGGCCACCTGACGCATATGCCCGGCGGCGTCGACCAGTACCTGCGCCTGTGCAACGCCACCGCCGAGGGCGAGCCCGTGGGTGCACCGAGCGCCAAGACCGGTACGTTCGACACCGGTGCCGCGGCGGCTGCGGCCGAAAAGCCCAAGTCGAGCGGTCAGCCCAACGGCCTTTCCAATGCCGAGCGCCAAAAGCTCCGTCGTGAGGTGAGCTCGCTCGAGCGCAAGATGGAAACGCAGCGCGCTCGCGTGGAGGAGGCCGAGGCCGCCATGGCCCAGGTCGATCCCACCAACTACACGGCGCTGGGCGAGCAGCAGGCAAAGATCGACGAGGCCCACGCCGCCATGGACGAGCTGGAGATGGCGTGGCTCGAGGCGAGTGAAAAGCTCGAGGGCGAGGAGTAGGCGAGGATGATCAAGGCCGCGTTTTTTGATATCGACGGCACGCTGCTGAGCTTTGAGACGCACCGGATTCCGGCGTCGGCGCAGCAGGTGCTCGACAGCTTTCACGAGCAGGGGATTGCGTGCGTCATTGCCACGGGTCGCCCGACCTACCAGATGCCCGATTGGCTGTTCGATCTTGGTTGGGATGCGTACATTACGCTTTCGGGCCAGCACTGTTTTGATGCCGAGGGCGTTTACCGTAGCTGCCCGATCGATCCGGACGACGTTGCGGTGATTGTGGACCAGGTGGCCGAGGGGCGCTACGACTCGCTGTGCATGCAGGGCGAGAACTCGTTTGTGAACCGCCTGTCCGAACGCGTGGTGACGGCCGGCAACAACGCGGGGATCGTCTACCACGAGGAGCCGTTTGAGCACGCCTTTGAAGCGCCGGTCTACCAGTTTTGCGCCTTTGTGGATCCTGCCGACGAGCATATCGTGACCGATGCGGTGTCGCATTCGCTCACTACGCGCTGGTGCGACCTGTTCTGCGACATTATTCCCGCTAACGGCGGCAAGGACCTGGGCGTGGCAGCGACGCTGGAGCGCCTGGGTGTCGACGCGAGCGAGACGATCGCCTTTGGCGACGGCGAGAACGACCTGTCGATGTTCTCGGCCGTGGGCACAAGTGTGGCCATGGGCAACGCGCAGGATACCGTGAAGGCCGCAGCGACCTACGTGACGACCGCCGTAGACGACGACGGCATTTACAACGCCGCCAAGCACTTTGGGCTACTGTAGCTGCGGCCGGCACTTAGGGACGTTCCTTTTAATATGAGCAGGACATTGTCAAGAGGCAAAA